>VFJS01000103.1 GCA_009885955.1 Spirochaetia bacterium | reverse complement strand
TTGTCGGAAAGCCGTGTGCGGGAAAACTGCATGCACGGTTTGATGTGGCAGGTGATGGAAACCGGGGTGATGCCAACGGCGCCATCTCCTGACCCTACTCTCTTGAATATGGTTGTATAAAATACTTCCTGGTTTTTTAACGTTTTCCGGGATCAGTTTTTATCATTTATTTGTGGAATTTCCATATATTAAAATCAAGTTATGAAGAACCGAGACCTTTTTTTTAAAGATGAAACATAGGGAGGTAAGACAATGAAGATCATATCTACTTTATTTCTCATGTTGCTTGTAGTCAAATGCGGGACCATAACTATTGAGAAGGCCCTTGAAAAAAAGGAGAACTGGAAAATGTGCTACAGCGGTAAATGTACGAACGGCACCGGCATGTATATTTACAGTTCAACGCGATACTATAGCGGCGGATGGAAAAATGGGAAGTATCATGGGAATGGGAGATATGTCGATAAGACCGGATTCACCGTCATTGATTACAATGGAGAATGGAAGGATGGGCAAAAGCACGGGCAAGGTGTGCTAACCTTAAAATACATAAAACCCAACGAGTCTTCCCATTATTCAGGGAATTTTAAATATGACCAATATGACGGGAAAGGTGATTTAACCATAACGAACGACAAGACAAAACAGACTATCCAATATTCAGGTGAATTTAAATATGGCCACTACCATGGGAAGGGGAAATTAATAGGTACGAAAAGAAAAACGGATGAGCCTTTTGATTATTCCGGTGATTTCAAAAATGGGTTGATTGCAGGGAAAGGGGAACTTTACCTCAATGCGTTCAAAAGCAATGAAGAGGTCAGATATTCAGGCGAATTCAAAAGTGGTGATCATGATCCAACGTTTTATGGGACCGGCGAACTTGCCATAATAAACACGATTACCAAAAAAACCACAAAATATTCCGGAAGCTTCAGGAACAACAAGATGCATGGGAAAGGGATCCTTGTAAAGAGCGACGGGACCAGGCTCCAGGGGGTCTTTGAAAATGACAGGTTTAGCATGGACAATTATACCAGCGCCTGGGTCTCAAACAAAGACGGCCTCAGGATGCGGGGGAAGCCATCAACCGACGGTGAAATAATCACTGTCATTCCGAGCAAGGATGAGGTAAAAATCCTTGAGGAAGTGGGAGAGACGCTCATGATCTCCGGCGCAAGCGGAAAATGGACAAAGATCATTCATGACGGGAAAGAGGGCTGGGTATTCGGCGGATTTCTTTCCAGGGAGTATCTTTTCCGAACCATTCATGAGATCCCGGTCATTTCTGAAATTTCCGGCAAATGGGTACTACTCCAGGAAGGGGAGTGGGGAGGCCGGGCCATTCTCGATTACTACGGGCGCCACATGCACATAAATATCGGTGGATCAAACAAACAGTACCTCCCGCTGTTGACGATAGCGTTTATCCAGGATACAGTTGTCTACGTCATCGAAAACTGCAAAAAATCCGGCAGTAATGTCACATGCAGCACTATTTATTATAATGTCAGCCATGAAAAGCCGGACAGCAACCGTGCAGGAGAAAATTTTTATCTTCAATTCATTGATGGGAACAGGGAGGCGAAAATCAGCTATACGGCCCACGGCCAGCAAAAGGAAGGATTTTTCGTCAGGGAAGAATATTCCTCAAAATACAGAAAATTAAACATGGGAAAGTAGCATATGTCAAATATTATAAGTGAAATCAGAGATTAAACGTAAGCGTTCCATTAACCCCATCTTCTCATGAATCGAGATTTATGCCATAATCCCACCAAAATATTTTATGGTTTTATGGAGGGACGACGATGGGAACAAGGAACAAATTTTAAGGCAGAGTGCATAGATTTGCTTTATTGTCATGAATATGCAGTTTCTGATATAATTCTATATGTCCCATACTGGTGGAACTAATTATCATTTCCGGGGTATTTTTTTATCATTTATGAAGGGATTTTCCTAAATGATAAACACCGATGGAGATACAGAAAATTTTTCCGCCAACGCTTTTATTTGACGCACATTCAAATTCCTTTTGCCATTTAGTATTTCTGAAACTACACCTTGAGAACCAATCTCTCTGATATCTGACTGGCTCAAACCATTTTCATTCATTAAAAATTTTAAAGCTGATGCTGGTGATGAATTATCAATTTTAAAATGTTTATCTTCATAATTGGCCACTAAAATACCGATTGTCTCCATGAGGGATGCAAGTTGATGTTTTGAATCACTTTTCACTTCATCGACAAGTTCATCAAGTAATGCACACAGCCTTTTATACTCTTTTTTTGTGTGAGGAACGGAAAGAACATAAGAAACAGAAGACCATGTTGGTTCAATTTTTTTTAATAGTGCGCTTGCCATACTATTTACACCTTCCATTTGTTTTTATTATATTCCCCATGTGTTACAACATGCATTATATAGATCATTTTTGTATTAAAATGAATAGCCGCAATCAACCTGTATTTATTACCGCCAACATTAAAAACAAATAATCCATCAACATAATCTGTACTTGGAAATGTTCTTTTCAGCTCTGCGATAGAATTATAGTCTGTTCTTGAAACTATTTTATACCAGGAATTAAGTGGAATGCGGCTTTCAGGATACCTGGTGCTGAATTCTACTTTTCTTTTATATGATATAACTCTCATTGAAATAAATATATCTCGAAATGAGATATTTGTCAAGATAATTTACCATTGGGCAGAAAAAAATTAAATTAATACCTTCCTCGCAAACAACTCATATTCCGCTGAAAATTTTAAGGCAGAGTGCATAAATCTTTTTATTTGTCATAAATTTGGTGTATATTAAATGCTATATGTCAATGCTATGTAAGCGTTCAGTTACCTGCACCCTTCCGAAATTCTTGAATAATTTCAACATCAATAACATTCGGGAGCAAAACCCTCATTTCTTCTTCCGTTTTTGCATAAGGCA
>VFJS01000070.1 GCA_009885955.1 Spirochaetia bacterium | reverse complement strand
TCTGAGGACGGGAGAGCCGGCCGCATGGGGAAGGGGCTGACTGAGATATGTAGTCCACATAGGAAACCTGTACCGGACATGTAGGACCGGATAATACAGGAAAACCTCACTGAGGAGAATAGCAAAATCCTGTGATTTGGCAGGATTGCGGAAGCGGGTATCTCTGAGGAGCCCGGTGCGGTAGTTCCAAACGCCGGGATTTGTGCGGGGGCCGCCGGGTAACCGGCGGTTCTACCGTGACTATGAAATCAAAACGCCTTTTAATCTTCTGCCATTCCGGTTGCATAAAATATTTTTTATAAATGCAAATTTTCCTTGACATTGCTAACGTTACTCGTTACTATTGATTAATGATTAAGTCATTTAATTCTAAAGAAACAGAAAAGATATGGAATGGTGAATTTTCAAAGAAATTACCTCATGATATTCAACATCATGCAAGAAGAAAATTAAGAATGTTAAATAATTCTAATTCATTAAGCGATTTAAGTATCCCAAAATCGAATAGAATTGAACGACTTACAGGCAATAGACAAAATCAACATAGTATCAGAATAAACGATCAATGGAGAATTTGTTTTGTATGGGATAATGGAAATTGTTACAAAGTTGAGATCATTGATTATCATTAATACAAATAGAAGGTTTTTATGAAAAAGTTACCTAATATCCATCCTGGTGAAGTTCTTGAGGAAGAATTTTTAAAACCTTTGCATTTAACGGCATATCGTCTTGCAAAAGAAACAAATATACCTCAGACCAGAATTTCAGAAATAGTTAAAAGAAAAAGACGAATTACTGCAGATACTGCTTTAAGATTCAGTAAATTTTTTAATGTTTCAGCAGAATTTTGGCTTGGCCTTCAAAACGATTACGATTTAGAAGAGGAAAAAAAGTTATTATCTAAAGAATTAAATAAAATTCATACATACAAAGAAATTAAATCTACTGTCATTGCATGAAATAATTAGTGGTCGGCGTTTTGAATTCATATAACACAGCGTAGCTACTGCGCGCGGAGTACCGCGCTTGGGCTGCGGCTCATTGCCAATTATTGAGCTCAAAAAACATTTGATTTCCCTACTCTTTTTCTGACATATAATATTCACATCCCAGGGCAACGACGGCTACGCTGGGAACGTTAGTGCGCCAAGCAAAGCTTGGCGTTTCTTGCAGGGTGTAAGTCCCTGCTGGGTAAGAGCCAGCCACTCACCCATACCGAGTGTTGCGTGGAAACTGGTAACAGTCACACGAAGCGTACACAGGGAACGCAGAAGCTTTTCTGCCATCCTTGGCAGCGTCTGCACTTCCCTCATCCTGAGGGTCGCATATAGGCCATAAGGGAGACCGCACTCCTTGAAGTACATTGAGCCCCGTAAATAGTAGCCCCATGAAAATGGGAAATGCAGGCGGCAATGCTTTTAACGCAGCAGAAGCCAATATTCTGGTATGCGTGATTGGCGAGTATAACAGAAGACTGTCGGGGTCATAGAACATGGCATGTATGTAGAGAAACGTCAGGAACTTGGGAGACCCTATCAGCTCCTATGGAAATAGGTAAGTCTATCCAATCGAAAAAGAGGACGACTGAAGGCTTATGGGGAGTCGGATCAGCTCATAGTACTTCGGGGACGGGAGAGCCGGCTGCATGGGGAAGGCGCTGACGGAATTATGTAGTCCACAAAGGAAACCTGTACCGGACATTTAGGATCGGACAATACAGGCAAACCTCACTGAGGAGAATAGCAAAGTCCTGTGACTTAGCAGGATTGCGGAAGCGAATAATTCTGAGGAGCCCGGTGCGGTAGTTCCGCACGCCGGGATCTGTGCGGGGGCTGTCGGGTAACTGGCAGTCCTACCGTGAAGGCGCAATGCTAAAAATATTTTAACATGGATAGAAATATGAACAAAATTTTAATTATATTATTATTTATATTTATTAATTGTTCAACAGCTATGAAAATAAGTCCAGGTAATAATATTAAAAAGTTATATGAAAAAAACATTATCCCAAAAAATAAATTTTTCATAAAAAATATTAACTTCAATCGTGCTGGTTATAATTATATTTCAAATCCAATTTTTAAAAAATTTATTGTAATGTTTTCTGATTATAATAATAAATATTTTAAAAGAATAAATTCGATAAATTATGACTATTATATTGATATAGAAATTATTGATGTTTCAATTGAAGATAATTCTATTAAAAACTTTTTTATGCAAACATATGGAATTTGGATATTGATACCATTTTGGAATGGTTTATCTTATACCTCAATTGCTCAAAAATTTAAGCAGTCTTTGGTAGATTTTCCATTATTTTTTCATACAAATTCTTTGTTGCCGTATTATTTGAAATATTGAGTACAGTCTTCC
>VFJS01000069.1 GCA_009885955.1 Spirochaetia bacterium | reverse complement strand
GCATCCGAGGATAGCTACCCGACTTTCTGGCAATTATCGGGACTGGACTTTCACCAGTTAGCAGACGACAGCTTCAGAACGGACCAGAATAAAGGTTATCAGAAACTGCGTATTTATGACAAAAAAGCAAATCTATGCACTCAGTCTTAAAATTTTTTCATTAACTTTCGTCATATACCTGTGATATAAATTTTTAGCAGAGGCTCCCCGATGGGCAGCATGTAAAAAACATGAAAATTACTGAGAATCGATTTTGATAGTTATGGGCATATAATTTTTAATTTTGGAAAATAGTACTTCATTCTCTTTGAGTCGCGTGTTATTACGTTCCAGTCCATTACGGATGCGTGTGCGCCGATAAAAAAATCAGGGAGAGCTGGGTCAACGACCAGTCAGACCATTTCGGATTGTCGGAAAATATATCTATAAGGATATTTGAATCAACCAGTGTTGCGGCCATCTTATCCTCTTGTTAATTTCATGATTTCTTTAGTGCTGAGGCCCGATGTTGCCTTTCCCCGGACTTTCGCAAAAGGATTTGAATTGATATTTTTGGGATTGCTTTTTTCAATATATACCCTGCCGTTTTTTTCTAAGAATTCAATCTCTGTATGAGGCAGAATCTTATATTTCTCCCTGATTTCCCGCGGTATTGTAACCTGGCCTTTGCTTGTTATTCGCATGAAGTATTACCTCTAGTGAGTAAGAGTAATACTTCATGAAATTTAGTAAAGATAAAATTTTCATAGTGGAATCTGCACAAATAAATGAGAAAAATAGATCCCGGAAAGCCTTAAAAACCAGAATGTATTTTATACAGCCTCTATTCAAGATACACAAAGCATCTTCCCGGAATCAATTTTCATGACAAATAAAAAGATTTATGTACTCTGCCTTAAAATTTAGATTGACTTTTACATGATTATTATGTATAATATATTATATACAATTGGTTAAAAATAACAATTTAGGATAATATATTATCTATGAATGGATTTCTATTAGACCAAAAATCTCCACCTGAACTTTCCAAAATAATTATGGGAAACGTTAAAAAACGTCGTAAGGAACTAAAACTTTCACAAATTGAGCTTGCAAAAAAATCAGGTGTTAGTTTTGGCTCAATTAAAAGATTCGAAAATACTGCTCAAATTTCCTTACAATCTTTGATAAAAATTGCAATTGCGCTCGATTCATCGGAAGAATTCTTAAAATTATTTTCGCAAAAAAAATATTCTTCAATTGACGAAATTATAAAAAGAGAAAAATAAATGAAATTATATAACTATTTGAGCGTATATTTAAATGAAACTTCAGTGGGCAAGCTCGCATTATTAAATCAGGATACGGGGCAAAAGGTAGTAGCGTTTGAATATGATTCAACGTGGCTGGCGAATGAATTTTCAATTTCTCCTTTTTCACTCCCTCTGGAAAAAAAAGTTTTTATACCTCAGCTTGATCCTTTTAAGGGACTTTATGGAGTATTCAATGATAGTTTGCCCGATGGATGGGGGCGATTGCTTATCGATAGGATGTTATTAAAAAATAAAATTAACCCGGATGAAATGAATCCGATTAATAGACTTTCAATTGTCGGGACTTCAGGTATGGGTGCGCTGAGCTATAAACCCGAAAACATCTTAACGAAGTCCGATTTAATTTTGGACTTTGATAAACTTGCAATTGAAAGTGAAAATATTTTAAACACCGATTATTCGGACAATTTGGATGAGCTTGTTGTTGCTGGCGGTTCATCCGGCGGCGCAAGACCCAAAATTCTTACAAAAATAGATAATCAGGACTGGATAGTTAAATTTTCTTCGTCACAAGATATACCAAATTCAGGAGAAATGGAATATCAGTACTCTTTGATTGCAAAAGATTGTGGGATTGAAATGACTGAAACGAGATTGTTTAAATCAAAAAGATGTTCGGGATATTTTGGCATAAAGCGTTTTGACAGAAATCAAGGAGAAAAAATTCATATGGTTTCTGTTAGTGGACTTTTAGAAACTACTCATAGAATTCCAAATTTGGATTATAATATTTTAATGAAATTAACACTGAAACTTACAAAAAATTACGAAGAGGTAGAAAAATTGTTTAAATTAATGTGTTTCAATGTTTTTTCACATAATAGGGATGATCATTCAAAAAATTTCTCTTTTATTTATCAAGATGGTTGGAAATTATCACCTGCATATGATTTAACTTACAGTAGTTCAATCAACGGCGAACATGCAACAACAATAAACGGAGAAGGTAAAAATCCTACAGAAGAAGATTTAATTGCGGTTGCGAAGGAAATTGGCATGAACTTGCACCATTCAAAAAAAACAATTACAGAAATTCGAGAAAAAACACAACTCTTAAATAATTATTGGATAAAATGACAATTACAAAGTAGTCATGCCGTCGCCTTTTCAGGAATTTCCGCTTATAAATAAGAAAAACAGACTCCTGACTTAAATTTTTAGCAGAGGCTCCCCGATGGGCAACATGTAAAAAACATGAAAAAAATACTGAGAATCGATTTTGATAGTTATGGGCATATAATTTTTAATTTTGGAAAATAGTACTTCATTCTCTTTGAGTCGCGTGTTATTACGT
>VFJS01000078.1 GCA_009885955.1 Spirochaetia bacterium | reverse complement strand
TAAAGTGGTACGTGAGCTGGGTTTAAAACGTCGTGAGACAGTTTGGTCCCTATCTTTCGTGGGCGCAGGATATTTGAGAGGATCTGTTCTTAGTACGAGAGGACCGGAATGGACGAACCAATGGTGTTCCAGTTATCGCGCCAGCGGTATAGCTGGGTAGCTACGTTCGGAATGGATAACCGCTGAAAGCATCTAAGTGGGAAGCCAACTCCAAGATTAGATTTCCCATCCCGATTTATCGGGACTGAAGACAACTTGAAGATTACAAGTTTGATAGGCTGGAGGTGTAAGCACAAAATGTGTTCAGCTGACCAGTACTAATCAGTCGTGAGGCTTGACCATATTATAAAAGGCCCGAATGAAAATTCGGGCCTTTTTATTTTACAGATAGTATTAAATCGCTTTAATTTAGGCATACTATGAATTGAATAAAATTTGAAATTCGATCGCAAACTTACCAGTAAATGTCAAATACAGGGTAATAGAAAAAGTAGTCTGAAAAAATAAAATTTTTCCCAGGATTATAAGTTATAAAAGTTTATGTTCAATATGATAAAATTTTTATTATGGATTCATGAATTTTATAGGTTATATTTTTACAGATCATTATAAAATTCTTTTCCATAGATTATTTCATGGACATGTTAATATATAAATCTGTATATAGTAGAGGCATTGCTAACTATTAAACTCTTCATGGGCCGGGAAACTGAATGTAAAGGTTGTCCCGGTATCGTCGGATTTAAGGTCGATTTCCGCATTATGAGCTTTCAGAATTTTTTTACTGATGGAGAGGCCGATGCCTGTTCCATGGGAGCTTTTTTTGCTCGTAAAGAAAGGGGACCATATTTTCGGAAGGATTTCCCTTGGAATGCCAATTCCATTATCAGCTATGACCATCTTTATCCTGCCGCTGTTATACGATGTGCTGATTGTAATCATACCGGAGATATCGGGCAAGTTTTTCTTTTTATCAACTATTGCATCTTTAGCATTCAGGAGAATGTTTACGATAAGCTGTTCCAGGGACAGGTTGTCGCCTATCATACCGGGGATATTATCATCCAGCAAAAAAACAACTTCAATTCCTTTTCCTTTCAACTGCTGGTTAATCAGATCTATAGCATTCAATACCGCTTTGTTAATGTCAACCAGCCTCATGGAAAAGCCGCTTTTTTTTGAAAAGTTCCGGATGTGGTTGATAATTGATGTTGATTTATCCACCAGGGAACATATTTTCAGCAATTCCGAGCCAGCCTCCATTCTGGAGAATTCATCATAGGTAATGTCATCAATCAGGTTCTGGGCAATTATCTTTATCCCGGTAAGGGGCTGGGCAAGTTCATGTGCAATCCCGGTAGTGATCTCGCCGAGACTTGCGTGCCGTGAAGCCTGCAGAATTTCAATATCCTTTTCAGATATTATTTTTTTTATCTGGTCGCTGCTCTGGTTTAACCGTGCAATGTGGTGATTAAGTTTCATGATGACTTCATTCATATCATCAACCTGACTGAAACGGGATTTTACCCTGATGAAAAAATCTGCAGCCAGTAGTATGTGTGAAAGGGCTGCTGTAATAACCACGGAAATAATGAGCCCATGTATTCCGGCTTTCATGGCCATGACCGAAATGGAAATAAGAATTATATTCGTTGATACCAGAGCAATGAATATCCTGGAAATTATGGAATGCCTGCTGGAAAATATTACCGATAAAACGAAGATAGAGTTTGCAATATGAAGAAAAGCTATAATGAGGACTGGTGATTCATGGAGAAGGGAAATTAACATGATAAATGGAATATAGAGAACCGCTGCTTTGATAAAACTGTTAGTATTGCCTTTATCAAAAAAAATCAACAGCAGTAAAGTAAAGGTAAGCGGGAAAAAAATAAGTCCTGAATATACCAGTACACCGGAGTATTCAGGATAAAGTTCATGGACAGATTGGCTGGTGAAGGATAATATCAGGACCAGGGAAAAGCTGTTGAGTAAAATATACGCTGCAATTTTCTGCTTAAAATATATCAGTGATATTGCTGAAAGAATAATAGTAAATCCGATAATACATTTTAGTATTGTATATTCCATAAAAATTATTTTTCAACGATGGTAATAGAGGGCTGTGTCCTGAGCCTGATCCCGTTTTCCATTGAAAAATTGACCAGAACATGTACAGCAAAAGGCGGGGATATATTCTTTATAGGAATAGTATAGGTCGTTTCATTTTTTTCATTGATGCCCAGTTTTTCAACAACCCACACCGATGCAACCATATCATCCCCCTGGCTTTCAAAAACCGGTTCATTGGTATACTGGACATGGTTTTTTCCTGCTGCTATGGAAAAGGAGGGTTTTGTTGAAAGAGAATCGGTGATCTTCAATACAAAAATCTGTATGCCGGGATTTGGAAACTCCAGGAGGGCCAAAGGAATATTTTTATTTCCTATCCCAACTGTTGCCGATTTGTTTTTCAGGTTTATTGTATGAAGCGTAAAGGGGATGCCGTTTTTTCCAATCCTGTTGAACTTTACATTCCGGTTTTCAGTGAAGTATGATAAAACCTGGTAATTGCTGAATTTATAGGGCGAAATCAATACTTCAAGGGGCTGATCGCCGATGAAATATCTATTTGCCCTGAAAACAACTTTGAATACATCTTCCGCTGTACCGTTATTATTCAGGTCGATGGTTATTTGACTGTTGAGAATCCCCTTTTCCCTGAATGTATTATCAGACATTAATCCCTGAATGATAATCGAATCATTTGAAATATAGAGAGGGACATCAGAAAAAAAATCGATTTTTACTCCGCTGTAATGTACGGTAAATCGGGCATCATAATTTCCATCCACTGATTTTGTAACAGAGGGGAGGGATATTCTGAAATCTATCTTTGAAGTCAACGCGCCGGATGTAAGGAGGAAAAACAGCGGGATGAGAGATATTGGATAAAGAAAATATTTATGTGTCATTAGTTGTTTATATGCAGTAAAAGAGTTATCATATTGAAATTTTACGGGAAATCCTTCAGCCTCAGTGTATCCATGCTTTTTCTGCTGCTCTTCGGCGATTCATCGGGATATCCAAGAGCAATCACCGCAGCCAGTTCGTAATTGTCTTCAATGCCGAGGATGGCGGCAAACTCTGCTTTACTCTTCAATATTTCACCGAGCCAAACTGTACCGACTCCCAGCGAATGCGCGGAAAGGAGCATGTTCTGGATGCATGCCCCGATTCCCATGAGGTCCTTGTCCCTGTTGTATCCTGAACTTACATCGTAGAATAGGGCAATGCATACATTGCATTCCTTTACTATCCTTGAATAATTTGTTAAAATGGAGAGCTTATTTTTTACATCTGTGTTTCTGATAACCGAGAACCTCCATGGCTGATTGTTCAGGCCCGATGGGGCCCACCGGCCCGCTTCCAGGATAGTTTCAATAATATCACCGGGAAGATCTTTTTTCAGATATTTTCTGATGGATCTTCTTGATATTATGATATTCAGCAAATCGGTCCAATCCATGATTTTTCCTCAGATTTTTATTATCATGTATAATCGTACTTTGCAAGAACTTTTTATGATGATACAGGATAACCCCGCTGCTATACATATTTTATGGTTTTTTCATAGTAACCCATGTTATATGACTTCGATAAGGGTGTAAGAAAGGGGGATAAGGGGATATTCGAGATGGGGGGATAAATATATAATTATAATGTGGGTATAAGTTTATCAAAAGGGCTTGACAAAAAAAGAAACAATGGATGAAAATATACATAGTTAATATTTTGTATGATTATAAAAATTTGTTCAATCCATACAGCTGATATGTTAGAAAGTAAATGATGCCAGCAGAATGAATTGAATTTATAGATTATGTAACGTATAAATGGCTAATATATAATACGATGAAAAAAATAAAAATATATATCGCCGATGATCACCCCATAGTATATGCCGGGATAAAGAATATTCTTTCCGATGAAAAGGATTTAGAAATATGCGGTTCAGCCGGCAGCGTCAGCGAAGCTATCGATGGTATTGCAAAATGCGGGCCTGATCTGCTGATCACGGATTTAAATTTCAACGGAATCAACTCGGGAATTGATTTAATAAAAAACGTGAAAAAACGTTATCCCGATTTGAAAATACTGGCCATATCCATGCTGGAAGAGGAGCTGTACGCTGAACGGGCTGCCAGGGCAGGCGCGTCGGGATATGTGATGAAATCGGAATTAACGGGAAAGATCATTACAGCAGTCCGGGAAGTAATGGGCGGCAGGGTGTTTTTTAATCCTGAAATACTTGCAAAAATGGTGATCTTACTGCAGGGCAAAAGGGAAACTGACACCGAGACTCCTCTCTCCTTTTCAGACAGGGAACTACAGGTATTTGAGTTCATCGCAGCAGGGTCGTCGGGCAGGGAGATATCGAAAAAACTCCGCCTCAGTTCAAAGACAATTGATACATATAAAAGCCGCCTCAGAGCAAAGCTCAATCTTGAAACAAACAGCGATCTGATGAAGTATGCCATAAAGTGGTTTCAAAACGGGTCACCAGAAAAAGAATAACAGACATTTCATGTCAGGGATTTCCTTACATCCAGCAGTCATGAAAACCTGATAAGACATTGCTTCAATCTGCTGATTGACTCCATAGATGTAATTGTTTATAACAACAGGATGTTCATACGGTTGAAAAAAAATTTACTAAAAATTAAACCTATATTCAGGAATACTCAGGATGATGTGAAGCCGCGGAAAGGCATCGTCAGAGGATTTATTTTTGAGGATAACAGGCCCGCAGGGGATAACTGGCGTATTACCATTCTGAACGCTATCCTGTACGGGACTTTCATCCTGAGCCTCTTTTCCGCAACTGCCGGGAGCATCAACCAGATTAATGACGGAAGGCACTATTATGTAATTTTTTATGCTGCATGCGTGCTCATGTTAGCTTCTGCGGCATTTCTGAAAACGATGAAGTACAGCCTGAGGGTATCGGTTTTCCTAATGATATTTTACCTGGTGGCCATTTCTGAGCTCTATGCCAGCGGGATTACCGGCGACGGTGACCACTTTATGACTGCGATTGTTGTACTTTCAGGGATTCTCTTAAATATCCGGACCGGACTGGTAATGTTTTTTATCAGCATCCTTTCCATGGTGTTCATAGCCTGGCTAACGGTAAGCGGATACATACGCCTGGAGCCCTTTCTCGGTGAGGTCTCCTACAGGGCGAGGAACTGGGCAAGCGCCATTATCGCCTATGCATTCATGACCACGGCAATGTTTATCTCCGTAGTGTTTATGCGCAGAAAAATGGAGGAGACCATCAGGGAGAATGAGAAATCAATAAGGGAATTGATAAAGGAAAATAGGATCCGGAAAAAAAGGGAGCAGAGCCTGAACATCTTTAAGAAGCTTCTTACAACCTCCTACGATTCCATAGCGTACATTAGCCGGAAGAACAGGATCGTGACGGCAAATGACGCCTTCCAGGATATTTTCGGCGGAATGTTACCCGGCAAAAAAGGGGAAAGGAAAGGGGAATGGCTGTGCGATGAAGTGTCCGAAAAAAATATGATCGAAGGATTAGCGAAATCGCATAACGGTGTGAGGAGTTTTTTTGAATATCGCATTAAAAATACGACTGGCGTGGAACGGTGCATGGAAATTCTCCTGTCACCCTTTGCCGGGAACGACGGCAATCCCCGGGGGATTGTATTCATTGCCAGGGACATCACGGATAAGGTCAGGATGGAGGAGGAGTTTCTTGAAATGAACGAGGAGGGTTCCCGGATCTTTTCCATGGCTTTGCACGACGGACTGAGTCATTTTCTCCTGGATGTGGCCTTCCGATGCAATGGCCTGATCAAACTTTTGAAGATCAAGAACCCAGCCCTTTTAAAGGATGCCCTGGGGCTGGAAACACAGATCAACCAGGCCATAGATCTTACACGGAACATATCGAAGGGGCTGTTTCCTGAACCCCTGAAGTTCATGAATCTGCATGAGGCCATCGGGCAGAAGAAAAAGCTCCTGGAGGAATCATTCAATATAAAGTGCCATACCGATGCAGACTCTCATCTCGTCGTAACAGACAGGACATCGGGTATGCATCTCAATTATATACTTCAAGAGGCTGTGCTGAACATCATTAAGCATTCAAAGGCGACGGAAGCCGGTATTTCACTGGTATTGGGGAAATCCGATTATGAGCTAGTGATTTCCGACAACGGTGTGGGCATCGGTACTGATACAAGGGACCACGAGGCCGGTACCGGGAGAAGGATTATGGAATACCGGGCCAGGAAAATCGGAGGTTCCATTTCCATAAAAACAGTTGCCGGGAAAAGGACAGAGGTTACCTGTACATTGCCCCATTCACTTTTTGAATTTAAATAATATGCTGGCTGATATTGCTGAGGATTGGTTCAAGCCTATACGTAGTACCCCTGTCAGAAAAAACCTACACGAATAATCATAAAAATCCTACAATCCTTTTACCCTTATGTCTGATGACAATGTATGGATAATTCGATATATTATTGAAACCATGAAGGCTCTTATCCATCAATCAATGTTGATATCTGTAATGGGAGGTATATGTAATTGATTATGTAAGAGATATAAGGATAATATATAGTGCATCGGCCTTATCCAAACCAGTGAAAGATAAGGATTGTGAGAATACTTAGGATTTCATAATAATTATTAATGGTCTATTCGGCAATTTGTAATATTTATTTTACTCTGAGCAAGATAAATATTTCAAAAATTGTATTGCATAAAAATTTAATCTGGTATTTTTAGTAAAAAAAATCAAATTTTACGGAGGATATTCAAACGTGAAAAAATTACTTACCTACGGTTTCAGTCTCACCCTCTCCCTTTTTCTTATGGCAGGATGTTCCGGAAGTGATTCAAAAAAGGATACAAGTACTACGAATAATACCGGTACTACAATTCCTGAAATTAATGTAAAACAGGCTACAACAACTTTGTCTTCGGGCTATGGAGCATATAATTTCGGACAGGTAAATCTTGGCTCATCGAGCTCTGCCGTGACATTTACCATTGAGAACCTGGGAACAGGGAGTTTGACTTTATCGAACCCGAGTATGACTTCAGGCCATACATCGGATTTTGCCATAAGCACAAGCGGCATCAGTAATACCATAGCCGCAGCTGGAAGCACGACTTTCACCGTTACCTTCACCCCGGGGGCCAGGGGTTCACGGTCTGCAGTGCTTACTATAACAGACAATGATTCAGATGAAGGAACCTATACCATCACGGTCAAGGGCACAACGGCAATTGTTTCCACTATTGCCGGTTCAGGTACTGCAACCAGTACCGATGGCACCGGTACTGCCGCATCTTTTAATACTCCCTGGGGAATCACCTTGGATACTTCAGGCAACCTTATTGTTTCAGACTATTATGGCCATAAGATCCGGATGATAACCACTTCCACGGTTGTCACTACCTATGCCGGTAATGGTATTCAGTTTAATACCAATGGCGCAAGCACAAGCACTTCGTCGTTCCAACGGCCCAATGGCGTTGTATTTGATTCATCGGGCAATCTTTTCATTGCGGAAAATCATATGATTAGAAAAATAACACCTGCAGGGGTTGTGTCAACATTAGCTGGTAACTTTAATTCCACGAGTACCGACGGCACTGGGACCCTTGCATCTTTCAATTTTCCTTATAGTATTGCAATAGATTCATCGGATAATCTCTATGTGGGTGAAAATTATAAAGTAAGGAAGGTTACCCCGGCTGGTGTTGTGACAACTTTTGCCGGGACCGGGGCCTACGGCAATGCCGATGGAGCTACCAGTACGGCTACATTTAGTCAGACGATTATGGGTGTTGCTGTCGATGCATCAAATAATGTTTTTGTGGTTGATTCTAGTAATCATAAAATCAGGAAGATCACCCAGGCCGGGGTTGTTTCAACATTCGTTGGTTCAGCAACATCTTCTTCGGGATATGCAGACGGCACAGGGACTGCAGCATTATTTACTTCACCCCAGGGTATAGCAATTGATTCAGGTGGAAACTTTTATGTGACAGATTTTGGCAATGGAGGATGCATAAGGAAAGTGACCCCTGCCGGCGTAGTGACAACCATTGCCGGATCGGGAACACCGGGGAGTATTGATGGGCCGGGTAATTCAGCGAGTTTTAATTCTTCTGTTGGATTGGTGGTTGATGCATTGGGAAATATTTATGTGGCTGATTCAGGAAGTCACAAGATACGGAAAATAGTTCCATAAATTTATTTAGACTTAATTTGGTTTTACAATGCAGGGGTATTTTTAATGATACCCCTTTTTTTTGTCGCTCCGCCGTACCCTGAAATTTTTTTTATCAATTTTTATCTAAACATGTTTTTCAAGGTTTATGAAATATTTATTCTATTATATAAGTGAATAGCAGGGGTATGGGAAATCTGTAAAAAAGTATGGGCGTCGTTTCCGGCGCCCATACACTGGTTTTGAATTAAATATAGTGCCCCATTTCATTGAACCATCGGAGGGTATCCTGTACAATACAACATTTATGGAACCACTTTTCTGATTACATGGTTAGTATAATCGGTAACATAGACGTTTCCGAAAACATCAACCACAATACCCTGGATAGATCCAAACCTTGCCGTAGTCCCCAATCCATTGGTTGACCCTGAAATCCCTGGTGTGCCTGCAATGGTTGTCACAACTCCCGAAGGTGTTATAAGCCGGATTATATTATTGTTTGAATCGGCCACAAACAGGTTCCCTGTCGAATTCTCTATCGTTATACCCTGAGGATAGCTGAACTGAGCGGCAGTTCCTGTGCCGTCCAGGCTCCCTGCCGAACCCGAACCCGCAAAAGTGGTTACAACACCGCCTGAAGTAATTTTTCTGATCTTATGATTAAAATAATCAGCAACATAAATATCTCCGGATGATGATGCTATAGCCAGTCCATAGGGTTGATTAAAAGAAGCGGCTGTGCCTGTTCCATCAGTGCTGGTTGCCGTACCTGAACCAGCAAGTGTGGATACAGTGCCGCCAGGAGTTATTTTTCTAATGAGGTGATTGCCGGTATCAGCCACAAAGATATTTCCTGCTGAATCAACAGCAATCCCTCTGGGAAAAGAGAATGTTGCTGTACTTGTTGCGCCATTGTTGCTGCCAGATATTCCCGTTCCAGCATAAAAGGATACATTTCCGTCCCAGGTTACCTTTCTTATCATATGGCAGTAAGTATCAGCTACAAAAACATCGGATGAAGATGCAACAGCAACACCATTAGGGTTTTTAAATTGAGCGGTACTGGAGCTGGTTCCGTTGATACATCCATACGTCCCCGAACCTGCAAGGTCCGCTACACTCCCAAACCAATCGAGGGTCCTGATTTTGTTGTTCCCGGTGTCGGCAATATAGAATCTTCCCGAATCTAAGGCTAAACCTACAGGATTTTGGAACTGAGCAGTGCTCGATGCACCATTTGTAATTCCAGGAGAAGTCATTATTCCCGCATAGGTGCTTACATAGTAGGTTCCGGTCCCGGATAAATTCACTGTATATGTCCCTTCATCGGAATCACTGTTCGTTACGGTAAGGAGGGCAGATTTTAGTCCCGGGCTTCCGGGAGTAAAGGTCAAGGTGAAGGAGGTTTGTGTGCTTCCCGGAACGGTGGTCATCGTCCCCGTGGTATTAAGGACAAAGTCGCTGGTACTGGTCCCTGTTATGGTAATACCGCTGATTGTCAATGGCCCGGCATTTAGATTCTGGATGTTAAAAGTGAGGGTAGTGGATGCGCTTGTCTGGACACCGCCAAAACTATAATTAGCTCCTGAAGCCAGTGAATTTGAGGAGCCATAGATCAAATTCATCTCAGATACAGTACCGCTCCCGGTAAAATGCACGGAATAACTGGCCTCGTCAGAATCGCTGCTTGTGAATGTAAGCCAGCCGTTTTTTGAGCCTGCTGAGAGCGGATTAAAAGCAACGGTAAAGGTTGTATTGGAACCCGGTGAAATAGTGGTGCTAAAACCGCTTGTGGTAAGGGTAAAATCGGCAGTGTCACCTGTGAGGTTAGGGGAAGTCAGGGTTAAACTGGCTGTGCCGGTATTTTCTACGGTAAATGTTAAAGGGACCGTGGATGAACCCACCAGTACCTGGCTAAAGGGATAAGAACCCCCCGATGCATAATTAGCTGAATTGATTTTGACGTTTAATTCCGGACCCGATGTGGTTGTATCATTAGAATCAGTCGATTTCGTATCCCCGCCGAAACACCCGGCTCCAAAGAACAGGGCAATGGTGAGAATAAAAGCATACGATAGTAATTTTTTCATGTATAAACATCCTAAATTATAATATTCAGGGTAATCATAAAAAACCGGTATTTCCTGATATGGACAAAAAATACCGGTTACATTATATATCAACCCTGAGACGCAGTACAATAAGTTTTATCATTGTACATTGTCTGTTATCAAAAAGTCCTCTTACTCCCCCATGCCTTGAATCATGCCTGCACGGATGATTTGTTAAAGGCTGAGAGTGTGAACGAAAATTTTATTTTTCAATAGAAAATTTACTGAATTTTATCACTTTTGTCAATCAGAGTATTACGACAATGATATGTAGGGATTTAGTGAAGTTACATTGTAGGAAATTTCCTGACATAATATTGTTTAATGATAGTCACAACCGGGTTTAATAGTTTTACCGTTTTTACCTTTGGAAATTGCCATTAATATCGGCACAGCAGACTACTTCGCCGTAGCCACAAACTTTTCCAGCTTCTTTTTTTTCTCATCAATCTTTTTGATATGCCCCTTGATGATCTTCCCGAAGTCCAGCTCATTGTTCACGATGGAAAAACGCTCCGATTCAATGAAGCCCAGGCCCGTGGTAATCTTGATTTTGCTGGCATTTTTGGCGTACTGCTGCGCCTCTTTCCAGTAAGGGATTGCCTCTTCGTAGAGCCCCTTTGCAGTGTCCATGCTCTCGTTTATCTCTTTGGCAAAGTCCCTGTTGAAAAAGACGATTTTGTGCTTATCGTATTTCGCGCCAATGGTCATGTAGTTCCGCATGATGAGGAGGTTGATATGCATGAGCATGAGGTTCCGGTATTTCAGGTATTCCTGGTCCGACTGTACCTCCACCAGGGATTCCGAAGGGTGGCGGAACTTCGACGTGAGCGCGGTCTTGAGCTTCTCAATATTCTGCCGTAGGGAAGTTTCATTGTAGTACTGCTTCATTCCGTAGAGCTCGTAGTAGTCTTCGAGGTGATGGGGCACAGTCTTGTAATGGAGCCTGATTTTCGGGATGTAATCGGAAAAGGGGAGGCGCTTATCTACTTTTTTTCCGTAGAGATTCACCCCTTCTTCAGCTGAAATAAGGTTAAGGGGGAAAATTAGGGTTAATATGATAAGGGGATATAATTTTTTCATGATATTTTCAGAGATGATATCTCTTCTATTATGAATATCGGAAAATAATATTGAAAATGATAAAAATTAATTTCCATAAAACTCCCTGCCCTCACCCACTTCGACAAGCTCAGTGCATCGCCTGACCCCTCTCCCGGAATAGGGAGAGGGGAGGCAGAATCATAAAAGTTCAGTAATAAGAAGCCCTCGCCCTACTGGGAGAGGGCGAGCAGAGCGCGGTGAGGGCACCTGGTTTATTGTTAAGAAGATTTTAGAGTTGACAGGTTGGCTTCAGAACCTTCCGGAATACTTTTTCCGTCCGAAAATTCTGAAGAGAAAGATGATTGATATAAGTACTATTAGAAAAAAAACTGCCGAGATAATTATTGTATAATAGGGGAAATATCTTTTTCCGGCTGCTGAGATGAGTGCGAATATGCCGTAGCGTTTATCTCCCGAGGGAAAAAGCCTTACAAAACAGGTCTCCTCTTTACCGGATCTTATGTCAAAGGACTGGGCAGAGTCAAATCTGTCTATGGACTGTATCAGGGCCATGCGGCTGTCGTAGATATCCACCTGGTAATAGTCGCCTTCGGTGAGGAAGTAGATGGTATTGTTCCCCTTTTCAAGAGTGAAATTATAGGTGCGGAAAAACTCGCCCTGCATCATGGAATCCGCTATCCTGCCTGTTATATTCTGTCCGTAGGAGCGGGCGATTTTTTCAAGCTTTTTAAACAACTGGTTTCCGGCAACCCGGTAAATATTGAATCTTCTGAAATCGCTGAACACTGTACTGTAATAGCTTGTATAGAGGATTTCGCCGTCGCCTTTTTTTATGAGCAGGG
Organism: Spirochaetia bacterium; assembly: GCA_009885955.1. GTDB lineage: Bacteria > Spirochaetota > UBA4802 > UBA4802 > UBA5550 > VFJS01. The sequence goes on along the minus strand of VFJS01000078.1, from coordinate 21,221 downwards.
TTATGGGGCCGGTTTTATTTCCCCTGGCGGTTTCATATTCAGCATCGGCCATTACTTCCGAGTTGGCCGCGGATTTTACCGTGACCCAGCCCGGGAAGGATATGTACAGGGGCGCTGTGGAGGTTTCACTGAACTTTCTTAGGTCGTTTTTAAGGCTGGAAACTATTCTTCCGGGAATCCCCATATAGGGGAAGCCGTCAAAGAACTCGAAGGATGCGTATGCTTCCTGGATGTAGGTAAAGGAGTAGCCGGAAAAATATGCGGCTCCCCCGGACTCGATAAAATTTTTCAGGTTATCAATGATTTTAGCTCTGTTCAGCTCATAGTAGTCTTTTTTAATGTTTACGGACTGAATCTTGGTCCCCATGGATAGGAGGTTGATATTTTCATATATCGGTTTTTCAATGCCGCTCGGAAAATATATCGATTTGTACTTTTTTAAAATTTCAATATCTTCGAGGTCTTTCATGGTCAGTATGTGGTGCGGAATCCGGTAGTTGGCAAGAACGGTATCCACATCATCGAAGGCCCCTTTCACCATGGCGATATTTTCCAGTGCAGTAAGGTCAGTGGACGGGTACATGAGTGCAGTAAGGGTGAGTGTGAAAAGTCCTGCCTTTAATGGGGGGAATAATATTTTCATTGATAATCATTTGAGATATCATGGGGTAAATTATCAATTAAAATTAGTAAAAATTTATCTGAAAATTGAAATAAAATGATTGACAATATATGAATGTATGCACATATGTGTATTCATTGATATATTAGGTATTTGCTGTTCTGTCAGAGGAATTAACGGCAGTGAACAAGGATATGAAGGATATAAAAAAGGCATTTCCCGAAGAGGGCTCCTTTAATGAGCTGGCCGATTTTTTTAAGGTTTTCGGCGATAATACCCGAATAAAAATAATTTTTCTCCTTGGAAAATCAGAGATGTGCGTAAATGAGATTTCCACGTTCCTTGACCTTCATCAGCCCGCATGTTCCCACCAGCTCAGGATACTGAAAAATGCGCGCCTGGTGAAGCAGAGAAGGGACGGCAAATCAATCTATTATTCCCTGGATGATGACCATGTGCGGGACATCATCACCAGGGGATTTGAGCATATTATGGAAAGATATAAGGGAACCCCCAATGGTTAACCCAGGGGTCATAAGATAGGCACTGCTGAAAATCAGAAATTAAATTCCGGTATTCTGTTATTACAGGGGAAACCCGGGAGTAAAATTTCATATTTTCAGAGGTGACAATAAATAAAAAATCCGGGTATTTGTATGCATATGGAAAATGGAAACTGTCATGATGAAAAGGGGCACAGGCATGGCGGATGGGAGAGCAACAGGACAAGGCTTGCGGTAACAATTTTTTTTAATATGATTATAACGCTCTCCGAATTCATCGGAGGGATGATATCAGGGAGCCTCTCGCTCATATCCGATGCCGGGCATAATCTTTCCGATGTCCTTGCCTTAATGCTCGGATACGCCGGCGAGAAGATTACTGAAAGGGACCCTACAAAGCGCTTCACCTTCGGATTTAAGCGATTTGAGGTGCTCATTGCCCTGGTAAATGCCCTGACCCTCGTGGGTGTCGGCATTTTTATCATCTACGAAGCAGTCCGCAGGGTCATGACCCCCGTTGATATTGATATACAGATCATGATAATCATCGCCACCATAGGGCTTGCCGGAAATGTAATGTCAATAATCATCTTATCCAGGAAGAGAAATTCAAACCTGAATATGAAAGCGGCCTTTCTGCACATGCTCTATGATGCGGTCTCATCGGCCGGGGTAATCATCGCTGGAGTAATAATATATTTCACAAAGCTCTATTGGGTTGATATCATATTCAGCATCATCATCGTAATAATGATCTTCTGGAGCTCCAAGGATATTGTCCTTGAATCATTGCGTATTTTTCTGCAGGGGGCTCCGGATCATATTGATGTTGATATCATTTACTCTAGGCTGCTTGAAATCAGCGGTATCAGCAGCATCCACGGGCTGCATATATGGTCGATAAATTCCACTGAGATTTTCCTTTCAAGCCATATCATTGTCAATGATGAGGATAATAATATTGACCGGGACAGCCTGATAAAAAAAGTCAATGATGTTCTTGAACAGGAGTTCGGGATTTTTCATACTACCCTGCAGCTGGAGAGGAGCCATTTATGCAGGCAGGAGGCAGGGGACTGCTGCAGGTAGGCATAAATTCAATACAAAAAATTTTAAAATTTTTTATATAAGCATTAATACTTATTGACATTTATTTTGTATATTTCATACTAGGATTGCATGAAATATCTAACCAAAAAAAATATTCCTTTGCCGAAGTTTATATTTAATGTAATAATTGTTTCACTGGTAACTCTCAGTTCCCTTTTAACCCAGGGCTGCAGCAGGCTTAATGAAAGACCTGCTTCTGATAAAACCGGCTGCCTGGCATCAGAATGCCATCCATCAACATCCTTGAAGAAATATCCTCCTGAATCCGGAAAACACGGGATTCATCTGGCCAAAGGGGATTCCTGTGAAAACTGTCACAGGGATTACCTTGCCGATCCAAAACATATGAATGGGGTGTATGATATCAGGACAAGCGCTTCAATCCTGAAATTCGACAGCCTTAATCCATACATTGTCTGGAACAGTTCATCGAAGAGCTGCAGCAACGTCAGCTGTCACGGCGGATCCGGGGGGCAGATAAGCTGGTACAGTGATCCGTCGGGATGCCTTGAGTGCCACACGCCCGGGAGCGCCATTGACCCCGTGGTTATAAACGGGGCAACGGGCATGGGCAAGCATGAAAATCATGTAAAAAACTGGGGGATAGACTGCCAGGTCTGCCATAATAAGTACAAATCAAATCCCGGGCACATGAACGGGTCAAGCGGCAGGACAGACGGTATTTCAATGATATTTTTCAACGGGACCAACGCCTCTGCCCGGTGGGACAATATTTCAAAAACATGCAGTGACCTCGCATGTCACAGCTCCAATGACTGGTATACACAGACCCAGGCCCAATGCACCATGTGTCATGCGCCCCAGTTTCCCTATGTGACAAACGGCACCGGGACTGCAGGAAGTCATGACAGGCATTCAGGCATTGAATGCGTCAAATGCCACAGCGGATACGGCACGTCGCCCAGGCATAAGAACAAACACCTTGATTCAGATGATCCATCAGTGATGATAGTGAATTTTGATTCTGATAACCCTCTGGCTTCATGGTCCGATGACACCGGTCCGCAGACCGGGAGCTGTTCATCGGTGACCTGCCATGGAGGGTCATCAGAAAAAATTTCATGGTACGGGCCTGACCCGGGATGCACGGTGTGCCATTCTCCCGGGAGCTCAATAGACCCGGTTTCCACGAACGGTTCCGGGAGCAGCGGAAAACACCAGGCCCATGTAAGCAGCCTGGGCATTGCCTGCGAGGCATGTCATAGCGGGTACAGGACAAATGTCAGGCACATGAATGGAATTTTTGATACTCCAGACCCATCAGCAGCAATTGTTATCTTTGATTCAGGAAATTCCGCAGGCTCATGGGTAAATGATACCGGGAACCAAACAGGCGGATGTTCTTCCATTATATGCCACGGCAACACTGCACTCGCACTCCCCTGGTATGAAACAACGGACTGCCTTATCTGCCATACACTTTCACTTAACAGCCGCAGGGCCGTTGCCGGGGAATTTCCCTCTGGATCATCACACGGGCATGTTAAGACCGGAATCAGTACATGCACTATATGCCACGACCAGGTAAATCACCGGAACGGATATATCAAACTCATTGATCCTGATGGAGGGGCCAATTATGTTTTCAGCTTCTGGAAGGACCTTGCGTCAAGCCCCAATGTATCGGATTTCTGCATCAATTGCCATGACAGCAGCGGGGCTTCAAGGTTAGCTGATCCCTATTCTCCCTTTGGAAACGGGGCGGCACCCGATGTAAAGGCGAAATTCACCTCATCCCTGCAGCTTGCCGCAACAACAACGCCGGGAGGATATTACGATGAAGTTGCCACATCGAGCAGGATTAATGCGCACCATGACATGAGCAATAGCGACCAGTCCTATTCAGGAAAGAGGCTGAGTTGCCTTGACTGCCACGGAGCGCATCGGGCATCGGATTCAAGGCCGCTTATCAATCCCCTTTCAGCAGGGCAGGTATGGACACAGAGTACCAGCGCTTTCTGTGTCACATGCCACACGGCCGGTCCCGGGACTTCCAACCATGTTTCCAGGGCGGAATGTACCGGCTGTCATGATTCCCACGGGAGCGGAAACGTCTTTCATATAAACTCCACTGTCAGTACAACAACGGATATTTCTGTGACCAGCGGAAATACAATGAAGAATCTCTGTGTTGCATGTCATGGAGGTGGGCTTGCAAATTATCATATGGATTGCAAAGGGTGTCATTGGGCTGAAGGTATGGATAGTCCATGGCCCGGAGTGCCAGATGAAAACAGCAACTGTATGGAGTGTCACCTTCACGGAAAAACGTGGATACATCAAAAAACATGCGCTAACAGCTGCCATGGTGAAAATGAGCTCATGCTGTTAGGCGTTGATGGTCCATTCTTACCGAGAGTATATCCGAATATGTTCTGATTGTTAATGATATCACTTGTTATTTTTTATTCCATACTCAATTTAAATTAAAATTTTTTGCACATCCCGGATTAATGGGAAATAACATACTTTCGATTTTATAAATCTCATGTCCTCACCCGCGCTTCTCGCACCCTCTCCCGGTAGGGCTAACTACTACCCACATTTCTACATGAGTAACGCCCAAACATAAGCCTCCCGCGGATAAACTCAATGTTTGATTATTACATACTGCCGCCACCCCCGTAGGTGGTTATTAACATCGATTTTTATTACAGAGAAAGTATCGTCACAATCAAATTGCATAAACATATTTGAAATGATATATTATACAATAAAAATCCATTATTTTCATTAACCCCTTCCGGGGGTGGCCGGAAAATATTAATGATTTATTATAAGTATCATCGGCCGGGGGCTGATTCGAAAGATGTGGGTAGAAGTTAGCCCAGTAGGGCGAGGGGTCGGGCGGTGCACTGAGTACTTCGGCATAGCTTAGTGCAGCACTTGTCGAAGTGGGTGAGGGCATTGAATTTATGTAAGAATGAAGTAAAAAATAAAGCTTGATAAATATATTTTAACCTGGAAACGTGATGTATTGAAGAATAAAAAAATTGAATATTCCGGAGGCTCCCATGAATTACAAAGAAATCCTTTACTCTGAGCAAGGCCCCGTTGCCTTCATAACCCTGAACAATCCCACAAAGATAAATGCCCTGTCAAAACTGATGGTCTCTGAAATTACCGATCTTCTGAAAATAATTTCCTCCAATGAAAGTATCAAGGTGGTTATCATAAAGGCTGAAGGGAAGCATTTCTGCGCAGGCCATTATCTTCCCGAGATGACCGGCCAGGGAGTCAAGGAATACCGGGAGATATTTCATGACTGCACTGCCATGATGGAGCTGCTCCATGAAATTCCACAGCCCGTTATCGCCCAGGTACAGGGAGTTGCAACTGCCGCAGGTTGCCAGCTGGTTGCCTGGTGCGACCTTGCAGTGGCTGAGGAAGGGGCCAGGTTCGCAACGCCCGGGGTGAAGATAGGGCTCTTCTGCACAACTCCCGGTGTTGCAATTGTGAGGTGCGTTGGGAGAAAGGCCGCAATGGAGATGCTGCTCACCGGAAGGTTCTATCCCGCGCAGGAGGCAAAGGACCTGGGCCTGGTGAACATGGTTGTGCCCGCCGATGCGCTTGCCGGGGAGACGGAAAAACTTGCGATGAAAATAGCTGAAGCCAGCCGGATGACCCTGGCCATAGGCAAGAGGGCGTTCTATGCCCAGGTTGACAAGACCGATAGCGGTGCATACGATATTGCCGGTAGCGTTATGGCCATGAACCTCTGCACTGAAGATGCCGGGGCTGGTATTGAGGCTTTTCTGGAAAAGAAAACCCCGGCCTGGAAAAACAGGTAACGGTTATCAGCTTATTTTTGACAGGCTTTTTTCGTGCTTTGAAAGGATTTCAGTCAATTCACTGCGTTTCATTTTTTCCTTGTCTATAATTTCCAGCGGCGCCTTGCCGGTAAAACTTTCGCTGGAGAGTTTTTTTTCAACCCTGTCGAGGTCTGCTTTTATTTTTGATATTTCCTTTTCCAGGCGGGCCTTTTCCTTATCAAAATCAATTAAACCTTTAAGGGGCATGAATATATCGATTCCTGTCATTACAGCCGACGCATCGGTATTCATGGGCCTATAGTCGCCTTTAATCGTAACATCATTGACCTTTGCCAGGGTCTTTATGCTGACTGTATCCCTGTTGATAATTGATACCAGCCCTGGATCTGCAGTTCTGAAGATGATATCAACCTTTTTATCCGGGGAGATGTTCATTTCACCGCGTATATTCCGGATTTTGTAAATGATCTCCTTGAATATGTCAGCCTCGGCAGCCTCTCTGCTGAATATGAATCGCGGATTTTCTGAAGGCCATCCCGAGATGATGATATTTTTTTCAGATCCGAAATTTATCCTGTCCCATATCTCCTCTGTGATAAAGGGCATAAACGGGTGCAGGAGGAGGAGAGAATTTTTCAGTACATGGAAGAGAACCTGCTTTGCCGTTTCAGCGCTTTGAGGGTTGATCCCGTCTTTTGCATATATCCGCTGTTTAACAATTTCAAGATACCAGTCGCAGAAATCATGCCACCAGAAGTCGTATATCCTGTGCGCCGCTTCGTTGAAACGGTATTCCCTGAGCGCCAGTGAAATCTCTGTTACTGTTTCATTAAAGTTGTGGAGTATCCACCGGTCAAAATTTTCAAGGGCTGATATTTCAATCGCCTTTTCCCGGAATCCGTCTCCAAGGTTCATAAGGATGAACCGTGCGCTGTTCCAGATCTTATTGGCAAAGGAACGGTATCCCTCGATTCTTTTTTCTGAAAGGATGATATCCCTCCCCTGTGCCGCGAACACGGCAAGGGTAAACCTGAACGCGTCGGTGCCGTACTTCTCCATCATGATGAGCGGGTCAATGACATTGCCCTTTGACTTGCTCATCTTGTGGCCGTGCTCATCCCGTACCAGGGCGTGGATGTAAACCTCCCTGAACGGTACGTCCTTCATGAATTTCAGGCCCATCATGATCATCCTGGCGACCCAGAAGAAGATAATGTCAAAGCCGGTCACCAGGACGCTTGTGGGGTAATATGTATCAAGCTCAGGGGTTTTGTCCGGCCAGCCCATTGTGGAAAAAGGCCAGAGCGCGGACGAGAACCATGTATCGAGGACATCCTCATCGCGCCTTAATTTCTTTGAACCGCACTCCGGGCATTCTGACGGATCGTTCATCTCCACAATTATCCGGTCGCACTCTTCGCAGTAATAGGCGGGGATGCGGTGGCCCCACCAGAGCTGCCTCGAAATGCACCAGTCCCTGATGTTGTACATCCATTCGAAATAGGTCTTCTCCCAGTTCGACGGGATGAATTTGATTCTCCCGTCTTCAACCGCTTTTATCGCCTCCTCGGCAAGGGGCTTGATTTTTACAAACCACTGCCTGGAGAGGCTCGGCTCGATTATTGTCTGGCACCTGTAGCAGTGGCCCACGGAATGGAGATGTTCCCGGGTGCTGTCAAGGAGGCCCAGCTTTTCAAGATCTTCGAGAACTTTTTTCCTCGCATCAAACCTTGATAATCCCTTATAGGCCGGGGCATTTTCATTAATATACCCCTTTTCATCTATGATTTTGATCTCTTCAAGGCCATGCCTTTTCCCCATCTCAAAGTCGTTGGGGTCATGGGCAGGGGTTACCTTGACCATGCCGGTGCCGAAGGAGCTGTCCACATAGCTGTCTGCGAAAATTGGTATCCGCCTGTTCATAAGGGGGAGGAGTGCGTATTTACCAATGAGGCCGGTATATCTTTCATCATCGGGATTTACCGCAATCCCGGTATCTCCGAGCATGGTCTCCGGCCTGGTTGTAGCGACAATAATAAAGGACGCGCTGTTTTCTATTGGATACTTTATGTGCCAGAGGCTGCCGTTCATCTCCCGGTAGTCTGTTTCAATATCCGAAAGGGCTGTTTCGCAGCGGGGGCACCAGTTGATAATCCTGAACCCGCGGTACAGCAGGTCATCCTTATAGAGCGTGACAAATACCTGCCGCACTGCCCTGGACAATCCTTCATCCAGGGTGAACCTTTCCCTCTTCCAGTCAAGGGAACAGCCCAGTCTCCTGAGCTGGCCCTGGATTGTGCCTCCGGAATGTTCTTTCCACGCCCATACCCTCTCCTCGAATTTTTCCCTGCCCAGGTCATCCTTTGATTTTCCTTCTTCGCGCAGGAGCTTTTCAACAACATTCTGTGTGGCAATGCCGGCATGATCCATGCCCGGCATCCACAGCACTGATTTCCCTGACATCCTCTGCCACCGGGAAAGAATATCCTGTAACGTATTGTTCAGCGCATGCCCCATGTGGAGGCTCCCGGTGACATTGGGCGGCGGGATTACAATGGAGTAGGGAGTTTTACCGTCGCCGGCATCGGCATGGAAATAGCCTTTCTCTTCCCAGATCTTGTACCATTTTTCCTCTATTCCCCTGGGATCATATGTTGAAGGTAAATCCATTTTATTATCCTTGAATTTATGTATATTTAATTAATATATAATATTTTTTTGAAATTTTAAATTTATGAAGATTAACCACGAAAGACACGAAGTCCACGAAAAATTATAGCTTTTTACTTCAATTCGTTTATGGCTTTTTCAAGTTTTTCTATGGTGTCTTCTTTGGCGCCCATTTCTGCGAAAACAATAAATCCCTGGCTGTTTATTAAATATGTTGCTGGCACGCTGATCTTAGGATTATAATTTTTTAATGTAACCTGATAGGGGTCCATGAGATAGGTATGGGAGATACCGATGCTTTTCAGTGTCTCGTCAGCCTTTGTCTGTGATGATTTTCCTGAGTTGTCGTCAACATTGATCAGGATAAGCTTAAGGTTTTTATCCTTGCCGTATTTCTGTTCAAATTTTATCAGCTCGGGCATCTCCTTTTTGCATGGGACGCAGTAGCTTGCCCAGAATGAAATAATCATATTACCCTTAAGTTTTGATTTCATTACATACTGCCCGGTGTTGTCAATCAGCGCAAAATTCGGGGCTTTGTCCGCTGCTGATAATAACATGATGCTGGATACTATTGCGATGACAACATAAGCGGATGTCAGTTTACATTTCATTTTGAATCTCCAGATGATGATTTGATAATATCAATTTATGGCATCATATATAAGATTATGAGATTTTGAGTAAAGATTTTTTTTTAAATTTTGAATAATTTTATAACTCATAAATGTAATTCCCTTCCCTCTTACTCTTTCATGTGAGAGGGTGGGCGGCACACTATGCCTATCGAAGCGGGGGAGGGCATTTTTTTAAAAAAATAGTTGAATAATTGGTGTACCGGATTATTGTTTATTTTATGGCTGATAGGTATAGCCGGGTCATGGAATTTGCTTTTTTTTAAGAATACATGGATCCAGGATTCGGCGCTATGATTCGGATATATACTAATGGAGAAACCGGGTGTCTGATAAAATAAAGGTAATGATTGTGGATGATTCATCACTTGTCAGACAGTCTTTGAAAAGCATTCTCGAGCTCGATCCTGAAATAGAAGTCATTTCTTCAGCCGGTGATCCCATTATAGCCATGGAAAAGCTGAAAATCGATACACCCGATGTTATCATGCTTGATATTGAAATGCCCAGGATGGACGGAATTACTTTTTTAAAGATGATCATGAACAGCCGGCCTATACCGGTAATCATCTGTTCAAGCCTGGCTGGAAAAGGGACCCATGAGACCATCAGTGCCCTGGAGTTTGGGGCTGTTGATATCATTACAAAACCTAAAATGGGCCTCGTTGAATTTTTTGAGGAATCAAAAATATTGATTATTGATTCTGTGAAAGCAGCTTCAAAAGTCCGCTTCAATTTGATAGCTGGAAAGAGGAACCATCCCGGGATGAACGCCATAGTATCCGGGAAAGAAGCCGGTAGGCTGCCTGAACAGACTGCTGCGAGGGGAATGGAAAAGATCATCGCCGTAGGGGCATCAACAGGAGGGACAGAAGCCCTCCGCATATTTCTCCAGGGGATGCCTGCCGGATCACCCGGTATGGTCATTGTCCAGCATATGCCTGAATATTATACCATGGCCTTTGCCCAGAGGCTGAACGGACTGTGCAGCATGGAAGTAAAAGAGGCATCGGACCAGGACGATGTGCTCAGGGGAAGGGCCCTCATCGCGCCGGGCAATATGCACACGATAATCAAAAGGAGCGGAACCGGGTACAAGGTGGAGGTGAAGGACGGGCCCCTGGTCAGCAGGCACAGGCCTTCAGTGAATATGCTTTTCCGTTCAGCTGCCAAACTTGCAGGCCCAAGGGCAATCGGTGTAATAATGACCGGGATGGGCGATGACGGCGCTCAGGGGATGCTGGAAATGAAGAATGCCGGGGCATATACCATCGCGCAGGATGAGGGCTCCTGTGTCGTATTCGGAATGCCTATGGAAGCGATAAAGCTGGGGGCGGTAAAAAAAATTCTTCCCCTTGGTGAAATAGCCGGGGAAGTTTTAAGAAACATCTGACCGGCATGTATTCCGTTGGGTCAGTCTTTTGCGATTATCACCGCGAGGTTTTCTTTTACGAAACGGTCCAGCCTGATTATGTCCCTGTTGCGCATGAGAATGCATCCGGCCGAAGCAAGTTTTCCAATGGATGAAGGATAGTTATTCCCGTGAATTGATATACCGAAACCTATCTCCTTAACGGTGCCGTCATCATTTAACGGGATCCGGTTTTCAAATACTCCCTCCTCATACCTGTCTCTGTCGGCTTCATTGGGATAGGTGAGCTTGTACAGCCTGGGGCCATAGGCGTTTTTTCCAAGGTCCTTTTCCGGGTCATCATAGCGAAAGAATCCCTCGCTTGCCTTGAGGTGGAGTTCATTTAATTCCTTAAGGCTCTGGTATGATTCCGAATTCACGGGGCTTGCCAGGCTGTAAATGGTTTTTATCCTGTATACCCCTTCAGGGGTCCTCTGGTCGCCTTCATGGAGTTTTGCCCCGCTGTCAGGGTTGAACCCGTAGGCAATTTTTGCCTTGAACAGAACTCTGTGCTTTCTATTGTAGACAAAGAGCATGAAATCATTCTTGCTGATGTATATCAGATGATTGCCCTGATATTCCCTGAATACACCGGTTATAAGCTTTAACCGTTCCCTCTGTGCCGGTTTCGGCCCTGCCTCAGGTTCAGCTCCTGAACCAGGATATGACATAATCAATAATGCGAGAAATGCATATACCGGTTTCCATTTACTCTGATTTTTTATTGAATGTTTCATGCGGTCTTTATCAATTTATGGTGTTTTGGCAGCATAATTTTTTATCCGACTGATTTTAATGGTTTTTTCCGAAAAGTATAGAAATAATAGTTCAATTTTAAAATCAATAAATTATTGTAAAAAAAATTGACAATAATGCCCATTTTGAATTTATAATCATAATTGGAAAATTATAGCCAAAAGGGCTGAATTTAATCGGAGTATATAATGAATTTCAATAGAATAATTTTATCATGCATAAACATCCGGATATTATTATCATGCAAATTAGCGGTAATAATCCTGCTCACATCCTTTTCCTGCACAAACCTTGCAGCTGAAAGGAAAGTAGAAATCAAATATGATCCCTACTGGAATGATCTGACCATGTTTCTTGCCGGCCTGCCTGTTTCACCGGATAGTAAACTCTGGCAGAAATCCCAGCTTCCTTTTTATGCGGGCCACGTGTCTGAAATGAATACCTTCTGGGGAAAAGTGAAGAAGTCCGCCATAGATGTGATGAACCCCTGGAGGGCGGAACATATTCCAGCAGGTATAGATCGGGAGTCGGTTTTTTATCCATTAAGCGGAGCGGATTTTATCAATCTGTATACCATGTTTCCCAATTCAAAGTACTACCTCATGGTGGCCCTTGAAGATTCCGGGGACATTCCTGTCCCGCTGAACCTCGATGACAGGCGCATTGAATCGGGACTTGCGTCATTACGGAAGTCCATTAATCTCTATGGGGAGTTAAACTATTTTCAGACCAGGATCATGATCAAGGAGATGAAAAATTTTAATCTGAAGGGGATTACCCCGGTTCTCATGGTTTTCCTGTCCAGGATGGGGCACAGGGTACTGGTAGTGGAAAAGGTGGGGATTGATGAGAGTGGGCAGGCAGTCCTCATTGACAGCACGGGCGGTATAAACGGGAAAAAACCGAAGGTGGAAGGGACAAGGATTAAATTCCAGAGCTCCGGCGATGAAACGGTAAGGGAGCTTGTATATCTTAACATGAAACTTGAAAAGGATACAATCTCCTCCTCAACGTCAACAGGAATATATCTTGGAAATTATATAAAAAATTCCTGCACCATCATAAAGGCCGGCTGTTATATTTTTCATGAAAACAGGTTCAGGGAGGTCATGGATTTTATCCTTGCCAACAGCAGGATCATTGTTCAGGACGATTCCGGGATCCCCTACAGGGCATTTAAAAATGATATCTGGAACATCAGGCTCTACGGAGTATATATCCCGCTGTACCCGATAACAGACACAACCGTATACAAACAGGATGACCTTACGCAGTCCTATAAAAAAGGGAGCCTGGCGCTTCCATTTAATTTTGGATACGGCAGCCTCCTCGGGAAAAATAAATCGAACCTCATGATAGCCGAAAAAAAGGCCATGAACAGGTAGAGCCCTTTTGGAAGAGAAAGTTGTAAAAACATTCCGTCGCGGCCTGCTGGATACGGTAATAGGGCTTGCGCACATCGGTGCAGGTTTTTTCTCATTTGTCTGGTCGCTTGCAAGAATATATGTAATCGGGTGGAAGGTTGTGTTTGAATACGGGACCGGCATAGGCGTATTCAATTATGCCTTTGAGGCAACATCCCTTATCCTCTGGGTCTCGGGTATCGGCATATTGAGGGGCAGGAAATGGGGGAAGATTACCGGGGCTGTATGGGCAGTATGCGTCATAGTCATGCACATGATGATATATTATATCAGAAAGGGCAACTGGGGGCTTCTGGCGCCGGCCCCCGGATGGAGTGATTTCATTATCATCTATTATGCCGTCTTTTTTCTTATTCTTCAGGCAATCAATCCCCTTGCAAGCCTGGCAGCAAAAAAATTTAATTTTGATTTCAGCTTCATGAATATTTTTAATTCAGTGAAGCGGATTAAATATTTTTTAAGGCTCAGCAAGTAATGACTCCAATTTCACATATCGGGACAGGGGCTGCTGCAGGGGGGATTGTATCGCTCCTTCTTAATAAAATATTTAAAATTCCCAACAGGGCCGTTCTGGCAGCGGCGATGGCCGGCTCTATCCTTCCCGACATTGATGCTGTTTCTCTTTTATTTGATCACAAGGCTTATTACGGCAAGGAGTGGTATTCCCACCATATGTTCGGGCATTCACTCCTGGGGGCGCTGGCATTTTCAATCATCACGGCTGTCATATACCTTATTATCGCCATTTCATGCCGGGGCGTGGTAAACCTGTTCAGGAAGGACAAGATTCCCCTGGAGTCCAGGACACTCCGTTTCATCGGGGCTGTCATTGCGGCATATATCGGCTGCCTCATCCACTTTGCAGGCGACTGCCCCACCCCCCCGGGGCCATGGGGAGGCATCGCGCTCATGTGGCCCAGTACAAAGATGTACGGCGGCTGGAACAGGATATTCTGGCACAACTGGTATTTCATATACCTGTCCATATATTTTCTCGTCATTTTTATTCCCCTTCAGTTTTTTACCGGGGTTCTTTCCATTATTAAAAACTATATAAAAATCAAATATCTAACATGGGGATATTATTCAATACGGGCGCTGTCTGTTGTCTTTGCCGTGATGTTCCTGGGCAAAATATTCTTTTTCATAAAAGATCATGACATGAATAAGATGGGTTTAAATGAATGGGACAAGCTGAACCGCAGCATGGTCCCGGCAGAGTACATCAAGAAGGCCGATGCCTATTATGAAAAGGCCACGGTTTTCTGGCGGACGATTGCGATTAACAGGGACGATGTGATAAAATTCTGGAACCGGGCCGTATATGCTTCGGAAGAGTGGCACAGGAAGGTCTCACCGGCGCTTGGTTCCCTGATCCCCGAATTCCGGTCGCAGAAAGATGAACTCGCTGCATACAGGGCATTCCAGAGGGCGGCGCCCGGAATGGAGGACGACAAGCCCGGCAAATACCGCATATGGATTCTCAGGGACCAGTTTCCTGAACCGAATTTTTATGACAAGGCGTTTCTGCAGATACTCGTCCACCGGCTCAATGAAAATGTTCTGCAGATTTCAAATGCATGGATGGTAGTTTTCAGGATTGATGAAAGGGATGATAAAGGCAATGCCCTGAAGGTCAGCCGGATATATCATTCCAACAAGATATATGTTCCCGATTTAATGTCTCACCAGCTCAACCTGGATAAGATGAAACTCACCGGTTACCGGATGTGGAAGCATGATAAAGTGCCGTATAACCTCCTTCCCAGGTCCGCGTATTCCAGGTACCGGAACCTGGTCAAGGGATATTATCCTTCAATGAATCTTGAGCCCGGGTATATCTGGCCCGGATACAGGACGGGCATCATGCTCCATGCCGGCGTATGGAGCGAGGGGTGCATCATCGCGTGCTACGGGCATTTAAACCTGGGGTACCAGTTCCAGTATCCTTTTTATTCTTTGTGGGAGCTTGCTGATGAGATGATTGATATAAAAAAGGAGGGCGGCGTTTTTCGCGGGAGGGAGAGGATCTGGGGCAAGATGATGATACTCAGGGATCCGGGAAGCACAAAGGTCGCCGGACTGACTGATAAATGAAATGTATCCATATATATACAGATGGAGCCTGCAGCGGGAACCCGGGGCCCGGAGGCTGGGGCGCCATTCTGAAATACGATGACCATGTCAAAGAGCTCTCAGGAGGGGAAAGGGAAACAACGAACAACAGGATGGAACTCACTGCGGTTATCGAAGGGCTCAAGTCGGTAAAAGAGAAGTGCAGAATTCAGTTAACCACCGATTCACAGTATGTCAAAAACGGTATAACTCTATGGATTCATACCTGGCTTAAGAACAACTGGAAGACTGCGGCCAAAAAAGATGTTAAAAACAGGGATCTATGGATGGAGCTGTATGAAGAGTCCAGGAGTCATGATATCGAGTGGTTATGGATCAAGGGCCACAGCGGGCACCGGGAAAATGAAAGGTGCGATGAGCTTGCACGGGATGAGATAAGAAAGATACGGTATTAACCTAATCTATAAAATTCCAGCCCGGGAGGGGTTGTCATGATTGTGACTGTCGTAACGGTATATGTGAAAGAAGAGTTCAGGGATGAATTCATTAATGCCACAGTTGAAAATCATAATCATTCAATTAAAGAAGAGGGAAATCTCCGTTTTGATGTTCTGCAGTCCATGGATAATCCGGGAAGGTTTACCCTCTATGAAGCCTATTCCAGCTCAGAGGCGTCAAAAAAGCACAAGGAGACGGCCCACTACCTGAAATGGAGGGACACCGTGGCACCGTGGATGGATAAGCCCCGGGAGGGTATTGCCCACAGGGTCATCGCCCCCCTGGATAAGGAAACATGGAAATAGCCCCCTTCATTTTTTCCGGAGTGCCTGATATAATTTACGGGCCGGGCAAAATAAAAGAACTTCCTGAACAGATAAAAAAATACGGGAGACGCATACTCCTTGTCACAGGAGACTCCTCCCTGGCCAGGTCAGGCAGGATGCAGATGCTCATTGACCATCTCACCGGCAGCGGAATCGGTTACCGTCATATCACCATAAAAAATGAACCGTCTCCTGAAATTGTCGATGCTGCGGTAAGCCGCTTCAGAAGTGATGGAATTGCCGCTGTCGTTGCCGTGGGCGGCGGGAGCGTTGTGGATTGCGGGAAGGCAATATCAGCAATGATTCCCGTTGACGGAAGTGTCATGGATTACCTTGAAGGCGCCGGCATGGGAAAGGCCCATGACGGCAGGAAACTCCCCTTCATAGCAGTGCCGACTACAGCAGGTACAGGGAGCGAGGCTACAAAAAATGCGGTGTTAAGCCGGATAGGCCCTCTGGGCTTCAAAAAATCACTGCGCCATGAAAAGTTTGTCCCTGATACAGCAATCATAGATCCTGAACTTGCCCTCGGTACTCCGGGACATATCACGGCAGCAGCAGGGATGGATGCCTTTACCCAGCTCCTTGGCTCCTATGTGTCAAAAGCGGCATCGCCCTTTACCGACGCCCTGGCACTGAAAGGCTTGGAAATTGTGCGGGATTCCCTTGTACCGCTATGCAACTCGGAGCCTGACAATATCAGCCTCCGCGGCAGCATGGCCCTGGCAGCACTTTTTTCAGGGCTGGCCCTTGCAAATGCCGGCCTGGGAATTATACACGGCCTTGCATCGCCCATTGGAGGATATTTTGATATCCCCCATGGCGTAATATGCGGCTCGCTGGCAGGTGAGGCAATACGCATGAATATCTCCATCCTTCTTGAAACCGGCGGGAACGTTGCACTGGATAAATATGCCAGGGCAGGTTCTCTGTTAACCGGCGCTGATGTAAAGGATATCAGGGGATGCTGTATGAAATTGATTGAAACAGTATATGGATGGATTGATGAGCTGAACATTCCCCGCCTCGGTGCTTACGGGGTGAAAGAAATGGATGTTGAAAAGATTATAGACGGGGCCGGTTACAAGAACAATCCGGTACCTCTGACGAGAGAACAGATACGGAGTATAGTGATTAATAGGTTATGACACATTCATGATGATTTGTAATTATGTATATAGAAAGAAAAGAATTGTACCACGAAAAACACGAAAAACTCGAAAGAAAATATTTTCCCTTTTCGTACTGTTCGAGCCTTTCGTGGTTAATCTTTTTTAATTTAAAAGAGATAGACTGTAAAACCTGGGCTCTGGCAATTTTGAAGTCTTTTGAAAAAACTCCGGAAGAATGCCCGGAGTGTTCAACTTTTATGTTGCCTGATGCTGTTTTTTCATTTTTTGCAGATAGAGAAATCAAAAAGTTGATTAAGACACATGCTATAATAAAAGGCTATTTCATACCTCATAAAAAAGAGAACAGAAAATCAATTCCTCCATGAGGGAAATTCGAGTTTCTAAATCAGCAAAAAATTGGTGACATTACTTAAATATTTATTACTGTAAAAGTATACAGAAGAGGTAAGTTTTTCATTTTTTGGGACGGCGCAAATTTTAAGACAGTGTGCATAGATTTGATTATTTGTCATACATATGGAGTTTCTTATAACCTTTATTCTGTCTCTTGAATAGGGCCGTATATTTTTAACAAATGTTAATAAACATTTTGAAAAAAATCCAAGGGACGATATTTATAATAAAAGTTTTTTATTATCTAAAGATAATTTTTTAAACAAATTTAAAGGAAAAACAATCCGATTATATATTCTGATCATTTTTAAGGAAAATAATCAAGCAATTGAAAAGATATATGACCTCAACCTTGAAATAGTGGATGTTAAAATGACAGCAATGTCAGAGGGTGATGCAGTTGTTGAAAAGATCAATTTCGGAAGATTGACATGGGATGATAAGGTTGCAAACCTATCATGGCCTGAGGCTGACAGCTATTGCAAATCAAAAGGTATGAGGCTTCCCACAAAGGATGAACTGGATGAAACATACAAACAAAATAAGGAAGCGTTTAAAAATCCATCAGGAACATACTGGGCTTCAGATAAATACCCAACTACTTCAAGTTTTACTGTTTATTTTACTTTCTATAATGGTTCTTTGAAATCCGGTTATGAGCCGAATAAAAATTTTGTTCGATGTGTTATTGAGAACAAATAAACAAATAGAGGCCAATATTTAAGATTAGGGGATCATTGAAATTTTCGAATTTTGCCGAACATGCCGCAATGACTTTGAAGCCGGAGGCTCATATCATTTCCAGTTAAGCTTAGGCTTTTTATGGCTTTGGGCGCAATCGGCCAGGTAGAGGTTTATCAGGTTCTGGTAGGGAATGCCCGTTTCAGCGGCCAGTGACTTGAAATAATCGATTGTCTCCCCGTCGATTTTAATGGTTATCTGTTTTTTTAGCCTGGCCGGGTAGGGGTTTTTCATGGAATTGATGAAGTTGTATTCTTTTCTCATTTCTTGAACTCCTGGTATGTTTTTTTTTCGTTTCTTGTCGCCTTGCGTGCTGAAATTATCCTTATGATTTCATCCTTCTCTTTGTAGCAATGGCAAACCACGAGAACATTCAGCTTTTCACTCATTCCGAGTATGAGAAATCTATCTTCATCTTAGGAGTGATCGGGATCATGCATGAGACGGGCATAATCATCATGAAAAACCGACCTGGCTTCCTTAAAAGAGATCCCGTGCTTCTGGATATTGGAAGAGTCTTTTTGGGGGTCCCATATAAAGGAAATCTCTGCCATAATTATAATATAATTATAGAATAAATTAATGTCAAGAAATAATTATTTGTATTTTGGGAGAATATCCCGCTGTTTTTCATGTAAATTTTAAGGCAGAGTGCATAAACTTACTTTTTTTCATGAAAATTGATTCCGAGAAGATGTTATATGTCCCTTGGATAGGAAATACTTTCTGGTTTTTATCGATTTCCGGAATCTGTTTTTATCATATATTTGTGGAATTTCCACTATGTTGAAAATACATATTGCAAAATCACAAATGGAAACCATTACAAATGGAATAAAAAAATACCTTCCAATACAACTCGTTGATTCCATTATCAAGGGTGAGCAAACATCCACATTCAAAACAGAACGCAAAAAACTAACAATCTTTTTCTCCGACATCAAAGGCTTCACAGAAATCACCGATAACATGGAACCAGAAGAGCTTTCATCAATGCTCAATGAATACATTAAAGAGATGACATACATTGCACACAAGCATGGAGGAACCATCGATAAGTTTGTAGGAGATGCAATGATGGTATTCTTCGGTGCCCTGAAAATTTCAAGGACTTTTCCCCCTCCTACTACAAATAGAATTCCCCCCGCACTCCTCCCCGACATTGACCATCCCGAAAGCCTCATCGGGAGGATCTTTCCCGGCCTTGCACGATGGATCTTAAGAAAATACGGCCACCGGACAGTGACCCATTCGGTCTTTGCAGTCTTCATCCTTGCAGTTGCCATGGTACTGGTAATGATTATCTCAGAATCTTTTTATATTGCCTCCATCATTGCCTATTCAAGCCATATATTCATTGATTTATTCAACTATTCCGGCATAAAGCTCTTTGCCCCTTTGTCGGTGAAGGAATACATCTCCTTTCGGACAACCTCATTCAGGATCCTCGTCTCCTCCTGGAAGGAATATCTCCTTCTATTTATAATAATCATCCTTGCAGTGTCCCTGTCAGGCAAAACCTTCTCCTTCACCAAAGCGATCCGTACAGTGAGCAAACTTTTTTACAGGCACTATGAAGGAGCCATGAAAGACTATCAGTATAACAGCAAGTTTCAGTGCATTGCAAAGATAAACTATTTTGACAATATAATTAGGGAGATTGTAGAAATTGAACTCCCGGTACTCAACATTTTCCCGGAAAAGATATTCTTGCTCAAGAATTCAAAAAGAATTATACTGAAAAAGTCAGATATAAATGAAATTGAGATAATAAGAACCGAGAAGGCAACAACAGTTGAAAAACTTTCCGGCAGTAATCTGAATGAGCTGAATAACATCCCACCCGGATCCTATGTCTCCGGCAGGGTCACCATATACAACTATTTCCCTGATATCAAATCAAATGACTTCATAAAACTGGAAAAGGGAATAGACACCATCACACTTATCCTCACCTGCGTAGAGCCCCATGAACTGAATCAAATAATGACCCTCGGTGAAGCAAGGCTAAAGAAGATCGAGGCCTTAAAGCATAAATCCTATACCTACCAGCTCTCCCAGCTCAAAATAGAAGAAGCTGACTTAAAGAAGAAGATACATCATTTAAATGCAAAGGGCTTTTACAGCCATTACAGCGAGATCATTCATAACAACAACGAGCTCAAAAAGATTGAATCAAAAATTGATACAATAAATCTCAAAATTAAAACCGGAGGTGATGATGAGACATTACAGAAAATAGAAAAGCTTGAGAAGGGGTACAATGTTGAGTTTATCCTGTGGGTGTACAAAGTGGAGTAGGGGAGCAGGTAACAGTTCACCTTCATCATCCAGTATATCTGCCGGTCAAAGTCCTGTATCGGCAAATGACCTGATTATTGGTGATTTTGAAATAAAACAGATTCGGCAATATTTCTCAGCATATTCACCAGTTCGTTTCTGTCATTATAACTCATCCCGGCAGTTGAGATACCTTTCAGCATTTTAAAAATCACTTTCCCGGGCCGTATAACCATCGAACCATAGGGTAAACGATCCCTCATTCCATGGATGACAACCGGGATTATTGTAGCATGAGCATTTATGGCAAGCACTACCGGCCCCTTTTTATATTCATTTAATCTGCCGTCTTTTGACCGCTTCCCCTCTATTGAAATATGGATTATCCCCCCATTGTTCAGGTATGCAACGACTTTATTGAGTTTTTTTTTCGCATGTTCTGGCCACTGTCTG
The DNA here is from genome assembly GCA_009885955.1 of Spirochaetia bacterium. GTDB lineage: Bacteria > Spirochaetota > UBA4802 > UBA4802 > UBA5550 > VFJS01. The sequence goes on along the minus strand of VFJS01000078.1, from coordinate 396 downwards.
AATATGACCCAGCCGAATATTGAACTCACCCATCCGAATAAAGGAATTAATGCAAACTCGATGTTCATTACCGTCATAAAATATTCCGGTGCAGAGGCAGGATATACCAGTGCATCAAGCAGACTTTCCTGGTTCAGTCCTAAAAGAATATAATTACCATTTTTCAAATCTTCATTGTTGTTGTGGTTCTCAACAATAATCTCAACCTTGAATATCGTATTAAGTGCAAACCTGGCATATAAAATAACAATCTTCCATGCAAATTTTCGATTAAACAAGGCAAATATTAGTAAGCGCTCGATAAACCCCATCTTCCCATAAGTCAAAATTCATGCAATAATCCCTCAAAAATATTTTTTGGAGGGACATGATGAAAACAAACAAGAAATTTAAACG
>VFJS01000049.1 GCA_009885955.1 Spirochaetia bacterium | reverse complement strand
CTATCTTTGTTTTGTTATTTGTCGTTATTTAACAATAATCAAGGATATTGGCCATTTATCAACTATAATTCAATTTCTCCATATATATTATTAAGCAATTGAGGTTATACATATAATATTAAGTATGAGTTGAAACTTTATTCAAGTTCAAATAATATTTTATTAGCTGAAAAATATGTTACTGATACTTTCATATTAAATTATTTATCAAAAACTCGATCAATATCTAATATAATTTGTGGCATCATTTTTATCTCTGGAATATTTGCTCCAGAAATAATCATTTGGGCTGTTCCATCACTTATTCTTGGAGTTGTACCATCAAATCTTGAACCAGATGAAATTTGTAAATCTTTTGAAATTCTTTTAGCAATAACATTTGATATAATTCCTTTACGAACAGAAAATTTACTTATTGAGTTTAAAAAAAGTAACTGAATATTCGCACTGCGCCTAACTAATAGAAGTCTTAGCGTAGCTGCAAAAAAATATCCCGCTAATTACCAATAGCGGGATAAAAATATTTTTTTGACACACGATTCTTTCGTGGTGTAATGCTGATTGGCACAATGGAAGTGTTGACTGACCAAAAAACAAAGGATATGATATGGCAACATGGAGATACAATGTATTATCCACCTGGAGTTACCGATCCAGACAATTGTGTTCTAAAATTTTAAGTAAAACGAATGAGAATATATCAAAATTTTAAATCGGAGAATATTGATATTGTATAATTTATTTCCCTGAACCGCATGAGACTACGGGATTGACCATATAGGCCGTATGGCGGTGTTTGGGGATAATAATATCATCAGCATCAAGATTTGAGTAACATAAAATGATCCTGCAGGTCTTACAATTAATAATTCCTCTTGGGGAAAATCAGCATGATAATGATAGAGGGAAATTTTATATATACATGAGGTAAATAATATGATAAAACTTTTAATATTTATTATATCTCTGCTTATTACAGGATGCGTCACAATGAGGCAGCCTCTTAATAATTTTGATTTGCAGGAGAGCAGTAATTTACAGAATACCGGATACCTGGCCGGGTCCTATATAAGAGACTATTTTGTAATTATGAAAATGTTTATCGGACCGCCCTTTAAAATAAAACTTGAAAAACTGAATAATGATGGAACTGTTGAAAAAAATTTATCCTTTGACCAGACACTGGATTTAACAAAGGAAAAGAAAATATTTTTTTTCAAAATAGAACCGGGCAGATATAAAATAAAAACATTTGAAATTGGTTTTGTTGATAAAAATGAAAATATAATATTTACCATTGAAAAAGGGAGTATCCATTATATAGGACATTTTCAAATTGCCAAAGATGCATCATTGAATATCATATGCAACCGCATTGATGACAGCCAGAAAGATATAGATATATTGAAAACAACTTATCCATTAATTTCAAAATTAAAGATAGTAAATATTGCAAAATAGAATATGATTGCAGAGGCGCCGCCTTTTTTACACTAAAATTTAAAAAGATTTTAAATAAAAAAAGGGCCGGCCCCATGTGCGGGCCGGCCCTTGAAGTTTTCTGGTATTCCCTCTACATTTTTGATTTATTTTATTTATTTATCGGCTAAATCAATTAGCCCCCAAGAAGCTGAAGAACTGATCTTGTTCTCATATTTGCCTGGGCCAGCATTGCTGTACCGGACTGAGTAAGGATCTGGTCCTTGGTCATTTCCACCATGGTTTCAGCCATGTCAGCGTCTCTCAACCTGCTCTCTGAAGCCTGTATGTTCTCATATGCTGCCATGAGACCTTTTGACGCGACTTCAAACCTGTTGTAGTATGCTCCAAGATCCGCTCTCTGCTTTGCTATGGTATGAAGGGCAAGGTCAACAATTCCGATGGCCCTGTTTGCTCCGTCTGCCGTATCAAGATTCGCAAGAAATTTTCCTGTCATTTCTTTCAGCTTCAATCCCGCTGCTGTCATTGTTCCAATATATACCCTCTCCCTCTGGTTCATATTGGGCCCCATATGGAACCACATGCTGGCCTTTGGGTTGGTCCTGGAAAAATCACCAACGAGAAGCTTGAATTTGTTGAATTCAGCCGTGGAAGCCACCCTGTCAATTTCGTCAACAAGGGCCGATACTTCAACCTGGATAAGCTGCCTGTCATCCTGTGTGTAGATACCGTTTGAGGATTGCACTGCAAGCACGCGTATCCTCTGAAGAATGGTTGATGACTGGTCCAGGTAACCTTCTGCCGTCTGGACAAATGACATTCCATCTTCAGTGTTTCTTTCGGCCTGTCTCAAGCCCTGTATCTGGGTCCTCATTTTTTCAGAAACGGCAAGTCCTGAAGCATCATCGCCTGCCCTGTTTATTCTGAGTCCCGATGCGAGTTTTTCAGTTGATTTGCTCACATCCCACTGCTTGAATTTTAGTACCCTATTTGCATTTACCGCACTCATGTTATGATTAATAATCATGGTTTAACACTCCTTTGTTAATATACCCCAATCTCCGTATCAGGGTTGTAATACCAGGTTATGGTAAGAAAAAACAGGGAATACCTATTATTGGTTCATTACTGCAACCATATAAACCTGTCAGCGACAGGGCTGTCTGCTTGAAGTAATTACTTTTGTTTTCAAAGAACTTATCCGGCCGGGATGTCGGGCATGACATCCCGGCCGTTTTCAAGGAAAAAAATCAGATTATCTCAATAATTGCAATACTGACTGCGACTTTGTGTTCGCCTGCACAAGCATAGCAGTCCCGCTCTGAACCAGTATCTGGTTCTTTGTGAAATCAACGGAAACTTCAGCCATATCGGCATCCCTGATCCTGCTTTCCGATGCCTGGATAGTCTCATAGGCGTTCATGAGGCCTTTTGCCGCGTGTTCCATCCTGTTGTAATATGCTCCAAGGTCGGCCCTCTGCTTTGCGATAACGTGCAGGGCCTGGTCCATGACGCCGATGTTCATGTTGGCGTAATTTGCCGTGGAGAGTGTTATCAGCCTTCCTGACCTGTATTTTAAAGACAGGGATTCGGCCGTCATTGTCTGAATGTAAAGTCTTTCTCTCTGGTGCATGTTGGGGCCCATGTGAATCCACATGGACGCGGTGTTGTTGAATCTTCCGAAATCGCCGAGGAGCAGTTTCATCTTATTGAATTCAGCCTGGGAGGCTATCCGGTCCACTTCATCGATGAGCTCTGAAACCTCGATCTGAATGAGCTGCCTGTCTTCTCTTGTATAGATTCCGTTTGATGACTGGACTGCCAGCACCCGTATTCTCTGTATTATTTCCGAGGTTTCGGCAAGATAGCCTTCAGTGGTCTGGATGAATGACATTCCGTCTTCAGTGTTTCTTTCAGCCTGGCGCAGGCCCTGGATCTGTGCGCGCATCTTTTCAGAAACGGCCAGGCCCGAAGCGTCATCTCCTGCTTTGTTTATCCTCAAGCCGGAGGATAAATTTTCCATGTTTTTGTGTACGTTCCACTGCTGAAATTTCAGTACTTTGTGCGTATTAATAGCGGAAATGTTGTGGTTGATAATCATTCAGATTCCTCCATGAATCTTCCGTCCAGGCCGGCCTCCGTGCCGTCCTTTTCAGGGAATTTCCCCTGACTTTCATAAGTTCGGAATAGCTTGAATGGATATTAAAGGCTGAAAATGGCTGTTTTTGGCATTAAAAAGCAGTTAAAAGCATTTATTTAAAAATATGATATAGATTTATCCTATTTTTGATATTTTATGAAAATTATCACCTATTCAGTATTTCGGGATATTTAATTTTTTCCCTTAGAACTTTAATGAAATTTTTTTGATTTTTCAGACTTTTTTTTATCATTAGATGATACAGAGAATCACCTGACTTTTTCCCTCATTTTTTGTGTGTACATTAAAATTTTTTTCTGGAGATGGGGGGATAAGAAAGAGAGATTACGGGGATAATAATTAATTATAATAATCTTATCTCCATATCACATTTTTTTATCCCCTCATCCCCCTTATCTTACACTCTTACATGGAGGAGTGAGCCATGGCCCCAGAGGGAGTATGGATAATAAATAGTAAATATGATAAATTATTCTTGTATTTTAACCGGATGGTGGCATAAAATTAATCATAGGTGATAAAGAAAAGGGGCGTGGATGGGAATTGTCTGTCAGCCTCTTATCGTGTTAAAATAATTAATGGAGACGTGTGATGAAACTTGAATTCCTCGGCGGCGCAAAAACAGTTACCGGTTCCTGTTATATATTGAAAGACGGCGATTTTACTGTCATGATAGACTGCGGCATGTTCCAGGGCAGGGGAGAGCTGAAAAGCCGGAATCTCCTTGAGATTATTTACAGCCCGAAGGACATCGACATACTCATTCTCACCCACGCCCATATTGACCACAGCGGTCTCATTCCCAGGCTGGTGAAGCGCGGGTTCAAAGGGAAGATTTACTGCACAACTGCAACATCGGACCTCTGCCAGGTGATGCTCCCCGATAGCGCCCATATACAGGAGATGGATACCCGCCAGACAAACAGAAAAAGCCATAAACTTCAGAGAGAGCCGCTGGAGCCCTTATACACTGTGGAAGATGCCGAGAACTCCCTGGAATTTTTTAATCCCGTGGCCTATGGAAAAAGGGTCAGGATCCATCCCAGGATTGAGATTACGTTCAGGGATGCCGGGCATATCCTTGGCTCTTCTTTCATCGAGATGTGGGTGGAGGAAAAAGGTAAAAAGACAAAAATCGTTTTTTCCGGGGACCTGGGCCCTAAAAATCAGGCTCTCATAAGGGATCCCGAAATCGTCACTGAAGCAGATATACTCCTGGTGGAATCGACCTACGGGGACAGGCTCCATAAGAGCAAGGAGGATACTTACACCGAATTTAAGGATATCATACTTGATTCATACAATAAGGAGGGGAATATCATCATCCCCGCCTTTGCAGTGGAAAGGACCCAGGAGATAATTTTTTCCCTGGGAAATCTTTTTAAGAGCGGGGATATTCCCAAAATTCCGGTTTATATCGATTCCCCCCTGGCCATCTCAGCAACTGAAATATTCAGGAAAAATCAGGATTGTTTTGATGAAGAGACGCGAAATATGTTCGCAAGCGGCGACAGCCCCCTGGAGTTCGATAACCTTTATTTTACCAAGTCCACAAAGGAATCGCAGAGGCTGAACGAGGAGGCGAAGGGGACCATAATCATATCTGCCAGCGGCATGTGTACGGCCGGGAGAATCAAATATCATCTGCTGAACAACCTCTACAAGAGCAACTCCAGCGTTATTTTCGTGGGATACCAGGCCGAGGGGACCCTTGGCAGGAGAATCGTGGAAGGGGCAAAGCAGGTGCGCATATACGGCGAGGACGTTTCGGTGAATGCGAAGATTCATACCCTGGGAGGATTTTCCGGGCATGCGGATAAAAACGGAATTCTTGACTGGATGGGTAATTTCAAAAATCCCGGAATGAAGGTATTCGTGGTTCACGGAGAGGAAAAGGCAGCCCTGAACCTGAAGGCCGAAATTGAATCGAAATTCGGCTTCACCGCCTATGTGCCGAACTGGGGAGAGGTTGTAGACCTGGAACACTTCTCCTCCCAATTTGTTTCATACAAGGTCCCCGAGGAATACACCCAGGTTGATTCGGAAATGGAGAGATTCACCGCGTCCTACAACAGCCTTATAGAAAAATACAAAAAGGCCAGGGATAATCAGAGGCTCATAGACATTAAGAGGCTGAAGCATGACATCAGTGATGTCAGGGAGCTTATTTCAGTCATCATTGATGAAATATAAGACAGCAGCTGAATAATTATATGGAGACTGTACAATGACTTCTGTTGATGATGCCCTTAACCTGATGCTGTCCCTTGCCGGAACGCTTGGTGAGGAAAAAGTTCCCCTCCTTGAAGCCTATGACCGCATTCTCGCCGGGGACATTGCGTCGGAAATCGATATACCCTCTTTCAATAATTCGGCCATGGACGGTTATGCCGTCATGTCGGGAGATACATTGAATGCATCAGGTGACAGGCCTGTTGAACTCAGGGTGCTGAGTGAGATACAGGCCGGCATTTACCGGGAAGGCCCTGAACTTGTATCCGGTACAGCCATATGCATCATGACCGGCGCGGTAATCCCCGGTGGAGCCGATGGGGTAATTCCCGTTGAGGATACAAAAGAAGGTGAAGGGACTGTAAAGATATTTAAACCGGTGAAAAAAGATGATAACATCCGTTTCATAGGAGAGGATATATCAGCAGGCAGTGATGTTCTTCATAAAGGGGACATTGTCAAATCCTCTGAGACCGGGCTCCTTGCCTCTCTGAATCATGGTGAAATCAGCGTATATAAAAGGCCCAGGATAGGAATACTCTCCACCGGTGATGAGATTGTGGATGTCGGCGAGGCCATGGCCAGGGGCCAGGTGAGAAACAGCAATGCCTATACCCTCCAGTCTTTAGTCAGGGGTATGAACGTGGTTCCTGAATACCTGGGAATTGCAGAGGATACCATAGACGGGCTCAGGCAGAAATTGAAATCCGGGTTTGATACGAAGGACATTGTGATAACCACCGGAGGGGTCTCCCTGGGGAAATATGATTTTATCAAGGATGTGATTCAAGAGCTGGGGGTTGACATAAAAATTGAAACCATCAGTATGAAGCCTGGAAAACCTCTCGTTTTCGGTATAAAAGGGGATAAAGTTTTTTTCGGACTTCCCGGCAATCCGGTATCAACGATGGTAGCATTCATGCAGTTTGTACGGCCTGTCATACTGAAAATGATGGGAGCCGCGAAACTCCGCAAGCCGGTTGTAAAAGCCATTCTCATGGAGAAAATTAAAAAGAAGCCGGGGAGAAGGCATTTCATCCGCGGGCGGTTTATCATCAAAGACGGGAGGTTCCATGTTACAACCACGGGGCCCCAGGGTTCGGGAATTTTAAGCTCCATGAGCGGGGCAAACTGCATCATCATCCTCCCTGAGGATATTGAAAAGGCGCTCCCTGGAGATGAAGTCATGGTACAGCTTATACAGCATGGAGAGGTGTGATGTCCGGCGGGAAAGGCATCGTTTTATTTTCAGGCGGCCTCGACAGCCTCCTGACATCAAAAATTCTGATGAACCAGGGGATAGAAGTTATCGGATTACACTGCATCCTTCCTTTTGTACATCCGGACCAGGACCCTGCTGAACTGAAGCCGTCAATCCTTGCAAAACAGATCGGCCTCAGGCTCGTCTATTACCGGTGCGGCAGGGAATACCTGGAAATGGTGAACAACCCGCCCCATGGATACGGCAGGCACATGAACCCCTGTGTTGACTGCAAGATACATTTCATTAAAAAAGCCGGCGAGTTGATGAAAGAAGAGAACGCCCATTTTGTTGCCACTGGCGAGGTCATGGGGCAGAGGCCCATGTCGCAGCTGAAACATATGCTCAACCATATAGAAAAAGTGACTAACCTTGAAGGGAGGCTCCTCAGGCCCCTGTGCGCAAAGCTCCTGAAGCCTACAAAGCCGGAAGCGGAGGGCCATGTCGACAGGGACAGGCTCTATGACATAAGCGGCAGGTCCCGGAAGAGGCAGATGGAACTTGTCAGGGAATTGGGGATTGATAAATTTGCCTCCCCGGCCGGCGGCTGCCACTTTACCGATCCCTTCCTGTCGCGCAGGGTGAGGGATGCAGTGGAGAACAAAGAGGGCCTTGATCCCGTGGACTATTACCTGATGACCGTGGGGAGGCATTACAGGACCGCCCCTGGCATCAAAATAATCGTATCAAAGAATGAAAAGGAAAACCATGCGCTGGAAAAGTATATGGCCAGGGCTGATTATTTTTTTATCCCGAATTTCAGGGGACCCCATATCTATGTGAAGGGGCATCTTAAAGAAACTGACTTTATGTTTATTGGAAAAATTATGGCAAGGCATGGGAAGCCTCTGGAAAATGGAAATGACATTGATGTATATACATCAGGGATTCTTTCAGGAACGATAAAGGCCGGGGACCCGGTTGATGATGATACCCTGAATTCCATCAGGATCTGATAAATTTTATCCGGCCGAAATTATTTAATGGGCTTTTCAGAACGCTAAAAGAGTTTTGCCACAGAGGCACAGAGGCACAGAGAAAGGATTTGTAATATTAATTTTTTATCTTAGGTTTTTTCACAGTAAAGAGTCATCCCTCTCCTCTCAGGAGAGGCGGCAAGCAGGATGCTTTAGCGTTGCACACAGACAGGATGTCCGAAAAGCATTCGATGTACAGAAAGTGAGGTCAAATAAGGAACATGATAATTAATCCAATCATACTCCGTGCCTCTGTGCCTCTGTGGCTGATTTATTATTTTGTGCCTTTTCAGGATTAATGGTAAATGTATGAAAAAAAAGGTCGTGTCCTTTCTTGTCTCCGGCCGCGGGTCAAATTTCACTGTAGTGGCCAAAAAAATTATCAGCGGTGAAATCGATGCCAGGCTGGGGGTTGTGATATCAGATAATGGCAAAGCAAAGGCCCTTGAAATTGCCCCTGATTTCGGGATGGGCTCCTTTTTCGTTGACCCTGCTCTCTATTCATCGAGGAAGGATCATGAAATTGCCATGGAAAAATTATTGAATGAACATAGAACGGATCTTGTCGTTGCAGCGGGATATATGAGGATACTCTCCCCCTATTTCGTCGGGAAGTTCAGGGGCAGGATAATAAACATCCATCCAGCCCTCCTCCCCTCCTTCCCCGGGGCCGAGGCCCAGAACCAGGCTTTGAAATACGGCGTGAAAATAACAGGGTGTACAGCCCATTTCATCGATGAAGGGACAGATACAGGCCCTATCATTCTCCAGGCAGCGGTCCATATTCATGAAGAGGACACGCTGACCTCGCTGTCGGTAAAAATTTTAAGGGAGGAGCACAGGATTCTCCCCCTGGCTGTGAAGTATTTCTGCGAAGGCAGGCTGAAAATTGTGGGCAAGTCTGTTGTGATAAAATAGTATTCCTATTTTTTTTCGAATTTTTTTCTTAATTCCCTGTCCCGTATCTGATAATATATCTCAATCCCATTTTCTATCTGACGCTTTTTTACAATCTCGCCATTTTTCAGGGGGTCCTGAAATTCCTGCTTCACCTCGGTGATTTTCTGATAGCTCCCGTATAATTTTGCCCGGACGAAAATAATATCCTTCAAAATTTTTGTTTTTGCAGCATCCACGGCTGATTGAAGGTCAGAAGAGGATACCTGGACTATGTAGGTGTCATTGTCGATCCATCCGGTTTTTGTCTCTGCATATTCAGTTTTTTTCTCCGGCAGCGCTTCTTTTTTTACCTCTGCGGTTTTTTCATTTTTATCAACAGCCGTTGTTACAGATTTTTTCTCTGCGGTTGCGCATCCCAGCATAATTGCAAAAACTGAAAGTAAAATGATTGAAACCGTTGATTTATCTATTTTCAGCATAAAAAACTTCCTTTAATATATTAAAACTTTACAATGTCGTGAAAATCAAGTGCATTTTAATCTGCCGGTTTTTAGCGCCGTCCGGCATGATGTTCTAAACCGTAACATACTATAATAACATGATCATTTCAAGTATAAAATTCATTGGATTTACATTCAGTATTTCAGTTGACTTTTTTCATTTAATTATTTTTATATAAAGACCGACGGTTTTAGATCAAAAATATTTTTTATTATATCTATATTTTCCGGAGCACCAGGTGGTTATTGAAATTGTTTTAGTGTATCTATGCTATTTTTTTCTTATATTAGCCGGATCATACTATTTTACACTATTCACATCAAAGGATGTTTATACAAGGGATGATTTCAAACTTGTATTTCCCTTTATCTCGAAGTTTATCAGCAGTATAAATGATAATTATCCCGGCGCGACTTTCTGGTCTGTGCTCCTGGTTTCATCATTTTCCGGAATTCTAATCCCCATGATAATAACCCACTGGATAACAAATTCATCAATCCTGTTTATTATTCTTTTTTTTGTTCTACCGGTAATAAAAAATAATCACGAGAAATTTCATGTTACCGGCCCTGAAACCTATTCCGATGCGTTAACAGGATTGGTTTACAGGTTCAGTGATGCAATAATTCTCGGATACGGTGTTGGCCTTGGTACGGCTCTTATGTATAATTGGAGAAGTTTATCTCATATTTATTCCCTGTTTTTTCTACTCAATATAATTATTTTGTCAATATTTATCGGAAATATTGTAATTGAACTCATAAAAGAATAAAAAAACATCGATTTTTAAGTTGACGATATACCTTTTTATTATTAGTTTGTTTCTCGGTAAACATTAATATGATTTATCGAGAAACTTGTGGGGTTTTGAATACCCATGAGATTATAAAAGTATATTTTATAGAAGAATATTTTATAGAATATATCTAAATAATTACAATTAGATTGTAATTTTTATTTTTTAAGGAGGATTTTTTATGAAGAAGTATTTTGCTTTAGCTTTTATTTTTACCTGCCTGGTTGTTTTTTCATTTACATCATGCGGTCCATCTATGGGCGGCCAGGTGAAGGGAGAGTCATTTAAAACAGAAGGTTGGGTTGATAATGATACTTTCAGATTAGTTACCATGGGTGTTGCAAAAAAGACATTGACAAATAAGGTTCAGAGAAGAGCAAGCGCTCAGGAAGCAGCCGTTTTAGATGCAAGAAGAAAAATTCTTGAGAAATTCAAAGGCGCGAAAACTGAAGCCGCCTCGGGCATGTCAGACTTCGAAATGACAGGCGTTGCCGTTGCTTCTGAGGTTGCAGGCGTTGTTGCCGGCGGATCTGTAATAAAAGCCACCTATGATACCGAAGACAACTGTGAAGTAGTGTATGAAGTTAAAGCTAAAGGCCTTAAGAAAAAAGTTTCTGCAGCTGATATAAAATAAGTTAAAGCACAATTTATTGTTAACAAAAAGCCCCGGCTGAATAACCGGGGCTTTTCTATTTGCAGAGAATAGGGAACAGGACAGGGTTTCCTGAGTAGGTCTGTTGCCTCCAACTCGAATAGGAATTGAAACCACGAAAATCACGAAAAGCACAAAAAAAGATGCCTCACTCGGAGGGCGTAAATTTTAAGGCAGGCGCCATAAATCTTTTCATTTGAGATAGATTTGGTGTTTATAAGATGCACAAGTCTCTTGAATGGTGTTGTAACAAATACTCCCTGACTTTTTTATTGATAACCAGAGTGTAATTACATATAGTTAAATGCTATTTCCTATATGATAGATATTTTAATTTTCCCAGACGCGTATTGATGGATGAGGTACCCAATCAATGTTTGATAGGGGATACCATTTTCATCAGCTTTCTTTTTCACTAATAAAACTATAAATCCTAAAAAATTATACTTGACATTTATCTCATCATGAGATAAATTTAATAAATGAGAATAATATCTCATAAAAAAATTATTGATTTTTCGAAAATTAATAAAAATAGCGCGAAAGCCCTTGAAGACTGGTACGGAATTGTTATTCGTTGTGAATTCAAATCATTTTCCGAATTGAAGGATACTTTTTCGAGTGCGGATAATGTTGGTAATTTAACAGTTTTCAACATTGGCGGTAATAAATTCAGATTAATTGCCGCGATTCATTATAATACTCAAATTATTTATTTTCGTCATATTCTAACGCATGATGAGTATGATAAGGAAAAATGGAAGAAATAAAATAATGCCGGAAATTAAATTTAAAAAAATAATTCATACATGGCCTAAGGTTTCAAAAGATTTATATGTTCCTCATACAAAGATCGAATATGAACACTTGCGCGGGCAATTGGATGAATTGATCGATGAAGTGGGAAATAATGAAAATCATCCCCTTGCTTCATATATGGAGATGATCGGCGTTCTTATTTTAGATTATGAGAAAGAATATCATCCAATGCCGGAATCGAATGGAATAAATGCTCTTAAATATCTCATGAAAGAGCGCGGGCTAAATCAGAGTGACTTAATAGAAATAGGCACTCAGGGGGTTGTTTCTGAAATTTTAAATGGAAAACGGGAATTGAACATCCGTCAAATAAAAGAGTTATCAAAAAAATTTTCAGTTTCCCCTGCTGTATTTATTTAGAAAGAGAATTATTAGTTATTATTCTCAAAACTTCCCCTCGCGCAGGGGATTTTTTAATAATCAGTTCACTTTAATTTAACAAAAAAATCCCGCAAATCAATATGGCGTATCCGATGACTCGATATGTTGATTATTTATTGAATATATATATATGCATTATTATTTTTTCCACAATATTCCGGATTGAGCAAAATTAATTTTGATTCACCGCCGGGCAAATTTTAAGGCAGTGTGCATAAACTTTCTTATTTTCATGAAAATTGATATAGGAAATAATGATTATGTCCTTAAAGAAAATAATAAAACCATTCTTATATGGGATGGAAATAAATTTGGCAGGTGACCTTTTTGTAACAAATTTACTATGATGCCTTCACAGATCTTTGCTCCATTAACGTATATGCCGTTAAATAATATTCATCAGAAAACCTGAAAATATCATGGGTTCCATGTCCGCAGGCCCGGCGAAACCCTTAATATCTTCGAATCCACATTCCTTGATATGCTGATTTGGTTCAGTAAGGCGGGTTGAGTAAAAAAAATGCTTGAAATATATTATAAAATATTACAGTATTTAATCTATGAAAACATTAACAAGAGTTACTTTTAATCCTGAAGTTATGGGCGGTAAACCGTGTATACGCGGTATGCGCGTCACCGTGGGTAATATTATTAATTTGTTGGCTTCCGGACGAACTAAAGAAGAAATACTAAACGCATTTCCCTATCTTGAAGAAGATGATATAAAAGAAGCCTTGACTTTTGCAGCCAACAGGGTCGAAGAATTCGAAAACCCCCTTATTACCGAATGAAATTCCTTATAGATATGAACCTCTCACCTATATGGTGTGAGGTTTTCCGAAAATATGGGTGGGATGCCACACACTGGTCAGAAATTGGGAATAAAGCAGCCTCTGATTCGGAAATATTCATATATGCTGCTGCTCATCAATATATTATTTTCACTCATGATCTTGATTTCAGTGTTCTCCTTGCACTTTCCTCGGAAACCGGCCCCAGTGTAATACAAATACGGACTACCGATACTATGCCGGATAAGATTGAGAATTTAATTATTAATTCTGTTAAAAAATATGAAGAGCTGCTGGTACAAGGAGCGCTGATATCCATTGATAAATTGCATTCCAGAATTCGAGTCCTGCCATTAACACAAAAAGATTGATAAAAAAATCCCTGCATTAATTCAGGTATTTGATAAGGCAGAGTGCATAAACTTTTTTGTCATAGGAATTTCCTCCCTATATGGAGTTCCTATATGTTTGAACTCTCATCTGACTCCCTTCGACGATTTGACAGGCTCAGGTCCACACTTCGGCTCCGCTCAGTGACCTCTCCGATCAGGGAGCAGGAAATCAGTGGCCGTTGAGCGGAGTCGAAACGACCGGCTGAATATAAATTGTATTTGCAAAAAAATATCCATGAAATATATACAACTCATTCAATTGTATAAAACGCAGAATTGCTAAAATTGCAATTCAGGAGCCATTTCATATGTCAGACAAAAAATTCTGGAACAACCGTTACCGTGAAAATGAAATTCCCTGGGACACGGGAAGCCCCGACAGTATCCTTGTCCGGACTATTGATGATTTTCCAATCAATCCGGGAAAGGCGCTGGAGCTGGGCTGCGGTACCGGCACCAATTCCCTGTGGCTTGCAGAGAAGGGTTTCCATGTAACCGGCCTGGACATATCAGAACTGGCAATTGAGACAGCGGTAAAAAAAAGTTCAGGCGCATCAAAGCCGGCCAGGTTTCTCTGCATGGACTTTTTAAAAGAGCCTATGGAAGAAGGGGAGTTCTCCTTTGTATTTGACAGGGGATTTTTCCACTCTTTAGGTTCAGCCAGGGCACAGTCCAGGGCCGCGTCCAGGATAAGGGATGTGCTGGGAAAGGGCGGGTTGTGGCTCAGCATCATCGGCAGCTGCGACAGCCCTCCCAGGGAGACCGGGCCGCCGATGCTCTCAGCTAGAGACATCGTAAAGACAGTTGAGCCTTATTTCATGATCCTTGAACTATCGGCTGAAAAAATGGACTCGAAGCGGCCAGAACCTCCGCCTGCCTGGAAGTGTATCATGAGGCGCCGGGAACTATGAATATTTTTATAAAGTACACCGGGTGTATTATTGGAATTTTATCCATCACCCTGATCATCATTGCCGGACCCGGGAGCAGGATGGGTCTCTATCCCTTTTCTGCAGGGATAGCCATGATGATGGCCGGCGGGTTTACAGGAATAGCTGCGGTCATTGTATCTATAATAACCCTTATGTCAGGGAATCAGAATATTCCCCATGCTATCACAGGACTCATCGCGGGCGCCCTTTCTTCAGGGATAATCGTATTCCTGGGGTTCCATGCAAGGAATGCCCCTGCGATACATGATATATCTACCGATACGGTAAATCCCCCGCAATTTGTTTCCCTTACGGCATTGAGGAAGAATGCTGTTAATACTGCTGAGTATGGCGGTAAGGAGATTGCAGGAAAACAGCTTTCCGCATATCCTGATATCAGGACCATACGCCTCGGCCTGGGGAAAGATGCGGCATTCAAAAAATCCTTTGAAACTGCCAGGGCCCTTGGATGGGAAATTGTGGATGAAAATCTGACTGCAGGAAGGATTGAAGCCGTTGACACCACATTGATGTTCGGATTTAAGGATGATATTGTCATCAGGATATTACCGGGTGACAAAGGTTCCACTGTCGATATCAGGTCCCTTTCCAGAGTTGGCAGGGGTGACCTTGGAACAAATGCAAAGAGGATAAGGAAATTTATGAGCCTGCTTGATAATTAATAATTCAGAATTCCGGTGTTCTATTATTCAGGGGGATAAATAAAAAAGGCACCTTACGGCACCTTAAGTGTTTTTATTAAATCCTGGCAGCGTCCTACTCTCCCACACCGCTTCCAGTGCAGTACCATCGGCGATGAGAGGCTTAACTTCTGTGTTCGGAATGGGAACAGGTATTACTCTCTCTCTATAATCACCAGGATAAATTTCTTTATCTAATTTCTAACCATAAGAAAACAATGAGCTGAAATGTCAATAATATTATTAAAAAAATTTATATTTTTTAAAATTTCTTTGATAAATAGAATATTAAAAAAATGCTTGAAATATTTAACACATTTTTAGTAATGTCATTATGATTTGTTTTGATATTCTTTTTATGTACAACCATGAAAAGGAGAGTGGGCGCCACTCTCCTTTTTTGGTATATGGATTTGACAATAGTATCCATAATAAATATTATATACATAAAAAAACATGAATCATTTAACTTAGAGACTCTATGGTTTTTAATTTGCAATGATTTTAAAAAGTGAAATAGAAAAGTATATTAACGAAGCGGCAGATGAACTGGGATATATGGTTTATGATTATTCCATTTATCTTAAGGGCGAGAATACAAAGATTTCGGTAAAAATTGATAAAATACCCGGAATTACTCACAAGGATTGCGAAATGTTCAGCAATAGACTGGGCGAACTTCTTGAATATTCTGAAATTCTCCCCAAGTATATGCTGGAGATTTCATCTCCGGGCCTGGACAGAAAATTGAAGTCTCTTGATGAAATCAGGCGCTTCCAGGGGGAGCCGATGAAGTTAATCTGCCGGATTGATGATGAGAACAGGACTTATAAGGGCATAATAATGGGTATTTCTGAAGATATAATTGAATTAAACACGGAAAACAAGAAATTAAAAATTAATTATTGCAGCATTTCAGATGCATATCTTGATTATTAAAAAGGTGTTTTAACATGAGTAGTAATTTTTTTGAGGCATTACACCAGATTGCGACAGACAAGGGTATTCCCCGTGAGGAGATAGAGTCCATTGTTGAGTCGGCCATGCTCTCTGCATTCAAAAAGCAGTACGGCCTCGTGGATAATGTAAAAGTTGTATTTGACAGGGTTAATAATAATGTAGCCGTTGTCTCCAAAAGAATGGTTGTGAAGAAACCTGCAAATCTTGCTGAGGAAATTTCCTACGAAAGCGCCTCTAAGTTCAGACCCGATGTAAAGCTTGGTGATGAAATTTTTGTTGAGGAAAATCCGCTTGAATCATTCGGAAGGATTGCTGCCCAGACCGCAAAGCAGGTTATTATTCAGAAAATTAAGGAAGCTGAAAAGAATATTATATTCAATGAATTTAAGGGGAAGGAAGGTGAGCTTATTAACGGTTTTCTCCAGAGGAAATCAAAGGATGCCCTTTTTATTGAGCTGGGCAGGGCTGAAGGGATAATACCCCTGCGCGAACAGTCTTCCCTTGAACACTACAAGATTGGAGACAGGATAAAGGCCCTGATTCTCTCTGTGAACAAGAATTCAAAGGGACCGAATATTGTCCTCTCAAGGGCCAATCCCAAATTCATTGAAAAACTTTTTGAAATGGAAATTCCCGAGATATATGACGGAATTGTCAGGATTGTTCAGGTGGTCAGGGAGCCCGGCATGAGGACCAAGGTGGCTGTGACAAGCGAAAGGGACGATATAGATTCTGTCGGAGCCTGCGTGGGTATGCGGGGGATACGGATACAGTCAATAGTCAGGGAGCTTGAAGGCGAAAAGATCGATGTGGTGGAATATTTCAACGACAAGAAGATAATGGCGGTAAATGCCCTTACACCGGCAAGGGTGAAGGAGGTCATTGAACTGAATAACGGGAATGTTGTCGCAGTGGTAGAAAATGATCACTATTCATTCGCGGTGGGAAGGAACGGCCATAATGTAAGGCTTGCATCGAAACTTTGCGGTTTTGACATTGATATTAAAACAGAAGAACAGTACAGGGAGTTTCTCAGCTCCAGCGATTCCAGGGCTGTGGTGGAGCAGCTCTTCTCGCATTCAAATGAGGATGAAACATCCCTTGAGGAACTGCCCGGTCTGGATGCACGGACAATAAAACTCCTTGAAAACGGCGGGATTCTTTCCATAGAGGACCTCGTGGAATGTTCCCTGGAGGATCTCCTGAAAATCGATGGTATCGGGGAAAAGACGGCCCAGAAGATTCTTGACATGATTGCAGAAACGGTTGATCTTGAAGATTATGAAGAGAGCGAAAATGATAAAAATGAATAATAATATTATAAATATTTAAATTAAGGATTTGCATGAAGGCTTTAGACATAGCAACAAAGAATCATATAACCATGCAGGACCTCCTGGAGGTCTGCAAGGATCTTGGAATCAACTGTGAAAGCGGAGATACTGTGCTGACAGACCAGGATCTCTTTCTCCTGGACAAGAAGATTGAAGTATTGAAGATTAAGAAAATCCAGAAGGTTGAAAAAAGTAAGCTCGGAAACAAGATTAAATTAAAGAGAAAGGTAAATATCTCCAAGGAGATAAAAGATATAAGAAGCGGCGAGCATGTTAAAATCGAGAAGGAGCATCCCCCTGTTGTAAGTCCGGAAAAATCCAAGTTTCTGAAGAAACCTGTCACCGATAATAGCAGAAGGCCCTATCCTCCAAGGGACAGGGATGGTAAACCCCTTGTCAGGCCGAAGGAATTTGCTGCAAAGCCTGCTGAAGACAAATCAATTCTGAAGATTACCGATGTAAAGGCCGCTCCTGAAGCAGTTGAAAAGACAGACCCGTCGAAGAAAAGGAAGAAGGGCAAGGACAAGGAGAAGGAAGATAAAAAGAAATATATAAAAGAGAAATGGGCTGAAAAAACATTATCAATAAGAAAAAAACCGATTGTCTCCCAGAAGAGAGAAATTGTCACACCGGGAGAAATAACAATAACCGAGGGAATAACCGTAGGAGAGCTTGCCAGAAAAATGAATATCAAGGCAAGCGATGTTATTGCCAGGCTCATGAAGCTTGGAGAGATGGTGGCAATAAATCAGGCCCTTGAAATGGATACCGTGGAAATACTTGCCGCAGAATATAATACAGCGGTAAAGATTGTATCACTGTATGATGAAACTGTCATTAACCATGATGACGAAGTGGACAACAAGGAGGATTATGTTTCAGCTCCTCCGGTAGTCACTGTCATGGGCCATGTTGATCATGGGAAAACAAGACTCCTCGACACCATAAGGAAGACCAATGTTATCGCCCAGGAGCACGGCGGTATAACCCAGCACATAGGCGCATATATGGTCCCGGTGAAGGATAAAAAAATAACTTTTCTCGATACTCCGGGCCATGCGGCATTTACAACCATGAGGGCGCGCGGGGCAAAGGTAACCGATATAGTAATACTCGTTGTTGCCGCGGATGACGGCGTTATGCCTCAGACAATCGAGGCAATTGACCATGCCAAGGATGCAGAAGTCCCCATAATCGTTGCAATAAACAAGATAGATGTCCCCAGCGCCAATCCCGCGAAAGTTCGGCAGGAGCTGGCCAATTACGGACTTTCCCCTGAGGAATGGGGCGGTACAACACTGTATGCCGAAATCAGCGCGAAACAGGGGACTAACATTGAAGAGCTCCTGGACCTCATTCTTATACAGACAGAGATGCTTGAACTTAAATCAAACCCGAAAAAAAGAGCCAAAGGCACTGTCCTTGAGGCAAAGCTTGACATTGGGCGGGGGCCCGTAACCACCATACTCGTCCAGGACGGAACCTTGAGAATAGGGGATCCCTTTGTAGCCGGCATTTATCATGGCAAGGTCAGGGCTATGTTCAATGACCAGGGGGATTCTATTACAGAAGCCGGTCCATCAACACCGGTTGAGGTTCTGGGCATATCGGGAGTTCCTGAAGCCGGTGATCCCTTTGAGGGAGTAGAGTCTGAAAAATTTTCAAGGCAGATATCCCAGAAAAGGCTTGAATATAAGAGGATTGAGTCGGCTAAGAAGGTAAGGAAGGTAACACTGGAATCCCTTAACGACATGATTCGTGAAGGTGAAATTCAGGATTTCCGTGTCATAGTGAAGGCCGATGTTGACGGTTCCGCGCAGGCTCTTAAAGAGTCCCTGGAAAACCTTTCCAGTGATGAAATCAGAGTGAAGGTTATCCATATAGGTACAGGCAATATTAATGATTCCGATGTAATGCTTGCCTCAGCATCAAATGCGCTTATCATCGGATACCATGTAAGGCCCACCGGGAAGGTGGCGGATCTCGCTGAAAAAGAGAATGTTTCCATTAAATTCTATAATATAATTTTTGAAGCCACAGATGATGTGAAGGCCGCCATGCAGGGAATGCTGAAGCCGGTATTCAAGGAAGAACTGCAGGGATCGGGCGAAGTGAAGGAAGTCTTCAAAATATCCAAGGTCGGTAACGCGGCCGGGGCAGTCCTCCTGTCCGGCAAAATAGGGAGTAAATCTAAAGTCAGGGTTATCCGTGAAGGAGTTGTTATTCACCAGGGCGATATCAAGACACTGAAGAGATACAAGGATGATGTCTCGGAGGTTGTAGCAGGGCAGGATTTCGGCTTCATGTTTCCCGATTTTAATGACATTCAGCTTGGAGATAAATTTGAATCCTTCGTTTTGAAGGAGATTAAAAAGAACTTATAATCAGCGAAAATAAGTTTCATTTGATATTCAGCGCCTATGTCACATAGAAAAGAAAAACTTGAGGAATTAATAAAGAGAATCGTATCCGATTTAATCCTGAAAGAGATAAAGGATCCCAGGATTGGTTTTGTAACGGTTACCGGTGTTACGTTGAGCAGTGATAAAAAATATGCGCGGATCGGTATCTCAGTAATTGGAGACGGAAAAATTGAGAAAAAATCCATGGATGGATTAAGATCGGCCGCGGGATTTATCCAGCACAGGGTTGGAAAGGCATTGAGTATAAGGATTACCCCGATTGTGGAGTTTTTTCTCGATTCATCTATTGCTGACGGGGTAGAGATGGTCGCTTTTCTTGAAGGCCTGGTTAAAAAAGATGATAAGGAAAATTCTGTTGATCATGAAGTGAACGGGGATGATTGAAAACTGCCTGGCTGTGGATGCTAAAATTTTGAATAATTCGGTGCTCCTGATTGATAAACCTCCGGGATTAACTTCATTTCATGCTGTTGCCGCAGTAAGAAGGATGGCTGGTGTGGATAAAGTGGGCCATTCAGGGACACTGGATAAATTTGCCTCGGGGCTGCTTGTGATATGTACCGGGTTTGCAACAAAGTTTACCCGTTTTTTTCTTGAAAACGATAAGAGATACCACGGTGTTATTAAGCTTGGCGTTTCCACGGATACATGCGATATGGAAGGGAATGTCACTGAAATACTCCCCATTGACGGGATAACACTTGAGGGTATAAACCAGGCATTATCGAAATTTACCGGGAGGTTCATGCAAATCCCTCCCGATTATTCATCGCTGAAGATTAACGGTAAGAGGGCTTCTGACCTTGTCCGGAGAGGGAAAAGTGTTGATCTCAAGGCCAGGGAGATAGAGATTTACAGCATACTATTTGAAAGTTATAACAGTGAGACCGGGGATTTGACAATTTCGGTACACTGCTCTAAGGGGACATATATACGGGCGCTGGCCAGGGACATAGGTTCAATATTAAAATGCGGCGCCCATCTTGCGGCCCTGAGAAGAATTTCATCGGGTATTTTTTCCATTGAAAATGCCGCATCACTTGAAGACGTAAAAGATAGAATAGAAGGCAGGGAAACAGAAAAGGATTTCATGGTGAACCCGGAAGATGCATTAAAGGGTTTCAGCTCAATAACCGTGAACGACAGTGTCATATTCAGGATAATTAACGGCGCCTATTTCAGGAAAGAGGATGTAATTGAGATTAATAGTTTGAACGGCAATTTATCTATTATCATGGATAAAAGCAGGAACATTCTTGCACTGGCTGAAATAAATTTTATTCAATGGAATGTAAAATATCTTAATATTTTTAACAAAAATTGTTGAGAATGAGAATATAATTAAATTTGAAAATTCAATTACCTAACAGGAGGAATAAAGGCGCATTATGATCAACAAGAAAGAGACAATTGAAAAATACAGGAAAAATGAAACCGATACAGGTTCACCTGAAGTTCAAGTGGCATTATTGACTGAAAGAATCAATAATTTGACAGAACATTTTAAGGGTCACGCAAAAGATCATCATTCAAGAAGGGGTCTTTTAAAAATGGTCGGCCAGAGGAGACGTCATTTGACATATCTGAAGAAAACGGATATAACAAGATACAGGAATTTGATACAGTCACTCGGGCTCAGGAGATAAAGATCAATAGATCTGCAGCATGTAACATATTCAAAGCCGCCGGATTCCTGTTTATCGGGTTCCTGTGAAATGACTCTTGATGCTTCTTGAATTAAAACATGTTAAGGCTCAGCTTATATTAACATACGTATAATGCATATAATGGCAATATATGTATGGCTGGCCATATGCATGTCGATTTACGGCTTGAAATTGTTACACATAGTTATTATTAAAAGGGGAAAGCTTTATGAGTATAGATTACAATTTGATTATAGGAAAGGAAAAACTGAATTTCAATACAGGCTACCTGGCAAAACAGGCTGATGGTTCAGTTGTTGCAACATACGGCGAGACGGTTGTTTTCGCTTCTGTGGTTGCATCGAGATCTGTAAGGGAGGGGCAGGATTTTTTCCCTCTTACCGTGGAATACCGGGAGATGTCCTATGCCGGCGGAAAGATACCCGGCGGATTTATTAAGAGAGAGTCCAGGCCGAGCGACAGGGAGACACTCAACTGCAGAATTACCGACAGGCCCCTGCGTCCGTTATTCCCGAAAGATTTAATAAATGAAGTGCAGATAATTCTGTATGTGTGGGCAGTGGACAAGGAGAATCAGCAGGACATTGTTGCCATAAACGCCGCATCCGCTGCGCTCTGCGTTTCCTGTATACCGTTCAACGGGCCTGTGGGCGCTGTCCGCATCGGCAGGGTAAACGGCAGCTGGATAGTGAATCCCACGTTCAGCGAATCAAAGCTGAGCGACATTGACCTCGTCGTGGCCGGCACAAGGAAAGCAGTGACAATGATCGAGGGTTCGTCAAAAAATATTTCCGAGGAGGACGTGATTCAGGCCGTGGAAATCGCGCATGAGAATATCAAAAAGATCTGCGATACCCAGGAAGAGCTGATGAAGGCTGCGAAAAAGCCGCTCATGACCTATACTCCAAGGCATTCCAATTCCGAGCTGGAAGGGAAGCTGAAGGGAAGGTTTTATGATGAAATAAAAAAACTGAAAGATCTCATGAAAAAGAAGGACCGGGAAGACGCCTTCAATGCAATCATAGAAAAAGGGGTTGCGGAGTTCGGCGGGGAGTATCCCGATTCCAAGGGGATCATCGGTGAAATACTGAATGACATAGATGCCGGATTATTGAGGGGCAGGATCCTCGACGACGGCTTAAGGGCTGATGGCCGCGGCCTGAAGGATATACGGCCCATTGACATAAACGTGGGATTTTTGAAAAGAACCCATGGCTCCGCTGTATTCACAAGGGGTGAGACACAGAGCCTCGGGGTTACAACACTGGGCATGATAAATGAAGTACAGAGGCTCGATTATATCGAAGGCGAGACAAAAAAAGCTTTCATGCTCCATTACAATTTCCCGCCTTTTTCCGTAGGCGAAACCGGAAGGGTGGGCGGCACCGGCCGCAGGGAGATAGGGCACGGGATGCTTGCAGAGAGGGCCCTTGAATATGTCCTCCCTGAGACGACCACGTTCCCCTATACAATACGCCAGGTGTCTGAGATCCTGGAGTCCAACGGGTCATCATCCATGGCATCGGTCTGTTCCGGTTCGCTTGCAATGTTTGATGCCGGAGTGCCTCTAAAAGATGCCGTAGCCGGCATAGCCATGGGCCTCATAAAGGAAGGAGACAGGTACAGCATTCTGAGCGATATTATGGGCATTGAGGATCATCTTGGCGACATGGATTTCAAGGTGGCCGGTACAAAGGACGGCATTACTGCCTTTCAGCTTGATATTAAAATCGAGGGGATTACCATTGAAATAATGAAGAACGCCCTTCAGCAGGCAAAAGAGGGGAGGCTCCATATCCTCGGGGAAATGAAGAAGGCAATCGCAGAACCGAGGAAGAACATATCGCCCTATGCGCCTAAGATTCATATTCTGTTTGTTGTCCCTGAAAAGATTGGCGAGGTTATTGGACCCGGCGGGAAGGTGATAAAGAGGATCGTTGAGGATACCGGGGCACGCATAAATATAGAGGATACAGGCCAGGTCACAATATATGCAGATAACGATGAATCGATAAACAAGGCCATCAAATATATAAATATGATCACAGAAGAGATTGAAGTTGGAAGGATATACGAGGGCACGGTGAAGAAGATTGTGGAGTTCGGCGCCTTCGTGGAGATTATTCCTCAAAAAGAGGGGCTTATCCATATATCAAACCTTGATTTCGAGCGTGTAAGGCATGTCACCGATGTATTGAATGTCGGGGACAAGGTCAATGTGAAGGTCATAAATATTGACAAGCAGGGGAGAATAGACCTGAGCAGAAAGGAAGCCATGAAACGGCAGTAGATGGCAGAAAAATATGTAAATGAAAACGGCCTGATTATCATGCTGGAACCTATGAAAGAGGTGGCCTCTATTTCCGCGGGCCTCTGGATAAATTCAGGTTCCCGCGATGAAAAGGCCAGTGAATACGGCTATGCCCACTTTGTTGAGCACATGCTGTTCAAGGGCACGGCCGCCATGTCGGCAAAGGACATTGCCAGGGAGATTGACAGGGTAGGCGGGCAGCACAATGCCGCTACAAACAGGGAATATACCTGTTACTATATAAATGTGGTCTCCGATTATCTTGAGCTCGCCATTAAAATTCTCGCGGACATGTACGCCAATTCAGTCTTTGACCCTGAAGAGCTGGGGAGAGAGAAAAATGTCATCATTGAAGAGATCAGGATGTATGAAGATACGCCGGATGAATTCATCCATGATATTTTTGTGGAGAGTATGCTGGACGGCCATCCCCTGAGCCACTCGATACTCGGGACCATCGAAGGCATATCCGGTTCAACCAGGGAAAGCGTCGTCAATTTCTACAATGAAAATTACCGGGAAAACAATTCCATATTTGTCATTGCCGGCGCGTTCAACCTTGACGACACCAGGAAACTCATAGACAGGTATTTCAATAAAAAAAGTGACCGGGGCCAAAAGGCCGGGTTACATTATCCCCAGCCTAAGAGATTGTATCACAACCACATTGAAAGAGACCTGGAGCAGATCCATTTCTGCCTGGGAACTGAGGGGATAAAGAGAAATGACGACAACAGGTGGGCCCTCTACTGCATGAGCACCATACTGGGCGGCAACATGTCTTCCAGGCTTTTTCAGAACATCAGGGAAAAGAAGGGAATAAGCTATTCAATATATTCATTTCACTCCTCCTACAGCGACAATGGAATATTCGGGATTTACTGCGCCACGTCGCCTGATAAATTTGAACAGGCCGTGGAGCTCATCATGGAAGAGTGCAGGACGATACTGAAAGCCGGAATCCTCACAGAAGAGCTCGACGATTCAAAGACCTATATCAAGGGGAACCTGGCGCTGAGTTATGAAAGCACTGAGGTGAGGATGGGGCAGCTGGCGAAAAATGAAATGACCTATGGAAAGATTATCAGTTTTGATGAAATAATTAGTGAACTGAACAGTATTACGCTTGACGATTTTTACAGAATAACTAAAAATATTTTCGAAAATAAAAAGTTTTCTCTTATATCCGTGGGAAAACTTAACGGGTATGATTATACAAAGTTGAACCTTGAACTGTAAGAATTCTTGGCGAATAGTAAAATATTGTATCTATGACGGGGTAACATAATGGCAGCAAAGGGAGACAGCATTAATAGCACCATCGGTACCGGCTCTGTTTTTGAGGGGAAATTCTATATCAGCGGATCTTTGAGGATAGACGGTAAGTTTGAGGGGGAAATTAAGACAGATAATGAACTTGTTGTCGGTGAGACCGGCAAGGTTAAAACTGACATTGTTGCCAAATCTGTTGTCATTGCAGGGACTGTCATCGGCAATATCAGGGCTTCCGAAGAGGTAAGGCTTCTTGAAACAGCAAAGATCCTCGGCGACATCACCACTCCATTATTAACGATCCAGAACGGTGTTGTATCCCTGGGGAAAGTGAATATTACCGGGGGGCAGAATAAGGATACTAAAAAACTGATTGAAGATTCCTTCAGCGGAACTGTACATAAACATGTCCCTAAATAGGCTGAATTATCAATAAAAGCGTTTAAACCGGATATTAATATTAAAAAATAGTGTAAAAATATCGATAATATCATTGAATGTTTGCAAAATATGATGTTGATGAATAAAAAGAATGAAAGAGTTTTCCCATGAGTAAATCCTCCAGAAAGTTTTCAATCGGCAGATTTTCCATATCATTTTTAAGGAAAGGAATTCTATTCGTATTTGCCGGGCAGAAAAGGATTTATTTTAAAACAATACGCTTCAACAGCCTGTTTGCAATCAAAAGTTCCTATATCGCTGTTATTATATGCATCATCGGACTTGTATGGTTTTACAGCAGCCCCAGGGAAAATATGGGCGTCAGGGAATCATCAAAAAGCATTGAAGATGAAATTAATGCAAATCCCGCGCTGTCAGACAACGACAAAAAAAATGCCCTTCTCCAATCTGCTAAAACTGATTTTTTAACGCAGAAAGAGGGGAAGGCGCTGGTTCTCCATCAGCACAAAGTAAAAAAAGGCGAGAATTTAAGCGAGATAGCCAAGAAGTACGGTGTCTCAATGGATACTATCTGCGGCAGCAACAAGCTCCAGTCCTATGACCTGATCCACGAGGGTACGGTTTTTATCATCCCTAATAAGGAAGGGATCCTCCATAAAATGGAGAAGGGGAACAGGATTGCGTCCCTGGCGGAAAAATATAAGGTTTCAACCCAGAAAATTATTGACCAGAATGATATAAAGAATCCCGATTTTGTAGCGGTGGGGCAGACCATATTCATCCCTGACGCGCGGCCGCAGAATATCTTCCCCGGATATTTATGGCCGGTAAACAGCATGTTTATTACCGGCGGTTATGGTTGGAGGAGGAATCCCTATAACTGGAATGAGAAGGAATTTCACCAGGGCATTGACATAAAAGCATCCTTTGAGCAGGTGAGGGCCACGAAATATGGTCAGGTAACCTATGCCGGCTGGCTGGGAGGCTACGGGAACGCCATTGTCGTGTCCCATCCCAACGGGGTGAAGTCCCTCTATGCCCACCTTGCAAAAATCTATGTGAGGCCCGGGCAGTATGTGAAACAGGGGCAGTATGTAGGGCTTTCAGGAAATACCGGGAGATCCACCGGCGCCCATCTCCACTTTGAAATTATCCAGAACGGCCAGTACCGGAACCCCTATACATTTCTCAAGACCGCGGGAAAGTAGGATCAACCGGATTTACTTCTAACACTTTTCTTCAATATATTTGACTTCAGAGGATATCTTTCGGGATTTTCAAGATTATCTATCTCCAAATCCACATCAAGATCAGGCCAATGCAGATGATAGCCGTGGAGCAGTTGAACATTCTGAATTGAATGTATAGTCTCATCCTTGAAGAAGGGGTAATCATCATAGTTTAGAAAGTATTCCCTTTCTTTTAAATAAATCCAGATACCATAGGGAGTTATGTTCTCAACGCTTATTAAAATGGATTTTCCATGCTTTAATGATTTCATCCTGATGGTCCTCTACAATCTTTTGAATTTCCCTCAATTTTTTTGAATTTAAACCATGATAGACAGCTAAAGAAATTATTGGTTCTATCCAGTATTTTGCCTCACCATATTCACAGGTAACATGGATATGCATGCGATCCTCTTCATTCGAAAGAAAGTAAAACCGATAACCTTTTTCTCTGAATATTGAAGGGCTCATTTCTGTAATTTAATTAATCTTATATTTATTTGCAATCCTTATTATGAATTTTTTCATGGGAAGTTACAGTAAAAAAAAGTGTACAAAATTAGAAATATTTTATTAAATTATTGACAAATCCTATCCTATTTCTATGTTAGATTTAAGCAAGCAAGCAATCCAGCAAACACAAATTAAGGATTTATTTATGGCAAGAGGATTCTCTCTCTCTCTCTCTCTCTCTCTCTTATTGTTCTACTAATTTCATTTAGTTTTTCCTATTCCGCTGAAAAGATGCGCATAGCCATTATGGACTTCCAGCCCAAGGAAATTTCAAAGGCCGATGCAGAAATGGTCTCCGAACTCATTAGAAACGAGATGGCAAACTCCGGAAGTTTCATTATCATTGAAAGGGTGCAGATGGGGAACATCCTGAAGGAACAGGGGCTCCAGCAGAGCGGCTGCACTGACATATCGTGCGCCGTGGAGCTGGGCAAAATTTTAAGCGCCAATAAAATGCTCATAGGCACTGTCATGAACATGCAGGGGAAGAAAATCATAACCGGCAGGATTGTTGATGTGCAGAGCGGCGCAGTGGATTTCAGCGAGAAGGGGGTGGCCGATTCTCAGAAGGAGATATACACTGCGGTCATCGCCTTTACCAGGGACCTGACTGCAAGGATAGGCTCCGGTGATACGAACACCGTGAAAGTTGAAAAGAAGAAAAAGCAGGATGAAACTCCCGCTGAGTTAAAATCATCCAATCCTTATACATTCCCTGCTTTTGGATTTACGGGATTTTCCCTCCTCTCCTTCGGCGGGGGATACTACTACAACATGAAAGTTGCCGCGGTGAATTCGGACTACAGCAAGACCTCTGCCCTCTACAAGACCTCCACGAATTCAGCCCAGGCCACGGCCCTTGGCGACAAGATGGACGCGCAGAAGAAGGATTCCGACAAATTCTCCCTTTACCGGAACATCTCCTACGGGATCGGTGCAGCATCATTACTGACCTCGGGATATTTTTTCTACCGGTACTTTGCCTACGCCCCGGCAGCGGGCGCATCACTGGAATATAAAAAAAATGAAATCATCCCCCTCATCTTCTCAGGCTATTCCATGCCGGGGCAGAGGAATAGTGACAGGAACTTTTTCGGCTGCGGGATGTTGATGAGGTTCTGAGTAATTGACCTGCCCCAATAATCACCCATCAAGGGGGGATATAGGAGAGGGGAGAAAATTAAATTATCAACCAGTAATACAATTTGTATTTTATAAAAAAATGTACGTTCACCGGAGTTTTTGAATGAAAAAAATATATGCACTTATTTGTTCAATTTTTATTTTAACATCCCTGTCCTGTGACCAGGCATTGGATGAAGCTCCGAGGGATAATCCCTATGATCAGAAGAGTATCTATAATAGCCTTGTTCATGTCACCACCTTTGCAGGTTTTGGAACTATAGGAAGCATAGATGGCACAGGTACTGCTTCTACTTTTAACAATCCAAATGGAGTTACAGTAGATTCTTTCGGCAATGTTTATGTTGCTGATACTAGTAATAATATAATTAGAAAAATCACTCCTGCTGGAGTTGTCACTACATTTGCCGGTTCCGGAACTGTCGGAAGTACAGATGGCACAGGCACTGCTTCATCTTTTTACAGTCCAGTTGGAGTAGCAGTAGATTCTACCGGCAATGTTTATGTTGCTGAAAGATATAATCATAAAATCAGAAAAATCACTCCTGCTGGAATTGTCACCACGTTTGCTGGCTCAGGAATTGCAGGAAGCATAAATGACACAGGCACTGCTGCTTTTTTTAACAGACCATATGGAGTTACAGTAGATTCAACCGGTAATGTTTATGTTGCTGATAGTGTTAATAATCAAATTAGAAAGATCACGACAGCAGGTGTTGTCACTACATTTGCCGGTTCTGGAACTGCCGGAAGTGCAGATGGCACAGGCACTGCTGCTTCTTTTTACAGTCCAGTTGGAGTAGCAGTAGATTCTACCGGCAATGTTTATGTTGCTGATACTGTTAATAATAAAATCAGAAAAATCACTCACTGAAGGTTCCGGCGGGGTAGATTTTTATCCAATAATTTACCCTGCCTTAACCTTTCTTCTCAATCAATCTTCCATTCACAAATTTATGCATAAGACTCAGGATCTGAGTTTTATTGAAGACATTACGCTCAAAGAAGTTAATCAGCCTTTGCCCTATTTTGTATTCATGAGAGAGGGGATTTATGACTACAGAGTGTTCCACCCCTTTTTTAAATAAACTAAAAGATGGTCGCCTTGTATCATGTTTCATATTTGAAATATGATAAAAAAATGTTTGATTATTATGGATTATTCATTTATAAATGTCACAAAGTGAGATAAAAAATGAATAAATATAAGATTTTGATACAGGCAGATAAATTAAAGCAGATTGTTCCAATTCCCCATGAATTTGAACATAAGGAACTGGAAGTAATTATTTCATTGCCTCAAAGGAAAAAAATTGATCCGCGAAAATATTCTGATATTTTTCATATTTCAAAGGATGAAATAGATCGTGATCTCATGATCATCAGAGATGAATGGGAGCGGAATGGAAGATAAATATCTTTTAGATACTAATGTATTGATTTATTATTCTAATGGAATGCTTAATGAAAAGCCGGTCATTGAAGAAATGTTCAAAGAAAGTTTTAATATATCGATAGTGTCAAAGATTGAATACCTGGGCTGGGCGGGTTATCGGGGAAATGATCGTCAAAATAAAAGCGCCAGGGAATTTATAGATATCGGAAATGTGCTGGATCTTGATAATAAAATAGCTGAAGAAACAATATCAATCAGACAAAAATATTCGATTAAAATTCCTGATGCCATTATTACGGCAACCGCTAAAATTTATCGTTTAATCCTGGTAACTGCGAATGTTTATGATTTTACCGGTGTTGGTGTGGAAATTATAAATCCTTTTGACATGTAATTTTTTAGATTAATTGGAAAATTGCATGTTCGTTTGCTCAATGAAGTGTAAACCGTTATTCAGGCAGCGGCGAAATCACCTTTCATGCGCTGTTTTCTATTGATCAGGAAGCCGGAAACGTCAGGTATGCAGCATGATCAGATAGAAGCATGCTAACTGGTTGAAAATATTTTCTGCTTTGCCGGGGCACTGAAGGTTCCGGTGGAGTATATTTTATCTTTTTATTTACCCCGCCCATTCAACTTTTTTTTCTCAATCAATCTCCCATATGCTTAAATTGCTGCATGGAGAAAATAATATAATTATTTTCTTGACTCATGAAATGTTATCCGTTAAATGTAATAATCGTAAAATAATTGAAAAAAAAAGGTATCCTATGCAAAGTCCCGGACATCAATCGGAGAGATTTATTAAAATATACAGCCAGCTAGATCCTGAAAAACAGAAGGAGCTGGAAAGATACGCCCGCCTGCTTAAAAAAGATGATAAACTTTCAGCCTTGAAATAGGATATTGATGAGCGCAGGAAAGAAAAAAAATCGGGCAAAATTTTAACCAATGATGAGTTCTGGAAAAAAGCTAAACTTTAGAAT
This sequence comes from Spirochaetia bacterium, assembly GCA_009885955.1. Taxonomy (GTDB): domain Bacteria; phylum Spirochaetota; class UBA4802; order UBA4802; family UBA5550; genus VFJS01. The sequence continues at coordinate 77,518 of VFJS01000049.1, read as the reverse complement.
ACAATTTGTCCGGTCAGTCCTTAAACCTAAAGAATTTTGATAAATCTGCTCTCCCTGATATTAAAAATGATATTGTATCACTGACTGATTTTCCTGATATAGTAAATATTAAGAAACTAATCCGGCATCCTGTTGCAGACTACAGGCTTCGTTCCGGTGATTTTCGGATACTATTTGACATTGATACCAAAAGAAGAATAATTACAATATTGAAAATAGGTCACCGGAAAGATGTTTATGAATGAGATTCTTCTAAAATTGTTGTTTTATTGAATCATTTTATTTCATGATGATATGGGAATTTTATTTTGTTTTCCCTGTTTCCTTAACATTTTTTCTAAACCAGTCTCCCTTTCACAAATTTAGGTAAAAGTCAAAGTCCCAATACAGATACATTTTCATTAGCAGGATTCCAAAAATATTTTTTTTTATCCCCCCTATCTCGACTATCCCCTAATCCCCTTTTTTCATCTTTTCCGGCAGACGGCAGTTCCCGGGTGACAGGGTAGTGGGAATTCCGGAACGTCAGCTATGAATATTATTGGGGAAACAGATGAAAAGTATTTAGAATTTGATCCATAAATTTCATCTAAACAACAGAATTTTATTTGAATAAAAATCAGTTACATTCAACTATTGCATTTAAAATTCAAACAAGTGCCGGAGCCTGAAATGCTGAAAGATTCAAACTTTCTCTGTGAAATTGGAACCGAGGAGATCCCTGCGGGATATTTTCCTGCTGCCATTGAGTCCATAAAAAAAATTTTAAGACAGAAGCTCGAGGAGAGCAGGATTGATTTTGCCGATATTGAAGTTTATGCCACGCCGCGGAGAATCGCATTCATGGCATCGGGAATGGCAGAGAGCCAGCGCTCGGAACAGGTAGAGGTAAGGGGGCCTTCGGTAAAGGCCGCATATGATGCCGGCGGGCAGCCGACAAAAGCACTGGATGGTTTTCTCAAGGGAAACAGCATCACCATGGCTGATGTTTTCACCAAAGATTCTGAGAAGGGCGCTTATATCTATGCTGCTAAAAAACTTGAATCGGGGAAAACAGAGAAAATCATACCGGTCATTATCAAACATATCATTGAAAATCTTAAATTTCCGAAGCAGATGAAATGGAGCGATAAAAAAGTATATTTTCCCAGGCCCATTTCCTATTTCCTTCTGCTTTTCAACGACCGGCTTGTCGACTTTGAGATGGACGGTATCAATTCATCGGATAAAACCAGGGGCCACTATATACAGCACGACGGTATGTTCGAGGTTACCAGAATATCTGATTACGAAAAAGTTCTTTTGAATAACGGTGTCATCATCAACCACCATGAGAGGAAAGAGTTAATCCGCAAAGAGCTTATTTCGGCTGCCGTTAAAGCAGGAGGAGTACTCAATGAAGATGAGGCTCTCCTTGACATTGTGACATTTCTTGTGGAATACCCCTATATTGCCGTATGTGAATTCAACAGGGATTTTCTCGAGATTCCCGATGTTGTCCTCATCGCGGAGATGAAGGAGCACCAGAAATATTTTTCCGTACTCGATAAAAACGGGAAACTCACATCCCGCTTCCTTGTTACATCAAACAACCCGGTGAACGATAATGTCAGGGTTGGGAACGTCAGAGTTATCACCGCAAGGTTCAATGATGCGGGGTTCTTTTACCGGGAAGACAGGAAACTGAAGCTCCATGAACGGGTCGAGTCCCTGAAGAACGTGATGTTTCATAAGGAGCTCGGAACCATCCATGACAAGGTGGAGAGGATGGGATTTATCGCCAGGTTCATTTCGGACAGGCTTACCATTGAAGAGAAAGAAAAGGATAATATTGAGAGGGCGGTACATCTGTCAAAAGCCGATCTGAACACTGCCATGGTCTTTGAGTTTCCGTCACTCCAGGGAAAGATAGGCAGGATCTATGCGCAGCTTGACGGTGAAAACAGCCAGGTCTCCGATGCCATAGAAGAGCATTACCGTCCCAGGTCACAGGAGGACCCGCTTCCGGACAGCAGGGTTTCAATCGTTGTATCGCTTGCAGAAAAATTCGACAATCTTTTCGGATCATACTCGGTGGGCAATATCCCCAGGGGCTCCCAGGACCCCTATGCTCTCAGGAGGCAGGCCGGTGCTGTCATAGAGATGCTCATCAGGAATGATATTAATCTTAATATCAAGGAGGTTCTTGAACATGTCTCGGTTAATTACAAGAATGGGAAAAGCCATGTCGATAACCTTATTGATTTTTTTGATGCAAGGGTGAAGACCTATTTCACTGAATGCGGATTCAAGTATGATGAGATCGATGCCTGCCTCTCAGTTGGAAACACTGATTATCTGGAGCAGTTCAGAAGGGCAAAGAGCCTTAATGAATTCAGGAAGAATGATAAATTTTCTGAAATGCTCCTTGGTTTCAAAAGGATGAACAACATCGTTTCAGGTTTCAGAAAGGAAAACAGTGATTACAATCTGATGTTTGATCAATCACTTCTTGTTGAAAAGGAGGAGAAAGAGCTCCATGCATTTTTTCACGAGAGAAAGGGAAAAATAGGCGATCTGATAAAGACGAGCAGCTATATTGAACTCTTCAAGCTCCTCATTGACGGGAAGAATATCATAGACGGATTTTTTGACAAAGTCCTTGTCATGGACAGTAACCAGAAGATACGTGACAACAGGCTCTACCTCCTGGAAAACATATTAAGCAATTTCGTAAATCTTCTGGATTTTTCCAGGATATCGGATAAATAAACGAGCCATAGTGCGTTTATAAGGAATTTAAAAGATTTTGCCACAGAGGCTCAGAGACACGGAGAAATAATAATGGTTATCAATATTACTATACTCTGTGACTCTGTGTCTCCGTGGCCGATTTTTTTTTGTAATTTTTACCATCTATTCTTGTAAGGCTGCCATCGCTGATATTATATGATTCATCGGCTATCCGCACAAATTTCTTTTCATGTGTGGCGATTATTGTGGAAATCCCTTTCTCAGTTTTAAGCCTTATAAAAAGTTTGATGATATCCTGTGTTGTTTCGTTGTCAAGATTTCCCGTAGGTTCGTCTGCAAGGATGAATTTGGGGTTGTTGACTATTGCCCTGGCTATGGCGACACGCTGCCTCTCGCCTCCGGACAGGGTAGATGGATACTGGTGGATGATTCCGCTCAGCCCGAGGAAATCAACAAGTTCCGAAATTTCCTTTTTGATGTTCTTTGATGTGAACGGGTTGAATATAGCCGGATAAAGGATGTTGTCATAGGCAGTCATTTCAGGGAACAGGCTGAAGAACTGGAAAACAAATCCCATCCCCCTGTTTCTGAACCTGGACCTTTTTAGATCGCTCCATTTGAATATGTTCTGGTTATTGAAAAATACTGTACCGCTGTCGGGCTTCATCAGCCCCGATATTATCCCGAGAAGTGTCGATTTTCCCGCGCCGGATTTTCCTGTGAGGATGATTATCTTTTTTTCATTAACGTGGAGCGAAACATTTTTTAATATTTCACGTTTGCCGAAGGAGAGGCAGATATTTTCAATTTTTAACATAATCCTGAATGCTCCAGCCCTATGATTTCACGGCTATCCAACTTTTTTCACCGCCTTGAACAGATTCATGTTTGATGCGAAGACCGCCGGGATAAAAGCGGCTGACGATGATATGATGATGGATATCATGACTGCCTTGAAGAGCATATCATTGCCTGCAGGTTCAATTATCAGACCCTGTAAAACCGGAATCCATGTGGAAATATTGATCGACAGGTATTTGGTAAGATATACTCCGGCGTAAAAACCGATTACTCCGTAAAGGGCCCCTATGAGGCCCGCTTCTATGATGAAATTAAAAACGATGCGGAATTTGGAAACCCCGATGACCCTTTTGAGCGAGAATCCGTAGCTCCTGTTTTGCACTATGATAAGGTATGAATTAAAAATGGCAAGGATAGTGAGGATCAGAATTACCATTCCTATGAGGAGGAAAAGCCCGTCTATGACATCAAGGGCCTGGTTCATCTTCCTTGATACATCGCTTTGCGATTCAACGCTCAGGTTCATCTCACTGATTTTTTTAGTAATTTCGGGAAGTATTTTCGCGTCTTTAATTTTTGCAAAGATCTTGATATAAGAAAATCCCTCTACTCCCTTATTGTCGCCACCGTGGATTTTTACAAAATCATAGATGAATTCATTGGGAAGGAGGATGCCGTAGAAATCAACATCCCCGGTGAAGGAATGAAGCTCCGCCTGGATGATATACTTTTTTTCATCACTTTTTGCCGTACCGTAACCGGTTGTCCTGATCTGAATTTCTCCCGGATAACCGGTGAGCATGTTCTCCGTGAATTGCGGGAGCCCCCTCACCGCGGCATAGTTATTCAGAAGTTTGAGAGAAATTTTAGGCGCAATGACCGGCAGAACTTTCCTGTTCCTGAACTGTTCCCAGCGCGGTATTTTACCGCTGAAGAATCCTGTATCCATTCCGAACACCGGCGCATGGGGTGTTTTTATCTTTCCGAGCATGTCCACATTCAACTTAGATTCATAGTTGAGTTTTGTGAGGGTGTAAACCGAAGTCAGCTCCTTCATGGCCCTGATTTTTTGAACGGCCCATGGCCTGATTGTATTTTCAGCAGATGCCGCAGTGGAGATGACATCCCTTCCCGAGCCGGTCCTGGGTGATATGGTGATTTCATTAATTGACAGGGAGCCGAAGAGTTTTTCGCTGATAAACTGCTTCACCGACTGCCTCATGGATAGGTAGAGAACAAGAAATGCCATGAGAAAAAGAATTCCAAAGCTTGATATCAGGGCCCTGGCAATGTTTTTAGTAAGGTCTTTGATGAAAAATTTGATATTTCTGATTAAATAGCGTATCATAAATACAGATAATTTTATGTAGGTAAAATTGTACAATAAAAAAATAAAATTTCATAAAGATATAATCGGTATATTTACTGATTTTATTATTGACAACCTGTTATTTGCAAATCAGAAATATTATTAGTTTGCATTAGATACCGATACTAACCGGATTTTATGAAGAACAGGTATAATGAATAGTATCAAATCCAGGTACATTAACAACCGGCAGGCGTAAGTTCATGAGATTCTTGATATTATTATTTTTACTGTCATGCATCATTATGCCGTTACCTTTGATCCCGGAAGAGAATGCCGGCCGCGAGAAAAAAAATTTATCAAATGTTCCGGAGAAAATACCTGATAAGGCAATAAGTGGATTTACTCTATCCAGGGGATCTTCAGCCGATAGTATTGCTCTGAAATGGAATTCACCGCCCGGAGAAAATACTTTTATTATTTATCGATCTATTTTTCAGAATGGCCCTTTTGATGAAGTTGGAACTGCCGGAGAAAATGCTTTCACGGATAAAAGCGCCGCGCCTGGAATGAAATACTGGTACCGGGTCTTAATGTCGGGAGATGACCTTTTGGATCCGCTCAGTGATGTTGATTTCGGATTCAGAAAATCCGGCCCGATAATGTCAGAAAATCTGGATGATGTGATCAGGGGAAAGAACAGGGAGTGTCCCGGTATCAATGATGGAATCAAGGCGGATCTGGAAAAGGAGCATGCCGGTTTTCTGGAAAAATATTATATCAACCAGGTGAAGCTTTCTCTGGTTATATATGTAGGCGGCGGCTATATAAAAAATGGCGATTTGAAGCTCATCAGGGATTTTGACCGCTATGAATTAAATCCGGAAAAGCGCGAAATATATTTCATGAAGGGCAATGCATGCATTGTAAAATTTAATTCAGGGAAGCTTTATAATTTTTTCAATGAATGCAGGAAAGTAAAAAAGAGCAACGCCCTCATTAAGCGGCTTATGAAGAATGTCATGGCCTACTGCATTTATACCGGAGATGCCGAAAGGATCCAAATCGGGGGTGCCGGCATGTTCATTCCATCGTACGAAGCCCTGGGCATATCCACGGAATATTACCGGGACTGCAGGAACTGGCGCACCAGCACGGTGATGATAGGTTCGGGCAGCAGGAAGCTGAAAAAGATGATGGAAGACGCGCAGAAAAAGAGGGACAATGAATAGGCTGAAAAATGAATCGAGTCCTTACCTTCTTCAGCATGCCGGGAATCCGGTTCACTGGTACCCATGGGGGAGTGAGGCTTTACTGGCGGCCAGGGAATCTGACAGGCCCATACTGTTGAGTATTGGTTATAGTGCCTGTCACTGGTGCCATGTCATGGAGAAGGAGAGCTTTGAAGATCATGATACTGCAGATATTATGAACAGGCATTTTATAAACATAAAAGTGGACAGGGAGGAACGCCCTGACCTTGACAGTATCTACATGCAGGCTGTTCAGGCAATTACCGGGCGGGGCGGGTGGCCCATGACGGTTTTTCTCCTGCCCGACGGACGTCCTTTTTTCGGCGGAACCTATTTCCCGCCGCGGCCTCTCCATGGCCTCCCTTCATTTGCTCAAGTGCTGGATTCTGTCAGCAGCGCCTACAGGAACAGGAGGAAGGACGTTGATGCTGCTGCTGAAAACATCGGGCATACCCTCAAGGCCGATATTTTCGGTACCCTTAAGGATTCTGAACAGGACGGAATGAACATCTTACATACAGCCTGGGATATACTCAACAGGAACATGGACAGTGTCTATGGCGGGATGAAAGGGGCGCCGAAGTTTCCAAGTCCGGGCATATATGAATTCATGTTAAGATATTCTATTATTTCAGGGAAAAGAGAACCCCTTGATGCGGCAATCGGTACGCTGGTGAAGATGAGCAGTGGCGGGATCTATGATCAGGTGGGCGGAGGCTTCCACAGATACAGCGTTGATGAAAAGTGGCTTGTCCCTCATTTCGAAAAAATGCTTTATGATAATGCCCAGCTCAGCCGCCTCTACCTCCATGCCTGGCAGATGACCGGGAATGAAGTGTTCAAAGATGTTGCGGTTGAAATTTATGAGTATGTAGTAAGAGAGATGGCCTCGCCTGATGGCGGATTTTATTCTTCCACCGATGCAGATACCGATGGTGAAGAGGGTAGGTTCTTCGTCTGGGACAGGGAGGAACTCAGGGGGATACTGGGAGATGATTTCAGCCTGGCCTCGTTCTACTGGGGCATAGGAGATGAACCCAACTTTGAGGGGGGTAATATCCTCAATATTCCCCATGATGAAAAATCGGCTGCTGAAAAGTTCAATCTCACTGAGAAGGACTTGAGGGAGAGGATCAGGATGATAAAAAAGATCCTCTATGACCAGAGGGGAAAACGTACCAGGCCGGGCCTGGACGATAAAATAATTACCTCATGGAGCGGGATGATGACGGCAAGCCTTGCCGAAGCATCCAGGATACTCGGGAGAAAGGATTACCTGGCGGCTGCTGTAAAATCGGGAAATTTTATTATTGATAAACTCGGCTCCGGGCAGGCTGGCATATTCCATATATACAAGGACGGGACAGCAAAAATTAACGGCTTCCTTGATGATTACGGAAGCGTGATTGATGCCTTCATTGAGCTTTACCAGGCGACTTTTGACGGGAAGTGGGTCGACCATGCTTTCAGATATGCCGGATATGTCATCGAAAATTTTAGTTCCGGTGACGGACTTTTCTTTGACACCGGTAGCGGCCATGAGGAACTTTTTATGAGGCCTAAAAATATTCAGGACAATGCAGTACCCTCCGGGAATTCTATGATGGCCAGACAGCTCCTGAGGCTATGGTGTTACAGCGGCGACAGCAGATTTGCAGAAGCTGCGGGCGCTGTTTTAAATAAACTTATGCCGGTCATGTTTCGGTATCCGATGATGTCAGGAGAGGCCCTGAATGCCCTCTGCCTGTCAGCCGGCGGGATTACCGGCGCGGCAGTTGTAGGTGACAGCGATTCCCCGGCAACCGGAGAGATGTTGAATGTATTAAACAGTGTGTTCAGGCCTGGAATGGTAATTGCCTATTCCCCTGATGATGCCGGATCTGACAACCCGGTCCCCCTCCTCAGGGGAAGGGTCAAACAGGGCGGGAGGACTGCTGTATATATCTGCCGGGATCAGGCATGCAGCATGCCTGTCACAGAACCGGACGAGGTGAGAAAGCTGCTGGAAAAAAATCCGTGAATAAATATTTATCATAGATGGATAATCCAAATTTTATATTTTATGGAGGCTGATATGAGTGAGTTGATGATGGATTCAGACAAAAGAAAGGATATACTGAAAAACCTTATAAGGAGCCTTCATGTCAACGGGACCCAGGAAAAGGTGAGGAAGGAACTGGAACAGCTTCTGGGGAAGGTTCCCTACGCCGACGTGGTGAAGGCCGAGCAGGAGCTTATGAATGAAGGAATCTCACAGGATGAGATACTGAAGCTCTGTGATATTCACTCCGCGGTTTTAAAAGGAAATATTGAAAAACCGAAAATAGAGGCTGAACCGGGGCATCCTGTCCATACATTTTTGCAGGAGAACATTGCTGTTACATGGGAAGCGGCATCCATACAGAGGATTTTAAGCAATATACTGGAGACCGGGAGTGATTTTATTATCAATGATATATTAAATGAACTCAAGCTCCGCCTGAATTCCCTGAGCGACATCGACAAACACTACAGGAGGAAGGAGAATCTCCTGTTCCCTTATCTTGAGAAGAAAGGGATAACCGGTCCGTCAAAGGTTATGTGGGCCAAGGATGATGAGGCGAGAAAATTCCTGAAAGAAGCCCGGGCGGAACTGGCCGCAGACAGGAAATGGGGCAGGGACGATCTGGTTACATCAGTTCCAATTGTGCAGAAGGCGGTAGACTCCGTACTTGAAATGATTGACAAGGAGGAGAGTGTACTGTTACCCATGAGCCTCGACACCCTCGATGCGGCGGACTGGCATGAGATATACAGGCAGAGCAGTGATATAGGATTTTGTCTCTACGACGCAAGGATTGAATGGATCCCGGCAGATATGAAACATGAGGACGGGGCGGATAAAAAGGATGAAGGGAGGATCAGGCTCCCGAGCGGCAGCATGTCGGTTGATGAACTCATAAAAGTCCTGAATATCCTGCCGGTGGACATGACATTCGTTGACAGCACCGACACCGTGAGATACTTTTCAGAAAGCAGGGACCGTATCTTTGACAGGAGCAGGGCCATCGTCGGAAGGAAAATACAGCTCTGCCATCCCCCGGCAAGCGTCCATGTCGTAGAAAAGATATTGGACGATTTCAAATCGGGCAAACAGGAGAGCGCCGCATTCTGGATTAACCTGGGTGGCCGTTTTATACATATTGAATACTTTGCGCTGAGAGGCGTGAACAATGAATACCTGGGTACCCTGGAAGTATCACAGGACCTCACCGCAAAAAGAAAACTGACTGGAGAGCAGAGGCTGCTCAGCTATAAGTAACAAAGCAGCCGGTATTTTCAGTATTTGAACATGCCGTGTTCATACACGGTTATTTTTTTTCCGCCTGCAAGAACGGCAGATACACTCTTGTCCTCCGTGTTTACCAGGTCCCAGTGCAGGGCTGAATCATTGAATCCCAGTGCCGTTTTTTTAGCCTGAGTAAGTTCCGATATTTTTCCGCTGTAGGTGTCTGAATAGGATGCCCCTATGGCAAGGTGGCAGTTTCCGAATTTACCTCCGAAGTTTTCGTCAAAGAGGGTATCGGCCATGAACCTGTTTATCCTTGAAAAACGCCTGTCTGTCATTGAGAATTCACCTATCCGTTTAGAACCCCTGTCCATCTCTATCATTTTTTTAAGAAAGGCCTCACCTTTTTCTGCACCGGCTTTCACTATCTCACCTTTTTTGAAATCAAGGGAAACTCCTTCAACAATGTTTCCTGTCCTGAAGGATGGGAGGTTGGCGTAGTATCTCCCTTCAGTTCCCCTCCAGTCCGGTGATGTGAAAATTTCAAAGGAAGGGATATTGTGGCCGGAAATTCCCAGGAATCTCCTTTTCTCTCCCAGCGCTATTTTCAAGTCACAGGAATTTGATTCAACGTGGATTGTTTTTATCGGCATGCTCCCAAGCCATTTTTTTATGGCACCGCTCTCGGCATAAATCTCCTTCCACTTGGCTATCGGGTCTTTGCTGTCAAGCAGGCATGCCTTAATAATCTGCCCGGTATAGTCTTTTATTGTGAGGCCTGCCTGCTTTGCCAGTTCCATGGTCGGATAGGTGCATAATGTCCAGCTGAAAAGTCCCTGCTCCTCACGCTTCTCCATTATTTTTCTAAGCCTTTTTCTTGCAATAGCAGTCTCATTGATTCTTTTTGGATCAATTGATTTCAAGTGGGTGAGAGAAGCCGGGGCGGATAGGAGAATATTCCCGTTCATGCTTTCGGCGAAGTTGTCCTCCCACTTTCCAATGAAGGCCCGCTGTTTTTTATCGGAATACTCATAGAAATTTTTTTCCATGACCGGATTCAAAAGGCTCCGCGGAAAGACATTCATTTTCATCTGTATAAGTTTTCTTGAAACAGTTTCCGCAAGAGGGAGGGCATCTGTTTCGAATCTCAGGTTAATGATATCGTAGGGCCTGAACTTTTTGGTCCTTGCCGTTTCTAGCCCCCAAATGATCACATCGGCATACTTTTCAAGCTGGGATTTTGTAAAAGACATTTTAACACTCCTAAAATATATATTACGTTACGGTGTCCTGTGCATTTTCTCGAATCAAGTGAGGGTTTTTCATTAAACTGATCCGACCTCATCCCCCTACCCCTTCTCCAGGTTGGAGAAGGGGAGAGTAGAATGAATTATAGGTGATTCAAAAATTAAATTTTCATTTAGTACTAATATTTATCCTTTGTCATACAAACAATAATGTACCATTATCTTCCACCCCTCTCCTGCCAGGAGAGGGGCCGGGGGTGAGGTCAGGTGTCCAAGACACGATCCCGATTATGCTTCGGGCTTCATCCTGTAAAATATCCAAAATTAAGATTTCTTCCGATGTCACCTTTCCTGTGCGAAAAAAAATCACCGTTCCGGATATGATTGCATATTCTATGGTTGAATATATTCTCCCTGGATATCCCTTCAGCAGTAAGGGAGTCTTCAATGTGGTCCCAAAGGCTGAGATAGATTGTGTTTTTCCTGATGTTCACGTAACCGCTGAAAAACCGGGCGACATCGTCGTTCACGGTATAGGATTCAGGGCCTATGGAGGGGAGAATAAAAATTCTGATATCGGCAGGGCTGCTGTTGAATTTTTTCTTCATCTCCCGTACGAGTTTTGCTGATATGGCAAGCTTTGTACCTTTCCAGCCTGAGTGTGCAGCTCCGATAATCCTGTTCACCGGGTCGCAGGCAAATACGGGAACACAATCCGCAGTCCTGATGACCAGGCAGAGTCCCGGGAGGTTCGTCACTATTCCGTCGGCATCACCGGCTGTAACTAAATCCCTCTCAGGATAGGCTTCAACTGACAGGATATCATCTCCATGCACCTGGTTAAGGAAGATAATATTTTTTCCCTGAAGGCCTGTAGTACCGGAAAGAAGAATCCTTTCATCACTCCTGACAGGTTCGCGATCCCTGCCATAATCAATACGGTTGCACATCTTGCCGATGATTCCGATTGACAGGCCTGGGATATCATGGACCGTTTCGAAAATACCGCAATCAGATTTCATCGATGTCGATGTCATATCTCTTCCTTTTTTCAAAGCCGGAAATTTTTCTGTAACCTGCTTTTTTAAGTTTAACCACGGCCTCCCTGAGCATGTAGTCTATGAGGTCAGGAGAGTGGCAGTCCGATCCCGTTGTGACAGGAACATTTTTTTCAAAAAGGATTTTAATGATCTCATCGGAAGGGTACATTTCACCAACCGGTTTGAGGAGGCCGGAAGTGTTGATCTCCACTGCTGTTCCCTTCACTGACAATATGCCGGCAATTATTTCCACTTGGCCGGAGAAATTTTTTACCGGCCTGAATCCGAATTTTTTTATCAGATCGAAATGCCCAATGATGTCAAAGAGCCCGGTTTTGGCCATGGATTCCACTATGGTGTAGTATGCGGCATAGGCAGCGTCTATGTCCCTGTTCCTGTACTCATCCCTGTATGGATCCTGGTCAAAGGGCCAGCTCTCAATAAAGTGGCAGGATCCCATGAGGTAATCGATCCTGGGGTCATTGTAATACTTCATGTCAAAAGTATGTTGAAGAGGGTAGTCAACTTCAAATCCGAGTTTAATGGAAATACGGTCATGGTACTTTTCCCTGTATTCCAGAATGCAGGCCATATATTGCTCCAGTTCCTCAGGGGCCATGGTAATCCCTTTTCTCATCTCTTCAGGGAGAGGGGCATGGTCGGAAAAGCCGAGTTCACTCAGGTTTTTTTCAATGGCAGACTTCACATATTCTTCAGTGGTTCCTGTTGCATGGGAGCAGAGGGGTGTATGTGTGTGGTAGTTGATGAGCCCCATTAATATCCATGACGCGAATAAAACAGCGATATGTCATTCAGCGATTCATAGGTGATATTGTCTACAGCGCTTCTCTTTACAAAGAATTTTTCCATGCCGTTATTTTCCCCGGCTTTATTTGCCGTATCTCCTGCTGATTGGCTGATGGTTGATATTATATACCAGAGGGGATGCGCCTTTATTTTGTAAGATTCTTTTGCATCGAACTTATTCCCGAGAAGTTTTGTACGGATAAAGTTCTGTATATCAGCAGAGAGGAATTTTTTATTTTTCGCGCCGTCATCCAGCCTGTAAAAAAAAGGATGGGTAAGATAGAGAACAAGAAGCCTGTTCCTGGCAATATAGAGTGAAACTAACTCAACATTTTCTATTTCAATGTATCTTGGCCTGATTACAATTTTCTCAATTAATTTAATTTCACTTTTTTCAGGATAAAAAGAGAGAAGGAATCTTATTTTATCCGGGGTTATTATCAGAGACCTGTTTCCAGGGTAAGTTAGTTTTGGATATAATATTTCCGCCGATATTCCACTGTTTTTGTATCTATCGGTAAGGTAAAGGCTTCCAAACCTGCCGGCCAGAAGGGAATCCATATCCCTGGATATATCCTCTTCGATATTGGACAAATCAGTATGAATGCTGAATTCCCCGACATTTTGTTGAGCCTCTCTACTGTTACTGTAATATTCTTTAATATCAAACATTTCTTCAAGCCTGAAATTTTTCCGGAAGGGTTATTCATCGACTTTCATTCCGGTTATATCAATATAACCGGAATATGGTTTATTGTCATTCATTTTTTAAAGAGTTAATGTAAAATTTATAATCCGGCGAATACTTTTTTTTCTATGGAATTATCTAAACAATATTATAAATTTTTCAGATATTCATTAATGGCAAAAGCAGCCTTTCTCCCCTCCTGTATGGCCCATACTATGAGCGATGCACCCCTGTGTGAATCTCCTGCGGCAAAGATCCCTTTTCTACTTGTCATATTCATGCCGTCTATCCTGATATTCCCCCTCTCGTCCAGTGCCAGGCCGAGCTCTTTTACAAAGCCTTCATGAACAACATGGACAAATCCCATGGCAAGGAGTATCAGGTCGGCATCAAGATCTATTTCGGAATTGGGAATTTCCTTCATCAGCATTCCGCCGGCAGCGTTTTTTTCCCATATCACTTTTTCAGCCAGAAGTTTTTTCACCTTCCCATTTTCGCCGATGATTTTTGTTGTCTGCATGTTCCAGAGCCGTACACACCCCTCTTCATGGGAGCTTGATGTTTTCAGAATTTTAGGCCAGAGCGGCCAGGGTTCATTTTCACTCCTGTTTTCAGGGGGTTTGGGCAGCAGTTCAATCTGTGTAACGCTCCTTGCGCCCTGGCGGTTCGCGGTCCCGACACAGTCGGAACCCGTGTCTCCGCCGCCGATGACAATGACATTTTTGTCCAAGGCAATAATGAGCTCCTCCTTCGGGATTAATTTTCCGCTCACGATATTATTCTGCTGTGAAAGGTATTCTATGGCATAATGTATTCCCTTTAATCCGTTCCCCTCCACGCTGAGCGCCCTGGGTTCCCTGGCGCCAATGCATATGCAGAGCGCGTCGTAATCATCAGCAAGCTTTGACGTCTCAATGTCCCTTCCAACTTTTACGCCGGTTTTTATTACCAGTCCCTCTTCGGTGAGAATGTTTACGCGGCGTTCTATTATTTTTTTATCGAGCTTGAAGTCCGGTATGCCGTACCGGAGGTACCCTCCCACATGTTCCTCGGATTCATACAGTACCACGCTGTGGCCCGCCTTGTTAAGCAGGTCGGCGCAGGCCAGCCCGGCCGGGCCTCCGCCCACGACTGCAACTTTTTTCGATGTTCTTTTTTCAGGCGGTTCCGGTTTAACAAGGCCCAGCTGAAAGGCCTTTTCAATGATGGCAAGTTCATTCTGCCTTATAGTTACCGGTTCGCTGTTTATAGATAAAACGCATGAAGGCTCACAAAGGGCCGGGCATACCCTGCCGGTAAATTCAGGAAAGTTGTTCGTCTCTTGCAGTATGGCATAGGCCTCCTCCCATTCTCTTTTGTAAACCTTGTCCTGAAATTCGGGCATGATATTTTCCACGGGACAGGACCAGTGGCAGAAAGGCACTCCGCAGTCCATGCATCGTGACGCCTGTTGTATCCTCGCATCATCGGGAAGCTGCATTTCAACTTCGCCATAGTCCCGTATCCTCTCTTCAACAGGACGGTAGCCGCTCTCTTGCCTTTTTATCTTTACGAAACCTTTGGGATCTCCCATTATATTGATACCCCCAGCTGTTCATTTTCCCTTATTGCTTTCAGCTTGTTGTCAAGCTCTTCAATTTTCATCTCCTGCAGCGCCCTCTTATATTCAAGGGGCATAACCTTTATGAATTTCGGCATGTTCTCATGCCAGAATTTAAGAATCTTTTCAGCAACCGTGCTTCCGGTATATTCAATATGTTTTATCAGCCATTTCTTGATGAATTCCTGGTCTTCAAATTCCAGTATTGGAGAAAGTTCCACCATTCCCTTGTTGCAGAAATAGTGAAAGTTCCCATCCACGTTATAGACATAGGCTATCCCGCCGCTCATGCCGGAGGCGAAGTTCCTGCCAACCTTACCCAGGACTATGATCCTCCCGCCTGTCATATATTCTGCGCAATGGTCCCCTGTCCCTTCAACTACGGCGATTGCGCCGCTGTTCCTTACGCAGAATCGTTCGCCCGCGATACCGCGTATGAAGGTTTCGCCGCTGGTTGCCCCGTAGAGCACCGTGTTGCCGACAATAATATTGTTCTCGGGCACAAAATTTGATCTTTTCGGAGGAACGGCTATCAGCTTTCCGCCGGAGAGCCCCTTCCCGAAGTAGTCATTGGAGTCGCCTTCCAGGCGGAATGTGACCCCCCGTGAAAGAAATGCTCCGAAGCTCTGGCCGGCAGACCCGGTAAAGGTGCATTGGATGGTGTCATCGGCAAGTCCCTCATCGCCGTAGCGGAGGGCAATCTGGCCTGAAAGCATGGTACCCACGGCCCTATCTCTGTTTATAATCGGCATTTCAAGTGATACTATCTTCTTGTGATCCAGAGCCTCCCTGCAATTATCAATTAGAGTCCTGTCGAGGACGTTATCAATCTTGTGGATCTGTTTTTCACAGCAGTGTGTGGCATACATCGAGGATTCCTCGGGCCTGAATAGTAACAGCGAAGGATCAACGGTTTTTGCCTTCCAATGGTCGATTTTCCTGATTTCCAGGAGGTCAGTTCTGCCTATGAGTTCATCAAACTTTCTTATACCCAGCTGTGCCATGATCTCTCTCACTTCCTGCACCATGAAAGTGAAGTAGTTTACCAGATATTCAGGTTTGCCCCTGAATTTTTTTCTCAGCTCCGGGTCCTGCGTGGCAACCCCAACGGGGCATGTGTTCAAGTGGCATTTGCGCATCATGATGCAGCCCATGATAATGAGCGCGGCAGTGCCAAAGGCAAACTCGTCGGCTCCAAGCATGGCCGCAAGGACTATATCACGGCCTGTCTTCAGCTGTCCGTCGGTCTGGAGGATTACGCGGCCGCGGAGGTTATTCATGACAAGGGTCTGGTGTGTTTCAGAGAGGCCGATTTCAAAGGGAATGCCGGCATGCTTGATGGAGCTGAGTGGGCTTGCCCCTGTCCCTCCGTCATAGCCGCTGATGACGATGTTATCGGCATGGGCCTTGGCCACTCCGGCGGCAACGGTGCCGACTCCTGTCTCCGAAACCAGCTTGACGCTGATTCGCGCGGAAGGGTTGGCATTTTTAAGATCAAAGATAAGCTGGGCCAGGTCTTCTATTGAATAGATGTCATGATGAGGCGGCGGGGATATGAGGGAGACCCCCGGTGTTGAATGCCTGGTCTTCCCGATATGCCGGTCCACCTTGTGCCCCGGCAGCTGCCCGCCTTCACCGGGCTTTGCCCCCTGGGATATTTTTATCTGAATCTCGTCGGCATTGACGAGATAATGTATCGTGACGCCGAACCGCCCCGATGCCACCTGCTTTATGGCGCTCCTGGCCAGTGTACCGTCGGGCAGTCTCTGGAACCTTTCAGGGTTTTCGCCCCCCTCGCCGGAGTTGCTTCTTCCTCCTATGGCGTTCATTGCCTTGGCAATGGCTTCATGGACTTCGATGCTTATGGATCCGAAGGACATGGCGCCGGTATTAAACCTTTTAAAGATCTTGTCAGGGGACTCAACCTCGTCAACAGGAACCGGAACCTGGCTTTTAAACTCGAAGAGGCCCCGTATGACATTTGGTTTTCTATTGTATCCGTTTACAGAGTCGGCGAATTTTTTATAATTATCATACCTGTTTGTCCTTACGGCAAGCTGCAGGAGGTGTATTGCTTCCGGATTCCATGCATGGTTCTCGCCGCTTTTCCTGTACTGGTAGACGCCTTCCGATTCCAGGAGGGCTTTTTTACCGGTATAGGCCCTGTCGTGATGGGCAATGGCTTCCAAAGCGATCTCCGGAAGTCCAATCCCGCTTATCCTCGACTCTGTCCCGGTGAAATATTTTTCTGTCATCTCCCTGTCCAGCCCCAATGCCTCGAAAATCTGCGCTCCCCGGTAGCTCCTGAGGGTTGATGTACCCATTTTGGAGAGGACCTTGAGGATGCCCTTGTTCAGGGCCTTGATGTAGTTATCCTGTGCCGTTTCGAAATGGCTGATGCCCGGGAGTTTTTTTCTCCCATGGAGTTCGCAGATTATCGCAACCGCGCCGTAGGGGTTGATGGCGCTGGCGCCGTAGCCGAAGAGGAGGGCGAAGTGCATTACTTCCCTTGGCTCTGCCGATTCAATGATAAGACTTGTTTTAGTCCTTTTTTTTACGCGGATGAGGTGATGATGGATACCTGAGCATGCGAGGAGGGACGGGATGGGAATATTGTACTCATCTGCAGTCCTGTCGGAGAGTATAATGATGCTGCAGCCTCCGTCAATCAGGGCCTCGGCTTTTCTGCTCAGTTCATCCATTGCCTCTTCAATCCCCTTAATCCCTTTATCCTTTTTAAAGACCATGGGAAGGGAGGCAGATTTGAAGTTCTGCGTATCCAGTGATTTTATTTTTTTGAGCTCGGTATTTGTTATAACCGGGTTCAGGAGTTTAATGCTCCTGCAGTGCGCTGCTGTTTCCGAGAGGAGGTTCTTCTGGTCGCCCAGGAAGGTGGTCAGTGTCATGACAAGCTCTTCCCTGATGGGATCAATTGCCGGGTTTGTAACCTGGGCAAAGGACTGTTTGAAATAGTTGAAGAGGCGCTGGGGTTTGTCGGAAAATACGGCAAGCGGGGTGTCTGTGCCCATGGAGCTTGTAGGTTCCTGCGCGGTAACGGCCATTTCGGTTATGATGTCCTCAATATCCTCCCTGGTGTAGCCGTATATATGTTTCAATTTGCGGAGCTTGTCTTCCTGGATGGATACGCCGGCTTCGGATTCCAATTGTATTGATGCAATGTCAATCCTGTTATTATCAACCCACTGCCTGTAGGGTCTGCTCCTGCATATCCCGTCCTTTATTTCATGATCCGGGATGATGATGCCTTCCACAGTGTCGACAAAGAGGAGCTTGCCGGGCATGAGTCTTCCATTGTATGCGATTTTTTCAGGCGGAAAGTTCTGCACGCCAACCTCTGAGCCCATGACGATGAGGTCGTCCTTGGTTATGACATACCGTGAGGGCCTGAGCCCGTTCCTGTCCAGTATCCCCCCCACGTACCTGCCGTCACAGAATACCATGGAAGCAGGGCCGTCCCATGGCTCCATGAATGTGGCATGGTATTCGTAAAAGTATTTCAGGTCATCGGAAATAGGATTCTTTTCATTCCAGGATTCCGGGATCAGCATCATGATTGCGTGGGGCAGGGATCTTCCCATGGCAACAAGCATTTCAAGCGCATTGTCAAAGGATGCCGAATCGCTTTTACCCGGTTCAATGACCGGGAGTATTTTTTTTATATCGTCCCCTATCAAATCGGATTCGAAGTATGATTCCCTGGCCGACATCCAGAAACGGTTCCCTTTAATTGTGTTGATTTCCCCGTTATGCGCCACGATTCTGAATGGCTGCGCAAGGTCCCATGAAGGAAAGGTGTTTGTGCTGAAACGGGAATGAACAAGCGCAATGGCGCTCTCCAAACCCTCATCCCGGAGGTCTTCGAAATACTCCCTCACCTGTCCGGGGGTGAGCATGCCCTTATACACAATGGTCCTTGAGGAAAGTGAAGGAATATAGAAGGCTGATCTTCCTGCTATGGATCTGTTTCTTATCCTGCTTTCTATGACCTTCCTGATAATATACAGTTTTCTTTCAAGTGTTGCCTGATCCTGCCGTTCAGCCCCGGTGATAAAAATCTGCCTTATCTGAGGCTCGGACATCTGCGCAATATTACCTATTTTGGAACTGTCGGTTTTTATATCTCTCCATGCTGCTATTTTATGATTTTCAGATTTAATGACTTCACTGATCTCATCGATGCACAATTGGGCGTCCTTTTTATCCCTGGGGAGAAAAACAAGTCCTGTTCCATAACTGCCGGCTTCGGGAAGGTCTTTTACTGTTTTTTTATAAAAGGAATGAGGTATCTGCATAAGTATCCCCGATCCGTCCCCGGTTTTATTGTCGGCGCCTTCAGCTCCGCGGTGGGACATCCTTTCAAGGACCTCCAGGCCCCTTTTGATTATATCATTGGATTTCTGGCCCCTTATATGAGCTACAAAGCCGATGCCGCATGAATCATGTTCAAAGGCCCGGTCATAGAGTCCCTTTTTTTCTGTATTAAACATAATTGCTTACTCCTTGCTATTATAACGGCATGAAATTTCTGTATTCATTGGATGAAAACTGTTTTTCGGGGTTAATAAACTATGCAGTGCTGAGTTACGATTATTCCCTGATAATATTATCAAAAAAATCCCATGGCTGTATTTTTTCTCACTTCCTCTTTCCATTTGAGCATACGCTCTCCTGTGCTGCCGTCCATCTCCTTGGCAAGATCCCTCAACATCAGGGCTATCATCTTAAGCCTCTCCTGGGTCTCCCTTCCGAAGGTATGAATATATGTCTCTTCAAGCTCCAGCACGAGCTGTCCTATCTGCATGAGCTTAAAACTCAGTTCCGGGGAGATTGTCTGTTTCATTTCCTGGTTGGTATCCTGTTTCATTTTATTCTCCAAGAAACCCTGATGTGATTGTCAGGGTTTTATATATAATTTCCAATTATGCCAATTTATTGAAATTTATAAATAATAGCAATAATAAATCATGAAGATGATTTAAAAAATCAGCAGCCTTTTTTGGACGGGAAAATTCCTGTTATGCTAATATTTCCCGGTTTATATCCCCGAGGGACCTGCATCCGGTCATCATCATTGCTTTTGAAAGGGTGTCCCTGAACATATCCATCTGCAGCTTAACACCCGTGACGCCTCCGCCTGCGGCGGCCCGTACGATGTCCCTTCCGATAAGCACCGCATCAGCGCCGAGGGCGAGCATTTTCAGAACATCATACCCGTTCCGTATCCCGCCATCGGCTATTATCATGGCCTTCCCTTTAACAGCAGCAGCTATTTCAGGGAGAACCTCGGCAGTACCGGGTGTGTGATCAAGGACCCTGCCGCCGTGATTGGAAATCACCACGCACCTTGCACCGGATTCAACGCAAGCCACTGCATCCTCAACTGTCATGATGCCCTTCACAATAAAAGGGAGCTTTATGGATGAGGCAAGCTCCCTGAGTTCATTTTTAGTTTTTTTAAAAACAGGCTTGCCATGTTTGTTCATCATGACTGACCCGCAGCCGTCTATATCTATTCCAAAGGCAAGAATTCCCAGGTCCTCGTATCGCCTGACCTCCCTGAGTATAACCTCCTGTTCCCTGGGCTTCATGATTTTAACGCCTGTGCCTCCGGCGCTTTTAAATGCGGCGAGGCAGTGGCAGGTTTCGGGGTTGGAATAGTCGTAGGTGTAGGTATCGCCCCTGAAGCCTATGGTACCGGCATCCCTGCAGCCCATCACCGTGGCATGGCAGAAGTCTTTTTCGGTGATAACGGCATCTCCGCCGAAGCTGTTGACCCCGGTGACCGGTGCGCCGAATACCGGCATGGAGGCCCGGAATCCAAAAAAATCAAATCCGGTTTCGGGCTCTGAGTTATCATCAACAATTCTCATCCTCAGGCTGTATTTTTTCAGGGCTTTGACATTATTGGCAAAGCTGGCCCCGCTTCCCACGCCGCCAATTCCCAGCCCTCCATAGCTATGGCCCTGGCAGAGCCTTGAAGGGTCGCCGTCACATTCCTTGTATACACCGCAGAATCCCTTCATCTTTATCCTGGCCTGGTTTCTTACTTCTTCAAGATCCATGTAATCCTCCGGGTATTTAATATTTAAATCTATGATACAGCATTGAATTTTTTTGTCAATATATTATGTAGCGAATATATATATTGAACATACATGTCCAGGCTGATAGTATGAGTTTTTTGAATATTGGAGTTTTGAGTTCCACTGGAAGGGTTTGTGCGGGCTGCCTCCCGCTTTGTGCTTTGAAAGTCCAGTGGTTAGGACTGGTTAAATAATAAATATTTATCATTTTTTTAAATACAGATAGGGGGGAAAGAGCAGTAAGTATTATTTTATCAGCAGCCTTTGGAGTAATAGGTCCTCTAAATTTCTTCTGCCGTCAAAAACCGCAAAGACAAAGACTGAATCATTTTCAATTTTATATATTATTCTCCAGGGAGAGATTATTATTTCCCTGTATTTATTTATATTCTGATATTTTAATTCCGGGACTATACGCCCCCTTGCTGGAAATTTATTTAATTTGCTGGTTTGTTTTTTAATATTGTTAAAAATATTCAGTGCATTATCTATGCTGTCTGCCGAGATATAATCAATGATTGTAATCAGGTCTTCCTGAGCAGTCTGAGTCCAAAAAACATCATATTTTGAGGGCATTGAAGCTCTATTTTTTAGACAGCCGTTTTTCTATTAATGGAAAAAAATTCTCCTGTCTGGAATAATTTTTTTCCAGAATATCCTTTTCACTATGGGCAATCAATTTTAAAAGGCCGATGGCATTATTCATTTTTTCATAGGTTTCGGTGTCGAGAAGAACGGCACGGGCTTCCCCGTTCTGCGTGACATATACCGGCCTGTGTGTTCTGTTCACCTGATTTAATATATCCGCAGTATGAGACTTTATATAGGATATAGGTCTGATATCATCTTTAATTTTCATATTATATTCCTTTATTTTAACAGTCTGAATATGGTACATTAAATAGACTGATATGTCAAGAATTAATTTTGATGATTAAAGTGGAGTACTCAAGGGTAAGACAAAATTGAATTATTCGAGGTTTCCGTATATGAGATTGCCTTTATTCAAAATAATAAATAGCTTGCATAAATAATTTATATTTTGATACAGATTATCAATAATTTCCTGAAGATGTTTCAATTTATATTCGATTAATAATGGAGAAAAGCTATGAAGGATATTGACATACCGCGAATAGAAGACTTTATAAAGAAATTAAATGAAAAAGATTTATTGTACTTGAACCGCCTGATTGTCGAACGGCTTAAAATATTATCACAGGTCCGTTCCAGCGAGAAAATGGCCGAATATCATATACATCAAAGAATTAATTTCCCCGGTCCTTATGGGAGTGTTAAAACCGGGACTATCACAGCAATGCACAAAAAAACCGTATCCATCAGAACGGATGACGGGGAAAACTGGAAAGTGGCTCCTGGTTTGCTGAAAAGAGAAGATTGAAGAAGGAAGAAAACATGAATTTAATAATGCCTGATGATATCAACATGGCCATTGCGGATATGGAAAAAAAGCATAAAGATCCTTTGAGGAGTCTAATCAAAAAATTGCGCAGGGAAGAACCTGCCGTTTATGATTTTCTTTTTTTAAATGATGATATGAGTGAGAGCGAACTGAATCAGGATGAACAGGAGTTATTGATAACCGCCAATCTTATCGGATGGCATATAATCAGGGAAAACGGCAGGCGCGGCCAGAAAATCAGCGATAATTTTTTAGAGGCTCAACTGGAGAGAAATTTTAACCTGTTTGAGAAGACCCTCACATCGAAAAAAAAAGTCGATAAACATTTTTATGATTTATGCTATAAATTCAATGATCAGCCGCATTTAATCAATTTTTTGATGGGCCTCATGTTCAACAGTCCCGATAATTACACGGGAAATATACGGAATGAAGCGCTGCTGACTATGGCATTTCATTTGAAAACTACTGTCGACTGCCTGGTTCTTGATGAAGATAAATGGGGAGCATATGATAAATATGAAAAACAATATTCCGAGAAAGACTTTAAAGTTATTCAGAAGGCCATTAAAAAATATATAAAAAAATTTATGAAGGGTCCGGATTATAACGGCCTCTCTGCTGATTGCAAGGATCATGCCGAGTTTATCATTACATCTTTCGGCGATTTCATGTACCTTCAATATCTCTCTGCGACGCAGGAATGGAATGCTAATGATACATTGGACTGCTGCCTTAATATCATGCCCGGGAAAATCATGAGTAATGATGATGATATTTTCAGATCCGTGGCGCCGGTGCTGGCATCCTTTTTCAATTTTCTTTCAGACGAAGGCATCGTGAAGGACGGCCGTATGATTGCGGGGAAGCTCTTGGGGATTGAAAAAAAGCTGATAAGAAATTCAAATAATCCCGCAAACTGGAGCATCGGGAAGACTTTATTGAATGAAGCGGTAAAGGCGGGTGTTGATATAATGGAGAGAAAAGCCATGGATGAATTTATAAAGAGCTATAATGACAGTTTAAATCTGAAGAACGCTGAAAATAAATTTAAGGAAAAAACCGGAAGGAATGATCCCTGCCCCTGCGGCAGCGGCAAAAAGTATAAAAAGTGCTGCTCAGGTTTAAAGCTGGTTGAATGATAATAAT
Source organism: Spirochaetia bacterium (assembly GCA_009885955.1). Taxonomy (GTDB): domain Bacteria; phylum Spirochaetota; class UBA4802; order UBA4802; family UBA5550; genus VFJS01. Next base: position 54,096 of record VFJS01000049.1, on the reverse strand, counting down.
TTGCTGATAATACATATCTGCGACTCTCCCCCGCTCACAGGCCAAAAATTAAGGGTATTTACATGATTTTTTAATTTTTATGATAGATAAATTATCCTGAATTATCGTTTTAATGACAACACCATTAATGTATAGGACACTATTTGTCCTATGTCATAGGGTATATTGGAATTGCGTGAATGGCCGCTCAAAAATATAAAAAAATCAGCCCCGGTTATAATTTTTGCCGGCGGCCGGGAGGTAGGGCGTTTTATGAAAACAAAATTTTTTATTCTGATTGTAACCATTTTGATAAACGCCGGAGCCTATGCCGGGGGAATTAATAAATACATTGAAGACCAGTGGATGATCCTTGAGATTTTTTGGGACAATTCGGAAGAGGACGTGTGCTGAGGGGGGGGAGGGTGCATTAATAACATCATGATATGGTACTCATTAAAAATATTTATAAGGCTTGACAAATGGTTGTCATGTTATGATTTCTAAATTATTATTAAATAAACCCATGTACTTTTGATAAGGTTCATAATTCAAATTACTAAATGGCATGTAAATTTTTTTAGGTAAAACGTGAGTACAGACCTAACTTTTATAACAAATGAGGAAGGCAAACATCTTAAAGAAAGATTTGAAGTCTTGATTAAAGATTCTAAACTTTTTGACTGCCTCGTAGGGTACTTTTTTACAAGTGGATTTTATGCAATTTATAATTCATTGGAAAATACAGAAAAAATTAGAATCCTTATTGGAATTAGTACAGACAGAAAAATATATGATTTAATAACCGTTGGTAACGACGATCAACAACAATCCTTACCTTTTTCTCATGCAGAAACAAAACAGGTTATTGAGGGTTATATTGAAAAAGAACTGGAAGATTCCCAGGATAATAGTAATGTTGAGCGTGGTGTAGTAAAATTTATTGAATGGATTCACAGCAAAAAACTTGAAATCAGAGCCTATCCAAGTGCGAACATTCATGCAAAACTTTATCTATTAAGTTTTAAAGAAGGAGACAGAGATGTAGGAAGGGTAATAACCGGTTCAAGTAATTTAACACAGGCTGGGCTTGTAGATAATCTTGAATTTAATGTCGAATTAAAAAACAGCGCTGATTATCATTTCGCCAAAAATAAATTTGAAGACCTCTGGAAGGATTCAGTTGATGTCAGTGAAAAATATATCCAGACAATTGAGAATAAAACATGGCTGAATCAAAATATTACGCCTCACCAGCTTTATTTAAAACAACTCTATGAATATTTCAAAGATGAATTGAGTCAATCCGATGAAGTATTTGCAAAGTATTTACCCCAAGACTTCATGAAACTTGAGTATCAGGAACAGGCCGTATTAAATGCAAAAAAAATATTGGAAGAATACGGTGGTGTTTTTATTGCAGACGTTGTTGGTCTTGGTAAAACTTACATTGCAACATTATTGTCCGGACAACTTAATGGTAGAACATTAATTATTGCACCTCCTGTACTACTTAATAAAGATAATCCAGGGTCATGGCCTAATGCTTTTTCTGATTTCAGAACACCAGCAGACTTTGAATCAATCGGAAAACTCGATGACATTATTAATAAAGGTACTGAAAAATATACCAATATAATCATTGATGAGGCTCACCGTTTCAGAACTGAAACTACAATAACATATGAAAAATTAGCTGAGATTTGCCGAGGAAAACGGGTCATACTGGTTACCGCTACTCCATATAATAATTCACCAAAAGATATATTAGCTCAAATTAAATTATTTCAAAACTCCCGGAAAAGCACTATACCCAACTTGCCAGACCTTGAATCTTTCTTTAACAGTCTTGATAAGAAACTAAAGAATCTTGACCGCCAGCGTGATTACACTGAATTCATCAAAACAATAAAAGAAAATGCCCGTGAAATAAGGGAAAAAGTATTAAAGTACCTTATGGTTCGAAGAACCAGAACCGAGATAGTTAAATTTTTTTCCAATGATTTGAAAACACAGAATTTAAAATTCCCTGAAGTGGAAAATCCGGAACCATTATTCTATGAACTTAATGAGCAAGAAGACGAAATATTTACCACAACAATTGAACTGATATCTCAGAAATTTACTTATGCCCGCTATATGCCAATGTTGTATTCCATAAGTGGTCTCGACCAGCTTGAAGAACAGTCTCAAAAAAATATGGGAAAATTCATGAAAATTCTTCTCATTAAGAGGCTTGAAAGTAGTTTTTTTGCTTTTAAGAATTCCGTGGACAGGTTTATCTATTCCTATGAGATGTTCATTAAGGAATTTGAAAAAGGTAATGTTTATGTAAGCAAGAAACATACAAATAAAATATTTGAGTTTCTTGAAAATGATGATGACGTAGCTATCCAACGGCTTATTGATGAGGGTAAAGCTGAAAAATATTCAAGTGATTCATTCAGAGAAGAGTTCATCAATGATTTACAAAACGATCTGAAAATATTACAGAATATAAAAGTATTATGGCAAAGAATCAATCGTGATCCCAAACTTATATCTTTTAAATTACAACTCAATAAAAACAAAATTCTTAAAGAAAATAAACTCATAATTTTTACCGAATCAAAGGAAACGGCTGAATATCTTTCAACCCATATTAACGAATCATTTCCGAACACCGCTCTTTGTTTTTCAGGTGGTTCCAGCGAAGCTATTCGAGATAAAGTCATTGAAAATTTTGATGCTAAATCTCGTCATCCGAAAGATGATTACCGCATTCTTATTTCAACCGAAGTATTATCTGAAGGCGTTAACCTGCATCGTTCCAATGTTGTAATCAATTATGACATTCCATGGAACCCGACTCGGATGATGCAAAGGGTCGGCCGCATTAACCGTGTTGATACGATTTTTGACGTTATTTACACATTTAACTTTTTTCCAACGAAACAATCGAATGACCAGATAAAATTAAAAGAAGCCGCTGAAGCAAAAATCAACGCATTTTTAACACTTCTCGGCGGAGACGCTGCGCTTCTCACCGAAGGTGAACCGGTTGGGTCTCACGAACTTTTCAACCGGCTCATTTCTAAAAAGACTCTTACTGGAGAAGATGAGAACGAATCAAGCGAATTGAAATATTTACAAATTATTAAGGAAATACGGGATAAAAAACCTGATCTATTTGAGGTAATTAAACGACTGCCCAAGAAAGCTCGCTCTGCTAAAACCGATATAAATAATAAAGATTTTCTTATTACCTATTTCCGACGTGGTAAATTACAAAAGTTTTTCATGTCTGGAGCAAACATTGAGACAAAGGAACTTGATTTTCTAAGCGCTGCTGAAATGATTGAATGTTTAGAAACAGAAAAACGTCAGAAATTACCCGCACATATTTACGATTTTCTCGATAAAAACAAAGAGGCTTTCACCATTACCACAACAGAAGACATGATTGACCCGCAATCTCGGCGTGGGAAAGACAGTGCTTTCAAAATTTTAAAAATAATAAAAGCTGTTTTTAAAACAACAAAGCAGCTTACGGACGATCAGGAAATGTATTTAAAAAAAATATTTATACGTCTCGAAGAAGGCGGCCTTCCTAAGCAAACAACAAAAGAAACGCTTAAAGCCCTTAATGAACTTGATGCTGAAATGCAAAATCCATTAAAAGTCCTTGCAATATTACAAACCAATATACCTTCAAGACTTTTGGAAAGACATTATGTTGAACAAAACCCTCATACCTCAGGTAAACGGGAAGTCATTCTTTCAATGTATCTGAGTGGGAAATAACCGGGATTGACGTATCATGAAAACTGTAGAAATGGGAAAAATGTATTACTATGTAGATGAATCCGGGGATACTGTTTTTTTTGACAAAAAAGGGATTGATCTTGTTAAAACCGGCAAAGCCAGCAGGGTTTTTATTGTGGGTTTTCTGGAATGTAAGAATCCTAATGTAATTCATAAAGCCCTGGAAAAAATAAGAAATGATTTACAAAATGATCGTTATCTCTCCTTAATACCCTCATTGTCAAAATCAATTAAACACTTTCATGCAAAAGATGACTGCCCGGAGGTTCGTGAAAAAGTATTTAAAGAGATCATAAAAATGGACATTCAATGTTTTGTTGTTGTTGGGCGAAAAAATGCAGATCAATTCAAAAAAAAGTTTAATAATAAAACATCCCGGTTTTATGAATACATGGTAGAAAAACTATTTGAAAATCGTCTTCACCTCTATTCCGAAATTGATATTTATTTTTCTAAAATGGGGAATGTGCTTCGTGAAGAAAATATGAAATCTGCGCTTGAAAAATCGAAAGAAACTTTTCAAAAAAAATGGGGGAGTGAAAGCAATAATTCAATAAGAATTTTTATACAAGAACCGTCTCACATTGCGCTACTACAGGTTATCGACTATTTGTTATGGTCTTTAAACCGTACTTATGAAAAAAAAGATATGAGATATTATAATTTTATTAAAGATAAAGTAATCTTGATCCAGGATATTTTTGATACAGCGAAATATCCAAATAATTATTATAACTCTAAAAATCCATTTGATATAAATAAAATAAGTCCTTTAGACAGCTAGGCGACTTTCGCCGCACAAGGCATGGAGCCTGCTTTCGCTGTTCAAGGACTTACTAACAAAATATCAATACAAGTATCTGGAAGTCAAGTATTTTTAACTATTGCAGGAAAAATATAATGGAAAAAAAGCAAGCGGCAAAAATTGTAAAAGTCACATTTGAAAATTCATTTGATAAAACCAGATTTACATATTTCATAAAAAATCTTCTCAATCAAATTGAAGAGGCTCCATTCACCTACAAGGGGAATTATATCCATGATTCATTTAAAGAGCATATAACATCCCTTGAAAGAATCGGCAAATACAACGACGGCGAACATAAAATCGACATCCTCATAGTCCAGCTTAAAAAAGAAACATCCATTGAACGAGCCCGGACAATGCAGAGAAATTATATCGCAAAGTATTTGAACGGCAGCCGTGGTGGTGAGATGAAGGACGCCGCTCTGGTTGCTTTTGTTTCCCCAGACAACGATGACTGGCGATTTTCACTGGTTAAAATGGATTACCGGTTTGAGAAAAAAGACGGTAAAACAAAAATAATAGAGGATTTTACTCCGGCACGGCGATGGTCATTTCTTGTAGGTACTCATGAAAACAGCCATACTGCCCAAAGCCGTCTTATGCCCCTTATAACAAACGACGACCATAACCCGACATTGTCAGAAATTGAAGATTCATTCAATATTGAAAAAGTAACAAAAAAATTTTTTATAGAATACCGTGATCTTTTCCTTAAAACAAAAGAAGAACTTGATAAGGTCATAAAAGATGATACTATCATTAAAAATGACTTTGATAAAAAAGGAGTAAATACCGTTGATTTTGCCAAAAAACTCCTGGGGCAAATAGTATTTCTTTATTTTCTGCAAAAAAAAGGGTGGTTTGGAGTACAAAGAGACTCTGAATGGGGAACCGGTTCAAAACAATTTTTACGCGAACTTTTTAAAAAGAAACATAGCACATTTAATAACTTTTTCAATGATATACTCGAACCACTTTTTTACGATGCGCTTCGTATAGACCGCAGTCACGATGACCACTATTACAGCCACTTCAACTGCAAGATTCCTTTCTTAAACGGCGGACTTTTTGATCCCATGAACAACTATGACTGGGTGCATACAGATATTTTTATTCCCAATGAGCTTTTTTCAAATACCAAAAAAACCAAAGAAGGCGATATCGGGGACGGTATTCTTGATATATTCGACCGGTATAATTTTACCGTTAAAGAAGACGAACCTCTGGAAAAAGAAGTCGCCATTGACCCGGAACTTCTCGGCAAGGCTTATGAAAAATTTAATGCCATACGTCCGGATAATTATGCTGAATTTAAAAAGGCTTTAAAAAGCGGAAAAAAAGGAGATGAGAGTAAATTTAACAAGCAGTATGGCGTATATTATACCCCTCGCGAAATCGTACATTACATGTGCCAGCAAAGTCTTATCAATTACCTTTATACCGAATTGAATAAGGGCATAGTCACCTATGAAAAACTCGGTGATGAACAATTTGACATGTTCGGTAACGAAGGTAAAACCGGACAACTTAATTTAACCATTGCGCATAATTCTAAACCTGAAATTCTGAAAGAAGAAATAGAAACCTTTGTGCATTATGGTGAGCATGTAAGCGAAAACGAAGCTCATGTGGAGAAATCGGGTAAAGAAACCGGCACTTATTACTATAAAATTCCTGAAAACATTAGAAAATCAGCAGATGATATAGATCAAAAACTTGCCGGCATAAAAGTCTGCGACCCAGCAATCGGTAGTGGTGCTTTTCCAGTTGGCATGATGAGCGAGATTGTGCGGGCACGTAATGCCCTTACCCCTTTTATTAAAGATCAAGGAAGAACTGTTTATCATTTCAAACGAGATTGTATAGAAAAATCACTCTACGGTGTTGATATTGATCCAGGTGCCATAGAAATAGCAAAACTTAGGCTCTGGCTTTCGCTTGTTGTTGATGAAGATGATATAAAACAGATAAAACCGTTGCCAAACCTGGATTATAAAATTGTTTGCGGGAATTCATTACTGGGAGTGGAAAAGAATCTTTTCAATAGCGGATTATTTGAGGAACTGGAAAAATTAAAACCGCTATATTTCAATGAAACAAATCCTACGAAGAAACAGGAATATAAAAAACAAATTGATGGCCTTATAAGTCAGATTACAAACGGGCACTCGGAGTTTGATTTTGAAGTATATTTCTCTGAGGTTTTTCATTCTAAAGGAGGGTTCGATGTGGTGATTGGTAACCCACCTTATGGTTTTAGAAATGTATTAAGTCAAGAAGAGAAGAAATATTTTAGAAAAAGTAAATCCATTTCATTTCCCTCGGGTGATATTGCAGAATTATTTATCATTTTTTCAAATCAAAAATTAACAAGTAAAAATGGAATATTAACATTAATAATTCCTAAGAAATCGCTTTATGGGCAATCTTGGAAAGAAGTTAGAGAGCTTTGGCTTAAAAATTCATTAATTTATTTAATGGATGTTAGCAAAGCATTTGAAAATGTCTTACTTGAACAAGTTTCTTTTTCTTTAATAAAAGAGAATCAAAGAAAAAATAATGTTTCTATAATCACATTAAATCAAAATGATAACAGTATAAATAATCATGGTTATTTTGAGATTAAAGAAATATTTTCAAAAGATTTAAAAAATGCACAAATATATAAAGGGCTTTATCCAATTGGTTTAATGAATAAATTATTTAAAAATTCAATAGAAAATACTGAAAATATTATTAAAGGAGAGATAGGGATTTCAAATATTACAAAGTACTTATCATTTGAACCTAAGAATAATGTTGCTTGTGTAAAAGGAATAGATATTAATAATTATGGTTTAAAATCAGAAATAAGATTTTTAAATGGAACAATCGCAAAAAAATATTTGTCACAATATCAAGAAGACAAAATTGTTGCTCAGGAAATTATTGCTCATATCCAAAATCCATGCCCACACATTCGTATTACCATATTTTATGATGCTAACCGTAGATTGATAAACGATACTTGCGTTGAAATAAAAGTTAAAGATAATAAAATCGATAAAAAGTTCTTACTTGCTTACTATCAATCAACTTTTTGCAACTGGTATGCTTATAATTTTATATATAATAGAGCTATTCGGACAATGCATTTTATCGATTATTATATCACACAAATACCAATACCAAAAATTATTTATCAAAGTATCAATGACCAAAAACCATTCATCAATATCGTCAATAAAATCCTCTCCCTCACCCAATCCGACGGCTATCAACAAAACCCAAGCAAACAAACAAAGGTCAAAGAATACGAAAAGGAAATTGACCGCATGGTGTATGAGCTGTATGGTTTAACCCCGGAGGAGATAAAAATCGTTGAAGGCGAAAACCAATGACAATAAGTATTTTTGAAAGAAAAATCCTTATTGTCATTTATCAATACTGGAAAGCGCCGGATGAACTTGCAGTATTATTGAACAAGAAATCTCCCGCTTATAAAGGTATAACCAAGTACGAAATACAAGACCGTTTTGGAAAAGACGGCTTTCAACTTGGTTCTTTTGAATTACTTTGTATTTCTTTAAAAATCAAGAAACTAAACAGTATTGAAAAGAAGGATAAAAGAATTGATGCAAAATATAAAAGGGCCATTTTAAGATTATACAGCAGTGAATTTATTAAAGATTCAAATAATCAAATTGATATAACAGAAAAAGGTATTCTTGCAGCAACTGACAAATGCTGGCTTACAACAGTTATAAGAGAGAATAAATCATGGTTATTGTCTTTGATTATTTCAATTATTGCCCTGATAGTATCAATTGTGAGTTTGGTGTTGAAATGCAAATGAATACCGATGTATTGACTCGGCCGTCCGTGGCCTCGGCAATTGATTGATATAATGTGGAGAAAATTAACGAGGACAATACAGGCAAGCGCGGTACTCCCTATCGGTCGTTTGGACTTCGCCGGTCATTGAGCGGAGCCGAAATGACCAGGAGAGGGCGCGCCGGAGGCGGGGTGAGGTCAAAAGAGTTTATGAAAAATAATGTATTATCAGAAATTAAAGAGTATGGAGAGGATGAAAATGGCGCAGTTATATTGCCTGCATATTTAAAGGAAGCCTATGAGCATGCTGAAAAGTTCTGCGATATGCTGAAAAAGCGGGTACCCAGCGGAGGTTTTTTAAAGACCCTTCTTTTGAAAAGAGTAGGGAGTTCTATGTTTGCCGGACAAAAAACTGCTGAGAAGATGTTGAGGGAATGGGGAAAAGTTGAAGAATATGAGGAATATGAAGATGATGATGTAGAAGCGCTGATATATGAGGAAGAGGTTGAGAAACGGGGAAGGAAATCGAATACTAGTGACCAGAGCGATATCAAACAACTCACTGATGCAGAAAAACTGGAGCTTCAGCTTTTTGTAGAAAAGTTAAAAACCAATACTCAGTATGATCCTAAATATCATATAATTCTTAAAATATTATTTAGCGATGACTGGATAAATCGTGGCTGTATAATCTTCACACAATACTATGATTCTGCATATTGGATTGCTGGAATGATTTCTAATGAAAGAAAAGATTTGAACATTGGATTATATGCCGGTGGGGAGAAATCGGGAATTTTTGTAAATGGGGAATTTCATAGAAAAAGCAGAGAAGAAATCAAGAGTATTGTAAAAAAGAGAGAGCTCAAGCTTCTCATAGGTACGGATGCTGCCTCAGAGGGGCTCAACCTCCAGACATTGAGCACTTTAATAAATCTTGACCTTCCATGGAACCCTACTCGGCTGGAACAGCGGAAAGGAAGGATCCAACGTATCGGGCAGGTCATGGATGATGTATGGATATATAATCTTAGATATAAGGATTCAGTGGAAGACAGGGTACACAGTCTGCTGTCTAATCGCTTAAAGAGTATATATGATATGTTCGGCCAGATTCCTGATGTCCTGGAAGATGTATGGGTTAAGGTGGCGGAAAATGATATTGAGTACGCTAAGAGTATAATTGATTCTGTCCCAGAGCAGCATCCCTTTGAAATCCGTAACAGCACAGTTGAGCATATAGACTGGGAGTCTTGTGAAACAGTGCTGGATTCATTTGAGAAAAAGAAGTATCTGCAGAAGGGATGGTGAGGGATAACGTGAATAAATTAATTAAAGAATATTCAAAAAATGTTCCATGCACTGAAGTGACTTCTTTAAGTAATTATTTAAATGCTATTAAGGAAGATACAAAAAAATGGAAAAGGAATAATGAAATGGAATGTCCCTGGTTTAGAGGCCAGGATAATGTTAAGGAAGATCCAAAACCAGGAATTTTTAGAAAAAAATATAATGAATTTTGGATGAGTACAACATTTCGAAACAGAGGAATTCATTTTGAAAATTCACCTGAAACAGAAAGAATTGATAAGTGGTTGTTTCTCATGCAACATTTTGGCTTGCCAACAAGATTACTTGATTGGACTGAAAGCCCATTAATTGCACTTTTTTTTGCTATTCGGGATTTGAAAAAAAGTAAGAATCCTGCAATCTGGATGATCCATCCAATTGAGCTAAATAAAATATCAAGTTTAGATATATTTCCTAACACATGGGCAAATGAAAATGGAGTTGATTATTTTAGAAGGTCATTTGGCATGGCAAAGTATAAAAACTTATTGCCAATAGCAGTACAGCCTTCTTATGTTCATTTAAGAATGCTGGTTCAGAAAAGTGTATTTACAATTCATGGCATAAAGGAATTAGGATTTGAAAAATTATTGATGAATTCATACTTTTTAAAAAATGGATTTTTTAAAAAGTATGTTATTTATAATAAGAATGTTATATCAATTTTTTCTGAGCTTAAAAAAGCAGGTATATCAAACTCAACTGTATTCCCTGACTATGAAGGGTTAGCTTTAGAGTTAAAAGATAGATTAATAGTTACTCAGTAGGGAATCTATGTGAAAATAAGTTGAATAATTTTATAATATAGTTAATAATTTACAAATATATAAACAATAAATTAATGTCAGGTAATAACCATGATTCGTCTTATTGAAGCGCTTAACTACCGATGTCTTCGTTATATAAGTCAGCCTATGGATGCATTTCATGTCCTTGTTGGTCCAAACGCTAGCGGGAAAACCACATATCTTGATGTCATTGCGTTTCTTGGACATCTTGTCTCTGACGGTATAGACAAAGCAATAACTGATAGAACACAAAATTTTGAAGATCTTTTATGGGGAAGACAAGGAAGATATTTTGAACTTGCTATTGAAGCAGCGATACCAGATGAGAAAAGACTCCACTTTAGTAATAGATATGATACAATTCGGTATGAAGTTCGTGTTGGGATGCTCAATAATGAAACTTTTGAATATGGTATTTTAGAAGAAAGGGCGATTCTGAAAAATTGGATAGCTTCATCATCACCCCAACGTGTCTTATTTCCAATCGAACCCATCGTGCCGGTAACTATATTTAGCAAAAGAAAAACAGGTGAAAACACAGTTCTAAGTAAAGCTGAGGGGGGAAATGACAATTATTATTCAGAAATAAAATCTGAAACAGGAAAAGGTGGCTGGTATCCATCTATACGACTTGGTCCAAAAAAATCAACACTCGCAAATTTACCTGAAGATGAAACACGAGTACCTGCTACATTATGGTTAAAACAACTTCTAATTCAAGGTGTTCAAACGATAATATTAAATAGCCTTGCAATAAAAAAAGCAAGTCCGCCTGGAAAGGGGCGCAGTTTTAAACCAGATGGCTCAAATCTTCCATGGGTAATTGAAGAATTATTTAAATCTAATGAGAAACGATACAGGGATTGGATCCTTCATATTCAGACCGCCCTGCCTGAAATTGAGAGCATTAAAACAATTGAGAGACCTGAAGACAAGCATCGATATCTCACTATATGTTATCAGGGCGGATTTGAGATTCCATCCTGGATGGCATCGGATGGGACTCTGAGATTACTTGCTTTAACAATTCCTGCATATCTCTCGGATTTTTCCGGTGTGTACTTAATTGAAGAACCTGAGAATGGTATTCATCCTGGCGCAGTTGAAACTGTTTTTCAATCACTATCTTCAGTTTATGATGCGCAAATATTATTGGCAACACATTCGCCTGTAATTATTAGCATGTCAGATGTTAATTCAGTATTATGTTTTAAAAGAACTGAGTCAGGCGCAACAGACATAGTCATTGGAACCAACCATCCGGGACTTAGGGATTGGAAGGGTCAACCAAATTTAAGTACTTTGTTTGCCAGCGGAGTTCTTGGATGATGCAATCAAATAAAAAAGATTTATTGGTGTTAGTTGCTGATCGAAATATGGAAGCCATGTTAAAGGGTATATTAACTCGGAATAAATCATTAGATTTACGAGATTTTCAGTTTGATATAAGACGCCATCCTGAAAAAGATCCTGGTTGCCGAGTAAATGGTGTTGGATATCTTCAGCCATTCGTAAACCAGTACAATCATGCATTAATAATATTTGATATGGAAGGATGTGGTTGTAATCATGAGTCGGTTTCTGATATAGAACATGAAATTGGGAAAAATTTAAAAATTACAGGTTGGAATGATAAAGCAGCTGTGATAATTATCGAACCGGAATTAGAAATTTGGGTTTGGAGTGATTCACCTCATGTTGATGAAGCATTGGGATGGGATTCAAATGATACAAATTGTTTTGATTGGCTTATTGAACAAGGATTTATAGCGGAAGGTCAAATAAAACCTGACCGTCCTAAGGAAGCCCTTGAGGCTGCTCTCAGATTTATTCATAAACCCCGTTCTTCATCAATATATCAATATTTGGCAGAAAAAGTAAGTTTACAGAGATGTTCAGATAGGTCATTCTTAAAGCTTAAAACTATTTTACATAATTGGTTTTCTAATTGATATGTTGAATACTATATATGAGCCTCATATCAATCAATATTCAATATATCTGCTGTCACATGATCCAGCAATATACTGTATATTACTGGAGTTGAATAAAGATATTAAAATAAATTGGAAATTTTTTATAAGGATTAAAATTATCAAAACAGTTAATTCAAGCAGAATACCCTTTATGATTAATAGATCCAGGGCCTTAAACTTCTTGATCTCTGGATATATAAATACTATGGCAATCAGTAATGCTCAATTTATTTTTTGATTCACATAAACTGAAGACCATCATTTCGATTCCTTATTGCTTGCACAAAGCCCTCTCTTCCCAGGAGAGGTGACAGGCAGGAAGCCTTAATGCAGTGCGCTGCCAGGATGGCAAAAAAGCGCACTGCCGACAAGCAGGATGCTTTAGTGCAGACGCCGCACAGGAGGTGCAAAAAGGCGTCTGCGACCGCGCCGGAGGCGGGGTGAGGTCGAATGCTATGTGCTCATTCCGTCAACAATCTTCCTGGCCGTAATTTCGGCATTGTGGATACAGTCAGGGATGCCTATTCCTCTGTAAGCCGAGCCGGTAACATAGAGCCTGTTGTTATTGTCCATTTCCCGGTCGATAGTTTTGATAAGGTCCGTATGGCCGATATTGTACTGCGGCATGTTGTCGATCCATCTGAATACCCTGGTGAGAACAGGCTCTGCGTCAATGGAGAGGATGATTTTCAATTCATCCCTGACAGTTTGTATTATTTCGGCATCACTTTTCCCGATGAGTTCCTGATTGTGTTTGCCTCCGATGAAACATCGTATGAGGCTTGTGCCCTCCGGGCATCTGCCGGGCCATTTCATGGAAGTGAATGTTGCCGCCATCATGCTCCTCTTCTCCACTCCGGGAATGAGAAAGCCGAATGCCTTTGGGAGGGCCTTCTCAATGTCCTGTTTTTTGTAAGCCAGCGATATGGTCCCGGTTTTTATGTAAGGAATTTTTTTCATGCTCTCTGACATTTCCGGGCTGATATTTTTCAACAGCACGGCAGATACATAGGCAGGGGTCGTTACTACAACGGCATCGGCTTCTATCTCCTTTCCTCCATTGACCAGCAGGCGGTATCCTCCGCCCTGTCTTCTGGAAATTTCAAATACTTCAATCCCTGTTTCAATTTTTTCGCCCTGTACGCTGTTAACCAGTCTCTCGATGAATTCGTACATTCCGTTTTTGAAAGATATAAAAAAGGATCTCTGCGGCTGCGATGAGTATCCCGGCCTTTTCGCCATCTCCTTCATCTTTTTCCTGGCAGCCAGGGTTGCCATTGTAAGGCTTCCATAATCCTGCTCCATCTGGAGAAAACGGGGGAATGTACTCTTCACGCTCATTTTTTCAGGATCGCCTGCGTGTATGCCGGCAATGAGAGGCTCAGCGATCATGTCAAGGAGCTCCCTGCCGCACCTTCTTGTCACAAAGCCTGCAAGGGTTTCATCGTCATTCCCCTTTTTCCGGGGAATCAATATCTCTATGCCGATTCGCAGCTTCCCTATAAGGGTAAAGAGTCCAGTTGTGACAAAGGACATGAATTTTGCCGGCACCAGGGTCATCAGCCCTTCCGGGAGCACATGGAGTTTCCCCTTCCGGTAAATGAAAGTTCCGCCGTTCTCATCCCTTGTGTTGACCAGCCTGTCCTCTATGCCGAGCTCCCTGCAGAGTTCCAGGGCCCAGGGCTTGTCTCTTATGAAGCAGTCGGAACCGCCGTCTATGATATACCCGTCCACGTATTCAGTCCTTATCTGCCCGCCAAGTCTTTCACTCTTTTCCAGGAGGAGGATACCGGCGCTGATGCCTTTCTCACCGAGCATCTTTTTCAGGTAATAGAGCGTTGTAAGTCCGGAAACCCCTCCGCCTATGATTACTATTTTTTTCATAAAATTATTCCATTATACCTGTTTAATGTTGTTTCAGATCCAGTGATAAGTCGACTTTTTTATCTCATCCGCCAGCGCGCATATGAATAGATGCGAATCATTCAAGGCCGGAACCCGTATCATGTTCACTTCAAGTTCCTCTGCCAGTTTCCTGAATGTTATGTCAATGTCAAAAAGGGTCTCAACATGATCCGAAATAAATCCTATCGGGGCTATTATGATATTTTTTACTTTTTCCCCGGCAAGTTTTTTCATCAGGGTTTCGGTGTCTGGGCCAAGCCAGTTTTCTCCACGGCCTCTGCTCTGGTAGGAAACGTGCCAGTTGCTGCATGTTATGAGGGGGATTAGTTTTTTTACTGTTTCATTGATATCATCAACATAGAGGTCACCTTCCTGTATGTAGCTTTCCGGGAGGCTGTGAATGCTGAAGAGGATATGCGTATCTTTCAATTCGGATTCAGTGAGAACTGAAGCGGCCTGATTGATTTTCTCTGCCAGTGCTGATAGGTATCCCGGGTGCACATTCCAGCCGGAGACATAGACCGAGTCCATTGTGCTGTGGGACTTCAGGGCTTTTTCAGCCTCTGTAAAATATGCTGCAGTGCTGACTCTTGACCTGAATGGCGCCAGGGTCACGACTGCCAGCTTTTTTATGCCTGTATCAAAAAAATTATTTATAACATCATGTATGCGGGGCGGGAGATGGAGCATTCCGGCTTTTACCAGGTATTCTTCCCCCTCTTTGTTTAGCTCGGCCTCAAGGGCTCCAGCCTGCCTTACCGTTATTTCATTGAGCGGGGATTTGCCGCCTATCATCTTGTATCTTTTTTTTGCCCCTTCAACCTGCTCCGGGGTAAATTTTCTACCGCCGGCAATACTGCTCAGAAAGGGCTCTACCTGGTCAAGGGAGTCCGGGCCTCCATAACCTGTCAGGATTACTCCTATCATGCACCCTTACTTTCTCCGGCTCAGCCTGTGAACAGTATCTACCAGGAAGGCGGCTTTTTCAGGGGGTGTTTTTGGTTGAATACCGTGTCCCAGGTTGAATATATGCCCGGGCCTGTTTCCGGCACGATCCAAAATATCCTTCACCGATTCCTCTATAATTTCTTCAGTTCCGAAGAGCTTCGAGGAATCAAAATTTCCCTGTACGCCAACGTCGTGTCCGAGAATTTCCCATGCCGTGTCAAGGTCGATTCTCCAGTCAACGCCGATGATATCTCCTCCGGCTTCTTTCAGGAGGTCAAGAAATCCGGCAGTGCCCGTTCCGAAATGAATTCTGGGAACGCCGCCTTTGATGCTGTCGAGCACCTGTTTTGAATAGGGGAGGACATATTTTTTGTAATCCTGTGGAGTGAGGCAGCCTACCCAGCTGTCGAAAACCTGTATGGCCTGGGCTCCGGCATCAACCTGGGCGTTCAGGTACGCGATGACCGTGTCGGTTATTTTCTGCATGAGTTCATGAAACATTGCAGGGGCATTGTACATCATCTGTTTGGCTTCAAGATAATTTTTTGATGCTCCTCCTTCAATCATGTAGCTGGCAAGGGTGAAAGGGACGCCGCTGAAGCCGATGAGCGGGGCTTTTCCATCGAGTTCCCTGCGGAGTATTTTTATGGCTTCCATAACAAATGGGACGCCTTCATACGGGTCAACAACCTTCAGTTTTTTTATATCTGCAAGAGTCCTTACCGGATTATGAATTACCGGGCCCCTGGACTCAATGAATTCCAGATCAATACCCATGGCTTCAACGGGGATTAGAATATCGGAATAAAGAATGGCAGCGTCCAGGTCTATGAGCTCAAAGGGCTGAAGGGTCACTTCAACAGCAAGCTCCGGGGTTTTGCACATCTCAAGAAAAGAGTGCTTTTCCCTCATCTTGCGGTATTTTGGCAGGTACCTGCCTGCCTGTCTCATCATCCATACAGGAGTGCAGTCCACCTCTTCCTTTCTGCAGGCCTTAAGGAACCTGTAATCCCCGGAATTTTTACCCATTCCCTTCTCCTCCATTTTTCAGTTAATCAAATATCAGATTTTCCAATGGAATAATAATTTCATTGACAGATTAAAATCTGAACATATTGATGTCTACAAAGAAATTCAGAAATCAGCATTTTTGTCATCCATCCGGCTGTATCAGCCCCGGCAATGCGGCCTTGATCAGTATTTAATAATTTTATTCTTGATTTTTACACAATACCTATATAAAATAAATTGATATAGATTAAGAATACATTTTTTATTTTCTAAGTGTCTGATAAAGGGAAATTATTTTAAGAGGATCAGAAATTTTAATTATTCGAGGTTCTTTTTTTTTAAAAAAAAGTGTTATAAAAACGTGTTATTAAATTTCAATCTGGGAAAAAAATATGGATAATAATCAGAAAAAAATCGGTGATCTATTACTTGAAGCGGAGCTTTTTTCAGCTTGTACCAGAAAAGATATAGTACGCTTAATGCCATTTATAGAAAAAAAAAGCTGCGAACCGGGTGAGAAAATTTATATAACCGGAGAAGATGCAGGTCATATTTTTTTAATAATTTCCGGTAAAATTGAACTAAGATCCGATAGAAGAAGCATAAAAATTCTCGATTCAGGCTCATTCGGTGAAGAATCGATCAGAAAAAACTCTAAATATCTCCTTAATGCCACTGCTCTTGAAACCTCAGAAATAATTTCCATTCCAAAAGAAAATTTTGATGAGATTCTAAAGAATAATAATCACTTTAAAGACAGCGCCTACGGTTCTCTTATCAACCATTATTCTTTTGAAAAAATGGATAAAATCATCAAATTAAAAATTGATAAAGATGATAATTCGACTTCGAAAATTTTCGGTTGGGCGGTGACAATAATTGTTCCTTTCATAATTTACTTGAATCTCAATACTATGGGTTTTACATGGGAACAGGGCATATTCATTACTGTTGCTTCAGCAACTGTACTGATGTGGATTTTCAGGCTTGCAAATGAATTCATTCCAAGCTTACTTGCTATAATCGTCATTATTATTCTTCAAGTCGCTCCACCTAAAGTTGCTCTGTCGGGCTTTACGAATGACAGTTTTTTCATGGCCATGAGTGTTTTTGGGATAAGTTCGGTTTTAGTATCCTCGGGTCTTATGTTCAGACTGGTAATCAATCTATTGAATTATTTTCCAATGTCCCAATATTGGCACGCGAGAACCCTTTTATTTACTGGAATTATTATGACGCCACTTCTTCCTTCCGCGAATGGAAGGATAGTAATGGCTGTCCCGATTCTGAAAGACATGATTGATTCTCTCGGATATGAAAAAAAAGGTACGGCTGCAAATCTCCTTGGTTCTACCGCTTTTATGGGTTTTACTTTTTTTTCATCAGCTTTTTTAAGCAGTAAAGCCATACATTTTGTAATGTTCGGTCTATTCCCAAGCCAGATTCAGGAGCAATTTACCTGGTTATACTGGTTTTATGCCTCCATCCCATCGTTTGTAGTTATGCTTGTTTTATTAATGATAGCGCTCAAACTGATTTACGGGAAAAACGAAAAACCAAAACTTTCAAAAGAGATAATTGAAGTTCAGAAAGATATTCTCGGACCCATGACGAAGAAGGAATGGGCTGCAATGGGCGGAATGCTCCTTTTTGGGATAGGCATTGCAACCTCGAGTCTGCATAAAATTGAAATGTCCTGGGTAGGCCTCATAGTCCTTTATGTGGTTTTAGTTTCAGGAATTTTAAGTAAAAATGATTTTGAAAAGCATGTAGACTGGACATTTTTACTTTACCAGGCAGCCCTTATCGGCCTTGTTAAAACAATTTCATTTACCGGTCTTGACGCTATGCTTGGAAATCATCTTATGTGGATAGGGTTATATATTAAATCAAATATTTATATTTTTATTCTTATGCTTTCAGGAGTGATACTATCGCTCAGAATTTTCATTCCCAACAACGCTACAGTTGTAATTTTAGCTTCAATTCTATTTCCGATTGCTGAATTGTCAGGCCTTAATGCCTGGATTGTCGCATTCATAATACTGATGATGAGCGACGCCTGGTTTTTACCATATCAGTCAACATACTATGTTCTTTTTGACGAAATGATGATGTCAAATAAACTGATTAATATGAATCATATAATCGGGATCAACGCATTCTCTGTATTTTTTAGAATTGCAGCCTTATTTGTTTCCATACCATATTGGAGGATGATTGGAATATTATGAAAAAGAAAATTCTATCTTTTCTCATATCAATTTTTATAGCAGGGCTTATAATTTTTCTTATTTCCATAAATTTGGGAAAATCGAGGATCCTGGTTCTTCACAGTTATTACACCGATTATTCATGGGTAACTGATATCAATAAAGGCATTCTCCGCATTCTTGGAGGAAAACCATATTCCATACGTTATTTTTATATGGACACGAAAAGAAAACCGGCACATGATTATAAAATAAAAATCGGACAATCGGCAAGAAGAATGATAGATGCCTGGAAGCCTGATATTATTCTTGCCGTTGATGATGACGCGCAGAAACATGTTGCCATGTATTATAATAATAACCCGTCCATAAATATCATTTTCACCGGGATGAACGCGACATTAAAAGAATATGATTACGATAAAGCGAAAAATGTAACAGGCATTCTGGAAAGGATTCCATTCCAGGAATTCAGGGAAGTATTTTCATCAATCCTGCCCCAGGATAAAAACAGGATTGTACATATATCCGACGCTTCAACCACATCAAAATTTATACATGATGAACTTGAACTTGTGAACTGGGGACGTTTGAAACTTATTAAATCAATCCAGTGTGAAACATTCGATGAATGGAAAAATGCTGTTGAAACAGCTAACAAAATTGGAGATATTATTCTCATTACCCATTATCACACAATAAAAGACAAAGATGGTTCGGTTATCGCGCCCAAAAAAATTATAGAATGGACTGAACCGAGATTAAAAATTCCCGATATAGGCTGCTGGGGATTCTTTGTTGAAGACGGCGGTATGATGGCCGTAGCCGTATCCCCTTTTGAGCAGGGAGAGCTTGCCGCTAAGATGGCTGTAAAAATACTTGATGGCGGAGCAGCCCCTTCATCAATACCCGTCCTGATCAGCAGTCAGTATATAGTCTATATCAGGGAAAAGAGCGTAAAAAATAGAAATTTAGTAATGCCGAAGATACTTGAGGCTTTTGCCAAAGCAACGAACAACTACTACGAATAGAGGAAAAGACTCCATGGAAATAAAAAAATTATTTTTTTCAATACTATTGTCAGCCGCTATAATTTCATGTTCGTCACTGGTGACGTCACAGGAAAAAAATGATTTTCTATTCAGGTTTGTTTTTACCGGCGATTCCAGGGGAGATTACAATGCAAAACCTCCTGTAATGCTATCCTCTGATATATTAAAAAAATTTATGGATATCATCATCAAGATGGATCCAAAACCGGAATTCCTTTTTTTTAACGGGGATATGGTGGCTAAAACAGCATACCGGAGCGAAGAGGGATTAAAAGCCGTTGATGAATGGAATCAGATCGTAGCGGATAAAATGGCGGAACACGGTATCAAGCTTTATATAATTCCGGGAAATCACATAGTTGATCAAAAGGAAAAGACTCAAGGCGGCAATGTTCAATACATAGAACGATTCAGAAAATATTTTAAAAAAAATGCAAATCCTAAAAATGGCCCGTCACTATATAAAGATGTAACATTCTCTTTTGATCATAAAAACACGCACTTTACGACTGTTATTTCATTTATGACACACGATGGGCCTGACAACAAAGAGCTTACGCCGGATAAATTTGTGCATACAGAACAAATTTTCGAATACTTTGTTCCTAAAGAAAACAGGGAGTGGCTGCAAAACGATTTAAAGAACAGTGATAAAGATTTTAAGCTGTTCATTGTTCACTGCCCCCTTTACCCGGTGGGCCCTCATTACAAGGATAAAAAAAGCCTTCATGCCCATCCGGCAAACCGGGATGATGTCATGTCGATCCTCATTGCAAATAATACAGACGCAATTTTAGCGTCACATGAGCACCTGTATGCAAGGCTGGACCTGTCCCCGGAAAGAATAGAGGGGTTAAAAATTAATTACATCATGCCGGAAATTATAATAGGCTCGGCAGGCGCGCCGCTGTATAATAAAAAAAGAGAAGATATTAAAATTGATGTCATAAAACCTGAATATACACTTTTAATCGGCGATGTATACAAGGATAGAATTGTTCTCAAAGTTATAAACGAAAATGGGAATGAAATTGATAAGATTATTATCCAGAAAAAGAGAAAATAAATGATCAAAAAAACACTCACTGCTGCCGTACTTTTATTTCTAATCAGCACCGATGGTTTTGCAAATATTAAAAAAAACGTGCTTATTCTTCATTCCTATCACTATGGTATGAACTGGGCCGATGGTCTTATAAATGGAATGAAGAAAGTATTTGTTGAAGCTGAAGCCAGAGGCTTTCAGCTTGATGTCACATATGAATTCATGGACACAAAAAAATTTTCCACTGAAGATAATTTAAAACTTCTTTATAAAATTTACAAATACAAATATAAAAATAATAAATTTGAGCTGATTATCGCCGCGGATGACGCGGCGTTAAATTTTCTATTAAAATACAGGAATGAGCTTTTTGGAAAAATCCCCGTAGTATTTACCGGAATTAATTTTTTTTCCGATGAAATTATTAAAAATAATTACGGTTATACCGGTGTCGTAGAAGAAGCAGATGTTCCGGCTACTATTGATATTGCTCTGAAGCTCCATCCAGCAACAAAAAAAATTGTTGTTGTGGGAGATAAAACGTTAACTTCTGTAATGGATAGAAAAACGGTAAGAAAAGCCATGGTAAAATATCCAGGGATCGAATTCGAGTTTCTTGAAGAAGCGGATGTTTATACGTATCAGCGTTATCTTCAGGGGCTTCATGAAAATACAATTATCCTTGCCATGCATGTAAATACGGATAATAAAGGAAAATATTACAGCTTTGAGGAAAGTTTTGACATTTATTCCCTGAATGTAAAGAGACCCATATACACATTCTGGGATTTCTATCTGAACAGAGGTGCTTTGGGGGGGATGATCGTCAGTGGTGATGCTCAGGGTTCCGAAGCTGCGAAGAAGGCGCTCCTGATAATTCAGGGCCAGCCGGTTGATACTATTCCTGTTTTAAAAGACAGCCCGAATCAATATATATTTGATTATAAGGTAATGAAAAAATTTAATATTGCTATTGAAGATATTCCATCCAGCGCAATAATAATCAATAAGCCTAAAAGTTTTAAAGAACGTTATGAAGAGAACAAGGAATTTGTAATCACTGTTTTATTTATTATTGTCTTCCTTTCCGGCGTAATATTTATATTAACAGTAAATATTATAAAACGGAAAAAAGTTGAGAAAACTCTGGTAAGAACAAATACGGCTTATCAGAGATTCGTTCCTTCTGAGTTTCTTTACCATCTCGGAAAAAAAGATATAACGAAGGTTGAATTAGGCGACCAGGTACAAAGAGATATGTCTGTTTTATTCTCTGATATCAGATCTTTTACAACAATATCAGAGAAGATGACTCCGGCGGAAACGTTCAATTTCATTAACGAATATCTCGGTATCATCAGTCCTATCATCAGACAATATAACGGATTTATTGATAAATATATCGGTGATGCGATAATGGCAATATTTCCTGTAAAACCGGAAGATTCTGTAAAAACAGCTATTGAAATGCAGAAAAATCTTATTGACTATAATATATTCAGGAAAAAAGACAATAGGCCTCCGGTTCGCATTGGTGTTGGAATACATTCAGGTCTTTTAATGCTCGGTACCGTTGGCGAAGCCAAACGCATGGAAGGTACTGTAATTTCCGATACGGTAAATCTTTCTTCAAGACTGGAAGGGCTCACGAAACATTTTGGAGCCAATATTATTATAAGCGATGATGTTAAATCTAAAATGGGCGAAGAAGCGATTAAATATAACACCCGTTTTCTCGGCAAAGTCAAGGTAAAGGGTAAGGATATGGCAATCGGGATTAATCAGGTTATTGACGGTAATGAAAATAGTATCATAGAAAAAATTTTAAAGACAAGAAGCATGTTCGAAAAAGGATTAAATTATTATTATAATAAGAATTGTAATGAATCAATTGAAAAATTCAGCCAGGTACTGAAAATAAATTCAGAAGATGTTGCGGCATTATATTATGTGAATACTATAAAAGAATATATGGATAAAGGCTTTCCTGATGGCTGGGTCGGTGTTATTGATATGCATGAGAAATAAAAATCAGGCAATATTTTCCTCCATCTTTTAGTTAATCAAATATCAGATTTCCCAATAGTAAATTAATTTCATTGCCAGATTAAAATCTGAATATGTGGTTGTCTACAAAGAAATTCAGAAATCAGCATTTTCCCACCCTGTCCCTTCCTTGATGTTTTGCCATATAACAGGCTTTATCGCTTCTTGCCAGAAAAGCGTCAAAATCCTCGGGATAGCGGTATTCTGTAACTCCAAGGCTTATTGTAGTGCGTATCTCTTTATCCTCAAATTTTACAACTTCATTTTTAATTCCATTCCGGAGGTTTTCAGCTGTATTAAAGGCGTTGTCGAAGGGGCAGTTTTTTAATAGTATAATAAATTCTTCGCCGCCCCAGCGGCAGAGGATATCAGATTTTCTTAACAACCTTCCGGCAGTTTCAGTCACTACTTTCAGTACATGGTCTCCTGCAAGGTGTCCGAAATTGTCATTTATTGTCTTAAAGAAATCTATATCGAACATGATGATGGACATGGGTTCCTTTGTCCTCGCATATTCCTTCTGCTCCTGGCTGAATATGATTTCAAAGGACTGGCGGTTATGGATACCGGTAAGCTTGTCCGTTGTCGCCATTTTTTCCAGTCTCTTCTGGTAACTGGAAATTGTCAGATTTGTAATTATCAGTACAACAGCTGTTATAATTGCACAAAGGAGGAGGTTGAGTACGAGGGCATCGTAAATGGTTTTTATTGTCTCTTCATCGGACTGTTCAACCAGGAGATGCCATTGAAACTCCGGGATGTAGCGTGTTATCAGAAAATAGTTCATCCCGTCTCTCTCATACCTGAAACTGCCGTTGTCGGATCCGGTAATTTCTCCTGAAATGACATCGAGACCTTTAATATTATGGATTGTCTTTGAATTCCCGGCGGATTTTGATCCGCTCAATATGATATCGCCCCTTTTATTGATGAAGTATATATTGCGGCCGTACCTTGACTGATAGCTATCAATAATTTTTTTTACGGCAAAAACAGTGAGTCCCACTCCTGTTGCCCCAATATAATTGCCGCTGTAGTCAAAGACCTTATAGTTGATGAATATAGTTATGGCGTCCCTGTTGGCCATGTCCGGGTCCACATTGATTTCATAGAGGTTTTTCATGTCCCTAACCCTGAAGTACCACGAATCGCGCTCCTCGCCGGGATGAACTTTTTTCAGGATACCCTTTGATTGATAATATATCCTTGTTTTTTCCGATACGAAGAAGCACGTGAAGGTGCTGTATTTTGACTGAATCTCATTCAGGTATCTGATAATCTGATTTTCATTCCCTTCGCCCTGAATGACCCAGTCCCGTAAAAATGTATCGTTTGCCATGAGCGAGGATATGAATACCGGAGGTATGAGGTCCCTCTGGATCTCTGAAAAAATATTATCCCCGGTGAGCGGAAGGCGGTTCAATGTAATTTCAGAACGGAGAGAGGATCTTGACACAAAGTAGCTTGCCAGGCTCGTAGTCAGGAATCCGATGATAAGGAGCGCGCTGACAATGTAGATCAGTTTTATTTTTCTTTCAATCATGTTAAGTAAATAGAATTCTACACTGAAAATAATTGGATGAAAAGAGGGGAAACGGGATGTATTGAACTGCACAGTACCCGGAATATACCGGATAATTCACCAAATTGATAACGTGTATCAGGTAAATTTTCATGCTCCCTCCAGCCAAATTCATTAGCCCGGATAATATATGAAATCGGGGGACATGTCAACAAATATATGTTCCTAGAGATCTGCGGATTCATATGTAAAATCTGTTTATAACCTGCTGGAGAATGATATTATACTTAAACCGCCTGCGATTATTTATTAAATAAATTCATAACCTGATCCAATGAATTGTTTGACAAAATTAATGATAGGGCAAGTGTGTATCCGAATAACAGAAATAAAATAATCGATTGAACATAATTAATTTAAATAAAATAAAATTCTTTTTATCCACCCCGAGGAAGATTTCCGTAGGCCTTGCCCTGCTAAAAATTATCCGTGCTTTTTTATCGGTCTATATCGTTATGCTGTCCGCCAAATATTTCGGAGCCTCCCTGGAAAGGGATGCCTGGGTTCTGGGTGGAAGCGTTGTTTTGATGTTCACCCAGCTTTTTTTCGGCCCCATAAATGAGACATTCAGGGCAAAATTTGTCCATATCAGGGAGGAGCAGGGTGACCGACGCCTGGCTGATTCACATTCCTCTCTCATGGGCGGGATAGTCCTGGTATCGCTGATAATCATCCTGTCAGGCGAATTCTTTCCCGATGTGATCTGCAGCGTCTTTGCCCCGGGATTTACCGAAAGCCAGAAAAATGTTTTTTCCATTATGCTCAGGTGGCTACTCCCTTCGCTCCTTATAAATGAAATTACAATCATCTGGATTGCTGTTTTAAATGCCTACGACTCATACTATATCCCCGATATCTACTCCTTCGTATCCGGCGGTATAAATGTGGTTTGCGTCATTCTTCTCACTGGCTACATCGGGATCTATTCACTCATAGCTTCATCGTACATCAGCACCATAATCCTCCTGATAATTCTCTTGCGTAAAATTCATAGGAGGAATCACAGTCTCCTCCTGTTGTCCCTGCCGCGATGGGAGAAGGTGAAACCATTTATTTTTATTTCACTCCCTTTTTATCTCACCTTTGTATTCGGGCAGATCCATCTTACCATAGAGAAGATGCTGTGCACATATATCGGCGAGGGGAGCGTTTCCATTTTGGATTATGCCAGGAAATTCATCGACATGCCGCGGAGTGTAATTTTCGGTGTGGTTTCAACCGTGCTTACACCGCTCCTGGCAAATCTTTATTCCAACAAAAGGGAGGATGAATTCTTCGATGAGACAACCAGGTTCATAAGGATGATTTACCTCGGGGTGTTTCCGCTGGTGATACTTTTCACCGTATGCCCGAGGGAGATGGTTGAACTGCTGCTTTTCAGGGGCCAGTTCATGAAGGAGTATATCGATGTTACTGCTGAGACCCTTTTCTGGTTCGGGTTCGGCATTATCGGGATTGTTTTTATAAATGTCGCTGGACAGGCCCAGATAGCGAAAAAGCAGTCTTTCCGGTTTGCCGTAATTGCGTCGCTTATTGCCATAGTAAGCGCCGTACTCAATTTATTATTCTTCGAATCCCTGAAGATTATTATTTTTCCCATTACATGGGGCGGTACGCTGTTCCTCGGCGGGATGTACATGTACCTTTCGGGAAAGGAGAGGCGAAGGGAAAAATATGTTACTGTGTTAAAGCTGCTGTCGGTATCCATCTTCATACTGGCTGCAGGTTTTATGATCAAGGAGCATCTATTGTTGAAACTGGCTGTTTTTAATGAATACAACAATATTTTCATTATCGCGTCGACATTCATGTTAAGCGGCATACTCTATCTGCTGCTTCTCTACTTTCTGAAGTTTGAAGAGGTAATATTCGCAAAAAATTTTGTCATGCGGATGGTTAGCAGGTATATAGTTTCCAGAAAATGAATGGTGTGGATTCTGATAGTTTTTTAACTGATCCTTTTTCTCAGCCTTTTAATGATTCTTGAGAATATATTCCTATATCCATATACCTGCCTGTTGAATTTATCAAGCTGCTCCCTGGAATATTCAACAGTATATATTTTAAAGGGTTCATTTTTCAGCCAGTAGTTATCGTCAATGAATCCTATTTTTTTTGATTCCCTGTAGAGCTTCGTGCCGGGTAAAATCCAGAGCCCGCCTACTGAACCTACTTCATCAGGTTTTGTCCTTTTTAAAAAATTCACCGTTTCCTGAACAGTTTCAGGAGTCTCTCCCACGCTCCCCACAATGATCAGCGCAGTGACAATGATCCCGGCCTTTTTCGTGAGGGTTATCGCCCTTTCTGACGTCCCTATGTCATTCTCCTTCCCCATGTTCTCAAGAAGTTTCGGAGAGGCAGTCTCAATACCGTAGGCAATCTTATAACATCCGGCCTCTTTGAGCTTGGCGAGGATGACCTCGTCAACACAATCTGTTCTCGTAGTGGCATGGAATGCTATTTTGAGTTTGCGGTTTATAATTTCGTCGCAAAGGCCGATCGTAGCTTCACGGTTGATTGTCAAAGCATCGTCGGCAAAGCAGAAATGGCGTATTCCGAAATCGGTATACAGCAGTTCGATCTCATCTGCCATATTTACCGGGGATCGGTGCCTCCATCCTTTCCATATCCACCATGTTGAGCAGAAATCGCAGTGGCCCGTACAGCCTCGTGAAAATATTATTGAAACACGGGGGACCTGTCTCAGGTTTATGCCATTATATACTCCCCTGTCGATGCTGGGATATCTGGTATAATCAACCAGGTGCCATGCAGGGAAGGGGACGGTATCAAGGTCCGCGACATATGTCCTGTTGGGGGTTTTAATAATCCCTTCACTGTCCCGGTATACAATACCATGTATCCCTGCGGGATTTTTTCCCTGAATAATTTCAAGGCACGATACCTCGCCTTCGCCGATGACGATATAGTCTACCGACGGGTAGTTTTCCATAATCTGCCTGTGCATGATCGTGGGATGGGCGCCGCCCAGGATAACCTTGATGCCCGGGTCGAAACTCTTGGCCATGCCGGCGATTTCAATCGCTTTTAACCGCCCGGGGGTATACGAAGTTATGCCGACGAAATGGGGCTGAAAATCCTCAATGGCTTTTTTAACCGCTTCTTTCCCTTCAATACAGCCGTCAACGAGCCTTACTTCGAATCCGTTTTTTATAAGAGTCCCGGCAATGTACAGCAGGCCGAGAGGGGGGTTGGTAAAACCTGACTGTGTTGTTTCATAGGGATTGACAAGAAGAATTTTTTTCATAGAACGTCAAAGATGTTAATCCCCACTTCGTCCTCGCCAAGGGCTTTCACAATGTAACTTGAGGTGTCGTCAAGAAGGTTTAATATGATAGTGTCCTGGATTCTGTTTTTGTCTTTGTCAAAAATCATTTTTAATATGGGCCTCAGAGGCTTTTCAGGAATGGAACCGATTACAATCCCTATACGTGAATCGTTGATTTCAACAATTGAGCCGATGGGATAGACCGACATTTTTGAAAGGAAAATTTTTAATATTTCAGGATCGTATTTAGATACTCCGCCTGACAGGAGGTTTCTCATGGCATTGTAAAAGTACATCTTTGCCCTGTAGCTCCTGTTGGATATCTGGGACTCATAGCTGTCGGCAATGGCAACTATCCTTGCATATTCATCTATTTCGGTATTTTTAAGGCCCCGGGGATATCCCTTGCCATCGAACTGTTCATGGTGCTGGAGTGTAATAATAGCGGCTTTTTCGCTGATATTTCCAAGTTTCTTCAGCGCGCTGTACCCGTGGAGTGTGTGTGTTTTAACCTGGTTGTATTCCTGGTCAGTGAGGTTCGACTGTTTTCGTGTTATGTACAGGGGGACCTTCAGCATCCCTGAATTAAGAAGCAGGGTTCCGAGCCCCAGTTCTCTAAGGCTGTTCATGGGGTATTTCATGCCGATTCCGATATTGATGGCATAGAAGGTCGCTTTTATCGCGTGGGATACAAAAATATCCTTTCCTTCCTCGAGCCCGTAAAGGAAGAGGAAGATATTGCTGTTTTCATTTGCTATCTGGATTATTTCATCAACCGATTTTTTGAGTTTGCCGTCTTCAAAAGGGGAATCATTTCTTATCGAATTGTATATCTCCTCCAGGGCAAGCCTGGCCTTCTGGTATATCTCAATAAGCCTTTTTCTTTTTTTAAGGAGTTCGTTGTAATCATGAATGATCTTTCTTTCATATTTGGAAAAGCCCGATATATCAGCTTCATTTTTCCCGTCCAAACCATTATCATCGGCGCTGACAAGTTCTCCGGCAGTTTCAATTTCCGCAACTCCCCAGGTGGCCAGCTTTTTTAAATCGCTCTCCTTAAGTTCAACATTTGCCGGAATGAGCATATTGTTCTTATCAACATAAACAGCCTTGCTGAAAATCATTCCAGGCTTTAGATCCGTTACAGGTATTTTACGCATGTTGGACATTGTCAGATTCCAATACTCCTCATTTTTTCCCTGAAGTCTATATTTATCCTGTAGCAATAGGCCAGGATCCTTGATACGGCCGTAAAAAGATCTTCAGGTATCTCCGTTCCTACTTTCAATGTTGACAGGATTTCTGTCAAATCAGAATCCCTGTAAACTGTTATGTTATTTTTCCTGGCAATTTCAAGCAATTTCACCAGCAGTTTCCCCCTGGCTACGGCAATAATTTTTGGTGCAGCTATTCCGAATTGAATTGCGATGCCTTTTTTTTCAGATTCCATGTCAGGCCCTGAAGTCGATTGTGCTGTTTATCATAAAACTACTACTTATTTCTTTAATTTTGTCCAGCAAAATTTTAGTATTAAAAAAATTAATGGTTACATTCAAATTTAAATCTGAAAATTCGTCATATATTTTTCCAACTGAATCCTTTAAGATGGATATTACATTTTCATTTTCAGAAAATAATGATAAATATATTGCCCCGGACGATTTTTTCCCTATAATCTCTATATTACCAAGATTTGAAAAATTTAAGGCAAAAATTAATGAATCCTTTGAAAACAGATAACGTATCGATCTAAATTCCGGTTCTTCAAAAATGTACATTTCACCATCGGTACATTCATCTTTCCCCATCTGTATTGATAATAGTAATTCAATTATATCATCTATTACTTTATCTTTCAATGAGCTCTCTTCAATAGTATCCAGTTGATTAATAATATCGGAAATTACGGCTTCAATTTCAAGATTTTTTAATACATCCTTTTTCCTTCCACTCAATTGGCCTGCGCCTGTAAGGGCATATAAGAAAGATAAGACAGCCGGGGATAGCTCTGTTTCCTGGAGCAACAGGGAGAGATTGATAATGGAATCCCTGTTCAAACCCATCTTTAACAGGCTGTTAAGGAGGTTAAGGGTACTATCCCCTTTACCTGAATTTTTGCCATCAGAACCTGCAAGGCGCCTGTTTAATTCAAATATGCCTGTGAAATCGCTGCCAAACTGTCTCCATGTCTCAAGCCCCCTTTTCATTAAAAATGGACGAGAAAAAATAGTATAATCCAAAAGGGCATCGAAGAATTTTCCGTCGGGCTCCCTTATGAGCCGGAATGTGTATCCGTTGCCGGCAGACCCTTCAAGTTTGAGTACCAGTGAATTTTTTTCGGGCAGCCCTCCTGTAAATTCAGCCTTTACCCTCCTTCCCTGTATTTCCATGATTGCAGAGTTGCTGCCGGTTCTTTCAATAATTTTTGCCCTGATCTCCGCGCCGGCAGGGATGTCTTTGAAATTTTTTTCATTTTTTAAATTTATGAAAAACTTTATTGTATTGGGGGAATTAATTTTCATTGCTGAACTCAACGCCTGAATCATTCATCATGCTTTTCATGGGCTCATAGCTCATTCTGTGGATTGGCGAGCATCCGTTTTTTTTTATGGCATCCATGTGTTTTTTTGTCCCATACCCCTTGTTCGCGGAAAAATCAAAACCGGGGTACAGGGGATCCATTTTTTTCATTATGGAGTCCCTGTACACTTTGGCAATAATTGATGCCGATGCAATAGTGATTGATCTTGAGTCGCCCCTGCGGATTGAAAAGGATGCAACGGGAAATTTAAATGAGAAATTTCCGTCTATGAGCAGGACATCGGGCATAATCGGGGTTTTTTCCAAAAAGGCGGATATAAGATACTCAGTCGCCCTGTTGACATTCATCCTGTCTACAATTCTATGCGATGCCAGCAGAGCCTCGGCCACAAGGGAACGGGTTTTTATTATATCATAAAGGGATTCCCTTTTCTTAGATGGGAGCTTTTTTGAATCCTGAACGCGCCCGTAGATAGACTCGTGAGGTGTTAATATGAAATTTATGTCGTATATAACAACTCCTACCGCAAGGGGGCCTGACAATGATCCGCGTCCTGCCTCATCAATTCCGGCTATTAAACCAAATCCCCTGTTCAGAAGCTCTTTTTCAATATCAAAGGCGGGATATAAAGAAGAAGCGGGCACATGAGTGTCCGCTTCCCGGGTAGATATAAACTGTCTTGTGTCAGTTACTTTTTTATGTTCATTATTCTTTGGCATCTGCATTGGCGGATGTATCGCTTTTTGACGCGCCCGCATTCAAATCGATCACTTTTTTAATACGCTTTTCCCTGAGTTTTGCTGATTTCCCTCTTCTCTTTCTCAGGAAATAGAGTTTGGCCCTTCTCGCCTTCCCTTTCCTTATAACGTCCACTGAAGCAACTTTGGGTGAATAGATTGGGAATATCCTCTCAACTCCAACGTCAAAGGATATTTTTCTCACGGTAAAGGTTTTGCTGATCCCCTTATTGTCTATGGCGATCACAATCCCTTCATATATCTGAATTCTTTCCCTTGTTCCTTCCACTATCTTGTAATGAACCTTCACGGTGTCGCCGACTTCAAAATTTATATCTCTTCTGACCGGCATAAGTTCCTTTTCAACTTCACGTATAATGTCCATTTTAGTAATCTCCCTTAATTTTTTTAACAAGATATTTTTTATATAAATCCGGCCTGACCTTCATGGTCTTTTCAATGCTCTTCTGAAGGCGCCAGTTACTAATCTCCCTGTGATTTCCGCTCAACAGCACTTCCGGTACAGGTATTCCGTCAAATATCCCCGGCCTTGTATAATGGGGATATTCCAGTAAATCGTTCTCAAAGGATTCGTCGCAAAGTGACTCACTGTTGGACATGAATCCCGGTATCTGCCTTGCCAGCGCATCTATTATTACCAGGGCAGCAAACTCACCGCCTGATAATACATAATCTCCTAATGATATTTCGTAATCAACATACCTGTCTATAAATCTCTGGTCAACCCCTTCGTAATGGCCGCACACAATAGTAAGCTCATCATACATTCCCATTTCCCTTACCATTGACTGGCTGAATAGTTTTCCGCCGGGTGAGGGGAACAGGACTTTTGATCCTGCCCTGTTCGTATCTTCAAGCGCCCTTATGAGAGGTTCAGGGAGGAGCACCATTCCGCTTCCCCCTCCATAGGGATAATCATCACATCGCCGGTATCCGTCGTCGGCATAGTCCCTTATGTTGATACAATTAATGCGTATGATACCTTTTTCTGCCGCTTTTCCAAGTAATCCCGATTTCAGCGGGCTTTCAAAAAATTCAGGGAAAAGGGTCAAAATGTTAAATATCAAGCAATCCCTCTAAAGGATAAATATCAATCCTCTTTTCGCCGATTTTCTTTGTATCCACCATTGATTCAATGAACGGCACCATATGTTTTTTACCGGACTTGTCCAATATAATCAGTATTTCTCCGGCGCCGGCTTCCAGAATATCAGTTACTATACCGAAGATGATTTCATTAAGAAATACGTCACAACCGATAATGTCAAAATAATAAAATGTATTCTCACCAAGTTCCTTTCGATCTTTTTCAGCTATTTCTCTTGGTATGAAAATTTCACATTTTTTCAGTAATTCAGCCGATTCCATGCTGTCAATCCCTTCAAGCTTAAGGAGGCCTGTCATTTTTTTATATGGTCTGAATTCTGATATAATATATTTATTATAGCTCCCTTTCTGCTTCAGAAAAATATATCCGCCCTGTGAAAAGCGTTCAATATTATCTGTAATTAAATATACCTTAAGCCAGCCTTTAACTGAATGAGTCCCTGCGACAGCCCCGATTCTTAAAAATTCATCGCCCTGGTCAATCAAGAATTTCCAATACTACCCTTTTCCCGGTTTTTGTTGCCGAGGCATTGATTATAGTCCTTATTGCCCTGGCAATCCTGCCATGTTTGCCAATGACTTTTCCAATATCGTCTTTTAAAACTCTGAGTTCAAGAATGGTCGATTTTTCACCCTCAATCTCATTAATTGTTACATCATCGGGATGATCAACGAGAGATTTTACCATATAGATGACCAGATCTTTATAATCCATTCTTTACCTCGCTACGATTTGACAGATTTGAATTTTTGCCAGATTCCAGCTTTTTTAAGTAATTTTTGGATTGTATCTGTTGGCTGCGCGCCTTTTCCGAGCCATTGAATGATTTTGCCTTCATCTACATTGAGATGATTCGTACTGGCTATGGGCTGATACTGGCCGAGCCAGTCAAGTACATCGCCGTCCCTTTTTTTTCTTGAATCAACCGCAACAACACGATAGAAAGGTCTTTTCTTTGTTCCAGCCCTGAGTAAACGTATTTTTACCGACAATTTCACCACCTCCTAAAATAGATGTAAACTATTTTTATGCCACTTTTTTGTCAATTGAAATTAGAAATTGAACTGCTTAAAAAGTCAGCCGCAGAGTCACTGGGGCACAGAGTATAATAAAATTTATGATAAATAGGTCTTCTTTATCATAAAAAAATAAAATATTATAATTATTTTGTAAATAGCATATATTGTAATAAAATCTCTCTGTGTCTCTGTGTCTCTGTGGCAAAATTTTATAATTTTATTCATGCCTGGGTGTTTGAAAGCTTTCAGAAATCACCGGTTTCCCAGTATTTTCATCTCTTTCACATTTTCATTTATTCTGCCGTCCTTGAAAGCAGAACTTCCTGCAACAATTACCGATGCTCCGGCATTCACGGCACTTTTAATGTTATCTTTATTAATCCCGCCATCAACCTGTATAAGGGCGCCGGTGTAGCCGTTTTTTTCAATAAAGTCCCTTATTTTTTCTATTTTTTTCAGGGACATGTCCATAAAGGACTGCCCAAAGAAACCGGGATCAACAGACATTACCAGGGCAAGGTCTGCATATTCCAGTATATCAAAAATTGATTCTGCAGGTGTTGATGGATTTATGGATATTCCGGCCCTGATTCCTTTTTTTCTGATAAGTTCAAGAACACGTACAGGGAATTTCGTACTCTCATAGTGGATTGTGATGCACCAGGGCGAGGTTTCAATATACTTTTCAATGGAGTCCTCGGGCTTTTCAATCATGAGGTGTACATCCAGGGGTATGGAACTGTTTTTTCTGAGATTCCCAATATAACCCGGGCCGAATGTAAGGTTTGGCACAAAATGCCCGTCCATGACATCCATATGCAGCAGATCTACTGCATGCGGATCAAATGCCGCTACGCTGCTGCCCATGACCGAGAGGTCCGAAGCGATTATAGATACCGATATAAGGAGGTCTTTAGAAGTCTTCAACGTCAATACTCAGAATTCTTATGGTTTTTTTGTCATTGGTAAAAATTATTTTAGCAACTCCAACCCTCTGAAAAATAAAGACAATTTTTTCGCCGGGCCTCATGTTTCCTGAAAAACGGATGCGTTTGGACATGCTGTCATCCACAAGGGCTTCATAGAGCCCGGGTTTCTGGTCGCCGGGGATGATATATTCAACTTTTTCATAGGCGGTGAACGGATGTTCCTTTATGGCGTGCCACATGACCCTGATGACTGCAATATCGCCGTTTTTCAACAGGGACCCTTTTTGCGGCGCCTGGGATAGTATGATGCCGCTCTGTTTGATATCAGCCGTTTCAACAATCTCTTCCCTTATGACAACACCTTTCGATGCAAGGAGGTCATAGGCAAGATCTATTGATTGCCCGGTTACTCCGGGCATAGCATTGTCATTTTTGATGTTGCCGGCAGAAACAAGGAGATTGATTTTTCTGTCCGGGGTGATAATTTCTCCGGCCCTGGGATTCTGCCCCAGTACGATGTTGTCGGCCTTATTTTCCGAAGGGATGTAGGATATGATCCCTGGCGGGATGGATACAGCCTTTCCAAGGGAATGGAGATTCTTCAGTTTATTAATCGCTACAGGGAGTTCTATGCCCACCAGGTTGGGGGTTTCGATATTAATTTTGCTCCTGCTGACGACGACCTTGAGAGTGCTGTTTTCATTTACAACTTTTCCCGCTTCGGGGTACTGGCTCAGGATCAGTCCATCGTCGATGTCAAAGACATCAATGAATTTTATATCTATCCTCAGGCCTTTCCGTGTAAGGCTGTTGTGGACATCGATGAGCCTTTTCCCCACCACATCGACCATTTTGACATCCCTGGAAGGCTTGGTAAGAAATATAAGAATGATTGTGGATACTGTCATGAAAATGGAAAAAGCGATAAATATGACCAGGGCAATTCTTCTGAAAGTGGAAAAATAGGTGAATGTTGATTTTTTAATCTCTTGTTTTTCAGTATCCATATCCGGCTCGCAATTTATTTTAATGTATCAGGGCAGCCTTTATCTTTGCTGAATTAATTCGCCGGCTGCCGGAGTCAGTGTAAAAAATAAGTCAGATTTTAACCCCTATTTGTCAATTAAAATATTTTCTTCAATTTTACGGTGACGACAAATTCTGAGGGTCACGGGCGCTTCTGAGGAAGAAATCGGCGCTGTTGTCACCGGTGTCTTGTCCGGCTGAAATCCGTTCAATCGATTTGTTCGCCGCTTCAGACGAGCTGGCGCCCAATGAAGGGGCGGCGCCGGAGCCTTCGTAGTTACCTGGAACAGCGCTTCCCCAGCCCGCCATATCCACAAGATCAGAATCGCCCATGCCCGCTGGAGGGGTACTCCTTTTCATGAGCCAGACAGAACCGCCTGTATCACTGAGGCGGGCAGTGTAACTGCCATCCTGACTCACCGGGCCGCTGTAACCGCCTGCTGAGTTTGTACCCCCAAGGAGGAAATGCCTCCCTGCAGGAATTTTTTTATCTGCCCCCCAGTTTGCGTTGAGATTGGTAAACATTGTTCCGCCTGACGAACGGTACCACAGGGAGTATGTGCCGAGGCCGATCTCGGCGTTTGATGCGTTGTAAAGTTCGATAAACTCATCGTACCCGGAGGAAAGCCCGCGGGTGGAAATTTCATTGATGACAACATGGCCTGTAATTACTATGACCGTGTATATTTCTGTTGAGCCGTCAGCGGCGGTTACCGTATATTCCAGGGGCTGAGAAAAATCATTTGGTGTTGTTCCGCTTTCCTGGATGGTTTCCCCGACCTGTACGCTTTCACCAGTGGCCGTATATTCCGCAATGAGGCCCGAAGGATTGGTCCCGGCTGGCAGGGATATGGTTATGGTCTTAGCAGTATCATCAATTATGCCCTGAACTTCCAGCAGGGAAAAGCCGGTTATAGACTTCGAAGAATCCAGGGCAATGGTCACATAGACCGTGTATATTTCTGTTGAGCCGTCAGCGGCGGTTACCGTATATTCAAGGGGCAAAGAAAAATCATTCGGCGTTATTCCGCTTATCTGATGAGTATCGCCTATTGTAACGCTTTCGCCTGTAACGGTAAATGCCGCCACCAGTACGGTTGCATCAGTTCCAGGAGGAACCGTCAGGTCAATGGTCTTTGCCGAATCTGTAATTATTCCAGTTGTTCCGGGGCTCATGAATGAGAATGATGTGATTGCCTTTTCATGGGAGGGGGAAATGGTATCGGGGCTACCGGAAACTTTTTCTCCTCTTCCGCCATTGCAGGCTGTCAGGATGATAGTGGATACGATGAAGAAAGCAGGGACCGTTAAATATTTTTTCATATGATGCTCCTATGTATTATATACGATGGAGCATGGCCGGATATTAAAGGAAAATGAATTTTTTTGTAACTACTCAGCCAGAAAATAGGAAAAAAATTTTGCTCAGGTCTTAGCACGGATGAACACAGATAAAAATAAGATAATAATGAAAATTTGTTATTACATTAATAAATAAACTAAAAATGAGAATAAGTTTCTGATAATGATATAAAAAAATCCGTGAATATCCGCGTGAAGACCTGAGCAATTATTTATAGCTGAATAGTTTTAATTTTTTTACAATTAATATGATTGGAATCTCATATAATTCTCATGAGTATGAAAAGGATGGTTGAAAAAAAGATTTTTTTGTTATAACTGCTGTATGATGATTTCCATCAGGTTAAAACTGGATGGTTGCTATATGAACTGAACCTTTTTCAACACAGCTGATCAGCACTTTGCCTGAATTATCACACCATTTTCTGATATCATCCTCAAAAGTAGGGCAGTCAGCATGCACTTCAAGAACTGAACCGGGAAGTATTGAATTTGCCTTTATGG
Organism: Spirochaetia bacterium; assembly: GCA_009885955.1. Taxonomy (GTDB): domain Bacteria; phylum Spirochaetota; class UBA4802; order UBA4802; family UBA5550; genus VFJS01. Next base: position 17,239 of record VFJS01000049.1, on the reverse strand, counting down.
CAACTTTTAAAACCGGCTGCGGGCATTTCATTCCAATGCAATTTAATACTTCTGCCATAATTCCTCCAGGATTAATAAATAGAAAATTTAATATACAATAATTGTAACTACTCAATAATTTATATCAGATTAAATGAATAAAATCAAGTTATTTTTTTAATTTCATGAATAGAAAATAACCTTATTTCTCCATTATCTGTTCGAAAGGGATTTTTTTTCCCCTGTGCTGTCGAATATATTTATCAGCATCGGCATTTTTCCCGGGATGCTGTGGGTTGCGCAGCCGAAGCAGGGGTCATAGGCCCTGAATGCCATTTCAACCATGTTTAACAGGCCATCATCAACCTTTCCCTTCTTTATCAGTTTTTTCGCGGCTTTTTCAACGGCAATGCACATGGCTGCAGAGTTTCCCAGGGATGCCACGATGAGGTTGCATTTTTTCATGATACCCCGCTCGTCGGTTTCATAGTGGTGAATGAGCGTGCCCCGGGGGGCTTCCACGATTCCGAAACCCTCCTTTGGTACCTTGAAGTCCATGTTTCTTATCTCCGGCGCCGTAAGTTCCGGCAGTTCTGCAAGTTTGTTTAAATGTTCCGCGGCATGGAGGATCTCAATCAGACGCGCCCAGTGAATGGCCAGGGTATTGTGTACAGGCCTGCCGCCCAGAATATCGAACATCCTTTCATACTCCTCCTGGGCAGAGGGGGTTGACATGCCCGATGCCACATTAAGCCTGGCAAGGGGAGCCACCCTGTATATGCCGCTGTCCATACCCTCGGTGAACCCTTTCCAGCCGATTTTTTTCAGATAGGGGTATTTTATATAGGACCAGGTCTCCACGTGCTCGCTGATGATGTCGAGATACTCCTCCGGCCGGAACCTGAGCAGTTCCTTCCCTTCGGGATCTATGACCTTGATGTTGCCGTCATAGAAGGTCACCTTGTCATTTTCATCGACCATTCCCATGTAGTAGGTCTTGTGATAATAGATGTCCGATAATATTAAATCAAGATAGGTTTTGTTTCCAAGCACCAGGCTGTTAAATGTCTGCAGGGTGAATCTGGCGAATTCCACGGCGTCTCCTGCAAAGTCCCTAATCCTCCCCCTGGTCTCTTCGTTTATCCTCTTGGCAACTCCGCCCGGGAGCCCCAGTACCGGGTGTATGGTCTTTCCGGCAATTTCATCTATGAGGTGCCGCGCCCTCCGCCGTATTTCAATGACTTTTTTCCCGGTCTCCAGCCCCACTTTGTCTATGACCCCCAGGATGTTCCTCGACTTTTTCGGAGCATCGGGGCCCACGATAAAATCCGGGCCGGCAAGGATATAGAAGTGGAGCACGTGGTCCTCGAACATGTGGAGGGTATAGTACGTCTCCCGGACCGCCCTGGCAGCAGCCGTGGGCTGCACTCCATAGAGCGAATCCAGGGCCTTGGTCGATGCCATGTGATGGGCTCCGGGGCAGACGCCGCATATGCGCGATGTAATCTGCGGCATGTCCTCGGCAGGCCTCCCTTCGACAAATTTTTCAAAGCCGCGGAGTTCGGGGATTGATAAAAAAGCCCTGTCCACGTCGCCTGCATCGTTTAAAAAGATATCTATTTTCCCGTGGCCCTCAAGCCTTGTGATCGGATCGATGGTTATTTTTTTTCCCATGTTACCTGTTTTTCTCCCTTCTCCTGCCCAGATAGGACGCGGCAGTGCTGTACCGGTAAAAAGTTCCCGCCGGGTCAGGGATTCCGTCCAAAATGCGGTCTACGGCCTCTTCATCGTAGCCGTCGATGATTCCGCCCAGGGCGCTAATCATCTTTGCCCCCTGATCCTGGTTTTTCATGGGGCCCATGCATCCGGTGCACGGCATGTTCCCCGTGATGCAGGGATAGCCGCATCCGTCCCTGGTGGCCGGGCCCATGCACAGCACGTCCTGGTTCAGGAAGCACTGATCCGGGTCGGCAATGATTTCATGGATCCGCTGTATTTCGCCCATCACCATGCGGTCGGGCTTTGTGCCGTTCCTGGAGCACGACAGGCAGAGGGATATATCCGGCGATAGGATTGTCCCTTTGGGCGGGAGTTTTCCTCCGAGAAGTTCACCGAGGGCGTTTATAATCATCGCGGGCATCGGGGGGCAGCCGGGGAGGTAGTAATCAACATCAATGACGTCATCCAGCGTATACAGGGTATCGAAAATTTCCGGCAGTTCGAGCTCGTATCCGTCGGCCATGGATTTTGCCATGGGGACTTTTTTTCCAGGATTTATCACCGAGGGGCAGTCAAGGTAGTTTACGGCAAAGGAATCCTTTTTGTTTTTCAGGTTGATGAGGGACGGCACTCCGCCGAGCCATGCGCAGCTCCCGTAGGCGACAATAATTTTTGATTTTTCCCTCAGCAATTTTACGATCTTTTCCTGGCCGCTGTTCTGGATCCCTCCGTTTACCAGGGTGATATCGATTTCCCCGTCTTTCATGGCTGCCACATCGTTGTATTTGAAGTCCATTGCGCAGGGCCACAGGACGAAGTCGACCTTATCAGCGAGATCGATGATTTTATCTTCAATGTCCACCAGGCTCTCATCGCAGCCGCCACACGAAGCATTCCAGATGACAGCAACCTTCGGCTTGCTCATAGCGCGCCCTCCGTTTTTACGAATCCCTCAATCTTAAGCGGGCCCATCAATGTTATATTTTCAGTCATCTCGGTTGCAAGTTTCTGGAAAAGTTCCGATTCTCCCCCCGAAACCCGGTTGAACATGAGCCTCTCCTTCACGATCCCGAACTGCGGGAGCATCCTTGAAAGGAGCCTCATCCGTTTCATGGCCTTCATGTTTCCGTTCCGGTAATGGCAGTCCCCGGTGTGGCATCCCAGCACCATGACTCCGTCTGCCCCCTCCCTGAATGCTTTCAGGACGAACCGGGGATCAACCCGCCCGGTGCACATCACCCTCACCACCAGGATATTCGCGGGATACCGGAGCTTCTGCCCCCCCGCCTTGTCCGCGCCGGCATAGGAACACCAGCTGCAGAGGAATGCAATAATTTTAGGCTTGAATTCAGTCATGGAGTATCCCCTCAATCTCGGCGCAGATTTCTTCGTCGCTGAAGTGATTTGCCTCTATGGCTCCGCCGGGGCAGGCGGCAGCGCAGGTGCCGCAGCCCCTGCATATGCTTTCGTTAATGACGCTGACCTTTGTATCATGATCAAAGTATATCGCACGGTACGGGCATGAGGAGATGCACAGCCTGCATCCTGCGCATTTTTCACGGTCTATCACGGAAGTATATAATTCAAGTTCAATCTCTTTTCCCGGGATGAGCCTGCTCAGAATATCTCCGGAAACAGCCCTGGCCTGCACCACAGAGGCCGATGCGTTGAGCGGCGACGATGCGCACCCGGCCGTGTATATCCCGTCGAGCCCTGTCCCGGTAGCATTCAGAAGTTCATGGTCGGGGATGAAATATCCGTTGATATCCAGTTCCGCCCCTGTCATGGAAGCAATGTCAGCCGCGCTCTCCGGCGGCATGAACCCGGTAACGAGCACTGCCATATCAGCCTCAACTGCCGTAATTCCATCGCCTTCAATTTTCAGCAATCCGGCCGGTGAAAGTGCGGAAATTTTAATTGATGCCAGGTCTGAGCATTTTACGAATTCCGTGCCGTTTGCCCCGGCCTCCCGGTAGAATGCGAATTCCCTTGGGGTCCCGAATACAAGGTCATTATGGATGTTTATGATCCTGATGGATGGATATTTTTTTCTGAGCATCACCCCGGCCTTTACCGCATGGGTGCAGCATATTCCCGAACAGTAGGGAATGCCGTCATCCCTGATTGAACCGGCGCAGTGGATAACCGCCGCGGACTGCGGCTCTTTTCCGTTTTTTAAAAGTATCCTGCCGCCCGTGGGGCCGTTTGTGCCTGAGAGAATTTCAAACTCGGGGGAGGTGATGACATTGTCCAGGGATTTATGCCCCAGTTGGCTGAACCTGGAAACATCCCCTGCCGTAAATCCTGTTGCTACTACGATTGCCCCGGCCCGGATGGATAATAGCTCCTCTTCCTGGCTGAAGTTAATGGAGCCGAAGGGGCATGCGGCGACGCATGCGCTGCATGAATTGTCAGTGAAGTGGAGGCAATGCTCCCTGTCTATGACCGCTGCAGCAGGGACAGACCCGGGGAACAGGGAGTATATGGCCTTTCTTTTGCCAAGGCCTTCATGGAACTCGCTGTCCACGGAGACCGGGCATACCTTGAAGCATTCTTCACAGGAGATGCAGTTCTCCTCCACATACCTGGGCCTTTTTTTTACTTTCATGGTGAAATTTCCGAAGAAACCGGTGATTTCAGTTATTTCGGCCTTTGTTATGACATCTATGTTTTTATCGTCCCGTATTTCCGCGAGTATGGGGGCCATGAGGCACGGGGAACACTCCATGCCCGGGGCCAGGTCTTCGGATTTCATTACGCTCCCGCCCAGGGATATGTTTTTTTCTATCAGGCGGACCTTTCTCCCGGCCCGGCTCAGGGTCCGTGCCGCCTCCATTCCCGCGATACCGCCGCCGATGACGATTACATCGGCCTCGGCTTTCATTGTCCTCCTGAAAATTTCTTTGGAGCGGCCGAGGCGGTTCAATGCCGAGTTTATTATGGATTTTGCTTTTTCTGTGGCCTCTGTTTTATCAGGGGTTACCCATGCGCACTGTTCCCTGATATTGGCCATCTGCACCATGCCCAGGTTGATGCCGCACTCTTCGGCAAGGCCGCGGAATGTTTTTTCATGGAGCCTGGGAGAACAGGCGGCAACGATCACCTTTCCCGCATCCCTGCTTTTTAAAATTTCAGTATAAAATTTTTTTCCGTCAGGGGAGCAGAGGAGGTTGCTCACCGCAGCGATGTCGATATCCCCCTGTTTTTTAGCCCATTTTTTAATCTCTTCAAAATCGACGGTATCGCTGATGTTTGAACTGCATTTGCAGAGAAAAAGGACGGTTTTTTTATTTTTTTTTGATTCTTCAGGCATGTAAATCTCCGGTAATGACGGGCCTGTCCACTGATGTCCAGGAGGTGGCCTCGTCTCTTAATCTGTCCAGTATGGCGTCAAAGGCGGCTGTTATATCATCGGAAAGTTTTTCATGGAAAAAATCGAAATTCTTTCCCGATATCCCGAAAATAAGGCACTCAGAAGGCATGGACAATCCCATCCTCCTGCCGAATTTCCACAAAGTCGGCAGGTTCATCCCATGGGCATTGAGGAACCTGCCGTGCGCATGGCCATCGAGGTCGTCGAGGGAGAATTTTACGCACTCCCCGGACTTCATCCCGCCGTTATCAAAGCTGTCGATTATCATAACTTTCTCATACCCTTCAATTTCATCGAGGAGGTCCAGGCTGAAATTATAATATTCCTTGAAATCAAAATAATCGCTGAGGTGCGCAAGTTTTTTTTTGAGCCCCCGCGCTGCCATGGGGCCTGCAGCGTCATCGCCGAGGATCAGGTTGCCGATGCCGATTATCAGATTTTTTTTCATGAACGTTTCAACGGATTACCGAACAGCCAAAATATTTCAATTCTTTCCGGATTCTTGGGAAAACATAATAATTCATTATCACAGAACTGCATGCCCTCACCCACTTCGACAAGCTCAGTGCATCGCCCGACCCCTCTCCCGTAATAGGGCGAGGGGAGTCCTTGCCCTATTGCTGATCTTATTCAATAAAATATTTATATCTCTCATAGTATCTTCATTTTCAATCATTTCTTGTCTCAGCTGGTCATAATCCTTCTTTTCTTCATGAATTTTCCCATCAATTTCAATTGCTAAACGTAATTCATGACACACCCCCCTCTCCCCTTCCATTCTTTAAAATGGGAGAGGGGCAGGGGGTGAGGGCATTATCTGTAAAAATAAATTCCAATTTAATTATAATACTATAAAGATAGGAAATATTACAACATTTTTTTTAAAAGCCGATGGTTAAACCGTCAAAACAGGCAATGGCTGCGGGGAAGATCTTCTGCGCCGCCTTTTCCGCATCAACCCTGCTCTCCCTGTCCTTATATCTTGATGCATCGAAATGGACCAGGAAAAGATTTTTTGCCCCTGATTCTTTCGCGATGGATGCTGCCGATTCAGGGTTAAGGTGGGGCCAGCTGTTGTGTATTTCCCCGGGCCTGTACGCGCATTCGGCAATAAGGATATCGGCGTTGCGGGCAAGGGAAAGGGCATTGCTGCATAAGCCTGTATCGGGGCAGTAGGTGATAATTTTATCATCAACTATTATCCTCAACCCCAGTGTTGGCGAGGTATGTTCCATGGGGAGAACTTCAGAGTAAAAGGGGAGGGCTGTGGTTTCCCCGGGCACTTCAAGGACATCTGTACGATATGGCAGTTTATCCATGGGCATTGAGAAAGGTGTATTCACAATGATATCCAGGATCCCTTTTGTCCCTTCCTGTCCGAAAATAGTAAGCCCTTTTTTGAAACTGAATTTATTGAGGATATGGAGCCCGTAGAGGTGGTCAAGGTGGAAGTGGCTGAGGAAGAGGAATGCGGGCTTGCTGAAATCGATATACTTGTCCAGTTTATAGATTCCGATACCTGCATCGAGTATGATTGAATAGTCCCTGCAGTCAACGAGGATTGATATGGTATTTCCTGTATCAGTGTCGTACCAGCCGTTGGTGCCGAGGAAAATTATTTTATTGCCGTTGTCCATATGAGAATCTCCCTGATACCTCCGGGATTTATACTACCGCACTTAACATGCTGCCGTGAATGGAGGCGATGAGGAAATCATGTTTTCTTAAATTATATTAGTCAATGATTTTATATTAATGCATCAAGCCCCCGGCGGATAGACTCAATGTTTGATTATTACATACTGCCGCCACCCCCGGAGGTGGTTATTAACATCGATTTTTATTACAGAGAAAGTATCGTCGCAATTTAATTGCATAAACATATTTGGAATGACATATTATACAATAAAAAACCATTATTTTTATTACCCCCTCCGGGGGTGGCCGGAAAATATTAATGATTTATTATAAGTATCATCGGCCGGGGGCTGATTCGAAAGATGTGGGTAGAAGTGAGCCCGTTAGGGCGGGCCGGGGGTGATGGCATTATTTCCAAAGGTAAGTCTTTAAATATCTGTATTTTCCAACATTATAGAAAGAGTCTGCTTTTTTCTTATTTTTTAATTTGACATGGCAGAAAACTACTGAATTGATTGTATAATAGATGGAGTAATAGTTTACGTAGATGAGAATATAATGTCTTCAAGTTTTAAACAGATCTATCCGGCATTCAAGGTATTCCTTGGAATACTTGTAATACAATTATGTATACTTTCACTGGGGGCCGAATCGGGCAGCAGCAACAAGCCGAAATCCACTGTTGTTGTAATTCACTGCGAATACAGCCCCATCTCTTTTATGGATAAATCTACCGGCTTACCTTCAGGTTTTTTTGTTGATATCATGAATTCTGTAGCCGGGAAGACCGGTTTGAACGTCAGCTATATCTGCAAAAACGCATGGGATGTGATGATTGAATCCATTGTGAAGGGTGAGGCGGAACTTGGCGCCCTGATGAAGAGCGAAGAACGGGAAAAAAAGCTTCTTTTCAGCATGCCCATCGAGACATCTTACCTTTCATTTTTTGCCAGGTCTCAGAGCGAAGTTGACGCTTCGGTTATACCTTCCGGTTACATAACCGGTGTCATCAGGGGGAGCATGTCCCACGAGAAGCTGAAGGCGAGGCCCGATGTCAGCCTTCATCTCTACGACAGTTACCGGGAGGGATTGTTCGGCCTCCTGGCCGGTGAAATAGTCCTCTTCGCAGGTGAAGAATCCATGGTGAATAGACAGGTGAATGAGACCAATCTTGGAGATCACATAAAAAAGAGAGGTAAGCCCTTCCTGGAGAGGCAGAGATGCCTGGCCGTGAGGAAGGACAATGGGAAACTGCTGGTGCTCATGAATAAAACCCTGGACAGCTTTATCGGCAGCCCTGAATATCAGCAGATTTACCTTAAATGGTACGGCGCTCCAGAGGCCTACTGGACAAATAAAAGGATCCTGACTTTAAGCGGTATAGTATTTCTGATAATTGTTATCGGTATGGCAATATGGAGGTACATGTCCATTTCAAAGATCAATGCCGAGCTGCTCCGTTCTATTGAAGAGCGTAAACGCGCTGAAGAAATAATTTCCAGGTCATTGAAAGAAAAGGAAGTGCTTCTAAAAGAGATACACCACCGGGTAAAAAACAACATGCAGGTGATATACAGCCTGCTCAGCCTCCAGGAAGATAGCATTGATGATAAAAATATTCAAGCCCTTTTCAAAGAGTCAAGGAACAGGGTATATACGATGGCGATGATCCATGAGAAATTATACCAGTCCGAGGACCTGTCCCATATCGATTTCAGGGAATATCTGCAAAACCTGGTACTGGATATTTCCGAAACGTACATGCGCAATGATGTTCGATTATCCGTAGACATGGAGAGTATTCACCTGGATGTAAATGCGGGAATACCCTGCGGCCTTATTGTGAATGAACTTATAACAAACAGCCTGAAGTACGCCTTTCCTGAAGGGAGGAAGGGGGAGATTCGGGTGGGGATAAACAGAAACGCGAAAGGGGAATATGTACTCTTCGTGGCTGACAACGGCATCGGATTCCCTGATGCCGAGGATTTCTACAAATCATCATCGCTGGGGCTGCAGCTGGTGAACATGCTGACGAAACAGCTTGGCGGTTCTGTTTTGCTTTCCAGAGCAGGGGGGACCATGTTTACCGTAACTTTCCCTGAAAAGAATAATAATAAGGCCAAAATAATTACTAACTGATAGGCCCTGGTTAAATAGTAATTTTTTAAATCAATTAATTTACATCAAGACCGTCGGTAGTAAATCCCATCGCGACTGCACAATTAATTAATTGTTTATCATGTGAAATAACCGTAAGAGTATTAAGTTTTTTTTCCTCTTTATATAACAAGGCGGTACTTAAATGAATACTGTCCAGTGTTCCAATAATTGTAGGAAATGAATCAGCGGCTCTTTTTTTTATGGAAGAATCCAGTTCAATGAAATTTATTCCATTAATAACAGCATAAAGGTTTTTTTTCGCTTTTATAAGTTCATCGTCTTTCAGAAGGCTTTCAAGCCTGTATCTCTCGAGGACTCTATTGCATTCGATTATCAGGATATCACTTGCAATAAATTCTGAATACTTTTTGATTTTTTTATACTGCGAATCATGATTGAAAATCCATCTGAGTACAACTGAGGAATCCAGATAACCGGTCATTTTCTGTTTCTATCTTCCAATAAATAATCCAATGGATCTTTCACAAAATCAAATGACGTCCGGGGTATTACCAGATTAGTCTTTGAAGCATGAATAGTCAGTTTTTTTCTTTCATGAAATGGAATGATTTCTGCAACAGGTATATCCCTGTCCATGACAATATAAGATTCCCCGTTTCTGACGTTTCTCAAGGTTTCGCTCGCCTTGCTTTTTAATGTTGAGATATTTATGGTCTTCATATGACCAAATATAGTCATATGAAGACCATAAGTCAACATAATTCTATGCATTTAATAAATTTATCGATTCCCGGGGCCTGTCTTTATCATTTATTCAGGGGAAATCCTATGTATCTATGTATTTATCAGCTCCTTTCCAATGGCAATCTGGCCCAGCGCTATGGAACCGTCATTTGACGGAACCTTCCGGTTGACAAAGACTTCAAATTTTTTTTCCTTCAATCCTCCCATAACCATTCTCAATAAAAGCCTGTTCTGAAAAACGCCCCCGCTCAGAGCAATTTTATTCAGGGAAAAACGCTCCCTCAGTTTTTCAGCAACCGCTACTGCTGTCCCTGCTATTGATCTATGGAAGTGAAGGGCAATCTCATCAAAGGGAATTTTTTTCATCATGAGATCTGCGATGTACCTTATGAGGGAGCTGGTGCTGATATGAAACGTTTCGCCATCGGTGAAATTAATGATGAAGGGCGACTTATATTCGGTCGCCGCCCTGAGGGCGGCTTCCTCCAGCAGCATGGCAGCTTCGGCCTCGGAGCTTATCTCGCGGGAAATCCCCAGGATGGCCGAGACGCCGTCGAAGATCCTGCCGATGCTGCAGGTGAGGGGTGAATGTATTTTTTTTTCGATGAGGTCCATGACGGGAGCGGTTTTATCATCCTCCCCCCGCATCAGAGGTATATCCCTGCCGTAGGCGTCATGGAGAAGGGAGAGGCCGATTTTCCATACGCTGTGGATTGCCCTCTCACCGCCGGGGAGGGGGAAGTTTGTGAAATGCCCTGCGCGGATAAAGTCCCTCCTGCCGCAGACGAGGAATTCGCTCCCCCAGAGGGTGCCGTCGGTCCCGTATCCCGTGCCGTCAAAGGCGATGCCGATGATATTTTCATCCAGTCCATGCTCCTCCATCACCGAGGCGATATGGGCATGGTGGTGCTGCACATTGAACCGGGTGAGCCCCGCCTGTTCGAAGTCCGCTGCGATTTTTCCCGTGAAGTAGCCCGGGTGCAAGTCGGCGATTACCGCTTCCGGTGAGAAGTCGAAGATCCTCCGGTAATGGTTCAGCACATTCCTGAACAGCCCGTAGCCCGACGGCGTAGCAAGGTCTCCCAGGTGCTGGCTGACAATGATGATGTCCTCCTTGGACAGGGCGAAGCAGTTTTTCAGGTCGCCGCCCATGGCAAGGAGGTGCCTGCCCGGTTTCACCGATCTGAAGGGCACCGGGACAAAGCCCCGGGACCTCCTGATGAAATAGGGCTCGCTGTCTTCGACAAACATGACGCTGTCGTCGGAATGGGCAACGATCTCCCTGTTATAGGTGACGAAGTAACCGGCAATTCCGCCGAGCCTGGCAAAGGCATCGTCATCGTCATAAGCGATGGGCTCCTCGGAGATGTTGCCGCTGGTCATGATGAGGACCATCTCCCGATCCATGGAAAAGAGGTGGTGCTGAAACGGTGTATAGGGGAGCATAACACCGGTATAGGTGAGGCCCGGGGAGATGAGCCTGCTGACGAGAGGCGCCTTTTCCTTAAGCAGGACAACGGGCCTCTCCATGGAAAGGAGAAGGCCCGATTCCCGCTCTGAAATGTGGAGAAATGTTTTCATGAAATTAATATCTCCGGCCATGAGTGCAAAGGGCTTGAATGGCCGGCCTTTCAGCTGCCTCAGCCTCTTTACCGCATCGTCATCCATGGCATTGGCGGCCAGGTGGTACCCGCCTATCCCCTTGATGGCAACGATGCTGCCGGCATACAGGAGGTCTTTTGTCATTGCCGCAATGGTGCCCGGGCCGTCATCGGCAACAAGGTTTCTTCTGCTGTCATAGAGGGAGAGGCGGGGCCCGCATTCCCTGCAGGCAATCGGCTGGGCATGGAAGCGGCGGTCCATGGGGCCGGTGTATTCCGATCCGCATTTATCGCACATCCCGAATGTATCCATGGATGTCCTCGCCCTGTCGTAGGGGACGTCCCTGATGATGCTGAACCTTGGCCCGCAGTTGATGCAGGTGATGAAGGGGTAGAGGTGGCGACGGTCGTCGGGTGAAAAAAATTCTCGGAGGCAATCGGGACACAGGGCGATATCGGGGGGGATAAAGGCGGACCTTTCCTGGGAGAGGCGGCTCTCCTCTATCTCAAATCCGGCAATGCCTGAAAATTTCCCCGGGGTAATGACGATATCGTCGATGGCGGCTATTTCGGGTTTTCCTGATTTAATGCCGCTTATAAAAGCATCAACCCGGTCCCGGTTCCCTTCGGCCCTGATGAGTACGCCTGCAGTGTCATTCAGCACCCACCCGCTGATGCCGTGGGTAAGCGCCAGCTTGTAGATGAAGGGCCGGAAACCCACGCCCTGGACAATGCCTGTTATTCGTATTTCGCAGCTTTTGAGAATTAATTTTTCCATCGATATCAATTTTATGAAATCTGTTTTTAAATGTAAAGCAATGATTTTCTGGGGAAATTGTTTGGGATGTTACATGGAGAGTTATGGGTCAGATAAGTTTTTTCAAATCATCAATAGTGATGCCGGATTTTTTGATGATACTGTTTAACGTGCCCTTTTTTATTTCCTTATGCTGGGGAACGATAATGGAAATATTTTTATCCAGGTTGTGCATGAATATATGGCTACCCCGCTGATGGTCAATGACATACCCAATTCTCCGCAGGGCCTTTACAATCTGGTTTCCTGAGAAGGTTTTGCTCAAAGATTGATCTCAACTTCTTTCATTATGGCCCTGGGCGTTGATTTTATCTGGTTAACTTTTTCAAGCCCTTCAAGATAGCAGAGGATCGCCTCCCTGGCGTTTTCAATGGCTTCATTTTCAGTTTCACCCTGAGTATAGCATCCATCGAGGGCGGGTATGGTGACGTTGAAGCCGCCTTCTTCCGCTGGCTCGAGAATTATATTGAATTTCATAGATTTCCTCTTTATTAATTTTTTTAATACGTCTGGCGAAAGCATTGTTTTGGCTTTTTCAAATCTTCCGATTAGTGTAAAATGCAATCCGGAAAATTCAACAAGTTTAGTCTGATTTAACTTTTTTAACCCTTAATTCTTTTGATTTTTTTCCGAAATTCATAATTCCCATTTTTAAAATATGAAAAGTTATTATTGAAATTAAGACAAGTATAGCTAATTAATCCAAAAAAATCAATAGAAATAAGGTGAAAATTTCATGATATGCGTTCTTTCTGCCCCCGGGGACCGGGGGGGAGATGTTACACCCCTGAACATGAAAGATGGAGCAATAAATTTTAAGGTAGAGTGCAAAGATTTGCTTATTTGTCATGAAAGTGTTGTTTCTGATAACCTTTACCCTGTCTCTTGAATAGGGTTGTATTAAATACTTTGTATTTTTTTAACGATTCACGGGATCTGTTTTTATCATTTATTTGCGGATTCTCCTATGTGTCCATGTAATACCCCCGCCCGTCCTTTTAGAGAAATTATTATCGCCAGTAGTGTATTTAAAAATAAATTATTTTCTATCAATTGTTAAACTTGTTGACATTAAGTTCACTATGCTCAATGATAAAATAAATTTAAATTTTGTGCATAAGCTTTTTTAAAAAAATTGCTATTGCAAAATTTAAACTGTTTTATAAATAGCAGGGAGTTATGAAAAACTTTTTGTTTATTTGATGCATTTTCCTAAAAAGATAAAAAAGAAAAAATAAAAAGAAATGGATAAAATATAACCTTGAAAATTCCTAAAAGAACTGAGACAATAAAAAAACATATAGAAAAATATGAAAAGTATCTTCAATCCGAAAAACGAAAATTTGGCGGATATCATGATGGTGGAGGTATTCGGTATTTAATTGGATCCTACTATATGCTTGCTGGAGATATTGAAGGAGCCTTACAATATTATAAGTGGTTTAAAAAAGCTTTTCAAGATGATGGAGGGGAACCGGGTCAATATCTCAGCTGGACACTTGCACTTTATAAATCAGGCGACCTAAAAAAGGCCTATAGTAAATTTCTGCAGACACTTTTTAAGAACCCGTATGTTATTGCAAGACTTATCGGCATTGATTATGTGTTGCCATATAAACCAGGTTCTAATGTTCCAACAAAAGAATGGTCGGATTGGATTCCGGATGAAATATATAATCTCTGGGATGGAGAAGCTAAAATCTGGATAAAAGAATCATTTTACAGTGAAAAAACGCAGGAACTTCTTATCAAATTTAACGATCTTGGGAAAAAGCTTGAAACAGAACCTGTCGGTCCCAAAAGAAGTAAATTGGTTGATGAGCTATTTGCTATGAAACGTATAGAAATAGGTTAAGGGCTGGTTGGAATGGAGAAATTATTAATACAACTTTCTGCTTTTTAATGTTTTTTTATTCTAAAATATGTCAATATAAATATATATATTACTTGACGTAATTATTAAAATTCATTATCTTGAAATCATGTTAAATATATCAAACTACATACGGACTCAGATCGAAAAAACTGAAACTGGCCAGATAATCCAAATGAAGAATTTCAAAGTTCCTATGGATAAACGCATGGCAATGGCTAAAGAGCTGAGCCGTCTTGCCCAGAAAGGAGTTTTAAATCGTTTAGAGAAGGGTAAGTATTTCAAACCAAGAAGAACAACTTTTGGAGTTCTAAAGCCATCGGATAATGAAATAATAAATACAATACTTGATTCCAGTAAAGGTTATTTGAGCGGGGTTGGAGCGTTTAATTCACTTGGCCTCACATCTCAAATTTCTAACACAATTGAAATTGCCGTTTTTGATTTTCGCCCTTCAAAGGAAATTGCAGGTTTAAAAATTAAATTTCGTAAATCAAATGTAAATATTAAACCGGAGAATGTTGAAATTCTTCAAATTCTTGATGCTGTCAGATATATAAACAGAATCCCTGATTCAACCCCGGATGATGCTTTAACAATTATTATTGCAAAAATCAAATCTATGAGCATTCGCAGAAAAAAGGCGTTACTTGAATATGCACTTGATTATAATCCTGCTGTTAGAGCAGTAATAGGAGCGGTATTTGAGTTAATTTCTGAAAATATTTCTGTTGTGAAGTTTTATAAATCGCTTAATCCATTATCGACCTTCCGTTTAGGTATTTCAAATAAGGTTTTACCTAATAAATCTAAGTGGAGAATAAAATGAATCTTCATTTATCCAGCGAGTTTAAAGATGCCGTTTCAGCAGCATCTTATTTTTTTAAAATTCGTGAAGTATTTATTGAAAAGGATTATTGGGTTACGTATGTATTGAATAATCTTTCTAAATCATCATATATCGATCAAGTCGTATTTAAAGGAGGAACTTCTCTGTCAAAGGTTCATAAATGTATTGAGCGTTTTTCAGAGGATATAGACCTGGCAATAATAGAAAATGTAAAACTTGGTGATTCAAAAAGGAAAGCTTTGATGAAGGATGTTGAAAAAGTGATTACTCATGGTTTAATTCCATATCCCGATCATCCATAATAGCTCAATTCTTTATGATTACAGATAGAATTAACCTTGTAAGTCATTATGAATTAAATCCTTTTGAGTTAAATGTTCTTTCAATTGAGCGTACTTTTTTTGAGAAAATTCTATCAATTATAAGATTATCCTACAATGGTTCTGATGCGTTGAAATTGAAAATCAGGCATTTCTATGACATTGTTAAAATTTTCCAGAATAACAGATCAATATTAAATTTTGAGGATTCAATTAATATTTTTAAAATAGCGTTAAATGATGATAAAAAGAATTCAACTTTTGCGGGAGTATGGCTTGAGAAGCCATTATCAGCAGCACATCTTTTTGATGATTTTCAAACACTTTGGAAAAGTCTGGAGCCAACATACAAAAACGTTCTTAAAGATTTTATTTGGGATAATACGCTTCCAAAAAAATCCGAAGTCATCGAGGTAATTTTAAAAATTGAAGAATTCATTAAAAAAATTGAATCAGAGTAGCACCTCCTTAAAAATGTTATTCAATTAAATTTTTTTTGTCATTTTTTCTCAAATCCCTCACATATATATTTATCTTAAAACAGTTATAAATTTTTTACATTTTAATGTAAAAGAAAAATTTAAGGCAGAGTGCATAGATCTGCTTATTTGTCATGAACATGCAGATTCTGATGACCTATATTTTGTCTTTTGAATAGGGTTTTATGAAATACTTTCTGTTTTTTAAAAATTTCCGGGATCAGTTTTTTCATTTATTTACGGATCTTCCAATGTGCCCGTGTAATACCCCGGCCAGCCCTTTAAAAGAAAATTGGATATGTTGACGCAGGAGACAGTATATTATTTTTTTTTATTTATTTGTTATATTGTTTGTAGTTATTTAAAATAGTAAGTATCTTATAAAAATAGAGTACGCCCCTTTATACCGGTATTTTATGCACAAAGTCGTAAATTGAATGTTGTCCCTGGAATATGGTTATGAATCATGAAGACAATTAAAAAGAAAACAATCCTCCTCGTTGAAGATGATGAAATTATCGCCATGTCGGGGAAAATGACCCTTGAGAATTTTGGATATAACGTCATTACTGCTCATTCTGGTGAAAATGCTGTGGAAACAGTAGAAAAAAATTCAATCATAAATCTTATTCTCATGGATATCGACCTGGGTAAAGGTATAGATGGTACTCAGGCTGCTGAAATAATTTTAAGAAACCATGATATCCCCGTAGTTTTTTTATCGAGCCACACTGAACCTGTAGTAGTTGAAAAAACTGAAAAAATTACATCCTATGGATATGTCGTTAAAAATACGGGAAGCACAATTCTTGATGCATCCATAAAAATGGCTTTTAAGCTCTTTTATGCGAATAAGAAAATTATGGACAAAGATGCCCAGTTTTTCAAAGTCGCAGCACATGTACCCGGATTGCTCTTTCAATTTACGAGGAGACCTGACGGATCATATTTTGTTCCCATAGCCTCCGTAGGCATCAAAAATATTTTTGGATGTTCTCCGGAAGATGTTCTTGAGGACTTCTCACCGATTGGCAGGGTAATTTACCCCGAAGATACAGCCAGGGTAATCAGCGACATTGAATGCTCTGCGAAAGATTTAACATACTTTACCTGTGAATTTAGGGTCCAAATACCCGGCAGACCGGTTCAATGGATTTATTCTAATTCATCACCGGAGAAATTGGCTGATGGCAGTATCACCTGGTATGGTTTTAATACCGACATCACCGAACGTAAGCTGGCCGAGGATGAGATCAAAAGAAAAAATGAGGAATTTGAGGCAGCAAATGAAGAGCTGAATGCAGCCATGGAAGAAATGGAAGCAACAAATGAGGAGCTCATTGCCACAAATCAGGATCTTCAACAAACTGAGAATGAATTGCGAGTGAGTGAAGAAAAATTCCGCAATCTCTTCAACAATGCTGAAGTAGCCATATTCAGGACAAAACTTGATGGCACGGGTTTTTTGGATATGAATGAAAAGTTTTTAAGTGTCATTGGCTACGAACGTGATGAATTGATTGGCAAACCTACCACCATCAACTGGGCAGACCCTGAAGAAAGAGAGGAATTGGTTAAAATTCTCAAAAGAGATGGACAGGTTAAAAATTATGAGTGGAAGCTGCTTACTAAAAAAGGAGAACTTCGTTATTGTGTAACTTCCCTTAAGCTGTATCCGGATAAGGGGATTTTAGAGGGATCATTCATAGATATAACAGATAG
>VFJS01000066.1 GCA_009885955.1 Spirochaetia bacterium | reverse complement strand
TAGCAAAAAATTGTTGACATTAATTAAATGGTTGTTACTATAAAAGTATACAGTATAGGTATGTCTTTTCATTTTTTGGGGCGGCGCAAATTTTAAGACAGGCACCATGAATCTTTTCAAATGTCATGAAAATTGATTCCGATATAATTCCATATGTCTCTTGAATTGGGTTGTATGAAATAATTTCTGAGTTTTTTTCATGATTTCCAGGGTCTGTTTTACCCAATTACTAACGGAAATTCCTGGATATAAAATTATATTATCGGAAGTGCGGACGCCCCCATGTGGGCACGGCCCTTAAAAAAATTTAAATTTATCTGGATTAAGCCAACAAGTGAACCAGATTGCTGTTAGGCAGTGAGGGAAAGAGTTAATCTAACATTATAAATAAACAAAAGTAAGAATTATTGATATTAGAGCAGAAAGACTATGGGATTAAAGCAATTTCTTTTTAGTAACTCTCAATGGCAGGACGAGATTCCTATAGAGCATCTTGAGATTAGGCATGGCAATTCAATTGAAATCCACCCCGGCAATGATTTTTGCACCTTTGGTTCATTTCCAATTTTAGACCTAGGATATACTGGTCATATGGTCATATCAGTAGTAGCTCAATATGGTAGGCCGCCAAAGAATTGGCCTGTTGTAGTCTTTGATGAAGAAAATGGAACAGCTGTTACTATATCGAGTTCATTATCCACTTGGTTTCCTGGCTACCTTATTTATTGGGCTTCAAACTGGTATCCGCATTATCTAGAGGGCTCAGAAAATGACTGGGTTAAGGAAAGTTATGATTGTTTGCAAAATGATTCAAAAAAGTTCTTAGCACATGGAAAAAAATTTCCAGATGTTGATTTCAAGACTTTCTTCAAAGAATTTACAAAGTCCATCGTTTCAAAAGAACCTTGGCAGCCGGATAAATGGTATGAGATCATCGAGCCGAAATCTATGATAAGTCAATACTTTAAAATACTTAAAAAATCTCCAAAAATGGATGATGGAAGACCTAATTGCGATTTGAATCAGATCCTAAAGTTTTGTGAAGCAAATCGCGGTTACAATTCACCCATCGATGATCATATCAAATGGAATGTTTCGCGTAAAGATAAAGAAGCTCTAAATCTTGATCCAAGAATGGCGCGAAATTATTTTCTTAGCAATCTCCGCTATGATTACATCGGTGAATTTTCTTCCAGTGAATGGTATAAGAGAATGATTCCTGCAGCTCGATCCCTCAAAAGAGCTAATCAATTAAGTGCTCCATTTACAGATTTAGTGAACAGGATTGTTGCTGCCAATGAAAAAGATGCAAATTACAGCGGTTTTAAAGCGCCAGAAGGATTCATAGAAGCTGCGCAATCCTTTGAAAAAGAAAAAGATTGGTCGAGCGCAATTAATGCATATGAAAACGCTATTTTTCTAGAAATGGGCGAGACTGAGCGTTATCATCAAGAAGCCTATGATGCCATCAAAGACATTGCAAAGAAAACAAAAAATAAAGATTACTTATACTTTTTAGAAATCGTCGAGCAATATTTAGAAAATTCGGACGAAGATGATGATTTGGAAATAACTGATGAGCCTTAAGTTTTTTCCAGGCTCATCTCTTTAGATTATCTAAATTTGTGTTCTAGGAAGGTACTACCCACACAGGACCAGCCAAAACGCCGATGTCAACGCCAAAATCTCTGGACACGGTGACGTAAATGATATTGAACGAAACCGCTGCGCGGTAGCCATTTCAAGTAACGTTTCACAGCCACGGCTTATGTCCCTTTAGACCGGCAATTCCCGCTTGTACTGCATGCCTCATGGATTCCCACGGGCGGAATTTCACACGGAGGACCACATGGGGCTGCTGAAAAAATTTTAAGACAGAGTGCATAGATTTGTTTTTTTGTCATGAAAATGCAGTTTCCGATATGCATCAATCTGGTCCGTTCTGAAGCTGTCGTCTGCTAACTGGTGAATGTCCAGTCCCGATAATTGCCAGAAAGTCGGGTAGCTATCCTCGGATGCACCGGGCGACCGGGAGTGTTTAAGGGAGGAAAATTTTAAGACAGGAATCTTATCGGCAACTAAAAGCAAGTATTAATCTTGACTTCCAGTCTGCTATCAGCAACCGTTAATTAAATTTTGTATATTTTGGAATGAATTGAATTTCAACACCTTCAGAATCTCTGATCATAATGGTTGCATATCGTTTGTGAAGATCAATACCATGAAATTTAGTTTTCATATTGGACCTCCCTAAAAGAAATTTACCCTTGACATTAAAATATTTCGTGAACACCTTGTTGAAATTATATTGTTTCATTCCACTATTCAGCATCGTTTTATACGTGCTATATTGCTGGTGCGAAAAAACAGAAGATGGCCGGCCAAACCTAAAATCGTGGTTGTGTAAACGCCACAGAAAGTGCCAAGGCCATCTTCCGCACTTCCTAGGGGAATAGGCGCAGAATGCAGCCATCTACCGTTTTTGTGCAACACAGTTTAAGGTGTTGTGTGGTTATCATAACAACCTATATAGAAAAACTGCTTGCAGAAACTTGATCTGTGTATTATATTATAAACGGGCAGACTTATGGGTAAAAAAAGAACAGCGCCGGAAACGTGGACATTTAAAGCAGAAAATTTTCTTGCAGAAGGGGATCTGATTAATGCAGTAAGCTGCGCAAGAAATGCTATTTATGAAGATCATGAAAACCTGACAGCATGGCAATTATTTTCCGAAGGTGTGCTGAAACAGGAGAGGCATTACCCAGCGCTGAAATATTATAGAATCCTGCGCAGACTCGCAAAAAAAAACGGAGACCTGGAGCTTTCCAGGATTGCGGATGAAAAAATTTCCGAACTGAACTTATACTTTAAAAATTTCCACTTAATAATGGGTTATACAAACCTTACTCATTTTACCAGAAAAGGTGATCTCAATAAAATACAATACTATCTCTCTGCCGGCGAGGAGATTAACGGGAAAGACTACTACGGTTCGGCCCCTGTACATATCGCATCAGAGAAAGGGAGCATGGAGATTTTAAAATTCCTTGTGGATCACGGGGCTGATATAAATCTGCAAAACGGAAGCAGCGAAACACCCCTGATGATTGCTGCTGGTTACGGATATTTGCCGATGATGAAATATCTTATAAAACTGAAAGCGGACATTACAGTAAAGGGGCGTGACAGGCATACAGCTCTCTGGAATGCAATATATACGTGCAGAAAAAAAGGCCCTGTAAGACTGCTTGTTTCATGCGGCGCCGATGCCAATGAGATATACGAGGATGGTTCACATCCCCTCCTCCTTGCCCTTGACTGCGAAGGATACTCAATAGCGGATTATTTACTGCCGCTTACAGCTGATATTAATAAACGTAACAGATTTGACCTGATCCCGGTAAATCTCTGTGCTGCAAGAGGTAAAGTCGGTTTACTGAAAGCCCTGATCAGCATGGGAGCGGATGTCAACAAAACCGCCTCCTGGGGTAAAACAGCTCTCATGGAGGCATGTGAGAATAATAACATTTCATGCGCGAAACTGCTTCTACAAAATGGCGCCGACACTGAAAAAGTGACTGTTTACAACCAGACTGCATTATCACTTGCGATTGAAAAAAACAATAAATCAATAATCAGGCTGATTGAAGGATATAAAAACAATGCCGGTACCTGAATTTACAATGACCCGAAGCCAAAAGCCGCTGCATGCCCCGGCGGATTATTCCAGCATGGATCCCTGTACTGTTATTAATGATAGGGGCGACTGGCACCACAATACATATTCAGGAAGCGGATTTCTTATTGATGACCTTATCCAGGGGGTCTGGTGGTATTCAAACGCCAAAAAATGCGGTCACTGCAGGTCTTCTGAAACGCTGTGCATATATCTTAAAAACGATGTATCACAATTTGACTGTGAAGTCACGTTAGAACTGATATGCCGGAAATGCGGAAAGTTTACGCAATATGCCGGATCTGACTGATTAAATATAAAAGCCCGGATTCATCCGGGAACCGGGCTTTCAATAAGCCGGAGCCCGAACAGCGAATCGATGCCATCTATTCCGAATACTTTAATTTTTGTGTAGCCCGCCTCGCTCCCTTTGAACCAGTCCCTGACTCCGTCATACTCGTCATAGCTAACCTCAAAGCTCCCCGCAAAGAATTCAGGATTCTCGTCCCAGTAAACGCAGAGATCAGCCAGCATTTGCGGTACTTTATCCTTCCCGAACTTTTTATCAAATTCTTTCAGCGTTTCGCTTATGTCAATCCTCCGTTTTAAAATCTTCATCGACCAAACATCCATACAGTCGCAAATTTGAATTAGTAAAAATCATTGTATTCAGCCGCTAAAGAGTATCTCATTTATCACGTAAAATATCCGTTAAATCTGCTCCTCCCTGTATTCCATCGACATTGTATCAGGCCAGTTGTGAGTCGCAGTAAGATATGAAAACTTTACTTCATTTCTCCAGCTGTATCCTCCAAACTCAATGTTAAACTGGATAAAATACAACCTGCTGTGTTTAAATTAAATTTTACGCATCGAGCAAATGATAAAAAAACAGCTTTTCCTATGATTGTTTACTTACAGTCATCAAAAAAATAAGTCAAGACCTTTATCTCTTCTAAAATTTGCCACTTGTAGTGAATAGAATTCCATGCGACTCAAGGGAAATTAACTTCCATCGGTGCCTTCACGGTATTCCAGTCGCAGTACATGGGGCCATTCGAGCGCCACATTTAGATGAGAGTGCACATTGTCCTGTCGCCAGCTTGTGCTGCGGCAAATCAGATAGCGATCGTTCGGCAGTCCCGATTCTGCGAGGCGCTGGTCTTTGAGCTCACGCCACGGCATAGGGGGTGAATCTGCCTCTGGCGGCTTGAGGTACCGTTCTTCGTTCGCCGGGATGATTTGGTCGCTGACGGCGATGAGAGCGGCATAGCCAGTTTCAAAAAAATCAGAAGTCGTATTGATCTGCACGGAAACCATTTCACCTTTAAGAAATCCCAGCTGATAGAAGAGATTCTTTCCCGCGATGGTTTCGTCTATATGGTCGCCGGCAAAGTGTTTCATCTTTTTCCACTGCTCGGGCCAGTGATCTTTTTTCTCTGGTCTATTAAGCTTTACCCCGGGTGCTATTGCAGCCAAAGCATCGACCGGCAGGCGGAGCTTGAGTTGGGAGAAAATCAAGTCTGAAGCAAGTTATTCAACCGTAGCGACCCGGCACTTTGGCAGCGCAGCCCTGAGTTTTTTCAGTTCTGAATCCCAATCATCAAACTCATTTTTCAGTCCAGGCACAAACAGCGTTTTCAGATTCTTAAGATTATAAAGCGGCTTGAGACTCGAGATGGACGTGTAGCCCACATTCAACTCCTCGAGTCCTGTAATTTTTTCCAGGGGTTTCAGGTCATCCACTTCGGCGCAGTTATCGATATAAAGGGTTTTAAGTCCAGTTAGATTTGCCAGCGGCGTCAGGTCGGAAAATCCATTGCCATAGAGATTCACCGACTTAAGCCCAGTGAGCATTGCGAGCGGTGCCAGATCATCGAGCCCGGCCTCGGGCGCTTCAAAGCTCGTAAGGTGGGCGATGGCGTCAAAGCCATCTTCTTCTGCATCGCAATCCGCAGCTTCGTTCACGGCAGTCTGCCATTCATCGGAGAGGCCCGCCCACCATTTCTTCCATTGTGCTCCGGTAATTTTTGGCATCTTCGCCAACGTTTCTGTTTTACCTTTGGCCGCCTTGCCGGGCTTTTCGCTCGGGTCGATATAGCCAAATTCTTTCTCGTCTTCTATCAACTGCTGAAACATCTTCAGAGCGGCCTGCGGTGTTTTCGAGCTGAATGTACCGCCGCGAATCTTGCCTTTTGATTCGCGGCGCGTCACGCCAGTCGATTCGCCATCTTCGAGCTCTATCGTGTAAGTGTCACCGTTAGGGTGTTTCAATTTCTTAATTGGCATGGTGTCAATACTCCTAATCAAAAATTGGTCTGTCAACCTCGAAAGTAAAGATTCACGCGCAGCCCTTGGATTTCAAATCGCGCCCGCCTGATGAGCCGCAAAATGCGGTCAATTGTTCCCGTAAGTTATCTTATTTATACAGGAAACTTCGATAAAACACAGAGAGTTTCAACAGAACTCTCTGTGTTAAAGGATCATACTGAATCTTATCTGAAGACCAGTTCTGTATCTTCGAGCGAACACGAAGTTCACCTGCCACCAAATGACAGGCTTGTACTGAGCGCCGTCGAAGTGATGTTATAAAAATGGCGGCCTTGACAAAAAGTATTCAATACGACCTGCTTTAAATTAAATTTTGCGCGACCCTCACGACGAGGGAAGTGTCGGCGGTGACATGGATGTCAAGAGACGACCTTCGCGTAAATGTTATAAAACAGTATTTCCTACGATTGTTATACTAACAGCCATTTAAAAAATAAGTCAAGACCTTTATTTTTTTTCTAGGAAAATGCTCTGCACATATACATGTTAAAAGCCATTCACAGAAGACATATTCCACCTTATCGGTACCTGCATATTGCATCATCCATAAAAGTACTCGAAACACCACCTGTTGCCTCATATTAAAAAGTACTCGAAATTCAGTATATTACCTCCAGAAATAGGAGGTATTTAAAATGAGGTTAACAATGTTAGACAGAAAATCAATTGCCAAAGTGTTCATTGAAAAATACCGATATGCTTCCAAGAGAGAAAAAATCATTATTTTGAACGAATTTATAGATTACACCGGACTTAATCGAAACTATGCGGCCCGCGTTTTGCGGAACAGCTTGCCCATCAAAAATCCTACTATTACCCGGAACAAAATAAAACATAAATCCCAATATGATGATGTTAAAAATGCGCTGGAAACAATATGGGGAGTTTCAGATAATATCTGCGGGAAACGCCTGGTAGCTATCATACCTGAGATGTTAAAAAAATTTGAGAAATTCGATGAATACCAAATGAGCAATCCTATAAAAGAAAATTTTAAGACAGAGTGCATAAATTTGCTTTTTTGTCATAAACATGCAGTTTCTTATAATCTTTATTCTTTCCCATGAATAGGGTTGTATTAAATAATTCCTGGTTTTTTTACTTTTTCCTGGATCTGTTTTTATCATTTATTTTAGGAATTTCCACTATAATTGAAGTAGAGGGTCCTCATGTCTTTGCTCAGGGACGGCGACCTCTCGTTCTCGATGGTGTTCACGTCACCCGGGAGGCGTTCGGGCTTGGTTCACTTCCCCTCGACCTTCCGTGACAGGTAGAGGTCGTAGGTGATCCGCTCTTCGCCGTAGTACGAGGGGTCGGGCCGTATGCTCCCCTCGCGGTCCGAGGAGAATATTACCATGTTTCCGTCGGGGCTCAGGTAGGGGGTTTCGTCGTTGTCATACCGGGAGTTTATTTCATCAAAGGCCACGGGGGTTGTCCACCTGCCGTCGATGAACTTGCTCATGTATATGTGGCTCGACTGGTCATTGGGCCCCTTGGAATTGAATATCATGACCTTCCCGTCGGAAGAGAGGCTGGGGGAGAAGTCGTCACCCTGGGTGTTAATGGGAAATTTCAGGTTCGTCAGGTTGGAAATCTCAAGGGGATAGACATACTGCCCCCGGAGTTCCTGGATGGCAAGGGGGGTAGACACCAGGGCGCCGGCAATGAGAAAAAAGAGGATATTTTTTTTCCGTACATCACTATTTCCAGCCGGTGAAAATAATATTCTGGCTCCCCACGATGGTTCCCGGCAACTGTTCACGGGGTACCTGGACAGGGCTTGCTTTATAAAGATACCTGTAGCCCTCTCTTTTCGTAATGGTACATATATATAATCGATTGGTGATACCCAATTCTTCAGTCTTTAATTAGGGGAATCAGGAATAATTGCATTTATTAAAGAATTTTTATCGTCATGGGCCTTGAATTGTGTTATAATTTCTTCCGGGTTTGGTCATTTATTCTTAATGCCGATGGGTCCGATATTTTTATGTCTTAGGGGGCTGGAATCAATGCTGGATGAATACTGTAATTCTCTCTCCGATGAAGCGCAGTTGAAGATAGCGTTGCGGCTTGGAAAACTGGCGCTTCCTGTCTGGGATAAATTTTTTATGGAAAATCCCTCGGAAATAAAAAAATTGAACCGGTTAATTGAAGCGGCAGTCCATGTACAGGGGGGGAAAAGTCAGATCGATATCAATTTTCCTGGACGCTCCCTAGAAAAAATTAAACGGAGCTATGAAAATGCAAAAAAGAAAGGCGGGCTTCCCCTTCCCGGCATGAAAAGCGACGGGACGTTGTCAACGGTGCTGGCGACAAGCATGCAGCCGCTGACCAATCCCGAATGGGATGAGACTTTTCCCTATTCCGTCAGGCTGGTCTTTACCCTGGTCTGGAACATCGTTACCTGGATTCTCATGAGGAGGAGGACCGATGCCGATGAAACCCATATTTACATAGCCATCAACCAGGCGGCAGATGTCCTGATGTCTGAAAATATACTCACCGCACCGCAGATTAATGAAATACTGGAAGAGTACAAAAATGAAACCAGAAATGCCGATGAAGACCCGGCATGGGAAAATGCCCCAAAAGTTAAAACACACGACTCATTGGAGCCCGATGAAATCTACCGGAAGATTGCCGGAGAAAATATCGTAAAGGATGCCTGCGGCAGTGAGATGGCAAAAGAGATTTTGCGGCAGATGCGTGAAGAAGATAAATCCTACTGGGATGAATGGGAGGAATATTTATCAGGCACTTGCAAAACCTATTCATACAATAAGGAAAAAAACAGTTTCTGGTTCTCAGAAGCAGATGTTATTGTTGCTTCATTTTTTAATCAATACCCGATGACTGAAGAGGCGATGATGGATTTTATTTCAGGTGTGTCTCTGTCTGATCTGCGGAAGAGCGGATTTGACATTTAGGGGGGACTGGTTTACGGCGGCAAATATGCCTGGTCGCAGGGGAGTATTCATGAACTCCCAGGTGTTCCAGGCTCACAATAAGAATGAGGCTGCTGACAAGTTTATGAAAATAATAATTGATGCCGATGCCCTGCCGTCGGCGATAAAGGAAATTCTCTTCCGCGCATCGGGGCGTAACAGGATTCCGCTGATTCTGGTAGCAAATTTTAAGACAGAGTGCATAAATTTGCTTTTTTGTCATAAACATGCAGTTTCTTATAATCTTTATTCTGTCTCTTGAATAGGGTTGTATAAAATACTTTCTGGATTTTAACGTTTTCCGGGATCTGTTTTTATCATTTATTTCTGCAGATTCCACTATATATTAAATTGCTTGTTTCCCTAACGCGACGAAGAGAACGGTAAATAAAATATGCTAAGAGATTTCATGGATACTCCGGTTTTCAAAGAGAACCCTCGTAAAAACGGTTTGGCCTGTACGTTGACCGGGTTATTTCTATTGTTAATAAATGTTTGGTCAATGACCGTTAAAAATCATACCTACCCTTGGGCCCTGCTTTTTGGCTGTATTGGACTTCAGTACGGTTTATGGCTTTTAATTTTTGGGGTGCCCCGAGATAGATGGGGCAGTCCTAAAAAATGGTGGGCGTATACGGGATTTACTCTTTTAATACTGAGTATGGGCCTCGGCATTTACCTGGGATTTTTTCATTGGCTGTAAATTTTAAGACAGTGTGCATAGATTTGATTATTTGTCATAAATATGCAGTTTCTGATAACCTTTATTCTGTCCCATGAATAGGGTTGTATTTAATAATTCCTGGTTTTTTAACTTTTTCCGGGATCTGTTTTTATCATTTATTTGCGTATTTTCCTATATGTTTGCATTATGACTTATTGAAAGCAGGGGGTTGGGAAAAACTTTTTGTTTTTATAACGGACTTTCCTTGAAAGACATGGCTAATAACACTTTGACCCATAAAGACAGGATTGCTGAAATATATAGCAAGCTTGGCGCCAATGAAAGGGCTATTGTCGATAAACAAAAGATAACCGTATTGAGGAATCTTTTTATCCTCATGGTAGGGACGAAGCTTCGCTTGCAGTTTACAGGATGGTTGCAGTACATGCTCCCTGTGCCGCCAATGCTTGTCCTTTTTCTCATCGCTGGGATCGCGCGTCTTCTTGGCGGCATCCAGGCAGCAATTGGATTTGCCATCCTCGGGTCAATTTTGTTGACGGTTTTTGCATTCGACCTCGTCACTGTAAAGTTTCGCCTGCGCCCTCCCGAACGCCTGCCCAAACGAAAAGATCACATGGACTTGTTTGACCTGATGAGCTCCAGACGCTCCTGCCGTTCGTTCCAGACCCGAAATCTGACCGAGGCTGACTACAACGAACTGATGGAATCCGTGCGCAAACATGGCGCAGAGACAAAACTTGGCAAGTCCAATATTCGGTTCGAGTATGTCTCAGCGCCGCTAACTGTCTGGCCGACAGTTAATGCGACTGAGTTTTTTGTGGCGATCGCCCCGCTCGAATATGACCGCCTCGCCATCGTGGATGTGGGTCGCAGTTTGCAAAAGATCGTCATGGATGCCACTGGCATGGGATTGGGCACCTGCTGGATCGGTCCTGGCGCAGACCACAAAAGCATCATGCAACACCTGGGTGACCGCTTTGACACCAAAAAAGACCAGATTGTCTGTGTGTGCGCCGTTGGGTATAAATCATCGTTCATTCCCATGTTCATCCGAATCTTCAACGCGCAGTTCTATCGCCGCTTACCTATTTCATCCCTCTTCTTTGCTGACCCACAAATGAAAGAGCCCTTGAATGTGGACAGATATCCCTTCGATAAGTTTGAACGCAATTATGAGATCTGTCAGTGGGCACCCTCCTCCTACAACGGACAAACGACTCGCTGTGTCGCTGTAACAAATAGCGATGGTTCAACACGGTTTGACTTTTACGCAGTTACTGCATCCCGTTACTATGCGGCTGTGGCAACAGGGATTTGGTGCGCCAACTGGGAAATGGGATGCGAGACCCTCGGCATTCATGGACACTTTACTGTGTTAACGGCTGAGGAAAGAGGGATTCAAGAAAAAGAATGCCAATTACCCAAATATGACATCAGTTGGGTCTTAGATGAGATGCATTAGGCCTAAAACAAGCGAAGAACGCAACTTAGCTCATTCCTATAGGCGAAACAAACTTTTCCGGGATGCTTTGACAATTATCGTATCGCAAAAGTCTGCCCTCAGGGTGCTAAATTTTAAGACAGTGTGCATAGATTTGATTATTTGTCATAAATATGCTGTTTCTTATAATCTTTATTCTGGTCCGTTCTGAAGCTGTCGTCTGCTAACTGGTGAAAGTCCAGTCCCGATAATTGCCAGAAAGTCGGGTAGCTATCCTCGGATGCACCGGGCGAC
>VFJS01000028.1 GCA_009885955.1 Spirochaetia bacterium | reverse complement strand
GAGATGAAATTCATAGGAAAGCCGTATGCGGGAAAACCGCACGTACGGTTTGACGAGGGGGCCCGGTGAAACTCATTATTGGGGGGATCCGGGTTCTACTCTACAGGACTGCTCAGGATGAGCATCCGCAGGCGATGCATGTAGTTTTTGATTACTAAAAGCAGCCCTCCGCAGGTGGACGCGGGGATTGTTAAGGGGTTTTCGTCCAAAAACCCCTTAACATGTTCCAGTCCCGGCCCCCGGGACAAAACATCTCGGACGGCAGCCCGTATAAAGAAACCTCATCTATGCCGATACACTTTCCGAGTAAAGAATTTCCGGGCACAGATCAGCTCCATTAGACCATTCAATGGTGTCAAAAGTGACATGAACACTTTGGAAAACCGCAGTATCCTTAAGCTCGGAAAATATTCCAGTGTCAAGATATGGGTTCATATCGAATATTTTTTGTTCATCATTTATAAAAGTGAGCATTAATTTATAATCCTTCATTGGCCTGACCGATTTAATTCTTACATGCATATGTATCTCCTTATTTGAGCGGCTCAATTTTAAATGGAGATTCACCATGGGAAGCAAGTTCCCAGTCGGCAAGCAATTCATCTTTATGTAATTCAGCCCATGCGAGGACAAGCCGTTCTTCCTTTTTAGGGAATTGTCCTTCATATATTTCACATTTATTTATATTAACCAAAATGGTACAATCCTGATAATATGCGTGAAAATGGGGCGGATTATGCTCTCCTTTTCCGGTATACATGCGGATAATAATTCCATAGAACATAGATATTGTAGGCATTGTGCATCCTTAAAATTTGCAGTAAATTATTAAAAAATATTTTTTAATAAATGTATTGCGTAGAGAAATAGATATGTCAAGAAATAATTATTTCAAAGCTCGGAAATAATATCATCCCCTGAGAATAAAAACCAGGCCACAAGCTGTACAATGATAAGTGTAACAAACCAAGTATTAGCCTAACAACCCATCCCCATACATCTAAAAAAATTCCAATGAGAGCCAACCCATATATGACCTCGCCAAGTAAAACGAATGCCCATACATTCATTATCACAGTTTGCCCATGGGGCATAATTCATGGATGACAGAGGCACATTTATATGATGAGAAAGCTCTTCATACAGACCCCGTTGCGGCTGAGCGGGGACGCGGGGATTGTCACATTCTGTGACTGAGCTGGAATTAAAAACATCATGTATCAAGATGCATATATCATCCGAATGACATGCAGAACAGTTACATGAATTCTATCCCCGCTGTCACGGATGACGGCGGCGAGGTGGGCCGCACGATGCGGCTTCCACCGAGCCAGCGACGCTCACGGATGAGCTAATGCAGTGGCAGGGCAGGATGCCCTAAAAAGCTACTGCCCCTCGCGGCGCCTGAGCGAGCGACGCGGGGGTCGATAGGTGCTGAACAGGATGTTCGAATGCAAAGCCGCGACAGGAGGTCGCAATTGGCTTTGCGACGGCGGCCGTCGGGAGACGCACCCTATCAAGTTCCAGTCCCCGGACACCGGGACAAAACATTGCGGGTGTCAACCTGCACCGTGCGGCAGGCTGCTTGCTGTCCAATCGCGGGTGTCAACCCGCACTACATATCAGGGTTATCCCCGTGACAACCTGTCCAGTTTTTCCTTCAGCTCATTGTTGCTTAGCAACAGAATATCAAGCATGGTTTTCTCCCTATCCACCGGGGTTTCCCCTTCAACCCGGTGAAAAGGATATTTGATATCGAGCAGGTAGTTCTCAATGCGGCGGGCAATATCCCCCCTTTCATCGACCGTGGAGACCTTCCACCTGGCATCTTCTGGTTTGTACTCAATATTCGGCGGCAGATAAAAAATAAAATTGTAACCGGTGACATCAGATAATGACCATTTATATAATTTATGGACTACCATGACCTCCCTGGGATCATCAAGCTCATACCCATTATGGCCGGCAAAAATAAAGGGGATAAAGGTTGCAGAGTCGCAGATCACAAAATCACAATGTTTCAAATCCTCTTCCCTGCGCTTCTGGCCATGGTAGATCATCACCTGGTCCAGAAGATCCTGTCTCTTTCCTATCACAGGCTTTATATAGCGGAAAAGATAGGTCCTTGCATATTCTAAAACATGATCGGCCTGGTAGCCCAGCATGCCCAGCGTATTGGCCAGTCTCCTGGCAACAACGGTCTTCCCCGTGGAGGGGGCTCCGACAATTGCTATCTTAATCAAAAATCCGCTCCGCTCATTCCTTATTCCTCGGGCCCGTGCCTGAAGGGATGGGTGAGTGAATTTAACGCTTCCGTCAGGACATACGCTGCCTGCAGTGCCGATGTCGGGCATAAAGGAAAACATTCCTTGCAGTTCCAGCACTCACTCGATGCTATCTCCGGGATGAAACTTATCTCCCGCCTTGTCCCTCTGTCAATGAATCCCACGGCGTTCGCCTTCTTCACCTCAGCACAGTACCGGACGCACAGGCCGCAATGAATGCAGAATGATGCCTCTTTTTCAAAACGGTTCCTGTCAGCTCCATACTCTTTCATAAGATCCTGCATTTCCATGGAATCCGGGGCGTGGGCGAGCAATAATTCAAGAATCATTTTTCGTATCCTGTCCACCTTCACGGACCTGGTCCTCACGACCAGGTTTTTTTCCACCGGGTAAAGGCAGGCCGCAACCAACTGTGTCCCGCCGCGGCCCTCTGCTTCCACGGTGCATATCCGGCAGCCGCCGTAGGGCTCCAGTTTTTCATGGTTGCAGAGGGTGGGAATCTTTATCCCGACGCTTCGCGCAGCCTCAAGAATCGTGCTCCCTTCCCCGGCTGAAACTTCTTTTCCGTCAATGGTTAATATGATATCACTCATTTTTCTTTTGCCTTCCTGGTAAAAGCTCTTTTCTCCTCAGGGAGAGGAGGCGGAACAGGCTCGCCTGAAATCTTCATCACAGCGCCAAAGCGCTGGGGACAGACTTCAAAGCAGGTCCCGCACTTTGTGCATTTCACCTGGTCCACGATATGAATCATGTTCTTACCCCCGATGATGGCATCTGATGGGCATTGCTTATAGCATATGGTGCAGGCATTGCATTTGTCCGGGTCTATGTAGAACGATATGAGTTCCTTGCAGGTCAGGGCCGGACACTTCTTGTCCCGGATATGGGCTTCGTACTCGCTCCTGAAATACTTGAGGGTACTTAAAAAAGGATTCGGCGCAGTCCTGCCAAGTGCGCAGAGCGAGGCATCTCCCAGAACTTCGGATAATTCCTCCAGCAGCTTTATGTCGCCGTCTTTTCCCCTGCCCATGGTGATATTCGTGAGTATCTTGAGCATCTGCCTCATTCCTTCACGGCATGGTACGCATTTCCCGCACGATTCATCGGTGAGGAAGTCGAGGAAGTATCTTGATACATCCACCATGCAGGTATCTTCATCCATAACGATCATGCCGCCCGATCCCATCATAGAACCGGCCCTGGTGAGTTCATCAAAACCCACCTGGAGATCAAGCTGATCCTCAGGGATGCATCCTCCCGACGGCCCGCCTGTCTGCACCGCTTTGAACTTCTTGCCGCCCGGTATTCCGCCGCCGATCTTGTATATAATATCTCTCAGTGTCATACCCATGGGAACTTCCACAAGGCCGGTATTGGTTATCTTTCCCACGAGGGAAAAAATCTTCGTCCCCTTGCTCTCATCAGTACCGATACCGGCAAACCATTCAGCGCCTTTGTTTATGATGAGAGGCACGTTTGCCCATGTCTCCACATTATTTAAAACGCTCGGCCTGTCCCAGAGGCCCTTGATGTTTGATCGGATATATTTCGGCCTTGGCTCCCCAGCCCTGCCTTCAAGGGCGGTCATGAGAGCGCTCGATTCACCGCAGACAAAAGCGCCTGCACCCTGGTGCACCTTGACAATGAAATCGAAACCGGTGCCGAGAATATTTTTTCCGAGAAGGCCGTAATCCTCAGCCTGTTTAATCGCAAGGGTCACATTCTCAACTGCCATGGGGTATTCCTGCCGGACATAGATGTAGCCCTCATGGGAACCGATGGCATAAGCTCCAATAGTCAATCCCTCCAGCACGGCGTGAGGATTTCCTTCAAGGAGGGCTCTGTCCATGTAAGCCCCGGGGTCCCCCTCGTCTGCGTTTACGATGACATATTTTATCTTTTCAGGGGCATTGCGTGATCCTTCCCACTTTCTCCCGGTGGGAAAACCGCCGCCGCCCCTGCCTCTCAATTTCGATTTTTTCACTTCATCCAATACCTGTTCCGGGGTCATTACAGTTAGGGATTTGACCAGCGCCGAATACCCTCCGATAGCCAGGTAATCATCGATGCTCTTGGGATCAATGCTACCGTTGGAGCCGAAAACCAGCCGCTCCTGGTTCTTGTAAAAGGGGATTTCATGTTCATGAATAATCTGTTCACCTGTGCCCGGGTCGGTATAGACCAGACGGTCTATGACCTTATTCTCCTTGATTGTCTGGGAGATGATTTCAGGAACATCTTTGGGCTCTATCTGGAAATATGTTATTTCCTCCGGCCGGTTGACAATGATAGGTCCTCTCTCGCAAAAACCATGGCAGCCGGTCTTCCTGATGTCCACCTTGCCGCTTAAGCCCTGTTTTTTTATCTCCTCTTCAATGCTTGCCGCCACTTCCCCGCTGCCTGAGGCATGGCAGGCGGAACCGCAACAGAGCGTGATGCAGGGCTTATCGGGGTCTCTTTTCGATAAAATGCCTTCCCTGAATTTTTCCAATTCTGCGGGCGAATTTATCAGCGACATAATTTTTCCTTAATCATAGTTTTTTAGCACGTCAGCCGTCTTTGCAGGCGCCATTTTGCCATGAGTCTTCCCGTTGATTTCCATAACCGGCCCCAACGCGCAGCAACCGAGGCAGTTGACAGTCTCCAGGCTGAACTTCATATCCAGATCCGTTTCGCCCGGTTTAATACCAGTGAGGTCCTGTACTGAATCAAGTATCCGGCCGGCGCCGCGGACATGGCACGCAGTGCCCATGCAGATATGGATTCCATGACGCCCTTTTGGAACCAGGCTGAAGGCTTTATAAAAGGTGGCAATGTGCTGTATCCTGGTCAAAGGCACCTTCAGCTTATCACTTACCAGTTCCAATGCCTCTTTTGGCAGCCAGTGATATATGCTCTGAATCTCCAGCATTACCTGGATCAGCGAACTGGCTTCACACTGATGTTTTTCTATAATCTGATTTATTCTATCGTTATCCATAATCTCTTTCCTGAATTATTCTTTTCCCTGGTTCAACGGCATCAGGCCAGGGCAAAGCGTTTCTGTCCTTCATCATACCTGACTAATCCCTGTCTTGTTGAATCTTTAATATGTCTTGATACTTCAGACGGGTTAAGGTTCAACATTTCAGCAATTTCCCCTGTTGCACGGGGCTTTTCATATAAGAGCTGCATGATCCGGCTTATTGCAAGTTTGTCGATTATCAATTCATTAAATACCCTGTTAACCTCGTCGCTGGCAAAAAATTTATTGTACTCCACTTCCGATTTAACCGGCACCCTCAGCCTCTCCCTTTCCACCAGCTTAATGTAGGGGATTAAAGTTTTAATTGCTTCAAGATTGAACGTTAATATATTTCCGTCTATCCCTTCACTTTCGCCAAGAGGTCCTAACTCCTCCACTTTTTTGCCGAAGTCATTCATCACTTCGGCAAAAAGAATTCCTTCACCGCCGGACATAAATTCAATCCTCAGCCTGAGAGGATTCACCCCTATATGCATCAGCAGTTTTCTGAATATATGCACCATGCCAAAGGCATCATAATTTCCATGGGTGATATAATTACATTCATTCAAACGGCATCCGACAATAAACACGCCATCCATTCCATTTGCAAAGGCTCTGTGTATAAATTCCAGATCGACTCTGCCGGAACACATGACGCGGATAAGCCTGATATCAGTTGTATATTGCAGTCTGGAAACTCCAGCCAGGTCGGCAGCGCCGTACCCTCACCAGTGGCAGACAAAACCGAGTATTTTCGGCTTAAATGTAACACCTGAACTCATACGTTCCCACCTCCTCTATTCATAATCCCGGTTATACCCATACGTATTTTTCTACACATCCGCAGCCGCTGCGCCAATTTTCTGCATGATTTCTTTCACAGGTGCGGCCGCATCAATCTGGCTCAGGATCTCCTCATTGGTAAAATGTTTAAGATAAATTGCCCCTGTTGGACACTTCGCATTACAGAGGCCGTCCCCCTTGCAGAGAACAGGATTGACCACTGCCTTTTTACCTTTTGGCGTATCATGAAATTCTATGGCTCCATAGGTACAGGCTGTGATACATGCCCCGCACGATACGCAGTCATTCTCATGTACCTCACACACAGAACCGGAGGCCCTGACTATCTCGTGTGAGAGAAGGGTTAAAGCCCGGCCGGCAGCCCCATACGCCTGGTTAATCGTCTCAGATATATGTTTGGGATAGTGGGCATTTCCGCAGAGATACACCCCGTTTGTCCCGAACTCAACAGGCCTTAATTTGACATGGGCTTCTTTAAAGAATCCATCGGGACTCAGGGTTACCTTGAATAAACCTGCAACGTCACCGGTATCTGCCTGGGGAATAACTGCGGCAGAAAGGGCAATGATATCAGCATCTATGGCAAGCTTCCTGCCTAAAATAATATCGTTTACCGTGACCCTCAGAATACGCCGCCCTCCCTCCTCTACTGCTTCCAGGACCGGCATTTCCTCGGGAACGAAGCGGATAAACTTTACATCCCTGTTTGATGCCTCGCGGTAATAATCCTCTCTGAACCCGTAGGTCCGTATGTCCCTGAAGAGGATATAGATATCGATTCCGGGGTTCATCTCTTTTAATTTCAGGGCATTCTTAACTGCCTGGCTGCAGCATATCCGGGAACAGTAATTCCGCTCTTCATTTCTGCAGCCTACGCACTGGATCATCACAAGGGTACTGGAATTGATCAGGCTATCATCCTTATTTGCAATTCGCCCCTCAAGCTCCAGCTGTGTCAATACCCTGTCGTCATTTCCGTACAGGAATTCCGATGGCTTATATTCTTCAGCTCCGGTTGCAATGATGGCTGCTCCATGTTTTATCTCAATTGCCCTTCTTTCAGTAGTAACTTTTGTTATAAAATTTCCCACGTATCCCGAAGCATCCTTGATTTCAGCATTTAGATAAACATGGATCAATGGGTGTTGATATACCTTGCGTACCAGATCAGCCAGAAATTTCTGGACATCCAGCCCATCAAGGGTGTAATGAATTCTCCGCGCCATCCCTCCCATGTCGCTATCCTTTTCCACCAGGTGAACTTCATGCCCCTGGCCGGCTATGGAGAGTGCGGCGGTCATCCCGGCTATACCTCCGCCCACCACAAGCGCAGTCTTGTTTACCGGAAGATCAAACTCTGATAAAGGCTCAAGAAAGCAGGCCCGTGCCACGGACATGCGGATAATATCCTTTGCCTTCCGTGTTGCTTCCTCCTTTTCCTTGGAGTGGACCCAGGAGCATTGTTCCCTGATATTGGCCATGTCCAGAAAATATTGGTTGATCCCGGCTTCCCGGAGGGTATCACGGAATAACGGTTCAAGGGTCCTGGGTGAGCATGCGGCAAGGACCACACGGTTGAGCCCCATCTCCTTTGCAAGGTCCGCAATCTCTTTAGCAGAATTGGTGGCACATGAAAACATCTGCTCCTTTGCGTAGACAACATTGGGCAGGGTCTTGACATATTCCACGGTGGAAGGAACATCTACAATCCTGCCGATATTGGCCCCGCAGTGACAGACGAAGACTCCTATCTTCGGCTCCTCTCTGGAGACATCCCGTTCCAGGGGATAGATCCTTTCCCTGGTCAGCTTCCCCCTTCTGTAATCGAGGAATTCACCGCACTGGGACCCGGCCGCGCTGGCGGTGATAACCGCCTCCGGGATATCCATGGGCCCCTGAAAGGCTCCGCTGACAAATATGCCGGACCTCGTGGTCGCCATGGGATTTTCTGAAGGCGATTTGCAGAAGCCGTGATGATTCAGCTCAATACCATAGGTTGACGCCAGGCCCTTGAAATCGGCAGGAGGATTCAATCCGACGGATAAGACAACCATGTCGAATTCTTCCTCTTTAACTCCATCGTCGGGAGTGGAATACTTTATCGTAACATTTTTGGATTCCGGTATCTCTCTGCCGATGGATACATAGCTCCTGATAAACCGGACATCGGGAAGTTTCTCCGACCGTTCGTAGTACCGCTCAAAATCCTTGCCAAAGGAGCGGATGTCATTATGGAATACCGTGCAGTCAGCCTCGGGGGAATGTTCCTTTGTCAGAATAACCTGCTTCTGGGTATAGGTGCAGCATACGGAGGAGCAATAGCTGTTGCCGCCGGGGATTACCTGCCGTGAACCGACGCACTGTATCCAGGCAATCTTATGGGGATGCCTGCTGTCTGAACCCCGCAGCACCTCGCCCATGTTGGGCCCTGTGGCGCATAACAGCCGTTCATAGTCCATGCTGGTTACCACGTTCTTCATCTTCCCGTAGCCGTATTCATCCCTCAGCTTTGGATCAAAGGGTTCAAGGCCCAGGGAGAGGATAATCGCCCCTACATGTATCTCCACCTTTTCAGGAGTCTGGTTGAAATCTATTGCATTGGATTTGCATACTGCCGAGCAGATGCGGCACTTCTTCTCTTTAAGGTAGATACAGCTTTCATCAATATATGTCACCAGGGGGATTGCCTGGGCAAAGTAGATATGGATGGCTTTATTCATCGATATATCCTGGTTAAATTGATCAGGATATTTAATAGGGCAGTATTCCACGCAGGTGGTGCACCCGGTGCACTTGTCCTCATTTATGTACCTGGGCTTTTTAATCAGCGTTACATCGAAACTTCCCGCTTCCCCTTCGACTCTGTCAACTTCCGTGTAGGTAAGAACTTCTATGTTCGGATGCCGGTCGACCTCGACCAGTTTCGGTGAGAGAATTCACATAGAGCAGTCATTCGTGGGAAATGTCTTATCGAGCTGAGCCATGTGCCCCCCGATGCTCGGCGATTTCTCGACCAGGTAGACCTTGAAACCCGAGGTGGCAAGGTCAAGGGCTGTCTGTATTCCGCTGACCCCTCCACCGACAACCATGACATCTCCAAAATTACTTTCAGCCATGTTCTTGTTAAACTGATCGTTAACGTGTTCTATTTCCATTTCTCTTTTCCTTAACAGGTTTTATAGGTAAACTTAAATCACTTCCTCGATAATTTCCGTGATATCCCTGATCTCCGCGGCTTCACTGTTTTCCAGGGAAAGCCGGCTGTCCTCAAAATTGGTGATGCAGTACGGGCACGAGGTTGCCAGGATATCGGCCCCGGCATTTACTGCCTGTTCCAGCCTTATATCGGAAAACCTTTCCCCCTTTGGTGTTTCCATCCAGATCCTGCCTCCTCCCCCTCCGCAGCAGAGGCTGTCGGCCCGTGAATCCGGCAGTTCTGCCAGTTCCAGCCCGGGTATTTTCTTCAAGGCCTCCCTGGGTTCGTCGTATATGCCGTTGTGCCGGCCAAGGTAGCATGGGTCATGATAGGCGACCTTTTTCGCGTATTCCTTTTTTATCACGAGCCTCCCCTCATTGATGAGCTGAAATAAATACTGGGAGATATGTACAATCTCAAAATTCACCCTGAATTCGGGGTACTCGTTTTTAAATGTATGATAGCAATGGGGCGATGATACGAGAATTTTTTTCACTCCGGAATCAATGAACGCCTTGATGTTATCCTTTGCAAGGCGCTTGAACAATTCCTCGGCGCCGGCCTTGCGGATGCTTTCCCCGCAGCAACTCTCCCTGGTGCCGAGGATACCGAAATCTATGCCGGCCTTGTTGAGAATATTAGCTGTTGCCCTTGCAACCTTTTTCAATCTCGGGTCATAACTGAGATAGCAGCCTGGAAAATATAAAATTTCCATGCCCTCGGTGAATGTTTTTACATTAAGGCCTTCTGCCCAATCGGCCCTCTTGCTCCTGTCTGAATTCAATGGGTTCCCTTCGCCCAGGAGACTTGCGGTCACGGTACGGATAGGGCGCACATGGGCCGGGAAAACGCCATATTCCGTGGCTATCCTCCGTAACGCTACCCCTGAATCTATCTGTTTTACGTCCCTGGGGCACTGCTGGGGGCATTTACCACAAGTCGTGCAGCGCCATATCTCCTCACTTTCTATCTCGGTTAAACCGAAAAAAGCCTCCCGGACAAGTTTGCGCATGCTGAATTTCCTGACCCTGTTCCAGGGGCAGACAACATCACACAACCCGCACTGATAGCAGTATTTAAAAGCATCACCGCCGTTAACTTTTATGACATCAACGATCTCTTTGTAGTCGGCTACATTCTCTGCTGACATTTTGTTTCCTTGTTAAAACTTAATTTTTTTAATACCACTCATTAAAAAAAATTTTGCTCACGGATTTAAGAGGATAATCACGGATTTTATATGATACTGTTATCATTAACCTTCCCATTATAATTCATATACTATCAAATAATAAACTTTCACACATTATTCATATCCGTGTCTATCCGTGCCAATCCGTGAGCGATTATTTTCTTCAGAGTTGAGCAGTTTCAATATTTCAGTCCTTCTTTTTCATCCGGGCAACGGTATCCAGTATCTTCTGCAGCCCGTACTTGTCCACCATTGATTCCAGCCCGACCTCGATCTCTTCCTGCTTCACATCCTCTTCCACTTCCTCTTCCCTCTCTTCGTAGATAAGGGCATCAGCCAGGCACCACTGGACGCACAGGGGTTTTTCCAGCGTTGGATCGCTTTCGCACATATCGCATTTCAGGGGAAGCCCGGAATCGGGCTCCTTGAACTCGCTCCTGGACGGGCATGACGCTCTGCAGAAGGCGCACTCGTCGTATTCCTTGCCATTAATCGTATACTTGTCCCTGCCGGAACATTCCGATTCGGTATATTCTCCAGCGTATACGGGGACATATATATCTTTATGCGGGTCGCGGATCACACGTATCCTGGACCTCGCCGGATTATTGCTGCTGTATTGCGGATTGGCGTGAAACGAGGAACATATCATCTCGCATGAACGGCAGCCGTTGCACTTATCAACATCTATCCTTATTGTCTTTATTTTCTTTTTAACTTTGCTCATTTCTTTATGATCCCTCTCTGTTCCAAGTCGTCGGCAACATAGGCCAGGTCCAGCCCCGATAGAGACTCTCGTGTGGGAATCCCCTGGTTGTCCCACCCCTTGTATTTGTAATAGGCATCAAGGAGTTCAGTTTCAAGCTCGGGAAACCTTTTTTTCCAGTGGTCTTCCGGGGGCTTCTCATCGGCCCTCCTCATTCCCCTCCTGATATTAACGGCCCTGATTAAATTCCGGTTTCTCCTGGCTGCCTTGGTCAGAACCGCTTCATCCATCTCGATGCCGGCCCCTGACGAAACAAATTTCGGGAAATTGTGTATATGATAGGGAGGCTTCAGGTGGAATGATGACAGCCCGGTACATGTCCCCAGTGCGTCATCAATATAATGCATCATCTCCTGCCAGTCAACAATTTCACAGGTTGCTTCAATATTCGGATAGTAGGGGTTTGAATTATCTCCGCGCGGTTCCCAGTCAAGGAAATACTGCTTGAATTTTTCATCGGGGACCTGGAACCATCCGTCAACAAACTCCTCCCTCTCCTCTCTCGTATTAAACGGCGCCTGGGGAAACTGCCCTTCGATCTGGGTTATGTTTATCTTCTCGCCGGTACAGTACATTAAAAAATAAATGGGATTCAGCATTGACAGTTTCAGGGGCAGCTGTTCATGTTTTTTAATATTATTATGGGCATATGCGTCGGCACCTTTGCCGATCTCCTGTGCAGCCCAGTGGGTGCCGTTTGCCAGCACATCCCCTATTCCTTCACGTCTGACAATCCGGTCAAGGAGCCAGTAGAATCTCCCCTCGGTATCGGCAGGCATGCCCGGGAAGTCTTTATCTGTTAATATACCGGCTTCATATAATTCCAATGCGAAGGCCATGACCTGCGGAGTTGAG
The DNA here is from genome assembly GCA_009885955.1 of Spirochaetia bacterium. Taxonomy (GTDB): domain Bacteria; phylum Spirochaetota; class UBA4802; order UBA4802; family UBA5550; genus VFJS01. The sequence goes on along the minus strand of VFJS01000028.1, from coordinate 26,735 downwards.
TATGAGTCAACACCGTACTCCGTTGCGCGCTGAGCGATTTTAAAACCGAAGTCCAGGTCGGAAAAGGCTGCCATTGGATATGTCAGTTTAGAAAAGCATTTCATCATGTATGTCGGAAGCCCGGGGACGGTAATAGTCGCCCCGCATTTCATCGGGCAGTTGTAGCAGCTTATGAGCCGGGTGCGTACCTGTTCCATGGTTTCTGTCCAGGCCTTGTGGATATCCTCGCTCCAGAAATCTTTTCTCCTGGTACGTGAATTTCCCCACATAAAATTTTCCGTGTGCCATTGTTCATCATGAATTGCCATCTCCTGAGGCGACCCGAGCCTGGCAAGAATGGGTATGACACCTTTTATCGGATTTGCCTCACGGAACTTTATGTATTCCATTACTTCATTGCAGAGTTTCAGAAATTCTGCGGGCCGGGCAACATTGAGGTCCTTTGTCCCGCGGACCGCTATGGCCTTAAGCCCCTTGTCGCCCATGACTGCTCCGATTCCCCCACGGCTGGCGCTGGACTTGCCCTGTTCAATGGATGCGTAAAAGACCCTGTTCTCACCGGCCAGGCCTATTGCCGAAACCTGGGCCTTGGGTTCCTTCAGCTCCTTGCGTATAATTTCCTGGGTTTCAACAGCCCCTTTCCCCTTAAGATGAGCGGCATCCCGGATTTCTATCTTATCATTGTTTATCCACAGATAGACCAGCTTCGGGGACTTGCCGCGGACGATCACCTTGTCATAACCGGCATACTTTAACTCCGGGGCCCAGAATCCGCCCATCATTGAAAAAGCCATCAATTGCGTCTGCGGAGATATGGTGGAGACAATGGTGCGGTTACAGCCCACAGCCTGAGTGCCGCATAAAAGACCGGTGCCGAATATGAGCAGATTATCAGGAGAAAAAGGCTCAATTTCAGGAGGGACTCTGTCCCATAATATCTTGGCGTTTGTACCCAGCCCGCCGAGATAAAGTTCGGTTTCTTTTGGATCGGTTTCCACCCTCTCAATGTTTCCCCGGGTCAGATCAATTTCTAAATTATATCCTGTTTCTGCGTACCTCATTTTTTTCCCCTTCTATCTTACCTGAAATCATGGAACAACCATGTTTTCATAAGCTGAAAAGCCTTTACTGCTGATTTGATAAAATTACTCATTTAATTTATATAATACTACGTATAGCTATATATTAGCTATAATTTAACTACATTGTAACTAAATTATATTATTTTGTCAAGTAAAAATAGCTAATTATTTCAGCTCTTTACTCAGGTTGATGAAACTGCTCCTGTCAAATCCCAGAGTCTTAAAATAGGAGAGGAGATCCGTGGAATCCCAACGAACCGATGTAAAGATATTCTGAATCCCCCTTTCAAGGTAAATCTTGAAAATCTCCTCTGCCATGCGTTTGCCTATTCCCTGATCCATATACTTCGAGTGGACTCCAAGTATGGCAATCCATGCGCTTTTTTCAATGCCGAAGACTCCGGAGAGGATGTAGCTTACCATGAATCCAACAACCTTTCCGTTTACTTCAGCAACAAGAGAGGCTGCATCAGACTTTGCATATTCTTCTTCGGCTATTTTCTGGTAATCTATATGTGTGGGGTTCTGTTCAATAGAGGAGAGGATTTCATTCAGGGCCTTTCCATCATCTTTTTTAAATTTTCTGATTAGGATATTATCCACTTATTTTACCTGTTATGCAATTTAATCTATCTTGATAATCTTGACATTAAATCCTACCCAGTCCGGCGGGAGATAAACCCTTCCGCTATTGCCGCTGAGTTTTACTTTCTTTTCAATCATTTCCTTGCCATAAACTTCAAATTTCACCATTCCTTTCCCAAGCATCTGATCGGAATATTTATCATTAATCATTTCCCTGTCTGTTTCCTTATTTTTTGGCACTTTTTTTTCCCTGGATAGTTTTTTTGTTGATTAATTCTCAGATAAATATCTAATTTTTTAGTAAAATCTAATCATTTTATAGCTATAAAATAGCTATAAAATTTGACTTTTCCCGTCAAGTAAAAAAAATGAATTTGCAAATTATATTTAAATATTTCATCCATAAAAAATGCTTTTAGATCCGGCCGGACAATTTATCTTGACAAAAATGATGAAGACAAGTTATTTTATTAAATCTTATTTTTTGCTGTGTAAAAAATTCTGATTTATAGCAGTACCTATTTGCATAAAAATAATGAAAAAACAAATAACAGCAACAGTATTCCTGATCACCCTCTCTCTAAGCAGCCATTCCTATGCGTCCGGTTACTTTGAGCAGGGAAAAACATATTATACCTACAAAAAATATGACAAGGCAAAGGAGATGTTTTTAAAGGTCCTGGAAACCTACGAGCATGGAGACTCCTACTATTTTCTTGGTGAAATTGAAAAGCTTCAGGAAAATTACAAAGAAGCAATGGAATACTACCAGAAAGCATCAATTCTGAAAAACACAACGGGAAAATATAAAAAAAATGCATACTGGAATCTTGTAGTCCTTGCTGAGATGAGCGGCGATTATGATAATCTGATCAAAACATGTATTTATCTATGGGAAAAAATGAATGATAATGGTGCCAGAAAAAAAATTGAAACCATGATCAGCAAATCTCTCTGGAGTGATAATAAAGATGCCGTAGACAAATATAAATCCGGCATGGACCTGAAGGCTGACAATAAAAATGATGAGGCCATGGAAAAATTCATGGAAGCAATACGCCTTCATCCCGATTTTTTGTCACCGAAATTTGAGCTTGGCCTCTACTCCTACAAAAAAGAAAATTTCAGTGAAGCCAAAAAATATCTTACTGATATCGTTTTAAAAGTTCCCTACTATTCTGAAGTCAACCTCATTCTAGCTGAAATCAACTTTAAACAGAAAAATTATACCACTGCTGCAGACCATTACACAAAGGCGCTGGATTATGGCTTCAATTCTATGAACACGAAACACCTGCTCACATTGATGCGGGGAACGTCTTATTATAATACCGGTGAGTATGAAAAGGCGAAAATCGACCTGCTCCAGGCCATCGAATATAAGGTTGGCTCCTTTGATGCATTGATGCTGCTGACAGGAATTTTTATAAAACTCAATGACTATGACAGTGCCCTTAAAAGTCTTCATGAAGCCGGAAAGCTGGACACATCCAACACGATGATAATATATCAGATCGGGAGTATTTATTATAAAAAGAATGATAAAAAATATCTGCAATATTTTGACAGGCTCTATGATATGGTTTCTGACGATGAGAGCAAGATACAAGATACATACTTCAGGGCCTTCAATATTCTGATAAAAGATCTGTATGAAAAAAAAGATTACAACAGGGCGCTCATGATTTACGGGACCTTATCAAAAAAAAGCATCGATTCATCTGTTGTTCTCATCGCTGCACGATCCTATTTCCATATAAATAAATTTGAAAAATCAATTCAACTATTTGAAAAAATCACCCTTAATAGTGAAGATACATTCATGCTCTGCAGGGCCTATGCAGGAAATAATATGACCGTAAAATCACGCGATCTTCTTATCAGGCTGATACGAAATGATGAATACTACAAAAGGTCAAAAAATGATCCTCATCTGAATAAAATTTTAGATTCAATTGAAAAAGAGAAAGAAAAGGAAAAAGAGAGAGCGAAGGAGAAAGAAAAAGAAAAGGAAAAGGAGAAAGAAAAGGATAAAAACAGGGAAAAAAATGAAAAGGATAAAAATTCAAAGTGACTGGAGAACGTTGATCAATTATGCACTAATGTCCTCGGCATGTCTATTTTTTATTGCAGTCAATATTAAAATGAATGTGAATCCAGCAAATTTAATCCTCTATGCAGCCGGATCGCTCTTTTACTTTTTGTATATTAAATTCAATGACACGGGATTCCGTCACAAATGCGACTATATACAAAGCGGCGAAGGAATATCCTCAATTCTCATAATATTATTTTTTTCAAATTTAATGCCAGGCAGTATATTCATGGTAACCTTACTGTCCTATTGCTGCATTCTTCTCCTTGAATTTATTTATTTCGTGCTATTTAAAATAAAATCCGGTGATTCCGCAATGAATGGAATATTAGTCAATATAATCGCCATAATTTTATTTTATTTTTTGTCTTTGAAAGGGTTATTAACCGGCATACATGAACCAGTATCGCCGGTATTTGGATTTTACCAGGGATTCAGACCGGACAATCCTGATTTACTCATGGTGTCAGTTCCCGCTGCCGTGATACTGATTTTAATTTTCAGGATGAAATCAGACCTCAGGCTTTTCTCTCATGGAAATGAATATTTTACACTGAGCAGGTTCACCTACGGATGGATGAATATCCTCATAACCGCGTCCAGGAGTCTCTCCCTGACACTGGCACTGCTTTTCTCCGGCCTTACCGGAGGAGCAGGGGCGTATTATGATACCCGTGCCGCAGGCAGGTTCAGCGACACAGGGGTCTTTCTTTTTATTATGACCTACACGCAATTCATCATCATGATGATGCAATTCTTCGATAAAAACTGGGTAATCCCCGGTTCGGCCTTCCTGACGTATGTCATATACTTTTTTTCTAACAGGAGCATGGTATACCTCTATGGTAGAAATTAGAGATCTCGGATTTACCTTTAACGGGAAGAGAATACTCAGTGATGTCAATATCGATATCAACGACGGAGAGATTCTCGGGATAATCGGCATGGGGGGTTCGGGGAAAAGCATACTTCTCAGGATACTGTCAGGATTATTAAAAGGATATGACGGGAATATCAGGATTAGCGGCCTGCCGATGGAGGGCTTTTCAACAGGAGAATTTCAGAAAAATATATCCCACCTCATAAGCACAACTCCGGACAATCCTGACGATACCGTGTATAACTTTTCACTCCTGTCAAGGATCCCCCACAAGAGTATCTTCAGGCCATTCAGCGAATACGATTTACAAATTGCCGATGATTACATGGAAATGTTCGGGATAAACGGCATCAGGGCCACACAATTAGGTGAGCTGTCTGATTCATTGCTGAAGAAAGTCCAACTTGCCCATACGTTCATACGGGAGTCCCCGTTGATGATACTGGACAACCCTTCAGCCAGCCTGGACTTATCCTCCCTTAAAACACTCAGAAACTCCATAATCAAATATACGCTCAACGGCGACAAATCGATAATCATGGGTTCAAGCGACATCAATTTTATTCTCCAGATATCTGACAGGGTTGTAATAATGAATGACGGGAAAATTGCAGAAGAAGGATTACCCCTGATAGTCGATGCGGATATGGTTAAAAAATATTTCGGCGTCGAAGTGCTGATTTCGAGGAATATATATAACGGCAGGCCGGAAGTTCACCTCTTTCCGGAAGGTTAGTGGTTATGTATAATATTTTATTTTTGTCCTCCCCTCTTCAAGGCTGTCGGCAAAAATCAGGTGGCCATGGGCAGCAAGATTAGTCACTATTTCCAGGAGGTTTGAGCTGGGCCATAGTACTATCACCCTCTTCCCGTAATCCTTTGCGAAATGTGAAACATCTATGATAGAATTAATCCCGGTTGTGGTGATGATATTCACATTTGCCATGTTGAGTATCACACTCTCCTTTTCAGCTATGCTCTTCACGATTGTATCGAAACTGCGGACAGTATTTGAACTCAGGTTACCTGAAAAATCGATTACCTTGATCCCTTCGAATTCCCTTATGGTATAATTAATTATATCAGGCATTGTGATACCACGGGGGCAAGATTATAATACAGCATCCAGCGCATCCTTTAAAATTTCTTTCTTTACAGTGATGTTATATTTCGGAAAACCAATCTTTTTTAAAAGGACAAAGTTGATCCTGTTACTGAAGTTTTTCTTATCAAAGGACATGTGGGAAATAACTTCATTCCTGTCAATTTTCAATCCCTTTCCTGCAAGCCTGTACCTGTCAATGATTCCATTGATTCTTCCTATTTCGCCGGAACTGAGCCATTTCATTCTGCCGGAAATCTCTATAGAAATCCTGATACCCAGGGCAACCGCCTCTCCGTGGCTGATTCTCCGGTAATTCATCAGTGATTCAATGGCGTGACCGGCCGTATGCCCGAAATTGAGTACGGCTCTCAAGCCCCCCTCCTTTTCATCCTCCCCGGCTATGCCTGCCTTGAATGCGGCAGAGAGATAAATCAATTTGCTGATTACCTTCTCCTTCTTAATGGATTCGAGATCATTTTTTTCCAGAATCTCCAGGGTCATATTTTCTCCGATAAGGCCATGTTTCAGGATCTCTGAAATACCGTTCCTCCATTCCCTGTCGGGCAGGGTTGTAAGAAATGATGTGTCAGTGCATACATGGGCCGGCTGATGAAATGCCCCGGCCATGTTCTTTCCCCTGGACATATTTACTGCAGCTTTGCCGCCAATGCTTGAATCAACCATGGCAAGCAGTGTGGTGGGGACATGTATTACCGGCAGCCCTCTCATGTAGAGCGCTGCAAGGAATCCGGCAAAATCTCCGATTACCCCTCCGCCGATGCCCGTGATGACAGATTTCCTGTTTAGCCCTTTATCAATGAAAAGATTTAAAAAATTTTCAGCGTACCTGAAATTCTTATCTCTTTCCCGGTCCCTGGCAAGAAAAAGTCCGGCATTCGGAATATCACGGATAATCCTGTCCAAACTGTTCCTGTGGTATTCATAAACCCTTGCGCTTACCACAAAGGCTGAATGGTCCGCTGAGAAAGAACGAATCCTTCCGGCCAGCGACCCGAGGGCCGATTCCCCGATTTCTATATCATACCTGCTGTTCCCGGCACCTGCGTGAATTATCTTCATCAGCCGAGCCACATCTTTCCAATATACATGCCATGGGCACTCCTGTCAACGGCAGCTATCAGTTCCAGGTTAATCGGCGGGAAAAGCTTAACATCTTTTAATCCGGTGACATGAAAAAAATCATATCCCGAAAGCCTCTTGTCATCACCAAGGATATAGCTGCCGCCGGTATGTGCGCAGTAGAATATGATATTGAGAATATGCCTGCTGCCCAGAGGATCTATTGAATCGCATACAAATGCCAGGCCCTGGATTTCTATTGTTATGTTAAGCTCTTCGCTGAATTCTCTTTTCAGGGCCTCTTCAAGTGATTCACCATATTCGACACCGCCGCCCGGCAGGAGCCAGTACACATCACCATCCTTCCTGTGGGAGATCAGCAGGAATTTATCATCCTCAATCATGAGGCCGGCAACCCGTATTCTCACGATATCATTTTTACATGAACCGGTCAAATATCAGAGCCCCCCTCATTAATTATCTTAAGGGCAATCGAAGCGGCATTCATCTCGGCTTTTCTTTTACTGCCTCCCTTTCCTCTTGAAACTTCAAGGGAATTGATTATCAGCCTTACCATGAAAATTTTTTTATGCGCCGGGCCGCTTTCTTCAATCACCTCATAGACAGGGCTCTCTTTGTACTTCTTCTGAACATACTCCTGCAGCGCCGTTTTTGGATCAATGATGTTTCTGATGTTTTTAATCTGTTCAATATCCTTTTTTAACAGGGTAAGGACAAATTTACGGCACTGTTTGAGTCCGGAATCGAGATAGATGGCGCCGATAAGGGATTCAAGGGTATTTGCCAGAATGGATATCCTGTTCCTTCCTCCGCTGAGCTCCTCCCCCTTTCCCATAAGAATGAATCTTCCTATGTTTATACCTGCAGACTCTCTTGCCAGTATTTCATCGGATACAATTACCGATTTGATTTTTGCCAGATTCCCTTCAGGATATTCAGTAAAGTTCTTATAGAGATAATCGCTGATTATGAAGCCAAGGACTGAATCCCCGAGATGCTCAAGCCTCTCATTGTCCTTTATTTCCGCTCCATATTCATTTACAACAGAACGGTGCGTCAGGGCCTTGTTCAAAACTCTTTTGTCTTTGAATTTTACCTTGATGACTTCCTCAAATTTCTTCAACTGCCTCTGGCGGTTTTTCCAATTTTTATCTGGATTATTATTCTGATCTGGCTTCACGTAATTTCTGTTTAATTTAAATTTTTGATGTTGTATGATTCTATTATAAGCTGATTATAAATCAATAATAAAATAACAGTTCCCCGGCCCGGAAATAAAAAAAGGGATGTTTCCAGAAACATCCCTTTCAGGCGGCAATTAAAAATTTTTTCCTATTAGTCTTTAATTTTTACTTTTTTCTCTACAATAAGCTGTCCCTTATAAAATCCGCACTCCGGGCATACCCTGTGGGGAAGTACATAGGATTTACATTTCGGGCATGGCCTTAAGGACGGCTTCCCAACTGCATCATGCGACCTTCTCATTCCGATTTTGGATTTTGATTTTCTTCTTTTTGGTAATGCCACAACTTACTCCATCGTTTTCAAAATTTTAGAGACAAGTAAAAAATTTTCATGAATTTTTGTCAATACAAAATTTAACTATTATTTACTTTTTAGCCCTGCAAGGAGCAGTCTTTTTTTTGCCTTTTCAGCATAAACAGAATTAGGGTGAAGTATGATTATCCTGTTATAGTATTTCCTGGATTCCTCAGGGTTATTGTCCTTCATCATCACCCTGGCAAGATTGAACAGAATCTGGTCAATAACCTCGCTGTTACTTTCTGCTGTTTCCAGTTTTCTGTAAATATCTATTGCCCCCTTGAGATCATTCAACTGCTCCCTGGCAAGTGCTGCTTTCAGAAGGGCCGTTGATGTAAAGACACTTGGCCGGGTGAATTCGGAGAATCTGGTAAGATACTCTATTGCCTCTTTGTACTGCTTCTCTATGTAATGAAGATTTCCCAGTGTATAAAATATCATCTCCTTTACAAAGCCGGGATTCCAGGATACTGACAGTTCTTTCAGTTCTCCAATTGCCTTTTTACCGGCATCCTTATCTTTTTTTGAATTTTTATCATAATTCTCCATTATGATTTCAAACTTTACAAGCTGTTTAGCCTTGTAATTATGATACATCCACAATCCGCCTACGGTAATTATACAAATTACGCCTAACCCTATGAGAAAATATAAAAATAGTGAAGATTTACTCTTGATGAAATCCTTTATTTTTATAAGGGATTTCTCAATAAAATTTCTTTCTATTTCTATGTTTTTATTTATATTAATTCTTCCCATTGGTAATCCGATCTCCAAGTTTAATATTAACGAAATCCCCAAGCGTCACTTTACCGGAACCGGTAGATTTAAGGATTTTCTTAAGTTCCTCTTTTTCAGAAATTGCATCATAACCCTTTATGCTGAGAGAAAGCCTTTTCTTCTCTACATCAACGCCAATGACAAGGGCCTTCATTTGTTCGCCTATTTTGAAATGTTCCTCAAGATTTTCCATCCTGCCCTTGGAAACTTCCGATATATGAGCCAGCCCTTCAAGATTCTCTTCAAGTTTTATGAAAAGGCCGAACTGGGTTATTCCGGATATTGTCCCATCAACTACCATCTTAGGCTTATACCTGTCCCGTATCTCCTCCCACGGGGATTTCGTAAGCTGCTTAATTCCACAAGAAATTCTCATTTTATCCCTGTTAATTTCAAGGACCTTGAATTCAACTTCATCATCAACCTTGAATGATTTAGGCACATCCTTGATATTATCATCCCAGGATATGTCAGAGGTGTGAATAAAACCGTCAATCTCATCTTCCATCTCAACAAACATGCCGAATTTCATAATCTTTCTGATTTTTCTTTTCATGATTGTACCGACAGGAATCCTGTGTCCAATCTGATCCCAGGGATTTGCCTTTAACTGCTTGAGGCCCAGCATCATTTTTCTTTCTTCTTTATTCAAATCTATAATCATCAGCTCAAGCGCCTCCCCTTTCGCAAGGAGATTCGATGCATTGATACTGTTTTTCATCCAGGATAGATCAGTGTTTCTGATGAAGCCTTCTATGTCGTCGCCAATGTCAACAAAAGCCCCCTGATTTGTAATTGTAACTACCTTTCCGGTAACCTGGTCTCCAATCTTGTATTTCTCATCAATAATCAGCCAGGGATCTTCAGAAAGCTGTTTCAATCCCAGTGAAACTTTCTTCTGTTCATTGTTTATATCGAGGATGAGGAATTCCCTCTCCTGATCAAGTTTAAGTATTTTTCTCTGTTTAAAGACATTTTTCCATGAAATGTCATTCCTGTGCAGCAGGGCATCAATCCCCTTAATATTGACAAAGGCCCCGAACTCGACAAATTTTACAGGCCTGCCTGTAATTTTATCCCCTTTCTTATAGTTCTGAATAAAACTTTCCCAGTTTGCCCTGTTCTCATCATCGAGGTAATCTTTGCGCGATAGGATAACCGACCTTTTTGTTAAATCTACGCTTTTAATTTTAAATTCAATATCCCTGCCTGTTTCTGCCTCCTTTTTCAGATCAGCTGAAAGTGAAAATGGAAGAAAACCGGTCATACCGTTAAACTCAATTATTTTCCCCTTATCCATTACACTTTTTATTTTCCCCTTTACAACGAGATTCCCCTGATTATAGGACTCCTTGAAAAGTATCCAGTTTTTTTCAACATCGGCGGCAGTTTTGGAAAATTGGTACACTCCGTCTACAAGGCGTTTACTCTGGAGCATCACATATATAACATCACCGATCCCGGGCTTTTCGTCAAATTCTTCAAGGGCTATGCCGCCGTCGGATTTTGCGCCCACGTTTATGTATGCGTATTCAGAATCGATTGTAACAATTTCACCTTTAATTATAGCGCCGGGCTCTATATCGTCCATTGCAGAGTCTGCAACATGCTCCATATTTATCGTGTCATTGTTATCTTCAATTATTGGTTCCATATTCTGCTTCCTTATAACTTTTTTTAGTCCAGCCAGAACGCTGATTATTCAAATCTTCCATTTAAATAATAATAAATTATTTTTTAATAAAAAACCGGCATTTTAACTCATATACCTATATTTTTATAGTAATAAGCTCAATAATTCTATCTATAACTTCATCTTTTGTCAAAGTTGTGGTATCAAGATAAATTGCGTCTTCAGCTTTTATAAGCGCTCCGAACTTTCTTGATGTATCTTCCGAATCACGTTGTATAATCTGTTTTTTCACTGAATTTTCGTCAACATTTTTTCCCAATTCCCGATATTCTTTAATCCTTCTCAACGCCCTTATATCAGCCGAGGCATCGAGATATATTTTTAAATCAGCCGTTGGGAATATCACGGTACCCACATCCCGGCCGTCCATTATTACCGAATCTTTATCAGCCCAGCCTCTTAACAGAGTATTCACAAAGTTCCGTATTTCCCTGCTGTCAGCTATTGTTCCGATATTGGCTGCTATTTTTTCATCCCTGATTAACATGGAAACATCCCTGTTCCCGATAAAGGTTTTTACCTGTCCGTCAGGGCTGAATTCCTGAGTAATTCCGATATTGCCGAGATCATTATGATGAGCAGCATCACCATCCACGCTCCCGTACGAATCAAGTACATGCCAGGTAATAGCCCGGTAAACGGCTCCTGAGTCAATGTATTTCAGATCCTTTTTAGCAGCAACTACCCTGGATATGCTGCTTTTCCCGGAGCCGGCAGGACCATCAACTGCGATGACAATTTTCCTATTCATTCAACGATACTCGAAAACTCCTTATATCGTGAAAAATTGCATGTAATGTATCCCGGGTATCAACCCTGGCTCCGCCATCTATAACTTCTGCAAGTTCATTCAGTCTTAATGACATATCTTTCAGCGATTGAATAATATTGCCGCTGTTCATCGCCGTGATCTCTATCCACATGTCCGGCGATCCGGCAGAGACCCTTGTTGTATCCATGAAACCCCTGCCGATAAAAGGCCGTATATCGGTAATATCTTTTTCTTCCTCAAGATAGTCAATGAGTGCCTTTACGGTAAGGCATGACATTATGTGCGGGAGGTGACTGGTGAAAGTCACAGCCCTGTCGTGCACGTGTGAAGGGATGATTTTAACCTTCGATTTCAGGCTCTCCCAGAACCCGGCAACTGCAATTACATCGCTGTTTCTGTTTTTCTCCCATGGAGTTACAAAGACCACTGCATGTTCCAGCAAATCATCCCTGCTGGCTTCATACCCTGTTTCATGGGACCCTGTCATCGGGTGACATCCGATGAATCTGTCAGAATTTTTTAAATGGATTACACCCGATATGACCGGCCCCTTAACACTCCCCACATCAATAACCAGGGTATGGCTCCCGAGTCCCGGGTTTGAAAGAATATCCTGTATCAGTCTGACAGACGATATGACCGGAGTACCGACAATGATGAGATCAACACCATTCAGATCAATTTCATCCATGGATTTGATCTCATCAACGATCCTGTCATCAAGGGCAATCTGTAATTTCTCGATTGACCTCCCGTAAGCCGTAATATGAGTTTTTGTATGATATTTTTTTACACCCCTGCATATAGACCCGCTGATCAGGCCCAAGCCGATAACTGCTATTCTGTTAAATATCATGGCTTGTAAATTTTGCTTCTGTTTTTCCACATAAAGCCGGAACAGTATGATTATAATGATTCAAGGAAGGATTACTTTATTTTCCCGCAGAGTATGATCCAAGAATTTTTAAAAAGACAGCTTCATTTTTCATTATTTCAAGGGTTTCCTTAACTGTCTTATCATTCATGTGCCCATAGAAGTCAATAAAAAAATTATACTCCCACATCTTTTTCTTATCGGGCCTTGACTCAATCTTTGTCATGTTCAACCCGGAATTACAGAGGGGCGTAATCAGGCTCAGGAGGGCGCCGGGCTTGTCCTTCAGCGCGCAGATGATGGATGTCCTGTCATTCCCGGTGGGGGCCGGCTGCCCCCTGCCGATCGCAAAGAACCTTGTATAGTTCTGGCGCAGATCTTCAATATGCTCTGACAGCACGTTAAGGCTGTAGAGTTCAGCCGCGGCGCTGGAGGATATTGCCGCCGCGTCCGCCTCGCCTGACGCAAGCTCAGCGGCCCTTGAGGTTGAGTCTGCATGAATCGTCTCTACATCCGGCAGATTTTTCCTGAGCCACTCCTTGCACTGCCCCAGCGGCTGGGGATGGCTGTACAATTTTTTTATGCTCTGCATGTCCCTGTTTTTTGACACAAGGCAGTAGGAAATCCGTATAAATTTTTCCGCGACGATATTAAGATCAGTTTCAATAAGTTCATCCATGGTAAAGGTTACTGCGCCTTCAGTGCTGTTCTCCACAGGGACAACACCGAATTCGGCTGCTCCGCTCTCCACGGTATGGAAGACATCGGGGATTGTCTTTTCCGGGATTTTTTTTATAGAATCGCTGAAAAATTCCCGGAGGGCCAGGCTTGTAAAAGTTCCCTCGGGGCCCAGGAATGCGATCCGGAGAGGCTTAACGAAGTTAAAGGCGAACAGGAGGATCTCTGAATATATCTTACGGATTATTTCATCGGGCAGAGGCCCGTAATTACCTTTCCCGAGGCCGGTGAAGAGCTCATGTCTGACATCGAAGAGCATGGCATTGGTGATCTCTCCTTTTTTCCTCAGATCGTCAATGATAAGCGCTGCCCTCTCCGATATCAGGTCTATGATCTTTCTGTCAATGTCTGTTCTTATATCATCCCCTGCCATTCTCTTATTCGCTGTCCAGCGAGAATTCCTTGATTTCAGAGAGCTTGGGGAGGTCGGTAATTTTATTCAGTCCGAAGTATTTTAGAAATTCATCAGTTGTACCATAGGATAGGGGCCTTCCAGGAAGGTCCATCCTCCCGACAGGTTTAACAAGATTTTTTTTCATGAGGTTGGCCACCATCATCCTGGACGAAACTCCCCTGATTTCATCAATACTTGCCAGTACGATGGGCTGCTTGTATGATATGATGGACAGTGTCTCCAGCATCCCCTTTGACAGCTTCTCCCTCTTTTTTATACCCAGCGCAAATTTAAGCTGCTCGGCATATCGTGAGTTTGTGACAAACTGGTATCCCTTGGCAACCTCCACCAGAAGAATGCCGCCGTCTCTTTCGCCGTATTCATCAACAAGGGAATTCAGGATTATCTTCGCGTGGGTGGGATCCATGGAATAATTCCTGACAAAGGTCGAAACCGGCACCGGGTCGTTGCTTAAGAACAAAAGGGATTCGAAGAGCCCTTTCAGCTCGTTTTCATCATGAGCCGGGAAGTTGCCGCCCTCTTCATTGCCGGTCTGGTCAGACCCGCCGTTCTCGGTTTTAGATTTCAAAGCCCCGGTTTCAGGACTGTCTTTTGGAAATGTCATATGTTATTTCACAAGTAGTAAATTTGATATATCATCTTCAAAGATATGTATCGGGATTATGTCAACTACATATTTGATATAATTAAAATTAATTCAGGACATCTTTTTGCCGCAGAGCCCCTCAATACAGCATGATTGGCATGCTGGATATCTGCCGCGTGTATCGCTTTTCCTGCAAACCTCTTTACCATGGGCAACAATGAGCGCGTGATATTCATTGTACTCGTTTATCCCCCCGTTAAAATATTCATGGAAAAAGGACTGGATCTTTTCATATGAATACCCGTATCCGATTAGGCCGGCCCTTGAAAAAACTCTTCTGGTATAGGCATCAACTACGAAGATCTTCCTGGACAGGGCATAGAGAAGAATGGAATCTGCTGTTTCCGGCCCTATCCCCCTGATTGAAAGGAGCTCTTTTCTCAGGAGGTCAAGCTCCATGGCATCCGGTTTTTCAAAGGAGTTTCCCATTGCCCGGAACCATACAAGAAAATTCCTTATCTTAGCCGCTTTCTGGTTATAATATCCTGAAGACTTTATAAACTCAGACAGCTTTCCCACAGGCAGCCTCCAGAGCCTGTCAGGCTCAACCATGCCCTCAGCCTTGAGCCTGCACAGGGCCTTTTCCGCATTTTTCCATGAAACATTCTGCGCAAGTATGGCGCCCAGTGCAATCTCGAACATTTCACCAGGGCTCCGGTATCTTTCTCTTTTATACAGGGACTCTCCGGTATTCAAATTCATGACTGGCCACCAGCCCTGGGGGCCGTAATAATCCAGCATCCTGTCGAAAATCCGGTTAACCATGGTGTTTTACTGCCTGTACAATCTTCCATAAAAGCGGGCTGTACATTCCTGCAAGAATTCGGCATCCTACCTGTTCTAATATTGAAAATTTTTATATTCTAACCAGATGTTATTGACAAATCCTGTCAATGTAAATATTAATAGTTAATGACGGTTCAGGTACGGCAGCTTTATAATAAATTAATCAGAATCCATTTTTAATATTAATAGTGAAGCATGGAGTAATGTATGGGATTTTCAAGAGATATCAGCGAATCGATTATCAAATACGGCGAAATCATATTGAGCAAAACTGAGGAATACACCTATTCACTAAAACAGTTTATTGAAATAAAAAGAATAGAGTATGAAATAGAAAATATAAAAATTAAGCTTGCCGACCTGATAATTGAAAATCTTGACAAAAAAAATACCGGAATGAATCTCAAAAATATTGAAATTAAAAAATATTATGAGCATATAAAAATGCTGGAAGCAAATATTTCAAAAATTAAAAACTCCAGGGACAAACAGAAAAAAGTTAAGCACCGCATTGACGAACCGAAAAAATAAGCAGAATATTATATGCCCATACTATCAAAAAAAGTAATATCTCATATTGAAGGTCTTGGGAAACCCTTTTCACGCGCCGAGATCATAACCAGCCTGCTTTCCGGGGATACATTTAGAAAAGATAAAAAGACCCATGCTAAAAAAAATAAAAAATCCGGAAAAAAGGGGAAAAAAACTATAAGCGATTCCCATCAGAGTGATGTCATTAAAATTAATGATATTATCAATGCCCTCATTTCAGGCGGGTTTCTGAAAAAAAACAGAAAAAATTTCATTGAAGTAATTTCCTTCGAATTCCCGGGCACAATTAAAATGACCTCCGGGCATGGCACTATTGAGACAGAATCGGGAGTGGAAATAACGGTTAAAAAGGATGATTCCAATCATGCCCATAACAATGACAGGGTTATATTCCACTTAAACGATTATCACAAAGGGATATATTACGGCAGGGTCAAGGCCTTTGCCAACGGGAAACCGAGAAGATACTTCGCCAGGTTCTCACGGATAACAGGCAGCATGATTTATTTTGAGCCGGTTGATGTAAGCGGAACCTTTGAGCTCTGCACAGAACTGAAGAAGCTCCGGAATATTGACAGAAAAGACCTTGAGGATACCGTCTTCCTTCTTGAGCCTGAAAAGGGCCTCCTGGGTTCAGTTCAGAAATGCCTCGTCCATGAATTTTACCACATTGATGATGAATCATGGGACATACCCAGGATAGTGATAAAGAATTCACTTCCCGGAGAATATCCCGATTTTCCCGAACTTGAAGATATCGAAAAGAATCTCCCTGCAGCCGAGACTGACGGCAGAGAGGATATGAGGGATATCTACACCATAACCATAGACGGCGACAATGCGAAGGACTTCGATGATGCCGTGTCCCTGAAAAAATCGGGAAAGAAGTGGATCCTCCATGTCCATATTGCCGATGTATCGGCCTATGTAAGGAAGGGCGGCGACCTTGACAGGGAGGCCTATGAACGGGGGACCAGCTATTACCTTGGGAACAGGGTTATCCCCATGCTCCATGAGAAGCTCTCTAACAATCTCTGCTCTCTGAGAGAAAAGGAGGAGAAGTTCTCGGTGACTGCAGAGATGCACATTGACAGCACCGGAAATATCGTTGAAAAAAAATTCTTCAGGAGCATCATCCGTGTGGATAAAAGGCTCACCTACAGAATTGCGGACATCGCTATCGATAATGATCCTTCTTCGGCCATGGGGAAAATGCTCACCGGCATGCATGTACTGGCCATGAAGCTGAAGGAGCTCCGGCTGAAAAATGGGAGGCTCGATCTCAATCTTACCGATACGGAACTGGTATATGAAAAAGATACATTTAAAGGCATTGAATACTCACCAAGGCTTAAAAGCCATACGATAATCGAAGAATTCATGCTCAGCGCCAACGAGGCTGTTGCCGAGGAGCTGAAGGACACGGGGATCCCGTCACTTTTCAGGGTACATGAAAAAATCAGTCAGGAGAGCCTGGCCACCCTTACCGCCTTCATTAAAACCCTTGGCCTTAAATTAAAAAAATCGGCCAACATGGGGATCAGCATACAGGATGTACTCGGGCAGGTGAAAGGCCACGACAATGAACACGTGGTAAACCTCATCGTGCTGAAATCACTCATGCAGGCCTACTACGGCGCTGAACCCCTGGGGCATTTCGGGCTGGGCTTTGAAAATTATACCCATTTCACCTCGCCCATACGGAGGTACCCCGACCTGGTTGTCCACCGGTGCATTAAAAGCATACTCTCCGGGGAGAGCCTCCCCTACTCCATGCAGGAGCTTGTGCAGATCGGTGAGAAAAGTTCTGAACTGGAAAGAATCGCGCAGACTGCAGAGCGCGACCTCATTAAATTGAAATCATGCAGGTTTATGAAAAGTCACATAGGAAAAACATTCAAAGCAGTGGTGAGCGGAATGATTAAATCGGGCTTTTTCATTTCACTCATCGAGTATCCCGTGGAGGGCATGGTGCCTTTCTTTCTTTTAAAGGATGATTATTATGATGTATATGACGGCGAATATTCGGTAATCGGGAGGAGGACGGGGAAAATTTTCAGGTTAGGCCAGAAAATCAATGTGAAGCTCCAGGAAGTCAAGATAGACAGGATGCAGATGGATTTTATCATAGTATAGGATATGGCCTCATCCAATGATGAAATATGTGATACACCATCATGTAACGGAGTGCAGCCATTACGACCTGATGGTCGAGGAAGGCGACACACTCCTGACATGGAATATTAATGAAGACGACTTCGACGATTTTTTATCGGGACTTCCGGTAACGGGAGAGAGGATCAATGACCACAGGAAATTCTACCTGGATTACAGCGGCCCCATCAGCTGCGGCCGGGGAACGGTAAGCTCCTGCGATTCTGGATTTTATGAGATAAAAATAAAAAATGAGAATATATTTCAGTTGATCCTGCAGGGCGATAGATTAAAGGGTCTCCTGACAATTGAAAATTATGATAACAGCCCCTGCAGAATATGGTTTACAAATTGAGTCAGTCTCAGATTTTTTTGGAGGTAAAAAATGGCAAAAGTCAGAAATATCTTATTAATACTTGCACTGGTCATGACCGGCGGAAAAATTTATGCCGAAATTACCGTTGGGATCATCCCCATCAAGGGAAATGATCCCAATTCCTCAAAGTATGAAAGCAGGATAAAAGAGCATCTTGTCAAGGAGGGGGGCATATCAATTATTGCCGATAACCTCATGAAAAATATCATAGAGATACATGAAAAAGCCCAGGCCCTCGGTTCAGCCTATCTGGACATATCAAAGCTCAAAACATCAGAATACCTGATTTCAGGGACCGTGGATTCCGGCAGGCTGACTCTTGTTGCCGTTGATGTGAACAAAGGCCTGCAGATCTTCAGCGGCGAGATAAACCTGAACTCCGGGGATCCCTCCTCCCTGCTCAGAAACATATCAAGCCAGATAAGGGAGGCAATTATCATGGATGGCGCAGGGAAAGAGAGGGAAGTCCCCGGTGAAGCAGCCCCCTATATGCAGCTCCTGGAAAAATTCAAAGCCTCCCTCGGTTCCGATGCAAAAGAATCCTTCAGATACATACTGTTCTACAACAGCGGCAAATATCAGAACCCCAGGCCCGGTGAAAAGGATATGGAAAATAAAGGGGAACTTTTTCTGAAAGTCATAAGGCCCAACCTTGTAAGATCCAAGCTGATATACCTGTTTTCAAAGAGCAGCCCCCCCTGGATCTATATTAATGTAATTGCCGACAAAATGGGAAAAAAGACGAAACATAAATTCGGCATCCTGGAGCTTGACGACGGAAGCATGGGAATAGGCATATATGAACCCATGAACTGATTCTACCTGGCGCAGAAATTTACTTGAGAAATAACTTACCCATGGATAATATCAGGGACAGGATCAGGGAGCTGTCAGTCAGGCTGAGGAGGCATGAGCATGAATATTATGTACTCTCCCGCCCCGGACTTTCGGACCTTGAATATGACAGGCTTTTTGATGAGCTTGCAGGCCTTGAAAAAGAACATCCTGAACTAAAAATGCCTGATTCACCCACGCAGAGGGTGGGGTCGGATATTTCACAGGATCTGCCCGAAGCGGAACATACAATCCAGGTCCTCAGCCTTGATAAATTGATCAGCCCTGAAGAACTTCGCGAATGGATGAAAAAAAGTGAAGCCGCATTCGGGAACAAGCTCTCCTTTGTCCTGGAAGAAAAAATTGACGGTGTATCGGTTGTTCTCTATTACCGGGACGGCCTCCTGGACAGGGCGCTTACAAGGGGCAACGGCAGTATCGGGAACGACATCACCGCCAACATCAAAACCATCGGCTCCGTGCCGCTCAGCCTTCCGAAAAAAATCAATGCCGCAGTGAGGTGCGAGGCATTTCTTCCGATACGGTATTTCAACGAAATAAATGCCTCAATGGATATACCCTACGCCAATCCCAGGAACCTGGCAGCCGGCACTCTCAGAAGGGTCATAAGTTCCAGGACTGCCGGTGTCCTTCTTGATATATTCGCCTATGAAGGGTACTTCGATTATGAACTTCAAACCCATATGGAAATACTGAATGAATTGAGGGAACTGAATTTCAAACTGAGCCCCAACATCTCGCTCTTTACCGGGAGCGGCTTAGAAAATGAAATACCATCAAAGTCTTCCGGCTTGAAGGAGTACCGCCTGGATGAAATTGGAAAGGAGATTTCCAGGATCACCGCTCTCAGGAACACCCTTGATTACGAAATTGACGGCCTGGTGCTCAAGGTGAATGAAATTGAAGCCAGGAAAATACTCGGGGTTACCGGGCACCATCCCAGGTGGGCCATGGCGTACAAGTTCGAATCCCCGGAGGGAATAACAGTTGTTTTATCAATAGATATCCAGGCCGGAAGAACGGGGAGGATAACACCTGTCGCAAGGGTGAAACCTGTCAGGATATCGGGATCTACCGTCTCAAATGTGACGCTCCATAACCAGGACTATATCGACATGCTCGAACTTGCAATAGGAGATACCGTTGCGGTATCAAAACGGGGCGATATCATACCTGCCGTTGAACGGGTCATTGATAAAAATGAAACAGGGAATACAACATGGAAAATTCCGGAAGCCTGCCCCTTCTGCGGCAATACCCTTGAAAAAACCGGCGCTCACCATTTCTGCAAAAATATAAACTGCTCTGAGCAGGTTAAAGGACGGCTCCATTTCTTTACATCCAGGGGCGGTATGGATATTGAAAATCTCGGGCCCGAAACGATAAACACGCTCATTGAAAATAAAATCATACGCGACATACCGGACATCTATTCCTTAAATCCTGAATCACTTTCCGGCCTCCAGGGATTCGGCAGTAAAAAAATTTCACTTATCATGGAAGGCATTGAAAAAAGCAAAAAAAAGCCCTTCAGGTCAGTTCTTCTTTCCCTCGGCATTCCGGAGCTCGGAAAAATCGGTGTGGAGATACTTGTTGACGCAGGGTTCAGGGACATTGATTCACTTATGGAAACGGCTGATTCAGGTAACATTGAAAAACTTAAATCAATTCATGGAATAGGGGAAAAAACCGCTGCATTAATTATTTCTGAATTATCAAAACCCGAAATAAAAAACCGTATAGAAAAACTAAAAAAAGCAGGGCTCATCTTTTCAGAAAGTGAAAGTCCCTTTAAAGATAATGTAGAACCTGTTTTTGAAGGCCAGGTCTGGTGTGTAACCGGATCCTTTGACCGTTTTAAGCCCAGAGAAATGGCCATTGATGAAATAAAAAAAAGAAAAGGGGCGGTTACTACCGTAATCTCCGGAAAAACTACACACCTCCTTGCCGGCGAAAACCCGGGGAGCAAGCTTGAAAAGGCTGAATCACTAAAAATACATATAGTGAATGAAAAGGATTTTCTTGCCCTTATTGATAAAAATAGCTGATTTTTGCCCCGCAAATGCATTTCATCATTAATCATTCTCTTGACTTTTTACTGGAATTAATCTATCTTATGCATGGTGATATAATAACAAACCGGGAATATATCTGATATCCGGAAGAATGAGATCATTTTTCTCATTTAATTTTTTATTAAAAACAAGGAGATATATTGATGGCAACAAAAGAGATGAAAACAAAAAAAGTTGAGACAATAGATGATATAATTAAAAATCATGTCATATATGCCATGACCGCAGGAGCAATCCCTATCCCCCTTGTGGATTTTGTTGCGATTTCAGCGATTCAGCTCGACATGATTAAGAACATTGCAGAATTTTATTCAGCCGATTATGACAGCAGCAAGGGGAAATCCCTTGCCTCATCACTTGTAGGCACATCCTTTGCAAAATTAGGCGCAAGCGCTGTCAAGGCCCTGCCCGGCATCGGAACTGTATTGGGAATCGCCGCACAGGTATTATTGGCCGGCGGTTCCACCTATGCCCTGGGAAAAGTATTTGATACGCATTTTTCCGGCGGCAAGTCCCTGAATGACTTCAATGTTGACGGCATGAAAAAAAAATACAAAGAATTTCTTGAAAAAGGAAGGGAATTCGCCAGGAGCATGAAATCCGGCATAAAAAACGATGACATATTTGATACCATTGAAAAACTGAAAAAACTTCACGAGAACGGCGCCATTACAGACGAAGACTTTGAAAAGACAAAAAAAGAATTACTGAAAAAAATATCTTCCTGACAGGAAACATAAAATGCGACAGATCATTTTTTTTCTACTGATAATATTGGCAGTAACCACGGATCTTTTTCCGGAATGTATCTCGGGGAATTGTGAAAACGGGAATGGCGTATACGCATATCCCAACGGGGATTCCTATTCCGGGAATTTCAGAAACAGCCAGATCCATGGCAATGGTATATATACTTTTGCCAACAGGGAAAAATATGTCGGCACGTTTACGAACGACAGGATCCATGGCTACGGCACCTATTTATATCCTGGCAATGAAAAATATATCGGCGATATACAGTTCGGCACCATGCATGGGAAAGGGGTATTCTACTTCGCAAACGGCAGCAGGTATGAAGGGCAGTTTTTCAAAGGGAAAAAGCATGGCAGGGGAATTTATTATTTTGTCAATGGCGACAGGTTTGATGGTGAATGGATGAATGATATGAAGCATGGCTATGGCATCCTCTATTCGAATGATTCGGAATACAAAAAAGGAAACTGGAAAAATAATACCTTCATAGGATTAAAAAAATTAACAGATGACGAAGCGGGTAAAGAAACTAAAGACAAAAAAGAATCTCAGGATCCGAAATAGGCCGCTGTCCGTGAAGATGAAATAATTTTATCCCCGTCATTTTTGATTCAGCAGTGATTGCGGCATGAATGGATTAAATAATGAATATACAATATGAACAGTTCAATATCATTAAATTTAATGAACCTGAAACATGAAGCGGATGAAGCCATGGCTGAAGAGAGTAAACCGGTCTATGACGGCAATTACAGGAATGGGCATCGGCACGGCCATGGAACTTACTGCTATGATAATGGTGATACGTACACAGGAAAATGGAAAAAAGGCCTGAGGCATGGAACAGGGAAATATACTTTCTCAAATGGGGCTATGTATGCAGGGCATTGGAAGAATGATATGATGCATGGCGCCGGGGCCTACCAGTATGCTGATGGATCAAAATATGAGGGCAAATGGAAACATGATATGATGCATGGCAGGGGGACCTATCATTTTACTACCGATGCTGTTTACCGGGGAATGTGGAAAAAAGATAAAATGCACGGCCATGGAGAATACTATGAGGACGGCAGAATAAAATACAAAGGATCCTGGGTGGACGGCATGCGGCATGGGAAGGGGGTATACTTCTACAACTCCGGGAACAAATACATCGGGGAATGGTACTCATCAAAAAAAAACGGCAGAGGAATTTTATATACTGAGTCAGGACGGAAAATAAAGGGGACCTGGAAAAATAACATACTCATAGCATGTTAAGCGGATTTAAGATTTCCTGATATGACGGATATTACACTTCAAGATTGCTGTAGATTAATCTGAGACTGGCAATTTCAGTCCTCATGGTTTCCAGCAGGTTACTGTAATCGAATTCAATTTTATTCCTGGCATTTCTTTCCATTTCCAGGGCCGTTTCACCCAGAGTGTTGAGCCTCAGGTTCAGAGCGGCTCCTTTCATTTTGTGAGCCTCCTTACATAAATTATCGTAATCCATGATTTTTATATGAAGGCTGATATTATCCAGGTACTGTGATGAATTGGATAAAAATTTATTGATAAGAGTCAATAGAACTTCCTTTTGGATGCCAAGGACAGCCGCAGACTTTGAAAGATTGTCAAGAAGTTCGATTTTACTGTTATTTTCATTTGAATTTTTACTATTTTCCATGGGTATATACTTTTTCAATCCTGTGTAAAGTTGTTCAGCAGATATTGGCTTGGTGAAAAAATCAACAATACCGGCTTTCCCGGCGTTATTTTTTTCATCACTCAGCACATCCGCAGTCAGTGCTATAATGGGAATTCTATCCCCATCCCTTTTAAGGGACTTTTCGATTTCCATAATTTTCCCGGCTGATTCAATGCCGTTCATGACAGGCATATGGATATCCATGAGTATCAAATCATAGCCGCCGTCCCTGTACATTTCCACGGCTTCAAAACCATCATTAGCAATATCCACGGATATCCCCATATCTTCAAGCATTATTTTATAAAGCATCTGATTGGTAATGTTATCTTCAGCGATAAGAACCCTTGCTTTTTTCTGAATACGTCCCTTGCCCATCAGTTCTTTTTTTGAAGAGGCAGACTCACAGTAAAATCAACCTTCACCACGGAACTTGCTGCAATATTGGAATAGTCCCTGATATTGGATGCGCTCACTGAACCGCCAAGCTTGGTTACAACCTTATCGACTATGACAAGCCCGAGGCCGTAATCAAGGGAGTCGAAATCTTCATAGACATTGCTTACCAGGCGGAAGAAAGGCTCAAAAATCAGATTCTCATACTCGGGGGGAATCCCCTCAATTCCTCCAGGAAGCTTTTCCGGTACATTTATTACGGATATCTCCGCATTTTTATCTGATGCATCAATGATGACAGTTATGTCACTGTTCTTTGAAGAATACTTGAAGGCATTCATAAAGAGCTCTGATATTGTTTTTTCAAAATACTTCGGTTCAATGAGAACCATCTTGTCGTCAAAATTCATCTTTCTGTCGCTGAAAAGAATATTGTTGCCCTTAACTTTCTTATTATCCCCCTGCCTGTCAATGATGGCCTTTATTGAGTCATATATCTCTGAGATACTCACCACTTTTGTTTTAAAATCGGTGCTCAGGATAAAATTAATTTCAGAGAAAAAATCGATGGTTTTCTGCGCGATAACGGAATTGTATGTTATGATGTCAAAAATCTCGGAGTTTATAAGATAGTTATCACCTTCCTTTACTGCTGACTGGGTTATGATATTAATGAGTGTTACAAGGGAGCCGAAACCTCCGCCCTGGTTAAAGCTTGTATGAAGGCTTTTAAAGAGTGTCCGGTCAATCCTGTCATAATCCCTCTTTATGATCTGTTCATTCCAGTTGAGCCAGCTTATCTGATTTTCGAGCTTGACGAGTTTTTCTTTTTCATGAATTTTTTTCATCCTCTTTAATGAGGCAACATCAAAGGCCCTTCCAAGTTTCATCACCATGTCACGGCCATCAACAGGTTTTATGATATAATCAAAGACCCCTTTTTTCATGATCCCGATGACAATATCAAGCTCATTATGGCCGGTGAGGACTATTATTACCGGATCCATATCAAAATCTTTTAATATGGAAATTAGCTCATTTCCATCCATGACAGGCATTTCCACATCTGTTATTACAACCGGAAAGGGGTCTATCATAAATAGTTCAACCGCCTCCCTGCCATTGGATGCTGCAGTTATCTGATATCCTTCAGCCCGTAATATTTCAGTAAGCGTATCCCTGGTTACTGCATCATCCTCAACAATCAGCAATCTTTTAACAGTCATACAATTCCCCGGTCATTTAATATTTGCATTATTCCGCACAGGATTGAAAATCACGATCCCAATAATGAGGCCAACGCTTATCATGCTTTTTCAACATCAATGGACACAAGGGTATACAGCGGCTCATACTTTTTCTCGTCAAGGTCAAAATCCAGGAAATCCCTTTCACCCATTTCATTGATGAAGGCCGCCCTGAATCTATCTGAAATAACCGCATTTCTCTTTAATTCAATGAACCCGTGACTTTCAAGCTGCTTGAGATAAGTCCGTATGATTCCAAAGGCCATTTTCTGAATCTTGATTTCATCCTGATGTTCATGGTCATGTATTCCCATGTTTATATCAGCAGTTTTAAAATCCATTACTGAAGAGTCTATGTTGATGCCGGTTTCTACACCGTAGATCTGCCAGAAACTTACCGAGTTGAAAAACTGAAGGGTGCCGCCCATCTCTCCGGACAGGGGGTAGGACATCATGGTGAGGTTCTTCAGTTCATGGTGCCCGATGGCCGAATAGAGCGGCTGCGCAACAAATTTTTTCACCCTGCCCATCTCCCTGAAAAATCCCGCCCTGGCGAAATCATACCCGTCAAGGACAGCGCCGCAGAGCCCAGTCACGTAACGGGGCCCGAAATGTTCCGGCGAGGAATCCCCATCAAGAAATATGATAATAATATTTTCATCGGTTGTATCGAATGTATATCTGCTGTTCAGGTGGAAAAGGGCCCTCCTCATATCAGCGCCCTTCCCCTTCTCCTGGCCCATCCCGGGCACCTGGATATCATTGGAAATAATTATCTCGATGAAGCGGGAGGCCTCTTTCGCAAGTATTTCTGTACGGTCCATTCGGTCGCCGGTTCTCCTGTGGGACAGGAAAATCTTATCAATCAGAGACCCCGGATCATTGCATAGAACCTGGATCTTGTCATAAATCAATTCTGACTCCCTTTCGCCTAAAGTTGAAAAAATTACATAAACAAGCGCTCCCCTCTCACCCTTTTTTTTTATTATATCATTTAAAATGAAATCCCCGGCATTGTAATATTTAATATCAGCCATCAGATACTCCAAATAAGTCATTTAATATAAAGTAATTATTAATTTGAATTTTACAAGATATTTTTAACATTAATTTAATAATTTCAACCCATAAATCTATTTCTCCCTCTTGAAAAGCTATCCATTTATCCATCCGAAAGAAGCCCCCTAAATCCCCCATAGGGGGACTTGAAGAAACATAATTATAAAATTAAATTCTTTTTAATATCAGCTAAAACATGATTTATATTGTGAATTACATCTTCATATGTAAATCGTAAAGTAGATATTCCAATACTTTTCAGGAAATTATCACGATATTCATCGTACTCCTGTCTCAATTTATGAATATCACCATCAATTTCTATGGCAATTAAATTAAGTCTCATTTTTCTGGCGAGCTCAATAACATATCCTGGAGATCTGATTTTTAAATTCATACATATCAAATTATTGATAAAATAGTTTTATTTGTAAAGCAATCTTTAAGTCCCCCTCCGGGGGATTTAGGGGGCAGGGATGCT
>VFJS01000030.1 GCA_009885955.1 Spirochaetia bacterium | reverse complement strand
CTGACGGATCAGTACATACTGTGTGGGCTGAGGCCGGCGAAAAGATTTTTGACGCTGATGGAAAGATTCTCCAGTTGAGCGGCATTGTTCAGGATATCACCGTGCGCAAGCAAGTGGAAGAACAGCTGCAGAAAGCCAATGAAGAGCTCAATGCCGCAAATGAAGAGATGCAGCAGACGAACGAAGAATTCGAAGCGGCCAACGAAGAATTGCTCCGTTCAAACGAGGAAATTATATCGAGAGAGGAGGCGCTGCGGGAAAGCGCTGAACGATACCAATACTTGATAGATCATTTTGATACGGGGGTGGTTGTTCATGCGCCGGATACATCGATTAAAATATGTAACCGAAAAGCATCAGAATTACTCGGGTTACATGAAGATCAGGGAAAAGGAAAAATTGCCGCTGATCCTCTATTTAAATTCATGAACAAGACCAATCTTCCACTTCAACTTGAAGAATATCCAGTAAACCAGATTGTAGCCGGTAAGAAACCAATCAAAAACCAGGAATTTGGGATTCTGCGCCCTGCAAGTAATGATATTGTCTGGGTTCTGGTCAACGGCTCTCCTGTTTTAGACAACAATGGTGAAATATCAGAAATATTAATTAGTTTCATGGACATCACCGAGCGTAAGCGGATGGAGGAAGCGCTGAGGGAAAGTGAAGATTTCCTGAATGAATCACAGAGAATTGCGAATATGGGAAGCTGGGAATTTGATCTCGCCAATTACAAAGTCAATTGGTCTGATAATTGCTATGCTCTGTACGGATTCAAACCGAAAGAGATCGAGCCAAGTTTTGAATACTTTAAGAGCGTGGTTCATCCCGATGATCTACACATTGTCGGAAACGAATTTGAAGATGCTGTCAAAAACAGGAAACCAAGTTCAACCGAGTTACGTATCGTTTTTCCTGACGGGACAAAAAAATGGATTCAAAATAATATGGTGCCGATCATTGAGAACGATACTGTTGTCAAATTAAAGGGGGTTCAGATAGACATCACCGAGCGCAAGCAGGCGGAAACCAGGCTGGCCAATGAGCAGAAACTCACCGGCACCATTCTCGCCACAGTGCAAGACCCCATATTCGTCAAGGACAACGACCACCGCTTCGTACTCGCCAACCGCGCCTTCTACGATATGCTCGGCCTGGATGAAAAAGAGGTGATCGGCAGGACCCTGGGAGAGACACTTCCGGCCGACGAGATGCGGCATTTTTTATCAGTCGACCGGCGGGTCCTCGATACCGGCATACCCGACCTGTGCGAGGAGGTCCTTACTGCAAAAAACGGCGTCCAGCTGACCATCATCACCAGGAAAACTCGCTTCCTCGACGAATCCGGGAAAAGGTTCCTGTTGTGCACAATTCATGACATCACCGAACACAAACTCGCCGAAGAAAAAATAAATAAACAGCTCGCGGAAAAAGAAACCCTTCTCAAAGAGGTTCATCACCGCATAAAAAACAATATTGTCTCTATTGAAGGCTTTCTATCCCTGCAGGCTGATTCTACTGCCAATACTGATGTTAAAGCCGCGCTGCAGGAGGCTATTACTCGTATTCATAGTATGCGTGTTCTCTATGAAAAGTTATTGATTGATAATGATTATCAGGAAATTTCCATTAAAGATTACATTGAAAGCCTTATTGATGCTATTCTTCACATATTTCATGACATTGGAAAAGTTACTATTGAAAAACATATTATTGATTTCAACCTTAATACAAAAATAATAATTCCTGTCGGTATTATTATTAATGAGCTTTTAACGAATGTTTTTAAATATGCCTTCAAAGGACAAGATAACGGTCATATATCAATTGTTCTTGATAAGACTGAAAATCATGTGAGTCTTACTGTACAGGACAATGGCAGGGGTATCGATGAAAGAATTGATTTAGACAAATCGCCGGGGTTTGGTCTAACGATTGTAAGAATGCTGACTGAACAATTAGAAGGTACCTTTACCATTGAAAATCATAATGGGGCAAGGAGTATCCTGAAATTCGACATTTGATTATTTCGATATTTGATTCTGTTAAGAAATACCTATGCGGGTACGTGGGATCCACAACCTGGTTGCAGGAAGAATGATAAGTGCCGGCGTATAGGCCGGCGAAGAAGCAATAGAAATTATTGGGAAAAAACCCAGAAATCGAGTAGATACCAGGGATCATCAGGGTGTATACGGTTCATACTGATGATAAAAAGATCCGTAGAACTTTTTGCTTATTTATTGAAAATTCCGACGAAGAAGAGTTACGCATTTATACTGTAAACGATCTTGCAAACGATACTGTCTCAAGAAGATTGAAATCATATTTTTTGTTGAGAGTTGGAATGAGTTCTTCTCTGATCTGCCTTTCGAGTATATCAACCGATTCATTGTTGAGCATTAATAAATCCGCTTCGCTTAATTTTATCCCTACAAGCTTTCTGAAAGATGCATTTCTAAAATTAATCCCGGAATAATGCTGAATATACCACAGATCAAAGAAATCACGAATTGCAGGATTTTTTCTTGTACAGCATGCCCTGATTTTTTCAGCAGATGCTTCTTCCGGATCGATACATAAAATTTTATCAGAGGATTCGTATGCCACTCCTGTAATAGGGTGCTTGAACTGATGGCCGATAGTCCTAAGAACTGGTTTTTTCTGTATCGGATTCCGGTGTGTTACTTCGATTTTAATTCCGGTTTCATTCATGAAAAATGAATTATAACCAACGTCCATTCTAAACTGCCTGTTTAAATCAAATTTATCTGCAGGTTTTACAATAAAACCCGATATCGAATCAATGGCAGTTATCAGAAGTTTTTCCGTATCATTGAAATCTTTTTTTCTCTGGTTCCTGTTTCCATTTCCGGAATGTATGTGAATAAAATCAAGGTCTTCAGAAAGACGGTAGTACCCGAATAGGCACTTGTTAAGACATGTACCTCCTTTAAAAATAAGCGCATGATCCATCACTGCAAGTTTATTGAGAATTAGCGTTAGATAGAAATCTTTTTCGAGCAATTCCGGCGAGAATCCGGTTCTTTCTGATGTGCTTAATATCAGTGAACGGAGACTCTCTTTACTGGTTAATAATGATATTAAAGGTCTGGTCAATTTTTCCTTTCCTTGATTTTCCTTCCGTCAGAGTTATCAGTGATTTGCAGTTTAATTTTTTTAATATTTTATATGAAACAGGTCTAATAGTATTTAAGCCGTAAATTAATCTCCGGGACACATTGTTAAGAGGGTATAAAACAGCAAACTCAGTAAGCATGTCAAGATTGATGCTGCTGATATTTGCATTCAGAGCTTCCATGAATCTATTGTATCCGTAACTGCGGCAGAATTCAACAAGCGTTCTTTCGCGGGTCATGGTTAAGGTTTTCGGATCTATTCCGTAAAAATAGTCAATGCCGACTTTCCTGAACTGAAATCTCAGGCCCGCAATAGTTTTGTCTGCCTGGAGTTTCCTGTTTGCAATCTGATATACGGAAGGGAGTTGATCAATAAAACCATACCTGTTATATGCATAAACTCCGGAGATGTAAAATGCTTCTGATTTATCAAATATTTCTGAAAGAAGATCGGAAAGCATGCCGTTTTTCCCGGATAGACGGTATATTTTTCCTTTGTAAATTGATTCAATAATTCCGCTTCGTAAAAGGCTGGCTATGGAGGTTTTAATACCAAGGGTTTTAAGGTTTGATTCTAGATTTTTTTTATTTATAAAAACAATCTGTTCATATTCGCAGTATGACCTGAATTTCTGTTCAGATTCTTTTGTTAATCTTTCTGTATTTTTTTTCATTGTAATTACGATTTTATGCTATTTTGTATAAAAATAATACAATGAATATTTAACGCAAGCATTTATTTTATAAAATTTTTCGATAAAAAAGCAATAGCACAAATAGCATATATTTATACATGACTCGGCGTTTATTTAAAGTAATACTGAATTGATTTAGGAAATATTTATATCAATATTATTCTGGAAATGAGAATGTCAGAACCGCAGATAAGGCGCTGATATAGATGATAGCACGTATAGAATACATGCATATTTTGTTTGAGAACCAGTATTCGGAAGGAGCAGGAATCGAACCTGCCGCTGCAATAAATTACAGCCTACGGTTTTGAAGACCGCGGAGACCACCAGATCCCATCCTCTTCCATATATTATGTGACAGATATACATGTTATCTGTCAATAATTTTAATCAAGCTTTTGATATTAAAAAAATTTATTTTTTTGCAACCGTTTTGCCATGTTTCCTGTCTTTTACTATATACATGTTTCACATCAAAAATTTCATATAATACTGCCGTTAGAATTTAATATAACTGACTGTTAAAAATTGAAAATAAACCAGGTTCGTGGAGGAATCATGAAAAATAAAGTGCTCTTAGTCTACCCTGAAATACCGGCAACCTACTGGAGTTTTAAATATTCAATGCCATTTATCGGCAAAAAAGGGGCCCTTCCGCCGCTCGGGCTGATGACAGTGGCTGCAATGATCCCTGACAGGTATGAGTTAAAATTAATTGACATGAATATCCACCCGCTTAAAGAAGCCGACATCATAGCGGCTGAAATGGTCTTCATTTCAGCAATGATAATCCAGAAACAATCCTTTGACCATGTGGTTGAACTGTGCAGGAGGCATGGAAAAACAGTCGTTGCCGGCGGCCCCTACCCTTCGTCGTCACATGCGTCTATCCAGGGCATTGACCATTTTATCCTCAATGAAGCTGAAGACCTGATATCCGGTTTTTTCCAGGACATTGAAAATGGCTGCGCGAAAAAAATGTACGATTCCCCCCTGAAGCCCGACATCACAAAAACTCCGGTACCCAGGTTTGATCTGCTGAATGTAAATGATTACAACAGTATGGCCCTCCAGTTTTCAAGGGGCTGCCCGTATAATTGCGAATTCTGCGACATCATTGAGATGTTCGGAAGAAAACCGAGGACAAAACTTCCCGGGCAGTTTTTACAGGAACTCGACAGGGTCTATGAAACGGGATTCACCG
This sequence comes from Spirochaetia bacterium, assembly GCA_009885955.1. Classification (GTDB taxonomy): domain Bacteria; phylum Spirochaetota; class UBA4802; order UBA4802; family UBA5550; genus VFJS01. The sequence continues at coordinate 37,427 of VFJS01000030.1, read as the reverse complement.
GAGGCCTGTTCATCGTAGATGATAATTTTATCGGTAACAGGCGGAAAGTCAAGGAACTGCTCAGGGAGATCATCGAGTGGCAGGAAGAAAGGAGTTATCCCTTCAATTTTTTCACCGAAGCCAGCATCGATATGGCCGGGGATGATGAACTCCTGGATCTCATGGAGACTGCCGGGTTTGACATGGTCTTCATTGGGATAGAGACCCCTGACAGGGAAACACTGATGGCCACCGGAAAAAGCCATAATACGAAAAGCGATTTGATTGAAAGCGTCCGCAAAATTCAGATGCGCGGAATAGAAGTCACCGCAGGCTTTATCGTGGGATTTGACAATGATAAGGAGGACATCTTTACACGGCAGACGGCATTCATACAGAATGCCGCCATACCGGTGGCCATGACAGGCCTTCTCCTGGCCCTCCCGGGCACAAGGCTTTTCAGGCGTCTGACAGAGGAAGGGAGGATCCTTGCCGATTCAGGCGGAAATAATACCCATGACTTTGAAATTAATTTTACACCGGTCATGCCGGTTCATTCCCTTATAAAAGGCTACCGGGAGATAATTTCCAGCATCTATTCCCCGAGGCACTATTACAGCAGGTGCCTCAGGCTTCTGAAAGAGTTTCCAAAAATTAAATCTTTAAGCAGCAGCATCAAATCCAGGAGTTTGAAGCCTCTCTTCATGTCAATTTTTAAACAGGGTTTTTCCTCATACGGGGCGCATTACTTTCTTTTTTTATTGAAAATACTATTGAGAATTCCCAGGCGCTTTCCCGAAGCAGTTACCCTGTCCGTAAAGGGATACCATTTGTTTAAAATCACAAAGGAGATACTTGAGTACGATGAATTTTCTAACTTCTTTAAGAATGCTGTTGAAACCCTGAATGCAAAAGCGCAGATACTCGCGGAAATGCCGGGGGAGGAGATACTCATCGAACTTAAAGAACATATAAACGAACAGGTCTACCAGCTTAAAAAAAAGTATTATCAGCTCAGCAGGGATATTCAGAAATATAAAATCGGCAAAATCAATGAGTTTGAAGAATACTGCAGAACCGTCATGGAGAATTATTCAAAAATTCTTCTTGAATCACAGGGGATAAAAAGTTAGTATGCATAGTCTGAAAACTTGTCATGGAATGGAGGCTGTTCAATGGAAAATATTCCGTCAAAAGCTGCCCAGGTAATCGTTACCATAATACCGATAGTCGGCATACTGATGGGCGGCATGCTTATCTTTTTTTATCTTCTCTGGAACCATAAACAGAAGATACTGATGATCGAAAAAAACATTTACAAAAAGTATATGTTTGATTATGATTCTCTGAGCCTTTTTTCCGGTTTAATCCTGATTTGCACCGGAGCGGGCCTGGTATTCTTTTTTATCTTAATGGAAGGGTTCAGCTACCATGTTCTCAGCGGTTTGATCCCCCTGTCCATCGGCATCAGCCTCACGATTTTTTTTATCATCCGGAACAGAATTATCAAAGATGAAAAATAACGATGACAATACAAACGATGAACAGATAGTAAGTACAGTCATAAAAGGCGACATCGAATCGTTTAAATTTATTGTTAAAAAGTACCAGAAGCATATATACAGCATGGGCATGCGTTTTTTCAGAAACAGGGACGATTCATATGATTTTGTCCAGGAAGTGTTTATCAAGTCCTATGACAAACTGAAGTCTTTCAGGGGATTGTCCCCCTTCCGCCACTGGCTTTCCAAACTGGCCTTTAATCACGGGATAAATAAGATTAAATCCGGCAGCGCTGAAGATGTCCTTGAGGATGAATTAATCATCAGCGCCGGCGAAACCCCTGAAACAGCGCTTATAAAAAATGAAATACAAAAAATCCTGGCCGAGGAGATTCAGAATCTTCCCGACAGGTATAAAATATGCCTGGATTTATATTTTTATCTGGGGCTGTCCTACCCGCAGATTAGCGACATAACTGAAATTCCGGTTAATACTATCAAGTCAAATGTATTCAGGGCAAAGGAAATATTAAGAAATAAACTAAAAGGAACGTTAGCGGAGAAATATCATGAAATGCGATAACATTATAAAAGAATTTCTTCTCAGGGATGATTATAATACACGCCCTTTGAGAATCCACACGCACATCCTTTTCTGCGGCAGGTGCAGGCGGGAGATTGGCATGCTCACCGATATATTTAATTCTTTCAGGAATACCCATCCGTTACCCATGAATAATGATATGGCTGATAGTATCATGCAGAAGATATATGAAAATATTCAACCGGCTGTTCAAACCACTTCACCGTTCAGCTGGATTGCGGCCTGGATAATAATCATGTCGGGTATTTTTCTTCTCCCCTTTAATGATCAGTTTCTCTGGCTTACGAAATATTTCGGCATCAATCTCCAGATTCCGGTTATCATTGTCATGGGGTTTACCATCACAATATATTCAATTGTAATAATCGCGACCCATATGAAGGATATTAAAAAATTTGAATCAGCATTAAAAAATTTTCTGAAACATCATTGATATAATTGTACCGGGGCTATGACCTGCATAATTGTATACCCATTATTTTATAAACCGTTATCATATGACGTAATAGTGAAAAAATCTGCTTCTCACCAATTCTTATTTTTCCAAATATGTATGCCATCGCAGTAACTGTATAATATAATTCCAAATTCCCTAAATTATAAATATTTACTTATACAAAATATTTATAAAATTGCTGTTTCTATTATCTATTGATGATTATTAATAAATTTTAAAAATTATATTTCTGATCAAAAAATGCTTGTCATTAAACTCTTTCATTGTTAATTATTCCCCGCATAATAAATAAATGCGTAAATAATAAAATATTCAGGGCCGGATTAAATGGGGAAAATTGAAAGGGCGCTTATCAGTGTTTCGGATAAGACAAATATAACTGACTTCGTCAGAAGGCTTTCCGCATTTAATATTGAGATTCTCTCAACAGGCGGGACCGCGAAAACTATCAGGGATGCCGGTCTCAAAGTCATGGACGTCTCGGCCTATACAGGTTTTCCCGAGATGATGGATGGCCGGGTAAAAACTCTGCATCCCATGATTCATGGCGGCCTCCTCGGCCTTCGTTCCAATTCAGGGCATGTGAAAGTCATGAAGGAACACGGCATAAAAAACATTGACCTGGTTGTGGTGAACCTGTATCCCTTCACACAGACTATTGCGAAACCGGATACAACGTTCGAGGATGCAATAGAGAACATTGATATTGGAGGGCCTGCCATGCTCAGGTCCGCTGCAAAAAATTTTGAAAGCGTAACGGTTATCATAGACCCTTCTGATTATGATACGGTAATTAAGGATATGGAAAAAAACGGAGGGCAGGTATCAAGGGAGATCAATTATAAACTGGCGATAAAAGTTTTTGCAAGCACCTCGGGCTATGACAGGGCGATATCTGATTATTTGAAAAATAGGATTAACGGTTGAATCATTGTGACGGACTTTCCGGAAAAAAAAATTCGTCAATATAACAGGAACATATAGATCATCAGTAAGAAAATGATTTATGAACGATACACAAATCATTTCCTTACTGAATGTATGTAAATAATATAAAAAAACTGTGAGGGGGTTAGCAATGGGTGAAGAAACTATAAAGGATGTATATCCGGTTCCTGAGAATTTCAGGAAAAAGGCATATTTCAAAAGCCGTCAGGAATACGAAAAAATGTACAAGGAATCCATTGAGGATAACGATGGTTTCTGGTCGAGAATTGCCGAAGAGTATGTAACCTGGGACAAAAAATGGGACAAGGTTCAGGACTGGAAATACAGCAAGGCGGAAGTCTATGTAAAATGGTTTATAAACGGTAAATTAAATGTTTCCTACAATTGCCTTGACAGACATCTTGCAAAGAAAGGAAACCAGAAGGCCATCATATGGGAAGGGAACGAGCCTACAGAAGACAGATCTCTGACCTACAAGGAGCTTCATGAACAGGTTTGCAGAACAGCCAATTCACTGAAAAAAATGGGCGTCAAAAAGGGCGATGTAGTTACCATATACCTGCCCATGATACCTGAACTTGCAGTGTCAATGCTGGCTTGCACCCGCATCGGCGCCATCCATTCCATCGTCTTCGGAGGATTTTCCGCGTCGGCCCTGAAGGACAGGATCCAGGACTGCAACAGCAACGCCCTGATCACCTGCAACGGCTATTTCCGCGGCGCCAAGATGATTAACCAGAAAGAGCAGGCGGATGAGGCCATGAAGGAGTGCCCGACGGTTAAACATTGCTATGTTGTCCAGAGGCTTGCCAGGGACGCGGTTAAAATTAACATGCAGAGCGGCAGGGACGTATGGTTCGAAGAGGAACTGAAGGCCGCAAGCGCCGATTGCCCCCCTGAAAAAATGGACGCCGAAGATCCCCTGTTCATCCTTTATACATCAGGTTCAACAGGAAAACCGAAAGGTGTTATGCACACAACCGGCGGATATCTGGTCTACACCGCATTCACGCACAAAAACATTTTTGATTATCATGATGCCGACATATATTTCTGCGCGGCTGACATAGGCTGGGTAACGGGACACAGTTACATCATATACGGCCCCCTCTGCAACGGCGCAACCAGCCTGATGTTCGAGGGTATCCCGAACTATCCCGATGGCGGCAGGTACTGGGACATCGTAGGCAAGCACAAAGTCCAGACACTCTATACCGCCCCCACGGCGATAAGGGCCATAGCAAGCCTTGGCGATAAATTCGTCACAGAAAGACTTCACAAGCTCGATTCGCTTACATTGCTCGGTACCGTTGGCGAGCCCATCAACCCTGAGGCATGGAAATGGTACTATGAGAAACCAGGCCGCAGCAAATGCCCCATAGTGGATACATGGTGGCAGACAGAAACAGGCGGTATCCTTATTACCGGCCTCCCGGGCGCCATTGACATGAAGCCGGGCAAGGCAACAACCCCCTTCTTCGGATGCGAACCGATTATTGTTGATCCGGAAAACGGAAAACTGGTACTGCCAGATGCCAACGGCAAGGTTTCCGGAGCACTCTGCATCAAGAGGCCATGGCCCGGACAGATGAGGGGAGTATACGGTGACCCCGACAGGTTCAGGCAGACCTACTTTGTCCAGTATGACGGCTATTATTTCACCGGAGACGGGGCTAACAGGGACAAGGATGGAGACTACCAGATTACAGGGCGTATTGACGACGTTATCAATGTTTCCGGCCACAGGATGGGTACGGCAGAGGTTGAAAGCGCTCTCGTTGTCCATCCGAAGGTTGCCGAAGCTGCCGTTGTCGGCTTCCCCCATGACATTAAAGGCCAGGGAATTTATGCCTATGTAACTCTGAATGCAGGCATACAGGGCACCGACGAACTTAAGAAGGAACTGCAGCAGCTTGTCCGCAAGGAGATAGGCGGAATTGCCGTTCCGGACCACATCCAGTGGGCTCCGGGCCTTCCCAAGACCCGTTCAGGGAAGATCATGAGAAGAATCTTAAGAAAAATAGCGGCCAATGAAGTGGAAGGCGGTTTTGGAGATACCTCCACCCTCCTCGACCCGGCTGTTGTTGATTCACTGGCTCAGAACAGGGAAAATAAAGGCAAATAAGCATCTGATTAAAACATCAGAATGATGCAAAAAGGCAGGTGATAATATCACCTGCCTTTTATTTTGACGGCCTGACAAAAATTTATCCATGCTGCCTGCTTAGTCTTTCCTCCAATGCAGCCAGTTGATCTTTCAGCTCCCGGGGTAGTTTAGAGCCAAATGCGGCATAGTGTTCTTTAATAAGCTCAATTTCCTTTAACCAGCCGTTTTTATCCACTTTCAGGAGCTCCTTCATATAATCATCGCTTACGCCTTCGAGACCACTGCGGTCGATTGCATCCAGGGTCGGCATATGGCCAATTGAAGTCTCAACTGATCTCCCCTCCCCGTTACATCGCTCAAATACCCATTTAAGCACACGGCTGTTTTCTCCATATCCGGGCCAGAGCCATTCACCCTTATCATTTTTTCTGAACCAGTTTACATAAAATATTTTCGGAAGTTTTTCCGGGGATGATTTCTTCCCGATATCAATCCAGTGCTTAAAATAGTCGCCCATGTGGTATCCGCAGAATGGAAGCATGGCAAAGGGGTCGCGCCTTACCGTACCGGCTTTCAGATCCAGTGCGGCGGCAGTGACTTCCGAGCCCACAATGGAACCCATGAAAACGCCATGGTCCCAGTCAAATGACTGATGCACCAGGGGGACCGTACCTGGCCGCCTGCCGCCGAATAGAAAAGCGCTTATCGGGACGCCATTGGGATCTTCCCATGCCGGATCAATGGCCGGGCACTGTCGGGCTGGGGCGGTAAACCTGGCGTTCGCGTGAGCGGCCAATGAAGCGCTTTTGCCTGCCTCCCACTCTTTCCCTGTCCAGTCGATAAGTTTTCCCGGAGCCGGATAGCCAATCCCTTCCCACCAGACATCCCCATCCTCTGTCAGAGCAACATTGGTAAATATGGTATTCTTTTCAATGGCTTTCATTGCATTAAAATTCGACTGCATGGAAGTGCCCGGGGCAACTCCAAAAAAACCGGCTTCCGGATTAATGGCATAAAGCCTTCCGTCTTTCCCGAACTTCATCCAGGAAATATCATCGCCGATGCATTCAACTTTCCATCCGGGTATAGCGGGAATAAGCATTGCCAGGTTGGTCTTTCCGCATGCCGAAGGAAATGCTGCCGCAATATATTTTTTCTCTCCCGTGGGGCTGGTGATCCCGAGTATGAGCATATGTTCCGCAAGCCAGCCTTCGTTCCTTGCAGCCACTGAAGCGATACGCAGGGCCAGGCATTTTTTGCCAAGCAATGCGTTGCCCCCATATCCTGAACCATACGACCAGATCGCAAGGTCATCGGGGAAATGGGAAATATATTTCTTATCGAGAGGAGCGCAGGGCCACATCCCGTTATCATTTTCACCTTTGGCCAGCGGCTTGCCCACGGAATGAAGGCAGGGGATAAAATCTCCATCTTCCCCCAATATTTCAAGGACCCTGCTTCCAACCCTGGTCATGATGTGCATGTTGACCACGACATAGGGTGAATCGGTTATTTCAACGCCAATTTTGGCTATCGGTGAACCCACCGGGCCCATGCTGAATGGAATGACATACATGGTTCTTCCTTTCATACAGCCCGAATACAGCCCCCTCATGGTTTTCTTTAACTCTTCGGGATCAATCCAGTTATTCGTGGGGCCGGCATCCTCTTTTGATCTTGAAGCAATGTATGTCCTGTTTTCAACGCGGGCCACGTCCGAAGGGTCGGACCTGAAAAGGTAACAATTGGAGCGCTTTTTTTGATCCAGCTTTTTGGCAATCTTCTGGTCCAGCATAATCTTTATCATGCTGTCATATTCATCTTTTGAACCGTCACAGACATGGATTGTATCAGGTGTGGTAAGTTTTGAAACCTCATCTACCCAGTTTGCAAGTTTTTTGTTTTTTATAGTCTGGTTATTTCCCATTGGTTACTCCGCTTATTTATTTTTATGAACTTCTAAGCCTAATCTTTACTCAGTTGCTACTCAGAAGATTTAAGATAACTTACCGATCTGATGCCCTCACCCGCGCTCTGCGCGCCCTCTCCCAGTAGGGCGAGGGCTTTTATACATGTCTTCAATACTTTTTCAATAATCATCTTTTCCTGAGAATATATAACAAAAAAGCAGTTTATCCCCTTTATAAGTGACTTCAAGTGTTCATGCAAGTATATATTTTTAATATATTATAATTATAACTACCACCCCTCTCACTATCTCGGTAGATTGGCCGGGCGATGCACTGAGCTTGTCGAAGTGGGTGAGGGCATTATTTTAAAAATAAATCTTTATATATCTATAATTCCCAACATTCCGGAAAGAGCCAAATTTAACATATAATGAAAACACAAAATACATAAAATCAAATCTATGAGTAATTATGTAAATCAGCCTATAATAAAAAATGTCAAGAAAAATTTTACTGTTTAAAATACAACCTTCTTTCACCGGTAAAATAAATGCTAAAATTTTTGACTTTTATGTCACATTAAATTATGACAAATTATACTGAGTATTTTTTTTCAAAAAAGTCAACGACACCCACGGGCACCAGGCAGGGGACGTTGTCCTGAAATACATCGGGCAGGTCCTCTCGGAACATGAAGGACATAATTCAGAACCACAACTTCAGATACAATGAAATAGATTTCAGCGTTACCGTGAGCATGGGCATGGTACAGTTTGACGTGAATAAGCACATGAAGTTTACGGATCTGATAGAAGATGCTGACAAACTCCTTTACAAAGCCAAAAATTCAGGAAGAAACAGGATTGAATATTGATTTATTCAGATTATCCGGAGTTCCCTTGATTTTAACGGGGCGTTGAACAGCATGGCCGGGTCTGATAATACTATGCCTTTCCTCAGGCCAATCTCCCTCCAGTTAATCCTGTCCGGGAAATAATCATCCGGAATCCATGCAACAGAGAGGTGCAGATGCGGGACAATTCCTCCTTTCTTTCCGGATATTGATGATATTTCTGCCAGGAGTTCGCCGCCCCTGACATTCCCGCCAGCATGAATATTTTCCGCCGGCACTACATGGGCATATACGGTATGCAGCCTCCTGTCACTGTCATAAAAATCGTGGCCCAGAAAAACTGATTTACCCAGGATGTCGTTAATGACTGCGGTAATCACCCCGTCCATGGCAGCGGGAATCATGAAGTCCGGGCTTATTTTTTTCAGAACGCCGTCTTCATCTTCATACATAGCGAGGTCCAGCCCTTCATGGGGTGAAGGCCTTGACCCCATATCCCCCCACCACTTTTTCATGGAGTTGAAAAGCATCCCGTCAAAAAAAACAAATTCTCTGAACCCCTGGAGCCCGGTAACATTAAGTTTTAACATGCAGTTTACAAAAGGGGAATTTTTGAAAAAATTTTTCATTGATAATAAGGTATGATAAAATAAAAACCCGGGCGGCCTGTTTGATGAAATATATCATTCAATTCCAGGGCGCCCGGGGAGATTTTCATTTTAAAACAGGAAATCTTTTACCATTTCCCTGTTTTCAGAATCTTTGGAAGCGGGAGCCCTTCAATTGCCCTGAGCGATTTTCTGATCTCCTCTTCCGGCAATTCATAATCCTGAAGCTTCCCGTCAAAGTAGTTCTCATATCCCTTCAGGTCCATGAGCCCGTGACCGCTCATGTTGAAAAGAATAACCTTCTCCTTCCCCTCTTCCTTGGCCTTTTTTGCCTCCTGGATTACTGCGGCTATGGCATGGCTGGTTTCAGGGGCGCAGATGATACCCTCAGTTTTTGCAAAGATAACCGCTGCCTCATAGCATTCATTCTGGTGAATTGCCCTGGGAGTGACAAGCCCTTCGTTGATTGTCTGGCTCACCAGGGGCGCCATTCCATGGTACCTGAGCCCCCCCGCATGAATGGGCGGCGGTACAAAATCATGCCCCAGGGAGTGCATGGGGAGGAGCGGCGTCATCCTTGCAGTATCGCCATGGTCATAGACATAGGGGCCCTTTGTCATTGTGGGGCACGATGAAGGCTCCACGGGAATGATTTCGATCTTCGCCCCGTTGATCTTGTCCTGGACAAAGGGGAATGCAAGCCCGGCAAAATTGCTTCCGCCTCCGGCGCAGGCGATAACAACATCAACCTTCTTTTCACCAATCTTCGCCAGCTGTTTTTTTGCCTCAAGCCCGATGATGGTCTGGTGAAGTAAAACATGGTTCAGGACCGAGCCCAGGGAGTATCGTGTTTTTCCCGTGGGATCGGTTACTGCCTGTTCAACCGCCTCGCTGATCGCGATACCAAGGCTTCCGGGCGTGTCCGGAAATTTAGCGAGGATCTCCCTCCCAGCATTGGTCTCATTGCTCGGGCTTGATACACAGTTTGCGCCCCATACCCTCATCATGATCTTCCTGAAGGGCTTCTGGTCAAAACTTATCCTCACCATGAACACCTTGCACTCGATGCCCATGAGTGAGCATGCAAAGGCGAGGGCGCTCCCCCACTGCCCTGCGCCGGTCTCAGTGGTGATCTTTTTAATGCCAAACTGCTTGTTGTACCATGCCTGCGCCACGGAAGTGTTTGTCTTATGGCTGCCGGAAGGCGATACCGATTCATTCTTGTAGTAAATCTTTGCCGGTGTGCCCAGGTAATCCTCAAGGTATTTTGCCCTGTGAAGGGGCGACGGCCTCCACCGGTAAAGGATCTGCAGGATCTCTTCAGGGATTTTTATCCACCGCTCCTGGCTCACCTCCTGTTCAATAAGGTTCATGGGAAATACCGGCATAAGCATCTCCGGAGTTACCGGCTTTCCGTCAGGGCCTAACGGGGGCTGCATTGGCGACGGCAGGTCTGCTGCTATGTTATACCATTCTCTCGGTATTTCATCTTCGTTCAGGTAAACTTTGATACTCATTCTATCCTCCTCAATATTATCTTTTAACAGTTTTTGTCTGTAAAACGCTTAAAACTTTTTTAAATGCAGAGTCTTCCTTTTTTAATTCCCTGGAGCCGCGGGTAATTTTACAAAGGCTCAGGTGAAGTTTTTTTGCAATATTTCTCTGGCTCACCCCTTTCTCCAGGAGTTTCACAAGCTCCCATCTTGAAGATAAGTCGACAACCTCCTGCGCTGTGAGAATGCTGTTAAGAAAATCCTCAATAAGATCAGGATCTGAAATTTTCGATAGGGTGGCTGATATTTCATCAAGTTTATACATTGGCATACATGTTAGATTCTATACGTAGAAACATTTCTATCCATAGTAACATTTCATGTCAATAATTTTTTAAAATCTTTCTGTAATTATAAAAAAATTGTAAACCAGGCCAGTTCAGGCATGGCCTCATCTTAATTAGATTAAAACCATTATAATCCTAACGTCGAACATTCACCAGTTCGCCTAATATCTTCTGGCATTTTAAAATTAAGATATTGGAGATAGGGAGATATAAGAGGGGATGAGGAGATAATTTATAAAAGATTTAATCTTGCAAAAGTTATCTCAATTATCAAAATTTGAAATTTGATATTATTTTAATCCCCATATCTCTACCATCCCCATATCCCCCTATCTTACACTCTTTTCTTATAAAAGTGAATCGATCCGGAGAAAGGAGCCGGCATATGAGGCCAGATAATGGCTTTTGGTTAAATAATAAATTACCAGATGTGGATTATCAAATCATAAAATATATACAGAATTTCACATTTATATTATTGACACGGGAAGGCACTTATAGTAATATTAATATATACACGGGAGGGTATAATCATGAAAATATCTACAGATATCAATGAAATAATTCCCCAGACCAGCAGGTTAACCGCAAGAATCCATAGAAACCCTACTGAACTTATGGACATTCCTGTCAGCAACAACATTAATTCTGCTGTAAACCAGGGAATATTACAGAAAATGAACATGGAAAGGTCCTATGGAGAGGCCCTGAGTATATCACAGATGTCCCAGAGCATAATACAGAAGGCCATGAACATTTCATCAAGGCTCCGTTCCATAGCATCACAGGCATTTACAACGGGAAAAATGGACATGGCGGAATTGAGTCATTCCATTTCGGAGATCGACTCTACGATGAAAAGTTACGGGGAGAAGGTAATCATGCCTGTCCAGTTTACAGCGAACAGGGACCCGGCGCGGGATATGGAGAAAATAAATCTCACGCTTAAAAATATGAAAAACCTGGCCTCTGACATGAAATCCGGGAATCACGTGGACAATGGCCATCTGAACAAAATAGATTCCGAGCTTAACAGATACAACAGCGAATTTTCTGGGAAAATAAAAAAATACAGCGATGCCATGAACATCATGGTTCAGGAATATCCGGCAGGGGGCTCCACGGAAATAAAATATCAAAGCGCCGATGTCATAAAAAAAATAGAGACCAGCCCTGGCGATGCCATGCAGGCGCAGGGGAATATCAGCCATGGCAATGCAGTTCGCCTGGTGAGCTGACCGGGCCCTTGACAATTGACCATTGATAGAAAAGATAAAAAAGATACATGTACACGCTTGGAATAGTCACAATCAGCGACCGCTCATCGGCCGGGAAAAGGGATGACGCTTCGGGCCCTGAAATTGAATCATGGGGCGGGAGGATGGGGCTGCGTGTGGCAAAAAAATCAATCATACCCGACGATTTCGAAACAATCAAAAATACACTTATACAATTTTCCAATGAAGGGATAAGCCTTATCCTTACCACCGGCGGTACCGGTTTTGCCGTGAGGGATGTTACACCAGAAGCCACTGCAGCCGTGATTGAACGCCCCTCTCCGGGTTTTGCCGAAGCCATGAGGGCAAAGTCCCTTGAGGTGACTCACAATGCCATGCTCTCGCGCGCGGTGTCGGGGATACGGGGGGCGAGCCTCATCATCAACCTCCCCGGGAGCCCGAAGGCAGTAAGGGAGAATTTACAGTTTATCGAAAAGGCAATACCCCATGCGCTGGAACTCCTGAAAGGGAGCCTGGACGGATGCGAAAACTCGGTGAACATGCCGAGATGAGGAGAATGAATAATTAAGAGGTGCCTATTAGGTTTATTAATTCAGATGCTTTAATAATTTTTATGTTATTATATTCTTTCAAAGATAATAGATCATTGTCACCAGTGATAATATAATCTGCATTTGCTTCAACGGCACAATCAATAATTATATTATCATCAAAATCCCGAATGACAGTTGAATTCTTATTTGCCGGAGTAATAAATTCAGATATTGATTCAATTTCAAAAATAATCTGTTGTGTTATAGTTGGAGAAAAACCAAATTTATTACGTTCTAATACTTCCTTTATCTCAAGAAGTATATCCGATGAAATATAAAGCTTTACTTTTCCTTCAATAATCAAATCAATTACTTTTCTAGGATTGCCTCCAAAAATAATTCCTGAGATAAAAATATTTGTATCAACTACAATTTTTATCAAGATAATTATCTATTCTCTTTCCTGTACTTTTTGATTTCAGAAACAATATCGCTTTCATTGATAATTTTTTTTGATATTTGATTTTTACCATATTCAAAAATATTTTGCCATTTATGCTTTTTTTCTATATACAGCCGCGCAGCTTCACGAATGAGTTCAGAACGGGATCTTGATTCTTCTTTCGCAATTTTGTCTATTTGTTTAAGCAAATTTTTATTAAATGAAATATTGACAGTACTTGAATTCATTAAAATCTCCGCTTTGAATAATAGTTACACTGGCAATATATATACAATGTTTGTATATGTCAAGAACGATTTAGAGTCTTGTTGTATGGAAGTGAAAAAAATAGCAGATATTTTGCAGTTTATTTATTGGGATTGATAATTTTCAATCCTTCTTTTCTCCCCGATTTAATCAATTTATCATCACATACAACAAAAAAATCAATTTCATCTTTTAACAGAATAGCAGTTCCCAACTGAATTGAATCAAGGCTTTTAAGCTGATATTTTTCTATTAATAATTTTGCATTGTTTGAAATACTAACATCAAAGTTAACATGGGTATAATATTGATAATCTGTTTCAAATTCATTTTTTAATATTTTATAATCATTCCCATCAATTACATTCTCAATCAATAACCTTTTAAAAGTTGAGAAGGTTTCAACTTCAGTAATTGCTGAAATGAATATTTGTTCAGCTTCGTTCATAATCTTATCAATATGGCCTGAACCAGGTTCATCTATATATTTTTTTATTAAGGCTGAAGTATCAATAAACAGATTCATTTTTCATTTCTTTCTTGAATAATAAAGTCCAAAGATATTTTGTTATTTTTCAGCTTTATTTTTTTATTCTCTCTCTTCCAGCCGGCAATCGAATCATTAAAAGGAACAACCTTTGCAATTGGTTTCCCTTTTCTGATGATAATGAACGAGCTCCCATGCTCAACCTTGTCAAAATATTCTTTTGAGTGGTTACGGAAATCGGTAAATTTTAAGTAATTCATATTTTCTGTCCTAAAAAAATGTCATAATAATGATATAATAATGAAAGTATGAATAAAAGTCAAGTTTTATTAAGGCAAATTGCGGCGAACCGCTGAGGGAAAGTAGGGTCAACCTAGGTGACCGCCCTCTCCTCTCCATGATACATGAGCATGGCTTTTCTGCCCGTTACATAAAATATCATGCCGTCGAGAAAATCGGGGAGCCCCAGGTCTTCGTGCCTTAATCCGAAATAATGTTCCCTCAGTATCATCAGGTTCCAGTCGTGGGTGACATTGATGATAAAGGTGTCTGAGTCATTGTACTGCCTCAAAAAAAATTCAGTTGTCAGAATTGCTGATCTGCCCAGGGGCATGATTGTCTTTTCAGAAACTTTCCCGTCAAACCACATCCGCACAAACTCCCGGTACCCATGCCTCTTTATCTCAGCAGCGATATCTTTCCAGTCCCCGGCAATGAACGGCCCGCCCAGCTCCAGGGCATGGCCGGCAACTGCAGCTTCATTGCCGCTTTCATTCAGACCCCTGCTGATCTCCACTGCTGTTTCCTGACATCTCATAACTGGTGAATGGAAAAGTCTTACTTCCCCAATTTTGCTCAAGTCCCTGCCGAACTGGAAGGAGTCCCGTTTCCCTTTTTCCGTAAGGAGCGGAAGGTGTACATTCTCTATTTCATCAATGGTGTACCGTTCCGCATGTCTGATAATCAATATGGCCTTTTTATCCGGCGGAAAATTTCTTATATCATCTAAAACCATAAGACATGGATTACCAGGGCTTGGCATTGGGTCAAGTAAAATTCTACCCTCAACCTTTTGGGCTAACTTCTACCCACATTTCCATTGTAGCCCCCGGCCGATGTACTTTTTATATATTATTAATATTTTCCGGCCACCCCCTCAAGGGGGTTAAATAAAAAAAAGTTATAACACCCCTCCCGGGGGTGGCGACAGCATAATTTAATTTGACATTCAATCTATTCGCCGGGGGCTTAAGTTGATGAAAAACCATTTATGAAATGTAGATTGAAGTTAACCCGGTAGGGAGAGTCCGCACAGAGCGAGGTGAGGGCATTGTATTTCATAAAATTTGTCCTGATCATTAAAAAAATCAACAAATTATGTAAGCCCAATCGTATCTATATTAACCAGGATTCCTGATTGATGCCCCGGTGTATCAGATATTCAGCCTGGATAAAAAAAAGGTGAGGGATCTGAACATGGAAAAGCATATTTTAAAATTATCTGTTTTTTTATTGGCAGCAACTATATCATTACCGCTCATAACCGGATGCGGGGGGAATTCCAACCGTGATTCCAAAAAAATTTTAAAAACTGAAGACGTTAGCGGTAATAATAACGGCGGCGGCAGCGGAACAGGTTCCGGCAGCAGTACAGGCGGCAGCGGGACTTTGCCAACTGACGGAAGTACCGGGCTTCATTCCATATTCAGCAGAGATCTGGGAGTACCGATATCCAGTTTCAGCATCGGTGCCATTGACCCTGATCCCACGGGTCATACCCTCTGCGCCGATTATGACGGCGACGGTATTCCGAATAATAGCGAAGTGATATCAAGCCCCTTTGTCGCAGATTACGCGAAAATAGTGACCAGGATTTCGCCCCCCATAACCATGGAGATACGGGTGAGCCTCTCCACAAACAGTGAAAACCATTCCGAGACCATTGAAGATACTGATGTCCAAAACACCATTAACAACAGCATGGAGAACAAACAGTATACTCAGGCAAACCTGAAAACAACGCCTTATGTTACAAAAGAGAGTTACTCCGACAGTGAAAGCCATTCCGAGGCTTTTGGCGAATCAAGCAGTTATTCAGTTGGCGGCTCGGCAAGCTTAAAAATAGGATCATTATTTGGAGGGACATCGGGAAGCGCGAGCTTCAATAAATCACAATCGAACAGCAAAAATGAAAGCGTTTCCGATTCCCTGGCTAAATCCGCCATGTCTGAGAAGACGATTTTCCAGGATGTGGACTATGTGGACAACCTTGACAGGAACGGCATAGAATTTAAAAACAACACCATACAGAAAATATCTCAGAATTACCGGAAGAGCCAGGTACTGAAAGAGATCCGGAATATAGGGCCCAATGACGGCTATGTCAGGGCTGCCCTGTTCATTAAAAACCTGACAGTCAATATACCGGTAAAAATTTCCAATGTAACCTGCACACTGTCATTCAGAACTCCCTCCGGTGAGTATTTGCCGGTGAAGACCTTCAAGCTCAGGAATGAGGACTACAGCGAATTCACCCAGGAGGTTTACGGAAGTGAGGAGCTTGGCCCATACACGGTGGAGGTTTCAGACCTCAACACCAATGAGGTCATGAAGGCCCTTAAAAACGGGTATGTACCCCAGATACATATCGTAAACTATGATATGCGGAAAGTCTCTGATTCCAACTACAACCCTGGCGTGGATAACCTTAAAATAGTTGAAGAGACGGCAAAGGGGAGAACAGCTCTCATAAAGATCACTGGCGAAAATGTGAGAGAAATATTCAGGGTGGCAGCCTTTGATGTAAATGCGAATGGCGATATCATCCCCGGCATATCCCTTAAGAAGGCCCTGTTTAACATATTTAAAAGCAGAATCAGCAGCGGGGAACAGTGGGTTGATTCCGACCTTACGGTTTCCGATGCCGGCTTAAGGTGGAAAACAAAAAATCCCGAACACCGGTTCATTTCCGGGAAAACCGGTAATTCATGGGATATGTTCGAGACATATATTAAATCCTATATCGATGAAAACAACCAGGTTCATAATATCGAAACCATTAAACGCATTGGCGGACTTAAAAAATATAACCCCTTTGACATAATAGACAACCCTTCATATAACCCCAACGAACTCCTCAGCAAAGATGAAATCAATAAAATGAAATACTGGGTCATCTACCATAACGGCAGATATTTCCAGGGGGACATCAACGACCCCATCTGGGCCGGGGAGAGGTATGAGATAGTATGCATAGATACAAAGGATTTCAACAGCCATTTTGATAATTATTATTACAATCCCATACAGTCGGGCGAATCAGTAATACTCGACACCCGGTGGAACAGGCTCAACCAGGACGATTATTTTAAAAGGGCCAAATACATCGGGAAAATAATCAAGGGCGACGTGATCCATCTTGAAGTGGATCTCCTTCAATCTAAATTTTTATTCAATCCCAGGCTGATATTGAACCCGGTGGGCCTGCCGGCGCTTAATAATGGGAAGAATAACTGGTCTGACAATATTTTCAATTATACCTTTCAGCCAAAGAGTTTCATTGGAAACGGCATCCCTGGAAAATTCAATCACTACGTCACAGGCGGAATTAATAATTTAACCGTTGAGGTGGAGGATTCCCAGTTTGCCCAGAGCTATGAAATTTCATTCGGCGTCCTGAATACGCCTGTGGCGTCATGGAAAACCGTAAGAATCTTTATCGATAACCTGATTGAGAAGTCGAACAAAATCACAATCACCAGGAACACTACGGATATACACGGAAACCCTGTTGGGTTCATCAATGGAGGCCAGACCTATGATTCAAGAGTCAAAGCAACAGGAAATGCCTATGGATACCCGGTAACCACTACCAGCCTTACCAGCGGCACCGCAGATTCAAGGTGCATAGTCAACAATGTAAATCCCGGTGTATTCCCGGGCAGTTTCTCCTTCAAAGCCTCAGGGCTGCTTAATATCATCGATGTCAGGATCCAGGCCAGCCAGAATACTGAATATTATTCAATCCAATACCAGGGGCCATTCAACTACAATTCCGGCGGAGGGGATCCGGCAGTGAAGATCATGATCGGGAGGCCCGGGATTAATCTCATACATATAGATAATCCTGCCGGGGAAGTTCTTGATCCCGGGGTATATAAAGTTTCAGTTTATGCTATAAATAACAATAATGCCCCTGTTGGGCTGGTTTCGGCAAGCGGTGAGGAATACACCCTGGTCAATTACGAGCGGTACATGGAGCAGAAAAAATATTCAGCAAGTATTTCCACCGATTATTTCGATCTCACCTCTCTTGACCTTGAAGTGAATTTCAACGATGGCAAAGGGTGGTACAGGCTGAAACTCTCCGGAAACGATGACGGAAACAGAGTAATCGACTGCAGATATACCAGCTACTATGAGCAGGACAGTCAGAAATTTCACGTATTCTTCAGGCCGCCCACAGGCATTGCAGACCCGCTGAACCCCACTACCGACGACGTCTTCAGCGGCGGCCGCCAGGAGGCTGATGTATTTCTAAGAACAGTGGCTGAGAACAGGTACAGGGACACCTTGTGGTTGAAAAAGACCGCTGCTCCCGATTATTACATATCCACCGGTTCCGATGTTACTAATTTTATCAATTACTGGATTTCAAGCCCCTATTCCGACGCTTCACTTGTGGAGAATACGATATATGGTAATAACGGGGATTTTACATTATCCAGCAATAATATAAATAATTATTTTTTCTCACCTCTGGAAAACAGGGTATATGGCATAAAAACTATTCTCACCGATTCCATGCCCGCAGCAGATACGAGCCCCATAGACAATCCCGCGTACCGCGTTGCCGTATCAGGGGATAGTATGATTCAAGTCAATGATATGAGCTCAGTGTATGCATATAAATATATTGTATACTGGCTCTATGTGGATGGTTATTCCGATTCCCAGATCAATAACCTTGCAAAGGATAATTTTCTTGATAACTGGAATCATTCCTTAGAACTCCTTGCGTCAGGTCTTGGCAGTGTCGGGAGTGGAACAAATAAATATGATATTATCGGGCTTATTCCAAACAGGAAGTATGTGATTGCCGTAAAAGCATTTAACACCTACGGCAAGGTAAGCAAAGCAGTATTTCTAAAAGAAAAGGTCAATACCATTGAAAATGTATTATCCTATATACCGGTTACCTATTTTCCTCCTGCGAAGATGGCCGGGATAAATCTGGGCTTAGCTACATCCGGGACAGCCATTCTTGTGGACAGGATATACATCCCTGATACCAACATTGAAGCCTATGACCTGCAGTGGGGACACCTGGGTTCTACTGCTGTAACCGGTACAGACCATATAACCAGCGATGGCATCAATTATGCATCGTACACAATTCAAAGCCTTAATTTATGGGACAGGTATTGGGTCCAGGCAAGGGCAATAAGAAAAGCAACCCATATACCGGGGCCATGGAGCGACCCGGTTATGATTGAGACAATGGATGTTGATAATGACAGTATCACACTGCCGTCCATTACAAGCAATGTTAATGGCATATTATGGAAAAACAGGCCCAATCCGATGGTTATAAATCTGAGCAGTTTGGGACTGCCGTCAGGATCAACAGGGTATAAGATCGATTATACACTGACTTTAATCTATGATCCATTTATTTCATCAGATATCAATTTGATCAATAAACCCGATCCTTATCTTAATATTGTAAAAGGATTACTGACAAATTCATCACAGATTAGTTATTCATTCAATACGAGAGAAAATCCTATATATAATGCAAGATGGTATTGGTCAGGTGGAAATTTCTGGGGTGACGATTGTACCAATCCAGTTTATTCTATCACAAATCCTAGTGGCCCTTGGTATTTGTGCCAATATAGTTTAGCGGAAGAAGCTGAATACAAGCCCACTTATATTTACCTGGATCTGACAGTGAAAGCTGATAATCAGTATGGTGAAACGGTGACAAGAGATTTCCATTTCACGGTACTGCCATAGACAAATCCCCCCGGCCCCCCTTTGATAAAGGGGGGATAGTAGGGGATATGTTGTGAAGGCAGAATTAATAGATATCATGAACCGGAGCCCCCTTTATCAAATGAATAAAAATTATCAAATCCTGATCCTGTTAATCATCTTTAAACTCTTTATGAGTCTCAGATTAACGGCCCAGGAGTTAAACAAAAATTATAATGACTACAGCGAATACGGGCTGTTGCAAAATGTATTAAAAGATACATTTCTTGAGATTTATAAATCCGATAGAAATTATGTTGAACAGCACAACAGTTATAATAAAACAAAAGATGATGAGAGGAATATTTTAAAAAAAACCGGCCTCCTTGAACAAATCGCAGCAAATACCGCAAGGGCGGCTGATGATTATACAGATGGAAGCACTAATGTTTACGCGGGATTCGGCGTCTTTGTTCCTGTTTCAGATTACGGCAAAATATACAAAAAATCCCAGGCTCATTCCATATTCGCGGATTTCGAAAAATATTCCGTTAACGGTTTTATCCCTGAAATTATAGTAAAATATTCCTCTCTTTTAAGCAGTGACAGGCCGGGAAAAGTCTATTCATCCTTTTCACTTTTCCAGGTGTCTGTGGGATTGATATATCCATTCAAGACGGGTTTGATTATCAATAAAAATCCCGTTACAATATACAGCCGCATAACAGACGGGATAACAAGGATTTCCTTTGAGCATGAGACCAAAAACGGCCAGATTATAGAATATGTGCATACCCTGGAAATTTCAGGCGGTGTAATGTATTCTTTTTATTCTAATTTTATAACCGGAATCGATTTCGGCTACAGATACATTGCTACTAAAAATGCACCCTTGCAGTCTTTAAACTTTTCAATTTTTGCAGGGGTTAAAATTTAGGAATCCCCCCGGCCCCCTTTATGTAAAGGGGGAGTAGTGGCAGGGGACATATTTTGAGGAAAAACAATAGGTTTTATGAACAGAAGCCCCCTTTAGCAAAGGGGGCGAGCCGAAGGCTGGGGGATTTGCAGTACGGTAATTATAGACATTTTATGATAAAAAAAATATATATAACAATAATAATTATTACGTGTTTCTCCTGCGGAAAGACCGACTTCACGAAGCTCGCCAATGAGAATAAAAACAAAACCCTCCCATCGCCGGGCGGCAGCGGAGGAACAGAGGTTGGGGAACCTTCCGGCGGGGACGCGGTATCGGCATCGACCAACTGGAGCCATAAGGCCGACGAGCTGTCGCCGAAACTGAACCCATTAGCCGGGGCTGCATTCATAAAGCCCCCGGAAATCAACAACTACGGGGGTGTTGGCCTTTCTTATCCAATCGAGGTGACACCGGGGAGAAAAGGAATCCAGCCCGGAGTAGGCATAACCTACTCTTCGTCAGGTGGCGACGGCCTAGTAGGCATAGGCTGGAGTCTGGGCACGGGCCTAGGGGTGATCTCAAGGACAACGGTGAACGGCCAGCTCTATTATGACCACCGGGACATCTTCACCTTTAACGGGAAGAAGCTCGTAAAAGTTGCAGGGCCATCAGGGAGCGAGTACGGCACATACCGGATGGAGATAGAATCGGGCTTTTCAAGGTTTGAGCTCACCAGTGCCGATAGCGGCGGCGTGTGGAAGATGTACGACAAGTCCGGGGCCATAACAGTTTTCGGAGAAGATATAACCTCGCGTATTTATCAGCCAAATAATAATCTCAAAACTTTTATCTGGAACTTTTCCCGGGTCTATGATCTGAACGGCAATTATATGGATGCTGTTTATGACACTTCGGACTACGGGACAAACCACGTCCTCTATTTACGGGAGATAAGGTACACCGGCAATTACAACGAAGGCCAGGCTCCCAAACAGTATGTAAAGTTCATCTATAAGGTACGCGGTGAGTCATATGTTTCCAAGGCCCCGGGATTTATCATGAAGATGAACAGGCTCCTCGACTCCATAGAAGTGGGCTGGAACGGAAATAAACTCTGGCAATATGACATGGTTTATGAGACCTCGGAAAATTCCGGGAGGCAGCTCCTCAAGGCAGTGGAGTCCACAAGGAATACGACAAAGCCTGAATTTTTTTATCAGCCTGCAGCGCACCTCTTCGTATGGCAGATGGTGAACAACCCTGACCACAACGACTCTCTGGTGAACCATGACTCGATAAAATATTTCGAGGGGGACTTCAACGGAGACGGGATATCAGACATGGTGTTTTTCAACACCGAGACCGGAGACTGGAAGGCTGCAGAGGGACGGCGTGATGGGGGCTACAACTTCAAGACCTACGGAAATAAGTTCAGGGGATATGATCGTTCGTCCAGGATACAGTTTTTCAAAGGAAACGTCACCGGCGACTATAACGGTGACGGAAGGTCGGATATCGCCTTTTATCTCCCCGGAATAAAGGAGTTCTGGGTGGCCGAGCATAACGGCAGGACCTTTGAATTCAAAAAATACGGCGGATTGAACCTCCCCGGCATTGACATCATGAAATGCGAATGGTTCACGGGCGACTTTGATGGCAACGGGCTTTCCGACGCAGTTTTGTTCAACGAACCCACGGGCGAGTGGATACTCATGAGGAACATGGGCGGATACTTTGATTTCATAAAATTTTCCTCGCACTTCAGGAACCTGTTCAGGGGCGACTACTCGCCAGACGGAAACATGGACAGCAGCACTACATCTGACAGATCTGATTATGGAAAGGCCAGGGGAAAAGTACAATTCCTCTCCGGGGACTTCAATGGTGACGGCAGGACCGACATCGCCATTTATGATTCGAGAGACGGCAAGTGGTGGGTTGCGGAGAACTACAGAATCCCCTCCGGCCCCCCTTTGGTGAAAAAGGGGGGGGATGAATTCCGGCTGGAATGGAAGTTATACAAAGTCTTCAATGCACCGGAGCAGGCGCTGTTTGGCCACGACAGGTTTTCCGGGGACTTCAATGGCGACGGATTCTCAGATTTTCTCCTCTTTGACAGGAGCAAGGGTGAGTGGATAATCGGGGAGACAGGGGACGGTACGGTCTTCTTTAAAATGTACTCAAGGATCCCGGAGAACCTGGACGTTACCCGCTGGTTCCAGGGTGACTTTAACGGCGACGGCAGGACCGACATCGGCTTTTTCTCCAAGACAGACAATAACTTCTGGATAGGCGAGGCAACGGTAACCGGTTTCAGGTACAGGATATACAACAACATGTCCTACGGTCCCGACCCATACAGGATCATGACAACGCCACTGCCCAGGGACGAGGTGAAAATTGAGAGTAAAAAAACAGTCATGTCCCGCGACTCTTCCACGACCATTACGGACTACCAGAATGATGCGAACTTTCATACCGATAGAGGTGAGATGGTTTTTCCTGGCCATTATACCGCTTCCGGCGGTTCAACACCTGAGTTTCTCATTTACAAGCGTGAAAGCAGAAAATTTTATTTCAAGTCAGGTTCAGGGAACCTGAGTGAGATCAGCGGCCTGCCTCTGCTGGATTTATCCTCGGAACATGTAAAAATTTTAAACAGCAGCAGGGCCATGAGGTCAGGGTCAAAGGATGGGCTCGTATATTACAATAAGACATCTTCCTATTCAGGCAATGGCCATACATTCAGGCTGATACATAATGAAAACGGAAATTTTATTGAATCAGGCATTGCAAACTTTTCCAATGGAAGCGATACAGGGGAGATTGAGAATTTTAATATTGATGAAAGCCTTTATTTATTTGATGAGTTCAACGGCAGCGGAAACAAAGAAGTCCTTGTATTTGACGATCAGCATACAGGCGGGGCCAGGTTTATGTTATTTGATAGATACGGCGCAATCGAAAGGACTTATACAGTCAGCGGGCCATCAGGGCTGGTGTTCAACAACCTTTTCAGATCTTCAGGAACAGGAAATGATAGAGACAGGAGAAGCCTTTACCGGTTTTTCAGCGGCAGGTTCACGGCTAATTCCAATGAACCGGCCCAGGTTCTCATGGTGGATATGACAGGGGAGAGCCATAAATGGTATCTCGGAGTAATTGATAATAACAGCAATAATATAAATTTTGATCTCCTGAGCGGTAATACTACCCTGGAATTTGAAGATACACCAAACAGCCTCTCATACCGGGTGTCGGGCGGATATCTTGTGTATCAGAACAACTCCTCGGGACAGGTGAAGTTCTTTCGCATGGAAATAAGTGGAATGCCGGGAAGTTACTCCATCAGCCAGACATCGTACAATAGCCTGGAAAGCGGTACGGTTTTCAGCAACGAATATGATTATGCCGGCAACCCCGTTGTTCAGTCAAACGGTTCTATCAAGAGGGTAAAACTCGGTCTCTCCGGTTTTACTCTGGAAGATTTGACGCCTGATAATACAACCATCTTTGCATACACCATCACGAGGGGCGACCTCTTAACCAGGGTCTACCCCTTTCAGTGGATCCAGGGCGACTACAACGGCGACGGCAAAACTGACATCGGCATATTCAATTTAAAAGAGCCGAAGTGGTACTTTGCCGTGACCCAGGGGACTGTGCCAGATCTCATGGAAAAAGTAAACAACGGCATCGGCGGAACTTATGAATTCGAATATGCCAACTCCACCTCTTTTGACAGCACCGGAGACGACGGCATACCCCACCTCCCCATGAACTACAAGGTATGCGTGAAGATGGCCATGGCAGACGGCCAGGGCTGGTCAACATATAATATCTATGAATACAAAAAGGGTTATGCTTTTTCCGGTTTTATCAATGGGAAAAAGGAGACCGATTATTTCGGCTTCGGGGAGTTCAGGGCAATAGACCCATTGGGAAGCAGATCAATAAGCCTCTACAACAATGTTCCCTATTCCGATTTCAGAATGAACAGGGCCCTGGCAGGGGCTGTTAAAGAGACGAAGTTCATTGGTTGGGATCAGAAGGAATATGCCAGGACTGTGAATAAGTATTTGATACATACCATAACGCCCTTCGGCTCCGCTCAGGGCACGGGAAGTTTTCTCGTGGAGCCCGTGAAGGTAGAGAAGTACCTGAAAGGAGTACATACAGAAAAAAGGACATCGAACATTGAGCTTGTTCCGGGAAAATACGAGATGAAATCAACAAGCGAGAGCGTCACGGACCTGTACAGCGATGGGGTTCATTCACCGGTCACGGTGACGGGATACAGCGAGTTTGATAATATTGAATCAACAAACGAAATACGCCTTATTATAAAAAAGAATCTCACCGGCACATCGTATGAGACCTCATCGAATTATGAATACGATGGGAAAGGGAACCTGACTAAGGAAACACTGAGTTACAGCGGCTCCGGGCTCCCGTCCGTATCAAGCCAGATAACGAACCATGAATACGACGGTTTCGGAAATCGGGTGAAGTCCACCAACTTAAGCGGCAGCCCCTCCAGGATTACGGAGAAACTATTCGACAGCGAGCTCCATCAATTTACTGTTGAAGAGAGAATTTATACGGATGCCGGGGGCTTCGGCTCCGCTCAGCCACCATACCTCTCAACGAAATATGTCATAAACTACGGCTCCGCCTTCGGGGGTATCACGCAAAAAACCGACGCCAACGGGAACATATCCTATTTCGACTATGACGACTACGGCAGGCTCATGTCCCAGAGCGCCGACACCGAAAAGGGTATAGAGACGGTAACCGCCTATTCCTACGGATCGGGCTTCCCCCTGAGCGCCAAGGCAATTGTCAACACGGGGAACAGTGATCCCGCAATTCAAACACGGTCCTTTGCCGACGGCTTCGGAAGGGCCATACACACAGTGAGGAGCGCGGGGATAGAACCCGGGAAGCGGTACACCAAAACAGGGCTTCTAACATACGACACCCTGGGCAGGGTGACAAGCAAGGGCCAGACCGGCTGGGCCGAAGACGTTGAGATAGATGAATTCAAACCCGATTCAAGGGATAAATATCCCACGCATACTGAATACGACGCATCGGGGAGAGTGAAGAGGGTGGAGCTTCCCATAGCCGAAGGGGAGATTGAGGCCACATCGATATCGTACAAATACAATAATCCCTGGGAGGTGGTGGAATCACACAGTGTCGGCAGGAACAAGAGGACTGTGAAGAATTCGAGGGGCCAGGTACTCTATATTGAGGACTCTGGAACCGGGGACCCTTCGACAGGCTCAGGGGCCGGCACATTCGTGAGCGCAAAGATGGGATTTGTCTATGATGTGGCAGGGAACAGGGTGAAGAAGATGGACCTTGCTTCGACTCCGCTCAGCAACCGGACCTCCGGAGGAAGCGAAGCAGAAATGAACCTCAATGTTCCATCGGGCCTGTTCAGTCCTGGACAGAAGGATACTTCCGGGAGCAACATTGCCTGCTGGAGATACGATGCCTTTGGAAGGGTAAGAGAATCGAGCGATCCTGATCTGGGCTACAGGAAAAATGAATACAGTGAGTTCGGAGATATTATTTCCACTACCGATGCCCTGGGGCGGACAACAACCATGGCCTACGACAGGCTGGGAAGGATGACGGAAAAACACCTGCCGTCTATGGAAGGTACTGTGGTATATCAATATGACAACCTCACTGGGAGTGAAAACGCCCTTGGAAAACTCGTGAGGATCAACGACCCGGCACAGAGAAAGGATATGAGCTACGACAAGCTGGGAAGGATAAAGCGCGAACTCAGGATAATAAAGAATGTTTCATCAGAATTCGAAACCAGGTTTGAATACGACCTCCTAAACCGGACGAAAAAGATCTACTATCCCAAAGAACCGGAGACGAATAATGCCCTTGTATCATCCAACAAATACGGCCTCGCGGGGATAACCGGAATCGACACCGATACAGGTTACGGCATGAAAAGCATAATCACCGGCGTGAAGTACAACGAGTTCGGCCAGATGACCGAGATATCCAGGGGAAACGGGACTGTAAGCCTTTACGACTATGACATCAAGGGGAGGCTCTACGGCCTCATCACGACAACCCAATCCAACAACACCGGGAGGAAGCTCCAGGACACACGGTATGTCTTCAAGGCCGACAACAGCATCAAGTCCCTGGAAAACAGGCCCGACATCGATGCCAGCGGGAGCAACCAGAGCACAATCCGCTACGAATATACCTACGACGGCCTTAACCGCCTGGTCCATGCCCTGGGCACCTATGAGAAGATAAGGATGGGTGACTTCTTTCAACTTGAAAACAAAAAATTTGAGCTCGGTTACCTATACGCCCCAAGCGGCAACCTCACAGGCAAAACAGTATATGACCCAATAAGCCACAGCCCCACGGATGCATGGAGCTATGCCTATACCAACCACGCGGTGACATCGATAGACACCTCTAAATACGGGACAAACCGCTTCCAGATGACCTATGATGCCGCGGGAAACATGACGGGGCAGAGGGACAACGACAAGAATCTTGCCAAGGCCATGGAGTACGACTCCCGGAATAGAATCAGAAAAGTAACTGACCCTGATAAGACCAGGAACAATGACGTGGGCGAATATTGGTACGACGACGGCGGGTTCAGGGTACGGAAGGTGGCGAAGAGGGAATCCACCCGGCCCCCTTCAGTAAAGGGGGAGGAGTTGAATGTGAGTGTTGAGATACTTTATCCGTCCATGTACTTCGGAATGGAGAGACAGATAAATGATCATGGAAATGTAATCGGGAACACATCCTATGCGGTTAATAATGTTTACATGAATGGTGTCAGAATTGCCGCACTAATGCCGGACGGCAAGGCGAGATATTACTTGACAGACCATGTGGATTCGGTTAAAGTTGTGGTTGATGAAGATGGCAATGCCGTGACCAGGATGGAATATCTTCCATACGGAGAAACCTGGTTCCAGGAGAACAAGTCCGGGACAGAGGAGGAGCATAACCCAAAATTCAATTCACAGGAACTGGATAAGGAGACAGGATACTATTATTATAATGCGCGGCATTATGACCTGGAGATCGGGAGGTTTGTTACTGCGGATAATGTGGTTGACGGGGAACGGGATACACAGGGGTGGAACAGGTACTCTTATGTGAAGGGAAACCCGATTCAGTATAAAGACCCGACAGGACATGAAGTGCATGGAGATTTAGGCACATGGATTGGAAGCATAGCTAATGCCATTGCATCAAAAGGCGCAGGTGACGCCGATGGTGTTACGAAGGGGAAGGTTGAGGGGAATTTGCAGGAAGCGAAGGGAGATAAAATAAGGCCTAATGCACCACTAAAACAATATGACCCTTCTCTAAAAGATGTAACAAATATGTCAGCAAGTGGGTGTTGCTACAGATCATCACAAAATGTTGCAGAAAGTAT
The DNA here is from genome assembly GCA_009885955.1 of Spirochaetia bacterium. GTDB lineage: Bacteria > Spirochaetota > UBA4802 > UBA4802 > UBA5550 > VFJS01. Next base: position 9,307 of record VFJS01000030.1, on the reverse strand, counting down.
TTTAGGTAGAAATCTGACTGCTGATGAGATAAAAGGATCAGTAAAAGAGTTGCAACAAAAAAAATTATCAAATGGGAAACCTGTCGTTGAAAAAGATATGACAGTAAATAGTATGGATGAAGTAATTAATGATACATTTCGTAGATTGGGGGATGATAAAAAATCCGCTCGGGTCAATTTTTCGAATAAAAAAGATGAGAAGCCAGTGTCATCAATAATGTTTGGAGATACTAATGATGGAGGTCAACATTATATTCGAGGAGATGAAAAAGGGAACAAACAGTTTGATCCAGGAGATACAGAAATAAAAAATGTTATCAAATATCCAGTATTTATTGATGAAAAGAAATAAATTGATAAAATATTTCATAATCATTTGTTGTTTATTGCTATTTAATAATTTTGGATTAGCAAAGAATGCTGTATTGATAAATCAAGAAGCATATAAAAAGTTATGCGGAATTTGGACACGGAATAAGAAATTTAATTCTGAATCACTTTTTTCATGGGGCAATTCAAAAATATTAATAAATGGTTCTTTGGAAATTGATTTAGGTCATGAAACCCCATATTTACAAAGTGCGTCTTGGGGTAGTTTCGAAATTATAAAAGCATTTAAAGAAAACGATTTTTTCGCAATAGTAATTAGATTTTTTGATAAAAAGGAATATGAACTTAAAATTTCATTAATAGATAATGATACAATATTGTTTCATGAAACAGAATTTGTTAAGATGGATCCTTTTTTGAATAATCCTCATTATAAAAAAAATTTATTCTACAAAATAAGTGGCCCAATTATAAAATACTACAGACCCAAAACATCAAATCTTCGATTACGCTCCGAACCTTCTCTAAAGGGCAATGTAATTCGTTTGTTAAATAAAGATGAAAAGTTGTTGTTAATTAAGAAAGAACAGGAAGAAACAATAGATGGGGTTAAAGGCACCTGGATAAAGGTGCTTTCAGAAAAAGACGAGATGGGGTGGTGTTTTGATGGATTTCTTGAGGCATTGTAAATATGAACTGACAATACCCCTCGCCCGGGTTGCAGTTGAGCGGCCGCGTCCCAAACATTATTGCCCTCACCCCCGTCCCCTCTCCCGAAATAGGGAGAGGGGTGTGTAGCAGAAATAATCATATTTCAGACATCCAGTGAGCGAGCCACGAGGGCGAGCGAAAGGCGCCGAGGACGGGCAGGAGGCCCATCCGCAGGCGACACAAACAAGTCGATGTCAAGAAAAGTCAGCCCTCCGCAGGAGCGACGCGGGGGTCGATAGGGGGCGGCCGTCGGGAGACGCCCCCTATCATGAACCAGTCCAGGCCCCTGGACCATCCCCTTGCGGTAGACAAACCGCACAATCCCCTTCCGGAGTTCGGGGCATGCTGGGCCCAGCCCGCACAACCCATAAAACTCATTGACATATCATTACAACCCAATCATAACATCTCGTTATCTAAGAATATGATATTTCATAAAATACGGAGTACATCCCATGCCCTATAAAACCTTAATATTTAATAAAGATGCCGACATCGGCACCCTCACATTAAACCGCCCCAGGCAGAAAAACGCCCTTACCCGGGATATGGGAAGGGAAATCCATGATCTGGTCATTAAAATAAAAGCCGATCCCGGCATACGCGTCCTCATCATTACCGGTGCCGGCAATGCTTTTTCCTCAGGCGGCGATCTCCAGATGCTTGAGAAGAGCAGGTGCGTCTCGGGCTTCGAGAATAAAAATTATTACAGGGATTTTTATCCCCTCTTTTTATCAATCCTCAAGCTTGAAATTCCGGTCATTGCAGCTATCAATGGACATGCCGTGGGCGCGGGACTCTGCCTTGCGCTTGCCTGCGACATCCGGTGCATTGCCGAAGAAGCTATGGTGGGCATGAACTTCACAAAACTTGGCATACACCCCGGCATGGGCGGGACATACCTGCTCCCGAGGATCGTGGGAATTGAAAAGGCCCATGAGCTCTTTTTTACAGCCAGGCTCCTTAACGGTACCGAAGCAAGGGATATTGGACTGGCCTCCAGGGTATTTCCCTATACTGAATTAATGGCCGGGGTCCGCAGCCTTGCTGAAGAAATTGCAGTGAACGCTCCCATTGCCGTTAAAATGGTAAAAAAGGCGCTGCGCCAGAGCATGGAAGCCACACTGGAATCACAGCTTGAATACGAATCCTTCTGCCAGGGGATGACCTTTTCTTCTGAGGATTTCAGAGAGGGAATAAAATCAGTTAAGGAGAAGCGCCCTCCCAGGTTCACTGGGAGGTAATGGAAGCGCCATCAGAATCTGCCGTTTTGTTTAACACATAAATCCAATACCATCCCGGTTGATAAAATTTATCAAACCTAATTAATTACTTTAATGATTAAAAAAAATACTTGACTTCCAGGTATTTTTGAACTAATTTAGTACAAAAGTACAAAATACTTTAAGATTTTATTATTGGATGTTGATATGGCTGAAGCAAAGAAAGAACACATCCTGACCGCAGCAGAGAGCCTGTTTAACAGGTTCGGCATTAAAAAGACCGCTGTTGAAGAGATAGCCTCTTATGCCAATGTGGCAAAGGGAACAATTTACAACTATTTCGGGAACAAAGAAGGGCTTTTAAAAGAAATTTTAAATAAGAAAACAGCACAGTTCAGGGAAATGGTGGAAAAATCGAATAGCAGCCTCAAGGATCCTATGGAAAAATTAAAAGTCACCATGATGCACAGGCTGAAAATTTTAATCGAAAACCCCTTCCTGTCAGATAAAAGCATATTAACCGATGACAGGAACATCAGGGGAATCTTCGAGGAGATGGATAAATCAGCCAGAAAAATTATCAGCGGAATTCTCGAATACGACATCAGGGACAGCATCCCCAACGTTGAAAAAAACAGTGTCATCAATACCATCCTCTTTACATTAAAGGGAATGGAAGAAACAATTAAAAACAGGTTTGAATCTGTTTCACTTGAACAGATTGAGAAGGATGTGGAATTTTTAATCAATTCTATTTTTGCAAAATACAGCCTTAATTATTCAATTTAATTTATACATCAGCAGTAATTTCATTATTCATACACAATTAAATGGAGACGAAGATGGATTATAACAGGAACGTCATCGGCATTGATATCGGTTCAATAGCAATATCAGTTGCCGAATTATCTACTGACAGAAAGGTGTTGAAGACCGCTTACAGGTCCCACAGCGGCGATATTGAAAATAATTTAAAGGATATGTTAAGAAATTTTGATATTGAACATGCCGTTGGATTTGCGGCAACATCCTCGGGAAATCACATGTTAAAACATACCGTTATCTATGATTCCAGGATTTCCTATATTACTGCAGCAAGGCATTTCAATAAAATAATCGGCTCACTCCTGATAATTGGAGGGGAAAGGTTCGGCCTTGCCCTCTTCGATGAAGACGGGAACTACCTGAACTACAAGTCCAACACCTCCTGTGCCGCAGGAACCGGAAGTTTCCTGGATCAGCAGGCAGCCCGCCTGAACCTGGGAAGCATAGAGGAATTCTCCAGGATATCATCGGAAAGCAGCGGCGACATACCTAAAATCGCTTCGCGCTGTTCTGTTTTTGCCAAGACAGACCTCATCCATGCGCAGCAGGAGGGCTACAGCCTGGAACAGATATGCAACGGCCTGGCCTACGGCCTTGCGAAGAATGTCGTGGATACCCTCTTCAGCAATAATAAGATCAACCTCCCCCTCATCTTTGCCGGAGGTGTGTCTAAAAACAGCTCAGTCGTAAAGCATATCTCTGAAATGCTGGGATGCAGCATTACCGTTAATGAACATTCAAATATTTTTGGCGCCATAGGCGCGGCCGTAAACCTTATCGATGAAAAAATATTCACTCCCGGCCTTGCCATAAAAAACCCGTCAGACCTTATCCCTGAAAAATCAGAAGAAAAAAAATATTATTATCCCCCGCTTACAAATAAAAACATGTCTTATCCCGATTTCACAAGCCGCAAGAGTTATCTCTATACATCAAAAATCATGGACTTTTCGCCCGTTGAGTCTGATATCTATGCAGCCATCACCTCCGGCTCCGTTCATGATGTATATTTAGGAATAGATATAGGGTCTACGAGCACAAAGGCAATCCTGGCGGATAAAGACGGCGAGCCCCTGGCCGGATTTTATACAAGGACCTCAGGCCGGCCGGTTCAGGCCGTGAGGGTTATCTTCGAGGCCATCGAGGAATTTGCAGCGGATTATAACGTAACATTCAATTTCCTCGGCACAGGGACCACGGGATCCGGGAGAAAATTCATAGGCACCATCATAGGGGCCGATGTAGCCCTTGATGAAATCACCGCCCATGCACGGGCGGCCTGCGAGCTTGACAAAGATGTCGACACCATTATTGAAATCGGGGGGCAGGATTCCAAGTTCACCACGCTCAAGGACGGGAGGGTGACATTCTCGGTAATGAACAATGTATGCGCAGCCGGCACCGGCAGTTTCATAGAAGAGCAGGCAAAAAAACTCGGCTGCCCGCTGTCTGATTATTCCAGGTTATCGGAGAGATCCGAGTCTCCCATGTCAAGCGACAGGTGCACGGTATTCATGGAGCGTGACCTGAACCATTTTCTCACCGACGGATACTCGGTCAATGAGATACTGGCATCGGTTCTCCACTCGGTCCGCGACAACTACTTATCCAAGGTAGCTGTAAAGAAAAGCATCGGCAATAAAATTTTTTTCCAGGGCGCCACTGCAAGAAACCGGGCCCTTGTTGCTGCTTTTGAACAGAAACTCGGAAAGCCTGTTATGGTATCAAAGTACTGCCATCTCACCGGGGCCCTTGGGACAGCCCTGCACCTCATGGACGAAAACTTCAGCCAATCCGCTTTCAGGGGGCTTGGCCTTTCAAGAACTGAGATCCCGGTTACCACTGAAACCTGCGACCTCTGTACAAACCACTGCAAGATCAGAATTGCCGATGTCAATGGTGAATCCGTTGCCTTTGGATTCCTGTGCGGAAGGGACTACGAGACAAAAAAATTCATCAAACTCCAGGAGAGCGGGCTGGATCTGCTGGAGATGAGAAAGCATGCCTTCAGCTTCATGAAAAACAAAAAATACGATGAAAAATTCACCATCGGTATCCCTGCCGCGCTCCATCTCTATGAAGACCTCCCCTTCTGGGAATTTTTCTTCAATGAGCTTTCGATAAAAACTATAACAAGCGCGAATTATGCTGATTCGGTGAAAATAGGGAAAAATATCAGCGGCGCCGAATTCTGCTCACCCATGTCCTCACTTCACGGTCATGTTAAATACCTGGAAGATAAGGCTGATTATATATTCCTCCCCACCTATCTGGAAGTTAAAGAAAGCGAAGAGCGCAGGCAGTACTGCTACTATACGCAGTATGCATCTTCGATAATATTATCTAACAGCAAGATCGAGAAACCTGAAAAGATCCTGAACCCTCTGCTTAAATCCAATAAAAGCGATTTTTTCATAAAATTGCAGCTCTACAAGACATTGAAGGCTTTGTCAGGCAGAATTAATCCCCTGAGCATATCCAATGCCTACGAAAAGGCGCTGAAGCACTGCAGAAATTCCATGGATCAGTTAAAAAAAATCTATGATTACGGCAGGAAACATGACGACATCAATATCCTCTTTCTTGGAAGGCATTACTCGCTGCTGAACCCCCACATGAACAGCAGGATCCCGGAGATATTTTCAAAATTCGGCGTGAATACATACTTCCACGATGTTGTTGAACCGGCCCGTAAAAGGAACTCAATCATCAAACAGCTATTGAAATCCATACACTGGAAATATGGCGCTTCACTTCTCGAGGCAGCCGAGCATGCAGCTGAGACCGATGGTGTTTATCCTGTACTGGTCACTTCATTTAAATGTACGCCCGATGCCTTTGTTACAGAATACTTTAAGACTATCATGGAGGCCTACAATAAGCCCTATCTCATACTGCAGCTTGATGAGCATAATTCCAGCATAGGGTATGAGACAAGGATTGAATCAGCCATACGGGCTTTCAGAAACCATTTAAAAAATGGTGAAATTTCTGTTCAACCTGCGAAGATCAAGGGTGAAACTGACATAAATTCAAGCTATTCCAAAATAGCAGGAAAGACTCTCCTCCTCCCGAACTGGGACAGCATTATGTGCCGCCTCCTGGCTGCTGCCATACGGCATGCAGGGGTCGATGCGCGGGCTCTGGAGGAGACTGTCGATACCATATCAAAGAGCCTTACGTTGAACAGCGGCCAGTGCCTGCCCCTCACCGCAATTGCCCAGGGGAGCATGGACTACATAGAAAAATACGGCCTCGACCCCGGGAAAACCGCAATCTGGAATATGAAATCCAAGATAGCATGCAACCTCGGCATGATCCCGAGCTATATTAAAAAGCTCATGGAATCCAATGGAAAGGGCTATGAAAAAGTTTCTGTCTTATCCGGAGAAATTATGTTTTCGGACCTCTCCCTGATGGCGACAGTAGATGTATACTTTGCATATATGTTCAGCGGCTTTTTAAGAAAGCTCGGATGTAAAATAAGGCCTTACGAAAATATCAGGGGGACAACGGACAGGATACTGAATGAGTCTGTGGATATTCTTGAAAAAGCCTTTGAAAATGGGGAGGAAAAGGAGGAAATCCTATCAGCAATAATTGATAAGTTCCGCAGCATTGAATATACTCCGGGCGCCAGGCCTAAGGTGGCGATCTTCGGCGACCTCTATGTCCGCGATAACGATGTGATGAACCAGGGCCTTATCGAAGTAATTGAAAGGAATGGCGGAGAAGCAGTAACAACCCCCTACAATGAATATATGAAAATTATCGCAGAACCCTATTTAAAAAAATGGCTCAAGGAAGGGTATTATCCCATGGTTCTTAAATACCGAATGATGAAAAAAGCAATTGAATACCTTGAACAGAAATATGTTTCCATGATGAACAGTATTTTGCCCGAGCCGGCAGATCAGATGAGCCTGGATTACGAGAAAATTCTTGACCAGCTCCATATAAAGCCCGAGCATACAGGTGAGTCCATGGATAATATTTTAAAGATTTTCCACCTTGTAGGCAAGTACCCGGACATATCACTTTTTATCCAGACCAATCCATCGTACTGCTGCCCGTCGCTCGTAACAGAAGCCATGGCCGAGAGGATTGAAAGCCTTACCGGAGTACCAATTGTCACAATCGAGTACGACGGTACATCGGGACCGAAAAACGACAATATTATTCCCTATATTAAATATCCGAGAAAAATCAGAAAAGAGAAAAAGCACAAGGCTGGATAATAGTACTCAGTTACATTCCAGTGAGACCTTTTATTCCACCATGTAATAAAAGGTCTCACTGGATCTGTTTTCAGCCCTGTCCATGAGAGAAACACTTATTTTATGCCTCCCCTTTTTCCAGATATTGTTATGGGAGAGTATCTCAAGGTAATACCTGTCGATTTCATAGTCCCATTTCACCTTCTGATCATCCACCTTGAGATCCACAGTACTAAGGTCTATTCCGGAACCGGTATCCGATATATTGATGATCAGGCCCTGATTGGTTTTTTTGACCATGGTGTTTTTAAATCTTATGATCGGCGGTGTATCATCCCTCACCAGGAAATAGGTGCCCATCCGGCTGACCTGGGCGGTAAAAACGCCTTTCCACTTGCTGTAGCTGTTTCCAATAAAATTAAAAGAGTTCTTCGACTTCCGGTAAATACCGACTTTTTTAAAATCATCACCGTCATATTTAATGCTTATCCGGGCCGGTTTATCGATGCACAGGTTCGTGGGGCCCAGGATATAGGCGCTGCTTTTTATCGTCAGCTTAGAGCCGAATACCTGGTAGTCCTTGTCAGTATCAAGGTCAATCATTTCCCTGTAAAAAGGACTGTCCCTGCCGAATAAAATTCTGAACTCCCCGTCTTTGCTCGTAAGCGCCAGTTCCCTGCCGGGAATTAAATTGGGTTCATACACATGTGACGGCGTATCAAGCTTTTTCCCGTTTTTAAGGATGAACTCTACCGAGGACCGGTTACCCGCAGCATCAAAACAGGTAACCTTGATATCCAGCGGCCTGTCATGGTTGTCAGCTGTTATGACACCGGTATCATCAATCTTGGAATAGAGGTAAAAGGTATATTCACTGTAAGTAGAGAGATCATAATCATAATACAGCCCCATCCTGTGGCTTTCGGACCTTTCGATCCTGTCCAGGATAAAGTCCCAGACCTGTTTCCCGTTTACATGCAGTGTTATTCTATAGGGGGCCACGGCGCTCCCGGAACCTATATAGTCATGGGCCGTCACCTTCAGCCCAATCCTACCGCCGATCGCGGGGATGGATGCCCTTTTAATTCCATATAGGCCCGCCCCTTTATTTTTCAGGAATGCGGGAATTGCAGCAGGTGACGACGAACCGTCCACATGGGCCACGGAGTCCAGCGGAACCACATGAATTTTTTTTATCACCGGCGGAATAACATCATGAACAACGATCCCGTTTTTCAGGGGATTTAGGATAATGTTGTCATTTTCCCTCACCTCAAAATGAAGATGCTCGGGGCCCAGTCCGGTTTCTCCGGAAAAACCAAGGACCGACCCCTTTGCGACAACGATTTCCGGCATGTTAAAATCAACCCTGAAATCCAGTCTGTCCAGGATATTATCGCCCTGTTTTTTTATCTTTTCATTATTTAAAATGACCTGGGCGAATTTCTCCATGTGGCCGTAAAAGGTTGTCAGACCGTTTTCATGTTTTACAAAGACAGCATAGCCGATCCCCCACTTCTGGTACATCACCGCGCTGACATATCCTTTTTCCGCGGCAAAAATTTTATATCCCGTCTTCCCGTGTGTACCAACATCCATGCCCAGGTGGTACCTGTACCCCCTGTATTCACCAAAGGTACCGGTAATTTTTTTGGGGAAATCAATGGGCCACAACATTTCCCCGCGGCCAGTTCCCGCTGCGGATATTAAAATTATGATCATCAATACTTTTCTCATCATATTTCCATTCATACGGCAGCCAGCCTTATGTTTCACTGATTGCCGTTAAATTTTATAAAATTTCATAAGCATCACCAGTCAATTGAAATATTACTATCGGTATAAAAAACCCGGCTCGTGGGATATTACATTTTTTTCCTCCCCTTTATTTGATATATTCATCATAACTAATCATGTCTCTGGCACCTATTTCATGTCTCTGGCACCTATTTCATGTCTCTGGCACCTATTTCATGTCTCTGGCACCTATTTCGTGTCTCT
>VFJS01000040.1 GCA_009885955.1 Spirochaetia bacterium | reverse complement strand
CTGACGGATCAGTACATACTGTGTGGGCTGAGGCCGGCGAAAAGATTTTTGACGCTGATGGAAAGATTCTCCAGTTGAGCGGCATTGTTCAGGATATCACCGTGCGCAATCAGACGGAGAAGGAGCTCCGTCAGGAACGTGAATTCTATGCAGACCTGATCAATACCCAGCTCTCCGGTATTTACAGAGTCCGAATTTTCAACCCGGTAACCTGGGCAAAAGATGCGTGGTTGAGTTCTGTGAACGCCCCATATTCCATGGAACTCGTCACCGGGCGTTTCTGCGAAATTCTTGACATTACGAAGGAAAAGTTCGAGAGCAACCCGGGCATCCTCATTGATCTGGTCCATCCCGAGGACAAAGAGGGGTTCGCGAAGATCCACGATGAAGCGATGGCCAATCCGAAAAGGTTCTTTTGGGAAGGCCGCATTCTGATCGACGGAAAGATCCGGTGGGTCAGCTTCGAATCTCTTCCCCGACCTCTCGAAAACGGAGATGTCCTCTGGACTGGCTCTCTCCTGGACATCACCGAACGCAGGCAGGCGGAGGAGGCGCTGCGCGCCAGCGAGGAAAAATTTCGTAAATCATTGGAATTTACGCCAACTCCCATTGCAGTTGCTAAAAATAATGGAGATTTGGTTTATTTGAATAAACACTTTATTGATACCTACGGATATACACTCCAGGACATGCCCACGATTGAAAAATGGTTCGTTTTAGCATATCCCGATATTGAGTATAGGAATTTTGCGCTGAATGATTGGGGCAAAAGAGCTGCTGACGCTATTAAAAATAATGTTGCCATCAGCCCCGTCGAGTATTTGGCCACGTGCAAAAATGGCGAAGTTAAAACAGTTGAAATTTCCGCTTACTTTGAGAAAGACTATAGTATTGGACTGTTTCAGGATGTTACCGAGCGCAAGCAGGCGGAGGAGGCATTGCGAATGAGCACTTCACTGCACAGTGATATTTTGCAAACGGCAATGGACGGTTTTTGGATTGTGAATCTGCAGGGACGTATTCTTGAAGTAAACGAAGCCTATATCAAAATGAGCGGATTCACCAGGAAGGAACTTCTCGATATGAGCGTTAATGATCTGGAAGCAGAAGAGTCGCACCTTGATACTGCAGCCCATATCCAGAAGGTTGTTTTACAGGGTAAAGACCGCTTTACATCCTGCCATCGTCGCAAGGACGGAAGTTTATTTGATGTGGAGGTTAGTGTAAAATACACCCCTGATACAAGGGCTTTATTTTGTGTTCTTAGGGACATAACCGAGCGCAAGAAAGCCGATGAAGAACTATCAATTACAAAAATTATGCTCGAACAAACCTTCGAGCAGTCTCCCCTTCCTATGGTGCTGGTAAGTATGCCGGACGCAATATTCCGGATTATCAATCCGGCCTGTATTGAATTTCTGGGAATGACGGGTGAGCCCTCATATATCGGAACCTCACTTATGAATTTCAATCCTACTTTTATTGACTATGATGTTGATGGTACTATCGGCACTATCAGCGAATTACCATTAGCCCGTGCCCTGGCTGGGCAGAAAACATTAAATGAAGAAAGATTGATTGTCAGAAAAGACGGAACCTCCCGCTGGGAGATGGTCAACGGAACACCAATTTTAAATGCCCATGGAGAAGTAATCGCCGGATATCTTACCATGAATGATATCACCGCGCGCAAGCATGCGGAAGAAATGCTGAGGTTCAGCGAAGGTCGTCTCAGGCTCGCAACAACTGCAGGAAATATTGGCATTTGGGACTGGGATGTCAAAAACGACATTTTGGTCTGGGACGATAGTATGTATCGCCTCTATGGTATTATCAAAGAGAATTTTAGCGGAGTTTACGAAGCCTGGAAGAGTATGGTGCCTCCAGAAGATCGTGAATTTGCAGATAGAGAAATCCAGGCGGCAATACGGGGTGAGCGGGAATATAATATCGAGCATCAGATAGTACGACCTGATGGTGCTGTTCGTGTAATAGCTGCTTCATCCCAAACCATCCGTAACACGAATAGCAAGGTGATACGAATAATCGGAACAAATATCGACATCACCGAGCGCAAACAGGCGGAAGAAGAAATAAAACGCCAATTATCAGAAAAGACTACACTTCTCAAAGAAGTTCACCACCGCATCAAAAACAACATCACCTCTATTGGAGGTTTATTGACGATGCAGTTGCGATCCATTAGCAACCCCGAGGCTGTTTCCGCATTGCAGGATGCTATCGGCCGGATTAGCAGTATGAGTATTCTCTATGGGAAACTGCTTATCAGCGATGATTATAAAGATCTTTCTGTAAATAATTACATAGAGAGTCTCATTGACGCAGTCCTTGCATTGTTTCCAAACAATTTGAAAATTACAATAGATAAAAAAATTGATGACTTCAATCTGTCTTCAAAAAATCTGTTTCCTCTCGGTATTATCCTTAATGAGCTTCTTACAAATATCCTGAAATACGCGTTCCAGGGGAGAGAATCCGGCTTAATAAATATTTCTCTATCAAATATTCAAAATCAAGTAATGCTAACAATACAGGACAATGGCAACGGGCTTCCTGAAGGTTTTGATATCAATAAATCAAAGGGTTTCGGCCTCAAGCTTGTCGGAATGTTGAGTAAACAATTAGGCGGTACATTTACTATTGAAAACAATAATGGGGCAAGGAGTATCCTGAAATTTGATATTTAATTATGCTGATAAATGCCGGTGCAACGCGGGGTAAGCAACGCGTTGTACGTCATTTTACATCGCCAAGCACATTATTTTACCAAAAAATATTTGACAAATATATCATAATTGATATATAGATTCTATGAGCTATCATGTTGAGATAACAGAAGAAGCAATTGAATTCATTCTTTCTTTGCCGGTTAAAATGCAGGCAAAGATTCTAAGAACAATTAATCTTTTAAAAGAATTCGGTTATTCACTTTCAGAACCCCATTCAAAAAAATTAAAATCAATTGATGGCGTTTTTGAATTAAGAATAAAATTGGGAAGTGACATTTGTCGCTTATTCTATTTTTTCTGAAAAGATAATATCTATGTTGTGACATCTGGTTATAGTAAAAAATCAGACAAAACAGACAGGAATCAAATTCTAAAAGCGATACATATAATGAATAAATTCAAGGAGTAATGTATGAACAAAATAAAAACTATTAATTCTGATGTTTTATTAAAAAAACAATTTAAAAATAAAGAATTTAAAAAAGAATATGATGAACTCGAAGATGAATTTGAAATAGCAAAAGAAATTATTACATTAAGAAAAAATGCGGCCTTAACCCAAAAACAATTAGCTGAATTAGCCGGAACATCACAGCCTGCAATTGCAAGATTAGAATCTGGCAATTATAAAAATATATCTCTTTCTTTTTTACGCAAAATTGGAAAGGCTTTAAATGCAACACCTGAAATTCATTTTAAAAAATTAAAAGCGAGTTCATAAAACTTTATCAGTAATGGCGATTAAAAACAATGTACACCAGCGGGTAAAACACTGCACCACCTTTGCCTCCGCGAATACTTTTTGGCTACCCGCGGAATGTTAGCTGAAACCCGCGCCAACCGGCTCGTTAGAGCCGGCGGGAGTTTACTCTGAGCACTTCGGAATAGCTCAGAGCAGCGGCTACCGAAGGGTGCCGGCTAAAAGAAGGTTGCAGATACAGGAGGAATACATTATGAAAGGTGAAAACCAAAAAACAATTCTCCTTGTGGAAGATGAAGTAATCCTTGCCATGTCCATGAAAAAAGGGCTTGAAAAGTATGGCTATTCAGTCATTACCGCGCATACTGGTGAAAAGGCAATTGAGGTCGTCAAATCAACTCCGGAAATTGACCTTATTCTTATGGACATTGACCTGGGAAAAGGAATAGATGGAACTGAAGCTGCTGCCGTTATCCTGAAAGAACATGACCTCCCGGTTGTTTTCTGTTCAAGCCACACCGAACTGCATATTGTAGAAAAGACCGAAAAGATAACTTCATACGGATATGTGGTCAAGAGTTCAAGCAATACCGTTCTCGATGCTTCGATAAAGATGGCCTTCAAGCTCTTTGAGGAAAAACAGGCGGTTATCACGCAGAGGAAGTATCTGGAAGGTATGGGCTCACTGGCAAAGATCGGGGCCTGGGAATATCATATAAAGAATTCAAAACTTTATTGGACGAAGGAAGTGTATAATTTATTTGAGTTAACAGATGCAACAGAAATAGATCTTGATAAAGCTTTAAAATATTATACAGAAGAATCATCTGAGATTCTGATACGGGCTATCAACCTCGCAATTGAACAGGGCAAATCCTTCATCCGGGACTCCGAAATAATTGCCGCATCGGGCAGGCGCAAATGGATTCGCACCCAGGGGGAAGTCATCCAAAAGGGAAGCAGCAAATCCAGGCATATATTTGGAACAATACAGGATATATCGGAGATACGTCTGCTGGACCGCGTAACACAGGAAAGCGAGCTTACCCTGAACCAGGTTGAACAGATAACCCATATCGGTCATTTTTCTGTCAATACCATTGACGGCACATTTTTCCATTCCGATGAAATCAAGAGAATCTTTGGATATGAACCCTCGGAATATGCCCTGTCTGTTGAAGAGGCCATCAACGCGTATCACCCTGATGATCGTGATGAAGTTATCAGGCTTTTCACCAGGGCTGCCGAAACCGGTGAGGGTTATAAATTCGATTTGCGCGTGATCCAGCCCGGTGGAAATATAAGGAATGTACGTTCCTATGGATATACCGAACAGAATGAGGCAGGGAAAGTCACCAGGGTTTACGGGGTGTTTCAGGATATAACCGAGAGCAAGCGTGCGGAGGAGGTGCTGCGCGAGAGCGAATCACGCCTGAAATTCTCCCAGCAAGTCGCTCATGTAGGGCACTGGACATGGGATACGGTCACCAACCAAGTCACCTGGTCGGATGAAATGAAGCGTATCTTTGGCCTGGATCCGGCTGCCTTCGATGGCGACCTTAACAAAGTGATTGCCCGGGCGATTCATCCTGATGATCGCGAAAAAGTAAATCAATCAAACGCAGCCGTATTAACCGTACAAAAACCCGTGCCG
>VFJS01000021.1 GCA_009885955.1 Spirochaetia bacterium | reverse complement strand
GTTGAAGCTTTTTGAATCAGTTCGCAGGCCGTAACGAAAGTGAACACGCAGGCCCCGTTACACAATATGCCCCACCTGTGAATACTTGAGATGAATCCTGCCGGTAAGCCGTATGCCTTAATAGGGCACGTACGGTTTGATGAGGGGCTCCTGGCCGGATGCAGTTATCCGACCAGAGCCTATTCAATTGACGACCTGGTTGTTTTATTTTTTACCCTTAGTCGCTTTACTATCCCTGACATCTTTTGCTGTTTTGGCTTTGTTCACCGCTTTGGCTTTATCGCTCTCTTTTTGTTTTTTCGCTTTAACATTGGATTTTGGACTTTTGTCACCCATGGTATCTCCTTCTGGATTATGTATTTTTCATGAAAAGCAGATCAGTTCAGGCTGATACGATCTTAAACATACAATACTGATTTACAATGCAATTGTAAAGTATATTTTTTGAATTCGCCTCCGATTTTATTTATTTCAACCCTATCAGGCCTTATTTTGACTGCATATGCGCCTAACCCCGATTCAATAGTATTATCACTTGACTCCTGCATGCCATAATACATGGATTATTCCCGAGACAGGATACAATCATGCTTGAAGAATTACAGGGCCAGATAGAACGCATCACCTATACCAGCGAGGAAACCGGTTATACCGTTGCCCGCCTGAAAGTCTACGGCCGCAAGGACCTGGTCACCATAGTGGGAAACATTCTGTCGCCCATGGCAGGGGAAATCCTCAGGATGAAGGGCGAGTGGAGCAGTCACCCCAAGTACGGCGAGCAGTTCAAGGTGGCGAGTTATGAGACAAAGGTGCCTGCCACCATATTCGGCATTGAGAAATACCTGGGTTCGGGCCTCATAAAGGGAATCGGCCCGGTCATGGCCAAACGGATCGTCAAGATGTTTGGCGAGGAATCCCTCGATATTATTGAACACAAGTCAGAAAGGCTAGCAGAGGTTGAAGGCATTGGCGACAAGCGGGTAGGTATGATACGGCAGGCATGGGCGGAGCAGAAGGATATCCGCGATGTTATGCTTTTTCTCCAGTCCAATGGCGTGGGCCCGGGATATGCCACAAAGATATTTAAACAATACGGCAGGGATTCCATAAAGGTGGTAACAGAGAATCCCTACAGAATGGCCATGGATATCTTCGGCATAGGGTTTGTCACTGCCGATACCATAGCGGGCAAACTCGGGTTTCCAAAGGACTCAGAGCTCAGGCTCGAGGCAGGTCTTCTCTATGTGCTCCATCAGCTCTCGGAAGACGGCAATGTGTATTTCCCTTATCAGCCCCTCATAGACAAGTGTAAAGAGATATTAAAAGTTGATGAAAATGAGATTATTGTTAAGGCAATCGACTCCATGGCATCAGATAAAAGGATTGTCATAGAGGACATACCTGAGGCAGGCCGGGATGACAGTGAAAACAGCAGGGCTGTGTACCTGTCAAAGTTTCATCAATGTGAAACAGGTATAGCCGGTATGTTAAAGGGGCTGATGCAGGATAAAGCCCTGTTCAGAGATATTGATTCTTTAAAGGCATTGGAACGGGTTCAGGCAGAACTTTCAATCCAGCTTGCGGAGAAGCAGATATCAGCGGTTAAAAACGCCATAGACAGCAAGGTCATGGTAATAACCGGCGGTCCAGGCACAGGGAAAACCACGATTATTAAATCCGTCATCAGAATTTTCGCCCGGATGAATATGAATATATTGCTCGCTGCCCCCACGGGCCGGGCAGCCAAACGGATGAACGAGGCTACAGGGGTAGAAGCAAAAACCATACACAGGCTATTGTCCTATAGCTATAAGGATGGCGGGTTCCAGATGGATGAGAATAATCAGCTTACCTGTGACCTGCTCATTATCGACGAAGCCTCGATGATAGATACTGTTCTCATGTATCACCTGTTAAAAGCGGTACCATTGCATGCTGTCCTCATCCTTGTAGGTGACGTGAACCAGCTCCCGTCCGTTGGAGCCGGGAATGTACTGAAAGATATTATATCATCGGGCGCGGTCCCTGTGGCGGAGCTGAGCGAGATATTCCGCCAGGCAAAGGGGAGCAATATTATTGTTGCCGCCCATAATATCATCAGGGGATTTATTCCATCTCTCGATGCAAAAGACGGGGACTTCTACTTTATAGAGAAGGAGGACCCGGAAGATGTGGTCCGTATTATTATTGAGATGGTAAAGACCCGGATTCCAGGCAGGTTTGGATTTGACCCGGTGGATGACATACAGGTGCTCACTCCAATGAACAGGGGCGCTGCAGGCACAGTGAATCTGAATAAGGAATTACAGGAGGCGCTTAACCCCCGTAAGGACGGGATAGTCAGGGGCAACAGGAATTACCGGGTTGGCGATAAGGTTATGCAGATACGGAATAACTATGATAAGGAGGTGTACAATGGGGATATCGGCAGGATAATCAGGATTGATTCCGAGGAACAGGAGGTACACATCTCCATTGACGGGAAATCTGTTGTCTATGACTTTTCCGAGCTTGATGAGGTAGTGCATGCATACGCTGTGTCTGTCCATAAGTCCCAGGGTTCAGAATACCCGGCAGTCATTATCCCCATATTGATTCAGCATTATATCCTTTTACAGCGGAACCTCATTTACACGGCAATTACCCGGGGCAAAAAACTTGTCGTAGTAGTGGGCACCAGGAAGGCCATGGCCATCGGCGTGAAGAATGACAGGACTGAGAAGCGGTATACGTATCTCTCCGGCAGGTTGATGTGAAGTTTGTTATTCCACTTTGGGCCTGGGCAGGAGCCCCGCGCGTTCAATGATCTCGCCGGCCCGGTGTTCCCACTCGATGGCCATGAGATGGATACCCTTTATCCCCTCAACCTGCCGTATCTCCTCAATGAGCTCGATGCTGATTTTGATCCCCTCCTCGCCGGCCTTGTCCTTGGGAACTGAATTCATACGTTTCATGATTCCGTCCGGAATTACGATGCCCGGAACGTTCGCGGCCATGTAAGCAGCCATATCGGCTGACCTGAGGGGCGCCACACCGGCAAGGATGTAGCATTTTTCATGAAGCCCCAGGTCACGTACCGCCTTCATCCAATCGCGGAACCTCTCCATGTCATATACGCACTGTGTCTGGACGAAATCCGCGCCGGCCATGACCTTCTTGGCCAGCCGAAGGGCCCGGAATTCAAAAGGCCGTGAAAAGGGGTTTCCTGCGCCGCCGATAAAAAGTTTCAATTCACTGTTAAATTGTTTCTCCTGGTCAAGGAGCTTCCGCTCGTCGCGGAGCCTTTTTGCCAGGGCAATGAGCTGTATCGAGTCGATGTCAAAGACTTTTTTTGATGTCTTCTGGTTTCCGAAATTCGGGTGGTCTCCCGAGAGGCAGAGCATGTTAAGGCACCCCAGGGCGCTGGCGCCGAAAATGTCGCTCTGCATTGCGATGCGGTTCCGGTCGCGGCATGTCATCTGGAACACGGGCTCAAGCCCCTGCTGGATGCATATGGCGGCAGCAGCGATACTCGACATTTTTACAATGGATGTCTGGTTGTCGGTGATGTTCACTGCGTCAATGTTTCCCTTCAGGAATCCAGCTTTCTTCTTCACCACCTCGATGTTGTTGCTCTGGGGCGGTCCCAACTCGCCGGTAACTGCGAAGTGGCCTGCTGCCAGAACTTTTTCAAAATTGCTTCCCGCTTTCATGGTATCCTCCGGAACAGCCTGTTATCATTAGTCATTGATCACTACTCCTTTTTCCTGTACCGCTCTTCGAACCCATACTGTACCATGGTGCGCTGCGCCTGGTCCATCCATATTGACGGCGGATGGACGGTCAGAATATTTTCGAGCCGTCCCTGAGACTTCAGCCGCTCAAAGATATCATTCCAGGCGCACGGAATTTCACGGTCGATCTCGCATGATCCGTCGGAAAAGTGCGTACCTCCACAGGGGCCGTTGAGGATGCTTTTCGAACACCGGGTAATGGGGCAGATCCCCCCGGTGTATCCCAGTTTGCAGTCGCCGCAGGTGCGGCAACGCTCTTCATAAAGTCCCACGTCACGGTCAATGCCGATAAAGAGGGTGTTCAGTGCCGGGAATACCGGTTTCGAGGGATGGGATTCCGCGATATACTGCACTCCGGCTCCGCATGCCGTTGAGATGACGCAGTCGGCTTCCCTTACAATCTCCTCTGCGTCAAAGAGGTATTCGGGATTGCACTGCCGTTCCATGGTATAGTGCGTGAACTCTGCATCCAGCCTGTTCTGCCTGAAGAATTCCACCAGTTCCAGGGTGAGCTCCATGCCTTCCCGCTGCCCCCCGGCCATGCACACCGATACGCACCCGCCGCAGCTCAGAGTAAGGATCTTTTTATAGCTCCGGATCATGCCGAAGATCTCTTCCAGAGGCTTTAATTTCGCTTTTACCATAATATTTTCCTTTTCCCTATTTTTTCCTTGTATGGCATTCACCGCACATGCGCGGGCCGGTGACTTTCCCCTCTTTTTTCATTTTGTTATGGCAGTCAATACACTGTCGATGAAAGGCTTTCTGTAAATCGCCGGGAAGCGGATGGCACGTGGCGCATTTTGCCGGCTTTTCTTCCTTCTGGCCAGGTTGAATTTTCTTTTCTCCGGTATGGTGGCATTCTGCGCACCCTGTCGCCTTTATGATGACATGTTTCGCGTGGTTGAACTTCACCGGTGTACGCTGTTTTTCCTTGAAGATGGCGGTGTTGTTAATGGTGATAATACCGGGCAGGGCGGCAAAGGCTGCAAGGGGAATAATTGCGAGGAAGATCATCGCTATTTTCTTCATTTTGTCAGCACCTTTTTAGATTTTTCAATCCTTTTCGATATAACGTCATAGGTCCGGTAGTACCCCTTTTCCCTGCATACGGCCCGGGCCGCGGCGATGAGGAGGGGGATGCTGATTCCCATCGGGCAGTAACAGCGCATGCAAAGGACGCACTTGTTCCATATGAGGTCTTTCATCTCCTCGAACTCCTCGTCCTTCAGCTTTCCTTTTTTTCTGAATATCTTTCCAATGGAATGGAGTGCCTTGTAGGACGGCATGTATGACGGGTCCTTGCTGTGGTTGTGGAATTTAAAGCAGCTTTCGGCGCAGAGGGAACAGTGCACGCATGCCGAAAGGCAGAGCTTGATCATCGCCTCTCTCCGTTGGAGAATGAGTTTTATTTTTTCCTCTGTTTTAAGCCCTTTCATATGTTATCTCCTACCACCTGCGGTTTCCGACACCCAGTGTGTATTCGCTTGACATGAAAAACCGTGCGAAGAGAAAGAACGGCATGTGCCCCAGTCGTGAGAAGGGGATGGCCATGATGACGATCTCCCCGGTTATGATATGCGCCAGGAGCACCGAACGGTAGTCAGCGTACTGGTGATAGGCGAAGTATGCGGTTATAAACGGTACGGCTACCATGAGAAGAATGCCGAAATCGCCTAGAGTTGATATCATGCGGACACGGGGGTAGAACACCCTGCGCAGAAGAAAGAATATCATGATTCCGATTATAACAACAACGAATTTGTCTATGAGCCCCTCGGGAAGGGTGATGAAACTGATCCGGAATGCCTCGTCAAAGAGGATGTTGTGCGCCGGGAGCGTAAGGGGCGCGGTAAAAATGAGCAGGTGAAAAATAGAGCTCACGGTCCCCATAACCGGGTTCCACCCGAATACCGACTTCCGGAAACTGTATTTTATCTTGAACAGCAGCTTCATCAGAGGATTTTTATTTTTGTAAAATATCGAGGTTCTTATGAGGTCCGGGGAGATAAAGTGGGACGTGGGATGTTTCATCATCCAGGTGAATTTTATCATCTGCGTCACCCGGTAATAGCACCCCAGGGCAAAGACGAGGAAGGTTATCCAGAGGCCGGGACCCTTGACGAAATCGAACAGGCTGAAGCGGATGAACCCCTTCAGCTCCGCGTCCTTCCGGGAGTGGCACCCGCTGCAATCCGCAGGCCCGCTTCCGCTTTTTGTATGGCAGTCGATGCATGCAGAATGCATAATCTCCATTCCGGCATTCCCCTTGTGGCATTTTGCGCACTGGTAGATCCGGGTGTCATTGTTTTCCTTGTGATGGCACTGGATGCACTCCAGGCCGGCCTTTTCATGGGATTTATGGGACATCGCGACCCGCGGCGCGTCACGATCCGCCGGGGAGATGCCGGATTTGATATCCGCCGGTGTGATGAAGTCGTCTACCCGGTGGATAATAACCGTATCAGCTGCCATGGCAGAAGTTACTGCAATGATAAAAATGAAGACAGCACAGTTACATATCCATGGTTTCATAATCATCTCATTTTGTATAATTTCAATTATCTATTTAATATTACAAAAGACTTTTAAAATTATGACATGCTTTAAAAAAAATTCACGCCATAGAAAAAAAATTGATTATTTCCCATTGTTGAGTGCAATAGAATTATAAAATGGAAAATGTCATATACGCTTGATCCTATGACCATTATAACAACGCAGGGGAGCTATTGGAATATAATACAGACAGTGATTACAGTGAATGCATTTCGATGGCTCTTTGCTTCCACCCATTATTCTTTCTGGGAAGTTCGGCTCCCTGACAAGGGCCCGGGAGAGTGAGATATAATCGACTTCACCCTTGGATACCATATTCTCCATGCTCTCAGGGTTTGTGTTCCCGCCTACGACAAAGACAGGGACCTTGACCTTGCTTTTGATGATCCAGGCTGCTTCCAGGTTATATTCATCGGAATAAGGAATGGTTTTCACAAGGTACTTGCTGAAATGCCTTACCAGGAATCGCAGCACCGGTTGCTTGCGGAACATCCCAAGGTCATCCAGGACAATATCTACAGGGAAATTTCCCCGGAGGAATGACATGCCGTCTTCAAATATTCCGCAGCTTACTTCTATCCCGTCAAAGCCCATTTCAGCCATCATTTCAGCGGCCCTGATCCCTTCATCAAGCTTCTGGCCATTTTTCATTGTATCGTATGCATTCATCTTTATCAGGATAGGGTAGTCCTTTCCGACAAGTTTCCGGCACCCGTTATATATCTCCGTTACAAACCGCATCCTGTTTTCAAGAGATCCGCCCCATCTGTCGGTTCTTCTATTGGTGTGTGGACACAGGAATGTACTCACAAGATACCCGTGAGCTCCATGAAGCTGAACAGCATCAAATCCGCTCTCTTTAACCCGCCTTGCAGCCTGGGCAAAGTCATTAATGACTCTTTCAATATCATCTTCTGTCATTTCCCTGGGTATAACAAAGGTTGTTTTATCTTTTACCGCAGAAGGGGCAATGGGTGTTGTCCCGATTGCTCTCTTTGAAGTCTGCCGTCCGGCATGGGCAATCTGCATTGATATTGCGGCGCCATGTTTATGAACATGTTTAACCAGTTTTTTGTATTCAGGGATGAGTTTATCACTATCAATACCAAGCATACCTACAGGTGTATTTTTGCCATCCTGGGACACAAAGGTTAATCCGGTTGTGATAAGTCCCACACCGCCTTTGGCAAGATTCTCATAAAGTTTATAATGGCCTTCCGTTGGGGAGCCGTCCTTATCAGCCATATTCTCAAATGTCGCTGACCTGACGATCCTGTTTTTCAGTGTCATGGATTTAATTTTTGTCTTATCAAATAGGCCGGGCATATATTTCTCCTTAATCAGTCAATTATATGATAGAGGTATATTTTAAAGGTATGATGTCAATGTTTATTTGGGGGAAGCGGGTTGAGTATCGGGATTTATGACTTCTGATACCTTGATTAGTCATAAATACACCCCTGACTGTTATTCCACTGATAATCAGCTTAAACGCTTGTATTTAATTGTCAATCTCTAATTGCATATGTGACATAAGAATCTGTAATGAATGTAAATACATGTCTATAGGGAGGGCAGAAGTCAGATTTATCTACTATTTATAATAACCAGGCCTCAATATGCGTCTGTAATTATTCTTGACATTTGAACTTCATATGTTTCAAGATTACACATAAAGGATTAACCCGTGAAACTATCAGATAA
Organism: Spirochaetia bacterium; assembly: GCA_009885955.1. Classification (GTDB taxonomy): domain Bacteria; phylum Spirochaetota; class UBA4802; order UBA4802; family UBA5550; genus VFJS01. The sequence continues at coordinate 10,665 of VFJS01000021.1, read as the reverse complement.
ACAGCTATATTCAATAACCAGTTACCTCGCCGATAAACCAGTGATACGTGCCTATGTTTTCGGATCATATGCCCGCGGTGATGCTGACGACCAGAGCGACATTGATCTTATGGTGGAACTTGATTACTCTAAAAGCATAGGCTTGAAGTTCTTTGCAATGCAGAACCAGCTTGAGGAATTATTGGATTCTAAGGTTGACCTCATTACAACTGAATCTGTCAGCCCCTATATCAAGCCATATATAGAAGATGAGAAGGAACTCATCTATGAGAAATAGCTTTGGGAATAAGGCCCGCCTCCTTCATATCAAGGAATCTATCGAACTGATCCAGAAGTATATACGGATGTCGATTTTGACGGGTTCAAATCAAACCAGATGATGAGAGATGCTGTCGAAAAGCACCTGGCTATTATTGGCGAGGCATGTGATCATCTTTCAGATGATTTAAAGAATGAATACATTTCAATTGAGTGGTTCAAGATTAAGGGACTGAGGAACAGAATTATACATCATTATTTTGATATTGATATACATATCGTCTGGGATGTGATCAGGGATGATTTGCCACTTTTGAAACAGATAGTGGCGAATATCCTGAAAGATAAGTTTGATCAATAGGGTATGGACTCAAATCAGACATGACATTGCTTATTGGAAGGAGCATATTTCCTCATTCATAAAAGTTCTCCAAATGCCGGATTGAAAGGATAATAATAGCCCTTAGCGAATTATTTCACAGGTTGAATATTATCTGTATATTTTCATATATATCAATAAACAGAAGCCTAAAGTGTCGTTCATTACCCTAAAAGTAGCGTTCATTACATGAGCTCTTTATTTATACTCTTTAAGATAAATATTATTGCAATTATTAATGTATGAATTAATTTGATCAATAATCAATAAATGTCCATTGTAAATTGAAAAGGCCAGTCAATGAGTAAAAACACTAAGAAAACCATCCTTCTTGTGGAAGACGATGCTCTTATTGCCATGATGGAGAAATTGTCCCTTGAGGGATACGGTTATGATGTTATAACTGCTGAAACTGGTGAAGCAGGAATTGAGGCATTCAGGAATAATACTGCCATAGAACTCATCCTCATGGATATCGACCTGGGCAAAGGAATAGACGGCCCAACAGCTGCCATTGAGATTCTTAAAGAACGGGAAATTCCGGTAGTCTTTTTATCAAGCCATACTGAACCCGAAGTTGTTGAGAAGACGGAAAAGATTACTTCCTATGGATATGTAGTGAAGAATTCGGGGATCACGGTTCTCGATGCATCTATGAAGATGGCATTTAAGCTCTTCGAGGCAAAACAGAAAGAACAGAAGGCAAAGAAGCTTGTCGAAATACGGCTGAACCTGATTGAGTATTTAGTGAACCACACATTGGATGAACTATTAACCAAGACTCTTGATATTGCGGGAGAACTGGTGCAGAGTCCTATTGGATTCTATCACTTTCTTAGTCAGGACCAGAAGACCCTAAGCCTTCAACAGTGGTCTTCGAAGACGTTATCGGAATTCTGCACCGCAGATGGTAAAGGCTCACATTATCCTGTTGGTCAAGCCGGCGTCTGGGTTGATTGCATTCATCAGAGGGGACCAGTGGTGCATAACGACAATGAATCCCTCCCCAACAAAAAGGGGCTGCCAGAGGGGCATGCGCCAGTTATCCGGGAACTTGTGGTGCCGGTAATACGGAAAGGAAGTATCGTTGGAATTCTCGGAGTCGGGAATAAATCGGTGGATTATACGCAGGATGATGTGGAAACAGTTACTCATCTTGCAGATATGACGTGGCAGATAATTGAACAGAAACGGGCCGAAGAAGCCCTTGATACCGAATATCGATTGCGGGAGATGTTGCTGGACAACATCCCCAACTGCATTGCCATGATCCTAAAGAAAGGTACCCGTGAAATAGTATCTTCAAATAAATATGCCCGTGAGATTGGAGCAGTCCCCGGAGCTACTTGCTACGGCACATGTGCTAAACGTGACAGCAACTGCAACTTCTGTCTTGCTCCTGTCGTATGGGAAAATGACATACCACAGCGATTGGAGGTCGAAGAGAACGGTGTCTGGTATGAGGGGATCTGGATGCCTCTTAATGATGAGCTCTATGTTCATTATATCTACGACATCACCGAGCGCAAGCAGGCGGAAAAGATACTGCTCGATGAGCGCAATATGTTTATCGGCGGACCTGCGGTGATTTTCAAATGGATTGCCGCGGAAGGATGGCCAGTTGAGTATGTATCACCTAATGTTTCAGCCCAGTTCGGATATTCAGTTGAGGATTTCACTAGCAGAAAGATATTATTCGGGGATATCGTTCACAAAGATGATCTGGAAAGGGTTGGCAATGAGGTTCAAAAATGTAGCGAATTAGGCACTCTTTCCTTTGAACAGGAATATCGAATAAAACACGCTGACGGTGAATATCGATGGCTCTATGATTTTACAACAGTAAAGAGGAATGATCTGGGCAAAATTACAAATTATCAAGGATATGTTTTGGACATCACCGAGCGTAAGCGTGTTGAAGAATCTTTAAAGATAAGTGAAGATACATTCCACCGTATTGTTAATACTGCGCAGGAGGGGATATGGCTGTTGGATACAGACGCAAAGACGAGCTACGTAAATCCCTGTATGACTGAAATGATCGGATATTCTGCTAAGGAGATGCTTGGCAGTTCGCTATTCGATTTCATGGATGATGAAGCCCGCAGGGAGGCTGAGACACTCCTGGAACGCCGAAGACAGGGTGTTTCTGAGCATCATGAGTTCCGGTTCAGGCGGAAAGATGGCTCTATCCTCTGGGCAGTAGTTGGTACAAATGCCATTCTTGATAATAGTGGGAAGTTCATAGGTGCCCTTGGGATGATCATGGACATTACCGAACGCAAGCGGGTTGAGGAGGAACTGAAGCAAAGCGAGGAAAGATTACGGTTGTCCCTCTACGCGGCTAACCAGGGCCTTTATGACCTTAACGTCCAGACGGGTGCTGCAATTGTGAATGATGAATATGCCCTGATGCTCGGTTATGATCCGAGAACATTTGCTGAAACGAATTCCGCGTGGATAGAGAGGCTCCATCCCGATGATCATGATATCACAGCAAAGGCCTATTCTGAATACATAAAGGGGTTAACCACGGAATACCGGGTAGAATTTCGGCAGAGGACAATAGATAGTCAGTGGAAGTGGATACTTTCACTGGGTAAAATTGTTGAATATGATACTGATGGGAAACCACTCCGGATGCTTGGGACCCATACCGATATCACTGACCGCAAGCAGGCCGAGGAGAAAATAAACAAGCTTCTCAGTGAAAAGGAACTCATCCTAAAAGAAGTGCACCACCGCATCAAAAACAACATGAGCACGATAATAAGCCTTCTCACCCTGCAAACTAGAACATTGAAAGATCCGATTGCTGTTTCCTCACTTAATGATGCAGGAAGCCGGATAAAAAGCATGATGGTGCTGTATGATAAACTCTACCTGGCTCAAAATTTCAATGAAATGCCAGCAAGTAATTATCTTTTCCCCCTGGTTGATGAGATAGTTATGAACTTCCCTAATAGCGGTTCAGTGAGAATCGAAAAGGACATAGATGAATTTATTCTCGACTCGAAAAGATTATCCACGATCGGCATAATAGTAAACGAGCTTCTGACCAATATCATGAAATATGCTTTTGTGGATAAAATCGATGGAGTTATTACTGTATCTGCATCGTTGAAGGGAAATCTTGTCTGCATAACTATCCAGGATAATGGTATTGGGATGCCGGAATCCATTAATTCAGAAAGCCAGTCGGGTTTTGGAATGATGCTGGTGAATATACTGGTAAAACAGCTCAAGGGGACCTGGCGGATAGAACGGGATAATGGTTCACGGGTGGTACTGGAGTTTGAGAAATGAGCGTTGAAGGGAATATGGATGTAACAAAGAAAACCATCCTTCTTGTTGAAGATGAAGTCATCATCGCCATGAAAGAAATCAAGCTCCTTGAGAAAGAAGGTTATAGGGTAATACATTCGATTTCTGGCGAAGATGCTTTTGATATTATTTGTATAAGAAAAGAGCCCATCGATTTAATTCTCATGGATATTGATCTTGGTAAGGGCATGGATGGCACAATGGCAGCCCAGGAGATTCTAAAATCTCATGACATCCCGGTGGTCTTTTTATCTTCGCATACTGAAAAGGAGATAGTTGAGAAGACTGAAAAGATTACCTCTTATGGGTATGTTGTGAAGAATTCAGGCATAACGGTTCTTGATGCGTCTATCAAGATGGCGTTTAAACTGCATCATTCGCATTCAGTAATTGAAGATCAGAAAAGGGATATGGAAGCGGCAAATGAAGAGCTTCAAGCTACAATAGAAGAACTGGAAGCAACAAATCAAGAGTTCGAGGCAATAAATGAGCAGCTGATGAAGTCTGAAGAAGAACTCAGTGAGAGCGAAGAGAAGTATAGGCTCGCTTTTAAGTCCAGTCCCGACAGCATAAATATAAATGCAATTGATAGCCTGTACGTTGACATCAATGATGGTTTTACGGCTCTGACCGGTTATACGAGGGAGGACGTGATAGGCCGCACATCAGGAGAGATACAGATCTGGGCCATACCGGAAGACAGGAACCGGCTCATTGATGGTTTGAAAAGAGCAGGGGCGGTAGATAACCTGGAATCGGTATTTAGATGCAAGGATGGTTCGCTGAAAACCGCAGTGATGACTGCGAGAATTATTAATCTTAAGAATCGGCCCCACATTTTATCCATAACACGCGATATAACAGAGCGGAAGCGGATGGAGAATGCGCTCCTTGAGTCCAATTCTCTTTTATCTTCAATACTCGAATCGACAGGTGATGGGATTTTGGTGGTTGATCTCAATGGAAAGATCGTCAAATATAATCAGAGATTTCTCGAAATGTGGCGAATTCCGGAACATCTTGCTGAATTAAGAGATGATGCTAGATTGATTGAACATGTTCTAAATCAATTAAAGGACCCCAGTAGATTCCTAAGCAAAGTAAAAGAACTTTATGATATTCCTGAAGCGAGTTCTGCAGATGAGTTGGCATTCCAAGACGGGCGGGTATTTGAGAGATATTCCCAACCCTATATGATGGGGGATAATATCCTTGGACGGGTCTGGAGTTTTCATGACATTACTGAGAACAAACATATTGAAGAAGCACTACAGAAGAGCGAGAATCGATTTGATCGTCTTACTGAACAGAACCGAACAATGATTTGGGAGGTCGACACACGGGGAACCTATACCTATATCAACACTGTTGCCGAAAAAGTCATCGGTTACCGACCTGATGAGCTTATTGGTAAGATGCATTATTATGATATTTGTCCCGGGATTACTCGTGCAAAACTTAAGTCTGAGGCTTCTGAAATATTCAAGGAGAGAAAGCAGTTTGCTGGTATGGAAAATCCCATACTCACAAAAGATGGGCAAGTCAAATGGGTTTCCACCTGTGGGCTACCCCTCTTCAACGATGCAGGTGAAGTCTGCGGCTACTTGGGCTCTGATATCGATATCTCGGAGCACAAGAAGGTGCGGGATGAACTCCGGAACAGCGAAGAGCGATTCCGCAGTTTCTTCGACAGTTCCATGATCGGCATGGCAATCACCGCACCTGACGGAAAGCTGATCAGGATAAACCGTGCCTTTGCCGATATCCTGGGTTATTCAGTTGAAGAGCTTAATGAGGTAAACTTTATCGTCATCACGCACCCGGATGATATAATATTGAGCCAGGAAATCGCCCGCCGGCTCCTCGCGGGCGAAATGGGAAGTTATCATTTAGAGAAGCGCTACATGACCAAGGATGGGAAAACCATATGGACCGATGTGAGTATCGTTCTGATTCGCAATGACTCAGGGTCCCCACTTAATTTCATCATCACCATCATCGATATAACGGAAAAGAAAAGGGATCACGTAGCCCTACTCGAGGCAAGTCTTCTCAACCGGCAGATCGTCGAGAGCGCTCACGAGGGAATCATTGTATACGGGAAGGATCTGCGTTATCTGGTATGGAACCCCTTCATGGAATCATTGAGTGGCATTAAGGCGGATACTATACTGGGAAAGTATCCCCTTGATGTCTTCCCATTTCTGAAAGATATGGGTCTTATCGAACGGCTGGAATCAGCGTTAAGAGGAGAAATCCCCGATCCAGTTGAATTTCCCTATAATGTTGATGGAAAATCTGGCTGGTCTGTTGTTACAAACGCTCCATTGCAAAATGCGAACGGTGAAATCATCGGTGTTATCGGAACAGTGCAGGATATTACTAAGCGAAAGGAGGCAGAGGAAGCACTGCAGCAAAGCGAAACGAAGTACCGCGCTCTCATTGAAGTTTCAAATGATGTTATCTTTTGTGTGGACAAAAAGGGATACTACATGTATGTAAATCATGTTTTTGCGTCCACTTTAGGGAAAACTCCTGAGTATTTTGAGGGTAAGTCATTTTGGGACATCTATCCCAAAGAGCATGCAGACCAAAGATTTGAGGCTTCTTCGAAGGTCTTTGAAACAGGTCAATCAGGGTCAGTGGAGGTTGCTGTCCCGTTGCCCGATAAAACATTATATTATCTTGCTAAGACAAATCCTGTGATGGACCAGGATGGGAAAGTAGTATGGAATCTCACTCACGCCGTTGATATCACAGAACGTAAACTGGCGGAAAATAAGATCCATGACCTGTTGAAAGAAAAAGATCTCATTCTGAAAGAAGTCCATCACCGCATCAAAAACAATATGACCATGATATCAAGTTTGCTTGAACTCCAGTCAGATGAACATAATGATTCAGAAACAAAAAGTATTCTCAATGACGCTGCAAGTCGTGTTCAGAGCATGATGATACTCTATGATAAATTATACCGTTCTGAAATTGACGGCACTATGTCCCTCAAAGAATACCTGCCATCACTGATCGATGAGATTGTTATGATATTTCCTCATAAAGGGGCAATAAAAGTCAAGTGTCAGGTTGATGACATAATTCTTAGCACGAGAACTCTATCACCCCTGGGAATTATCATTAACGAACTTATAACCAATTCAATGAAATATGCTTTTACTGGACGCAAGGAGGGCGTTATTATTGTAAAAGCTTCAGAGAAGAAAGGGAGGGTATCTTTAATATTTGAAGATAATGGGATCGGTATGCCTGAATCAGTTTCATTTGATAATCCCTCGGGTTTTGGGCTTATGCTTGTTTCGACCCTGATTAAACAGATCAATGGGTCGATATCTATCATAAGGAAAAAGGGAACGAAGTTTGTGATTGAGTTTCCAGTGGAGAGGATGTAAAGTGTTCAATTAGAAGCAGGTGAAGTATTTGCTGGTGATTGCTATGAACAAGTTCCCTTTAGCCCGTTATGATTAAGTTAAGTTGTCGTATCTTGTCATCCGATAATAAATGAAACAAATTATACAATTATTGAGAGGGAAATCAAATGGCAACAAAATCACTGAAACAACTGCAGTTTGAAGAGAGGAGAAAGAAAGTCAAAGTCAATAAGCTCGAATCTCAATTAAAGAAGGAAAAGTCAGCTCTTGATGCAATAACAAAGGCTATGCCCGCAGCTAAAAAGATAGCCGATGCTGCAAAGGCAAAGACCACTGTTAAAAGGAAGCCGGCAAAGAAGCGTTAAGCTTATCATCTACAAATATATTCATATATAAAGTTAAGGCCGGGATATTGCCGGCCGTTCTTTATGCTTAAACAGCCTCGTAAAGAACAGCTTCCAGCTACAGACCAGAATATAGAGCCCGTCTGAAAGTTTATACCCGAATGGATATTGTTACCATTGTGGGTAATACCCTGTCACCTATCGTAATAGTAAGTTGAATAACTATGAGATCTATGTCCTATGTGTTTCGGACCGTAGGTTGTTTATTATTTGAGTATTTTATTATTCAAGCCTCAGCAATAACTTATTGAATATGGTCCAGTCCTACAAGAATCTTTGATTCATAATGTTAGATGTTATGTGCAAAGGCCAAATTTAGACCTTAAAAATAGTACATATAAATACATTCAATTATCTGGATATGAGTTAAATGACTTGACAGTTTGTGATAAAATGGGTATATATCAGTATATTATAATCTATTTCAAAACTCCTATGAAATATGTATCATCCATATTGACAGACTTGAGTGACCTGTTTTATAGGATAGGAGTTGATCATGAGAATAGTGTCGTTACCAACCGTTATCTCTTTTGCCCTTGTACTTCTATTATCATGCGGAGATTCCAATCAGAAGAAACCCGCCATTTCAACCAATCAACCGACAACAGTGACACAAACCGTAGGGTCATCGGGCGGTACGGTTCGTCACCCGGACGGCGCCTCGGTTGTGATTCCAGCAGGTGCCCTAACGGGCAGTGCACTGATCTCAATCACAGTACATGACAGCTCCAATAGTTTTACCACTGACTACAGCGCCGGGATACTCAAGAACCCGGTTGTAGAATTCGGCCCCAAGGGCCAGACCTTCCTCGCTCCGGTAACAATTAGCTATAAAGTCATCAACTCCTTTAATCAAGCAGGGAGCTATGGGTTGTTCGAGTTAAACGAGGACACACATGTATGGAAAGAAACTGACTTCCCGGTAACCATCTCGTCTGACGGGTTGACGGTACAGGCCGATGTTACCCATTTTACTGTATACCAGTGTTTTCCTGACTTTGAGGGGAGAAAGGCCGCTTTCAATGGGAAGTTTAAGCAGCTTTTAGAAGAGAACAATGGCGATTTTCGTTTAGCCATGGGGTATTTCCTGTCATGGTTCTACAATTACGAGCCGCGCATCAATCTGGGTGACGAAGCCATTACCGATAACGGAGTATACCAGCTTGAACAGATGTTCTTCCAGATTATTGCTAAGGACGATTTAAATGTGGTACAGCATGTGAATGCCGTGGGAGCAGATACTTCTCGAAAGGCAGAAGACTGGGTTTTCAGTGAATCATTTTTGAGTGAGGATTCCGAAGGCAAATTATATACATGGGAACTTCTCGCTGTCGTGCACTGGGCACTGGCGGCTAAATCGGTGACGGTATTCGAACCCCAGAACGGGGCATCAGTGAGCGGTATTGTCCAAATACAGGCGCTCACTAACGGCGATATATTGAACGCGGCAAATTTCGACAGTATCGGTTTTTATGTTGATCAGGAAAATATCTGCACGGACACCACTGCCCCCTTTACCTGCTACTGGGATACGACTAATGCTGCCGGCGGTGACCATTTCATTAATCTTGTGGCAAACTACCTGGGGAAGGAATATTATTCCGAAGTGGTGAAGGTGACAGTAGCGTTGTCTAACGACAAGGCGATTACTGGTTTTATTTTTCCAATGTCGACAGCAACAATAATTACAGAAGCAACACATTCGATAACGGTAACAGTGCCAGTGAATACAGTTGTGACAGCACTTGTGCCGACAATAACGCATACCGGAGCGAGCATTAGCCCAGCATCGGGCGTTGCAAATAATTTCACCAGCGGCCAAATCTATAGAGTTACAGCAGCAGATGGTTCGACACAGGATTATACAATAATAGTTTTAGTGAGTGATCCTTTCGCCAATCCAGTGGCTGATACAGGGCAGACCCAATGTTCTTCTGGCGCCAACGGCGATGGGGCAATGGCTGCATGCTCACAGACTATTACTGGTCAGGATGGGGATTATGCCAATATTCCCAATGCCCGCAGTTTTGCCACATCATCGCATGCAATTTATACTACGGACTATACGACAAAAGACAATGTTACCGGCTTAATATGGAAAACATGCCCCGAGGGGCAGACAGGCTCAACATGCACCGGTACCGCTTCAACATATCTATGGGATAATGCCTTAACCGCTTGCACGGCCCTAAATTCAGCGCACATCCCAAATGGCTACGCTGGCCGGACAGACTGGAGACTGCCGTCAAATTATGAGTTGCAAACAATAGTAAATTATGGATTATCCAATCCGTCGATTGACACGGCCTTTTTCCCAACAACAGTTACTTCCGGGTGGTCTTACTGCTGGTCTTCCAGTCCCTACGTTCTTTCTAGTGACTCCGCGTGGTTCGTTAACTTTGGCTACGGCAACATGCTCGGCCAATTTAAGAGGAATGGCGCCTATGTTCGTTGTGTTTCCGGACCGTAGGTTATTTGGTTATTTGATTCTTTGAATTGCCTCAACCATATATTAGGAGAAATTTATATGAAAAAGTTATCTATTATAGCATCAATTATTTTAACAGCTGGTATTTTGTTTCCCGATAATCGTTTCACTGACAACAGTAATGATACGATTAATGACGGCAACACCGGCTTAATATGGCAGAAGTGCAGTAACGGCCTTTCCGGCACAGGATGTTCAATAGGGACTGCAGCATCCTTGACTTGGGTGAACGCCATTTCCTACTGTGAAGGCCTTACCCTTGGGGGGCGGAGCAACTGGAGACTTCCAAATATTAATGAACTGAAAACTATTGTACTTGAGAGTACCGTTTTCAGACGGATTCTTGTCATGAGATCAGACGGAATCCCTCCGCCCTGGCGGGATCGATGTTTTTTTGCATGAATTTCTTCAAGTTTTCAGCAT
>VFJS01000109.1 GCA_009885955.1 Spirochaetia bacterium | reverse complement strand
CTATCTTTGTTTTGTTATTTGTCGTTATTTAACAATAATCAAGGATATTGGCCATTTATCAACTATAATTCAATTTCTCCATATATATTATTAAGCAATTGAGGTTATATATAGGTGATAAATAATTAAAGAATAGGATCAATAAAAGAAGATATCTCACGCGGAGTGCGCGGAGTGCGCGGAGGGAATAAAGAAAGAATAATCACGAAAGGCACGAACATCACGAAATTTTTTTTTATGTTATTCGGGATGCATTTCATGCTTTCCCTATTTGCAGGACTGAAAATTTAATACCGGATACTAATATCATTGACAAATAGTAAATTGAAGCAGACCTGTGATGCTTTGTTCGGGGAATTATATATATTGCAATATAAGCACCCTATCAAAAATAATTTGTCAACCAATAGACTGTTCATGGCATAGATCAGGTTACAATAAGGCTGATTATACCTGATTTTTCAGCGCAAGGTTTCGTGCAATGAGCACTATCACATAAGTTAAGGGAGCCCTGTTCATGACTAACTATCCTTCCATGCGGCTATCCTGGAGCATCTGGGGGCTCGGGGCGGCCCTCTATCTCATCGGCTTTTACCAGCGGGTGGCACCAGCCGTGATGACCGGAGAGTTAAGCAGGGATTTCGGCCTCGGCGCTGCGGCGCTGGGCAATCTGTCGGCGCTTTATTTTTACAGCTATGTTGCCATGCAGATCCCCACCGGCATCCTCGCTGACAGATGGGGGCCAAGAAAGCTGCTCGCCGCCGGCGCCTTCACCGCCGCCCTGGGTTCAATCATCTTCGCATTCTCCAGAGACATAGCGATGGCAGGGTTCGGCAGGCTTCTCATCGGCGGGTCTGTCGCTGTTGCCTTTGTGGGGATGCTCAAAGTCGCCAGCGTATGGTTCGCACCGAGGCAGTTCGCCCTCGCCACAGGGCTTGCCCTTTTCGTCGGTATAGTGGGTGCCGTTCTCGCCGGTGTGCCCCTGCGCATGCTTGTCACCATCTTCGGGTGGAGGCCCGTCATGGCTTTTTCTTCGGCCATTACCTTTCTCGCCGGCGTTGCTATCTGGATCGTTGTACGCGACGACCCGCGGGAGAAGGGATTTAAAAGCTACGGTTACGGTCACGGAGAAGATGGCACAACCGCAAGCCGGATGGGAATTTTCGAAGGGATTAAGGAGGTACTCAAGTACAGGAACACCTGGCTTTTAATCCTGGCCCCAGGCGGGATAGTCGGATGTGTCCTTACTTTCTCCGGTCTCTGGGGAATACCATTTCTTACAACCCACTACGGGATGTCGACAACCAGCGCAGCGGGCCTCACCTCAACCCTGCTTGTGGCGTGGGCCGTAGGCGGCCCGGTTTTCGGCGCTTTTTCCGACAGGTTCGGGAAACGGAAACCCCTTTATCTTATCAGCTCCTTCTTCGTGGTTCTTTGCTGGGGCGTAATAATCCTCATCCCCGGGTTGCCGATACCGATACTCACAATCGCGCTTATCGTCGCCGGAGCGTCCTCAGGCGGGATGATAATCGGCTTCGCTTTCGGAAAGGAGTCCGTCCCCGCGCACCTGGCGGGTACCGTTTCGGGAGTAATCAACATGGGAGTGATGGTGGGGCCGATGATCCTCCAGCCCCTCGTGGGGCTGCTTCTGGACCTCGGCTACAAGGGCGGGGGCGTGGACGGCATAAGGGTATACGAGTGGGAGGCCTATCGCACCGGCTTCTCACTCATGCTCGGATGGGCTGTCCTCTCCTTTATCATACTTTTTTTTTCCAAAGAGACCAACTGCCGCCAAATGTAGAAAAAATTTGTCACGCGGAGAGCGCAGAGAGGTGAAAGAAATTAATGAATTTTCAGATCAGCTGTAATGTACGTACCATGATTTTTGAGGCAAAGGCTAAAAATCGTTGACAGCATTGGAATGTGTATTTTAGAAATATGCATACATGAATAGTGTATTTTTTTTAAGGCGTGACAATTTTTAATAGAGAGTGCACTTAATTAATTTTTAATCAACTGAAAAGGAGCCCGGTCATGACAACCTATGATTTTTATCTTGTTGAAAAAAAACCGCCGCTTGCCTGGGTATACCTCAACAGGCCTGCGAAATTGAATGCCATGCATCAGCCGGCGTGGGAAGAGTCCATTCCGATATTCACTGACCTTGACAGGGATGAAGATATTAAGGTGGTCATCGTTGCCGGGAAGGGGAAATGTTTTTCCGCCGGGATTGACCTGATTGGAATGGCCAATGCACTGCCGGAGATCCTGGAAAAAGATCAAAAGGGCGGAACAAAGTGGAAATTGCTGCCAAAGATTCAGGCCATGCAGGAAACCATGACATGCATCGAACGCTGCCGCAAGCCGGTCATCGCAGCTGTACACGGTTTCTGCCTCGGAGCCGGGCTGGATATGATTACAGCCTGTGATATCAGGCTGTGCTCTAACGATGCAACCTTTTCGTTAAGAGAAGCCGGTGTGGGGTTTGTCGCGGATGTTGGCGTGCTGCAGCGGATTCCGCACATAGTCGGCCAGGGTATTGCGCGCGAGCTTGCATATACGGCAAAGCATATTGATGCAAAGCGGGCAAGAGAGATATTGCTCATAAATGAAGTATTCGAGTCCCGGGAAGCCCTCATGCAGGCTGCTGAAATGATGGCGATGGAGATTGCAGAGAACTCTCCGCTGGCGGTCCAGGCCTCAAAAAACGTGTTGAACTTTGGTGTGGGCAAGAACATAGACGATGGGTTGCGGTATGTCGCATCCATAAGCTCCAATATCATCCCATCCAATGACCTTATGGAAGCAGTGGCAGCCATGATGGAAAAACGCAAACCGAAATTTACGGGCAAATAAGATGAGCGGGATTTCTAAGGCATCAGCAGTTTGTAAGATGTCTTGATAATTTGTATAAAATCCCGAAGGGGACAGCAGTGATATATAGTAAAATTATGGATGGGTAACGTTATGCAGATTAAGGAATTAAAAACGGTTTCAAAAAAAATAATATTAACAATACTTTTCATATTAGCGCATGGAAATTTTGTTTATGCTGACATATATGATGCAGCCAATGGAATTTTTATCGTGCAGAAAGCATCGCTGAATGACTCATTCAGACCCAATGTCTATATAGGAAGTGCGAATGAGAATATAACTACTAATTATAATTTTGCATATGCAAAAGTCAATTCACTTGGCAGTGATTATGAAGGTGACAATTTAGCAAGGAAAACATATAATTTAGGAATGGCCTTGCCGCTGGATTTTATTCAAAGCTTTAGTAATTTTCATTTTCATGCAGCCGGTACATACACCCTGATTTCAGGGAAGGCCCAAAGTACTACAGTTCCCAATGAAGCCTATTCAATAGACGGTTCGATAAACTGGGTACAATGGGTTATGGGCTACGATCTTTTCAAAATGAAAAATTCAATAGTTTCATTGTATGCTGGTTTTAATTTTTTAGCCGCTTTTCTGGATGTAAAGGGGAATAACCAAAGCATCCATACTAAGAATTTAAATTTTGGATATTTATATGGTGTTTCATATTCAATTTATTTTGAATCTTTTCAAATGTCAGCATATTGGATATTTTCTGATACTTTTTCTGATATAAAGATTGATAAGAGAAAGGTTACATTACCTATCGGCGGTCCCGGGTTAAAAGTGGATTATGCATTATCCGACAGATACTCATTGGGATTCAGTGTCAGCGGTTTATTATTTTCCAGAATTAATTCATATAACAAAATTTTTTATGATAATATAAGTGAAACCAGTTATAATTTTACCATTACACACATTATGAAATGGGAAGGACCCCGGTGGAAATAAAAAATACTATTTGATTTTCCCGCATCCCTTATTCAACTGATTACGATTAAAAATTGAAGTATGAGATTGATTACAGTGAGTGAGAATATCCCCCTTCCACATTCCTGCTTGACAAATAATTGCTGGTGAGATATTACTTGAATGATAAATAACAGTATGCCGTTTTTTCAATGGATATTGTCTGAATACAAAATTCCGGAAATTTTTGGAAATTTCAGGTTTTATTGCCCGGATCAATAAATAAATTATGCCTTCAATAATGAAATGATAAACGATAAGGCCATAAAAAAATGCAGCGACATACTCCTCCAGAGCGAATATGTATTTGTTGCCTATCTCTTCGGCTCCATGGCAGAGGGCCAATATCATGAAAATTCGGACCTGGACCTGGCAGTGGTTACGGATAAAAATTTTTCCGTGACCCAATACCTGGAACTCATATCCCTGCTCATAAAAGAGATCAAATCTGACAAGGTGGATCTCATCTGGTTAAACAAGGCCAAACCCCTTATGAAATATGAAGTGATAAAAAACGGAAGGGTTCTCTTTTATAAAAATTCAGAGATCCTGAATGATTTTGAAACCAGGTCTATGCATGAATACCGGGACTCAGTATATATATTGAACAGGCACAGGAGATACAGCAGTGGTCTATGACTTGAAAAGGCAATTCAGGATGATAGAGAAGCTCAGGGAATATTCCGCTGACCTGAAATCGATGCGCGCTGCCACTCTTCAGGAGTATAAACAATCAAGGCCGGGTAAATATGCTGTTGAGAGGCTTATCTTCCTCATCATACAGAATATCCTCGATCTCCTTGAACACAATTTAACCGGCCGGTTCAAGGCGGTGAGCGACACCAATGAAGAAATCATTGAAAATGCCTTTTCCAGGGGGATCATCAGCAATGAACTCTTCTGTGAGTTAAAGGGGATGGGCGGATTCAGGAATATCCTGGCCCACGAGTACCTTGAATTAAATGATGAAATTGTTTTTGAGATTTTTGTAAAACTGCCCGGGATTGCAGAACGCTTTATCCGTGAAATGGAAAAATCGGGGTAACATAAGAATATATGGAATATATGGAATATATGGAACATGTATATTTCTTTTTTATATTATCAATCTATCTTTATTAATTGATTTTTTTCCCCAGTATTTTACCTTCGTACAAATTTCACAGACTTCTGAATGTTTTTTCGCTGACAATAAACCGGCAGAATAGAGCCCGGATTTTAGGAGAATATACATGGAAAAATTCCCTGAACACCAGTACAGGATTCTGGAATATTTCAAGAACAATAAAAAAGAGGTGGAACAGTCCTTTCTTGCCGATGAGCTGCAGAGCGACCCGGTATTCATCTCCGCTGCAATTCAGTCTTTGTCATCATCAGAGTACCTGGCCGTCAGGGAGGAGAAATATCTTTCATATAAAATAGGGAAAGAGGGCGAGGAGATTCTGAAGAAGGGCCTTCCGGAAAAAAGGGTTGTAAAGGTGCTCATGGAAAAAGGCGGGGCGCTGCCGATCAAGGAGATCGGTGAGCTGCTTTCGGAAGACACGAAGTATGTGGGGGGCTGCCTTAAGATCCTGGGCCTCAGGGGCTGGGCCGATAATGAAAAGGGAATAATAAAAATAACTGAAAAGGGGAAAAAGGAATCCGGGAAGGAGGATATTGAAATTCTTCTGAATGCGGTCGCGGAAAAGGAGATGACCGAGAAGGAACTTGCCGTTGCCGGAATAGATTTGAAGTCCCTCGGAGATCTCCTGAAGGGGAGGAAGGACCTGGTGGCAGAAAAAGCAAGGACACGACGCCACGTCTCTATCACCCCTGCCGGGGAAAAGCTGATCAGGGACGGCTTTGACATCCTAAGGGAGGAGACCCAGCTCACCAGCTCCATGCTTCTTGACGGAAGCTGGCGTAATGTTGAGTTCAAAAAGTATGATATCAATATCGATACACAGAAGAGGGTGCCGGGGAAAATACACCCCTTCACGGCAATACTGAATGAAACACGCGATGTCTTTCTTCAGATGGGCTTTACCGAAACCTCGTCGCCCATGGTAGAATCGGGGTTCTGGGACTTTGACGCCCTTTTCCAGCCCCAGGACCACCCTGCACGGGAGATGCAGGACACCTTTTACGTGAAGAAGCCGGGGACTGCAATGCTCCCGGATAAAAGCCTTGTTGACAGGGTAAGGGAAACCCATGAGACCGGCGGCACCACCGGGAGCAAGGGGTGGAAATACAAGTGGGACATTGAAAAGGCAAGGCAGAATATACTCAGAACCCACTGCACTGCAGCGTCAGTAAGAGCGGTATTCAGGGAGAAGGCAGGGCCGAAAAAAATTTTTACCATCGGCAGGGTCTTCCGGAGAGAGACCATTGACCACAAGCACCTCCCTGTATTCTACCAGGTGGACGGAATCATCATCGACAGCAAGGCATCCTTTGCCAATCTCCTGGGTACCCTGGAGGCCTTTTATAAAAAGATGGGCTTTGAAAAGTTCGAGTTCAGGCCCGCTTTTTTCCCCTACACTGAGCCGAGCGTTGAGGTCTTCGTATGGCACAGTGGAAAGAAAGACTGGTTTGAAATGGGCGGGGCAGGGGTGTTCAGACCCGAGGTGACCCTGCCTCTCGGCTGTACGGAAACGGTCCTGGCATGGGGCCTGGGCCTGGAGAGGCTCTCCATGTTCCGGTACGACCTGGCCGATATCCGCATGGTGTACAACAGCGATACCACATGGCTGGCGCAGGTCCAGACTAATTACAAGGAGTAACCAGATGCCCGTAGTAGGAATTGACATATCCCGTCTCAGGAAGATGATGGGTGCAGATATTGAGAATGACAGGCTGATAAAGATCCTCACCGAAATGGGCTGCGACGTTGAAGGCTTCGCGACCCTGCAGCGCTTTCTCTGCCTGAACTGCCAGGGGATTACTGAACTGACCTCGGAAGAGGACAGGCCCGCATACTGTTCCGTATGCGGAATTGACTTCAGGGAGATGCCCGGCAAGATGCAGGAGATAGACCCGATCCATGTCATCCGCATGGAGATCCTCGCGGTAAGGCCCGACATTTTCGATGCCGGCGGACTTTCGCGGGCGGTGAAGGGCTACCTGGGGATTGAGACAGGATTAAAAAAATACAAACTCCACGCACATGAGGAGACCATAACCGTAACCGGTGGCATTGACAAAATACGCCCCTTCATCGTTTCCGCTGTAATAAAGAACATCACCATGGATGACGACTTCATCAAGACCATCATGAAACTCCAGGAGAACCTTCACTGGGCACTGGGGAGGAACAGGAAGCATGCATCTATAGGGGTGTATGACTACGACAGGGTGAAGGGGGGCTTTACCTATACTGCCAAAGACCCCGGGTTCCGGTTTGTCCCCCTGGGTTACGAAATTAATGAAGAGAACCGCATTTCGCTAAAGAAGATTCTCGAGAGCCATCCCAAGGGAGTGGGCTATTCATTCATCCTCGACGGGTTTGACAAATACCCGGTCCTCATGGACAGCAGGGATATGGTACTCTCCATGCCGCCAATAATAAATTCCGAGGACACAAAAGTAACAAAGGATACCAGGAACATCATTATCGATGTCACCGGGCCCATAGAGAGGGTCATCAACAAGACCCTGAACATCATCGTGACATCGATCCTTGAATATTTTCCTGAAGCTGAATGCCGCCAGGTACTGGTGAAGTATCCCGACAGGGAAATGGTGACCCCGGATTTTTCCATTGAGTCCATGGATATAGGAATCAGCGAGACGGCATCGCTCATCGGTGTTGACATCAGCGGGAAAGACCAGGCGGAGTTTTTGCGGAAGATGCGCCACGATTCCGATATTGTTGACGATAACACCATCCGCTGCCACATCCCGCCGTACCGGAACGATATCATCCACCCCCGTGACCTCATGGAGGACATTGCAATCGCCTACGGGTACCACAACATCATCCCTTCGCTTATCGAGACAATGACCGTGGGGCAGGAGAGGCCCCTGGAGAGGCTCTGCAGCAGGGCGCGGAAGGTTATGGCCGGATTAGGGTTTCTTGAGATATCGACCCTTATGCTTACGAACGCCGAATACCACTACGAGATGCTCGGCCTTCCGTACAACAGCGCCACAGTGGAAATTGACAATCCCATCAGCGTGGAGCAGACCATCCTCCGTACCCATCTCATAAGCGGTTTAATGGAATCGTTCCGTCACAACATACACAACGACCTGCCCCAGAAACTTTTCGAGGTGAACGATGTTACGCTTATTAAGGAGAGCGAAACCGGCGCCGTGGACGAGAAGCATGCCTCTGCAGGGATTATAGGCGCCAGGGCCACATTTTCAGAGATAAAGGCATACCTCACCGCGTTTATGGGCGAGATGAACAGGGAGTTCGCCCTTGAGGCGCTGGATACGGGCCTGTTCATCCCCGGGCGCGGTGCCTCTGTGGTGATAAACGGAATACGGGCAGGTATGTTCGGGGAGGTGCATCCCGAAGTACTGGAAAAATATCACCTGGTCCATCCCGTGGCGCTCTTTGAGGTTCAGCTTGCGCTCCAGGCCTGAAATTTTTATTACAGACGAATGTCGCATAAAATAAGATATTTGCCACAGAGGCACGGAGACACAGAGGTTATTAATGATAGATTTATTATTTTTTAAGATGTTCCAGTAATAATAGTGTATATGAAAAGCAGAAAAGTCCAATAATAACAAAAAATTTCATAGCTCAGTTTTTTATGAGGCAATTTGGATTTCTTTGGCACAATTTTATAATTATATACAATATAAACTTTTGCTTAAAAATTATTTTCTAATAAATAAATTCCTTGAATAGCATTTATGGCTATGATAAAAATTGTTTTGATGGCCAATGCTTTTAATAAGGATATATTGTTAAATAATAATATTTTTTATGCTGATTATTTGTAGAGTTATAATTGGGAAATTAATATGATAAATATAAAAAAATCTGATATTGGTGGAGAAATAATTTCAATACTGACAAAAGGAATGTATTCAGATCCTCGGGATGCTCTTCGTGAATATGTGCAAAATGCAATTGATGCTGATGCTATAAATATTTCTATAAAAATTAGAAAAAATAATATAATTATAGAAGATGATGGATTTGGAATGAGTTCTGAAATTATGAGAAAGGCAATTAGAATAGGTATATCCGATAAAAGTCCGAAAGAAAAAATAGGTTTTATGGGAATTGGAATTTATAGTTCATTTCATTTATGTGACAAATTAGATATTTATTCAAAAACAACTTTAAATTCTCCAAATAGGTTGTCATTTAATTTTAAGGCTATGCGCGATGTTCTTGATTTTCAAAAGGAAGAACGTTTAAATAATGATTCTGATGAAACGAAACTTATAGCACTTCAAGAATTGTTGGAAAAAAATATAAGTCTCGATACACTTGAAAAAAGTGATTATGTGAATAATGGGACAAGAGTTGAAATGATTGGGGTAAATCAAGATTTCTATAGATCTTTATCAAAATTTGAAGAAGTTTCGAGTTATTTGGAACAAACAGTTCCTTTACCTTTTAATCCAAATTTTAAATGGGGGGTGACCATTTCTGATTATATAAATAAAATATGTGTTAAGTATAAATCGGTTTTTAAATTGATAAATCTCAATCTTCAAATAAATGAGGTCTCGTCATATTTATATCGACCCTACAAAGATGAATGTTTTGAACCAGAACCATTAAAGCCATTCTTCTATGAACTTAAAAATGGAAAAGACTTTTTTGGTATAGCATGGGGGTGTTTGAATTCTTCGAGAAGTACAATAAAAGATAAGGATTTAAGAGGATTTATAATAAAAAAACATGGTTTTTCAATTGGGAAGCGGGAACATCTATTAAAATATTTTGTACGACAAACTTATTTTAATAGATATATCGGAGAATTTATTGTAGTTCATCCGAGATTATTACCAAATGCACCAAGAAATGATTTTGAATTTTCGCCTTTAAGAATTTCATTTTATGAATCGTTCAATGAAGCTGCAAATTATTTTAACGATGAAGCTAATAAATATCAGGAATACACAAAAAGTGATGAAGAAATTGATAAAGCAATTGATTATTTAAAAGAAAAGGAAGCGCAATGGAATTATTATGCTGATAATTCAGAAAGACTATTAGAGATATTATTTGAAATTAGAAGATTTAAAAATGGTTTGAAAGGAAGAAAAGATAGAAAAAATATTGTTGAAAAGAGAATTCATGATTGTGACTCTATTTTAAAAAGATTGGATTCCTTTGATAAAGAAATTACAACTGTAATTGAGAAAAAAAAGAAAAAAAAGAATAATTTAAAAATAAAAAATGAAGATGATATAATAAAAGATATTAATAAAATTCCACAAAAAGCAAAAGAAAATATTGAAAATGAATATAAAAGTTTACTTGATGTAATTGATTCGTTGGGTTTAAATATACATGAAGATATTAAAAAAATAGTCCAAATTATAGATGAGCAAATTATTCAGGTTAATTCTGAAAATAAGCAATCGTATTATATTGAATTAAAACGGATAAAAAATTGTATTGAAGAAAGTTTGGAAGATTAATATGGGAGACTTTCAAGATCATCCTATTAAAATAGTTATAAGAGAACAATGGTGTAAACCTATTCTAAGATATATTCATCAAACTTTAGGATATAAGATGGTTTATCTCGGATTACCCGGAATTAATGCTTTAGATATTAAATCATGGATTGAATTTATTGATAAAGTAATAGCATTTGAAATTGGAGACTATACAAAAAAAGATCCGAAAATTGCTGAGTCAAATATTGGGAAATTAAACGAAATATTAGAAAATTACGAAAGAAAAGGATTTTTAAAAACTTTCAGCTTATATAATGGTTATATTGAAAAGGTTGTTCTGAAAGGAAAAGATGAAAACGGTGATGTTTTTAATCAGCAAGATGTAGTAACAATATATAATCTTGACTTTTGTAATAGTCTCACTGCTCCAATCACAATTACTGATGATAAAGGACACATTTCAAAGCACTATAAAACTGAAGTATTGTGTAAATTATTAGAAATACAACGTGATCTAGATGTAGATGGCAGAAAAAAAAAATTTATAATGTTTGTAACTGTTCATTCAAAATTTTGGGAAGAAGAAGTTGACGTTATAAAAATTGATAATGACCCACTATTTAAATTATATATTGATAGTTTAAAGAAAATGGAAAAAGAGGAAAAAAATGTTCGTTTATTGAAAGCATATTTTTGTAAGATATGTAAAGAACATTTTAGTTCACGCAAAATAATACCTGATTTTTTACCGCCGATATACTACAAAGGAATAGGTAAGAATAATAAATTATTGTGTTTCACAATAGTTGGAACATTTCATGGAAATCCAGCATCAACAGCATGTAGTTCCCAGGATATTTCTTCATTTCTTAAATCAACTTTTTTGACGGCAGATGATAAGAGAATTTTCAACTATAAAACTGTCAATATTACCGAATCTGAAAATGCAACAGACTCCATAGAGCTATTAAAAAGAGTTGATACATTCAAAAAGATATGGGAAACGAGGCATTGAAAAAAATATTGTTGATTGAACCTGATTTTCCCATTCCAAAAAAAAGTAAAAATCACTCACTTTTTTTACCAATTGGTCTATTGAAAATTGGGTCATATCATCAACTACTTGGAGATAAGGTCCAGTTGGTGAGGGGTAATATTGAAAGAAGTTCGATTGACATGTATCCTGATGAAGTAATGGTTACATCCATTTTTACATATTGGTCGAGTTATGTAGCAAAAAGTGTGAAGCACTATAAAACATTATTCCCAAAAGCAAAAATTTCTGTTGGAGGAATTTTTGCGTCTTTATTGGCAAAAGAATGTAAGAGAATAACAAAATGTGATGAAGTGCATGTTGGCTTATATAAAAATGGAAAAGCTGAAAATATTGAAATTAATTACAGCTTATTAAATGAGGAAATTGATTATCAGATTATACATACTTCAAGAGGATGTTTTCGGAAATGTAATTTTTGTGGGACGTGGAAAATTGAACCAAATGTGTCTCATAAAGAAAGTATAATAAATGAGATAAAAAAGAATAAACTTGTAGTATATGATAATAATTTATTAGCAAATCCAAATATTGAGAATATTTTATCAGAAATTAGAGATTTTAAATTAAAAAAAAAATGTATCATTTCAGAAAGTCAAAGTGGATTGGATGGTAGAATATTATTACAAAAACCATTCTTGGCAGGAAAACTAAAAAACGCACGATTTCATAATCCAAGAATTGCATGGGATGGAAATGTTGAAAATTGGATAATTTTGAAAGAACAAGTATCTATTTTAAAGGATGCAGGTTACAAAGCTAACAAAAAAGACACCGATATTTTTGTTTTTATGTTATATAATCATGATATAACATATATTGAAATGTGTGAAAAATTAGAATATTGTAGAAAATGGGGAATACTGACAATTGATTGTAGATTTAGACCTTTGACATCATTGGAAGATAATTATAATCCAAGATTAAAGTATCAAAATGAAGATGAATACTATATCCATAAAAGTTGGACAGATAAACAAATTAGAGATTTTCGGAGAAAAGTTAGAAGACAAAACATTGCTATAAGACTTGGTTTGCCAAAAAATAAATATATTGATGGAGTTGAAAGGGGTTTTATTAAAATATAAAATTTTTATCTCCTTTTTTTTGTAGTCTTGTAGGAATTTCCTCAAATAATTGAGAAAACAGAGTCCATGAATATAGATAAAAAGAAATATATATATAATTTACCTTGACATCCTTGCATATTGTAAGTTATAATTACAATATGCAAGAAATGATAAAAAGAAATATCTATCAATCAATTATTGATAGATTAAAAAGTAATCCCGTAGTAGCAATTCTTGGCCCCAGGCAGTGTGGAAAATCGACCCTTTCTAAAATGATTATTTCAGATATTGGGAATTCCATATATCTTGATCTGGAAAGCCCTTCGGATTTGAATAAGCTCATTGATATTGAAACTTTTTTCGATGTAAATAAAAATAAACTTGTCTGCCTTGATGAAATTCAGCGAACACCGGACATATTTTCCGCTCTCCGCAGTATTATTGATAGAAATGGAAATAATGGCCAGCTTTTAATACTGGGTTCGGCATCCAGGGATTTAATACGGCAGAGTTCAGAAAGCCTTGCAGGCAGGATATCCTATCTGGAACTCACTCCTTTTATGAATTCAGAGGTTAATCGGGAAAATGATATGGATAGTATGCGTAACCTGTGGATGAAGGGAGGTTATCCCAGAAGTTATTTATCGGATTATAAAGAGAGCGGTATATGGCGTGGGGATTTTATACAAACATATCTCGAACGTGATATTCCTCAGCTTGGATTTAATATTCCTGCCTCATTAATCAGAAGGGTCTGGATGATGTGCGCCCATAATCACGGGCAGATCATGAATTATTCAAAAATAGGCGACTCTCTCGGTATAAGCCATAATACGGTACGTTCGTATATTGAAATTTTATCACAAACATTTTTATTGCGGCCCCTTTTGCCATTTCACGGCAATTTGAAAAAAAGAATGGTCAAATCGCCAAAATTTTATATTCGGGATACCGGTTTACTGCATTCCCTGCTTGGAATATCGGGCATGAATGATCTCCTGGGCCACCCTGTATACGGGTACTCATGGGAGGGTTTCGCCCTGGAAAACATTCTGGCCGAACTGCCTGACTGGAATGGATGCTTTTATAGAACCTCAACCGGTTCTGAAATAGATCTTATTCTGGAAAAAGGAACGAAACGCGTTGCCGTGGAGTTCAAAGCTTCCAGCGCTCCTGAATTAACCAGGGGTTTCCGGGTTGCCATGAGGGATCTTGAAATCAATGATGCCTGGGTTATCGCGCCGGTGACCGATAATTATGCTCTGAGCAAAAACGTCACGGTTTCGCCATTATGGTTTTTTATTGATTACATGAAAAATAAATAGAGAGCAATAAAAAACTGTTAGAGAGAAGGAGCTGAGAATACTTTTTCAAAAAAGGATTCAACTTTTTTCAATACAGGCTTTTTTAGAAGTTCATCCCATATAAAATTCATGGATTCCGAGATATGATTGGGCGGATTTATCAGAGCTGCCGGTATTCCTCTCTGAATTGCTTTATTAAGGGCGGTGATAAAAACCGTATTTTAAACCTTTGATTTTTATAAATGTGATTTTAAATTTACACGACATCAAATTTTACAGAAAAATTCTAACATCTTCGATAATCTCAATCAAAAATTGCCCCATTTAGCAATTCAACTTCAGCCCATTAATCAGTGTCTCCATTTTCTATGCAGACACACCGGTCATGATGCCATTCGCGCATCATGCAAATATATGAATCGCCGCATGTTATACGTGAGATTCATCAATCCGATTACCCCACAAGCTCGCTTTATCCCGATTGTTTTAATAAATGAGCCATTCATACTGTTTTCAATATACCCGAACACATGTTCCACGCGAGAGCGAATTTTTGATTTTGTCTTATTGTTGCCAATCTGTTCTTCTGTCAGTTTTTTATTCCGGTATCCCTTCTCGCAGATCTCAGCGAGCACTTCTTTCTCTTCCAATATATCATTCTGACCCGTATAGGCGGAATCGGCGTGAACGGTTTTTCCTTTATCTGTTTCATCAAGTAAGTCATTCAATGTTTGTGAATCATGTACGCTGGCATCAGTTACCTTGTATTTTGTGATTAGCTTGCTTTTTGAATCAACTTTCACATGGTCTTTATATCCGTAATACGATTGATTATTCTTTTTCGTCCAACGAGCATCGGTGTCCTTGTGGGGCACTTTATTCTTATGGTCCGGATCATCCCATCCTTCTGGTTTCTTTCCTTCTTTGATCTGCTTGTTCTCATCCCGCGTATTGCGTTGTTTGGGAACTTCAACAAAACTTGCGTCAATTATCGATCCCTCTTGCGCGATATATCCTTTCGTTCTCAGCATCTCGTCAAAAGCCTCGAATAATTTCTCGATTACCCCTTTGTTTGTCAATTTATCCCGAAAATATCTGATGGTGTTGCAGTCCGGTACGTCATCGGCTATTGTCAAATCCAGAAATCTCATGAAACTCAATCTGTCGTTAACCTGATATTCAAGTTGTTCATCCGAAATATTATAAAGTCTCTGCATAATGAGCATCTTGAATTTCAATATGCTGTCATAGGGCGGCCTTCCGCCAGGACCTTTTGCTTCTTCATTGATTGAATTTTCTATTACCGGCCGGAAGGCCTCCCAATCTATGATGCTTTTCATCTTTATCAGCGGATCGCCCTGCTTTTCAAGCTTGTCTTGCCTGAACGACTCGTCGAATAATCCTCGGGGTTTTCTGCGGTTTGTCTTTTTCTTTTTCATGCCTTATTCTTTCATCAACTCATTTTTTTGGCAAGTATTATCTGAGTTTTTGTGACCGCCCTTAAGAATGCAAAATAGATTTCTTGCCTTCGCCCATCCGTGGGCTCAGGCAGAATAAACTGGTTGCTGCTGTTGCCACTGCGTACAACTTATAGAAGTCTTAGCGTAGCTGCTCAAAAAATATCCCGCTATTTACCATTAGCGGGATAAAAAATAATTTACCTAAGACCGTAATATTCAGGGAGCAGCTATGTTAAGACTTTGTTGGACGAAACCACTTCCAAACATACAATGCATATAGGAAT
>VFJS01000085.1 GCA_009885955.1 Spirochaetia bacterium | reverse complement strand
CCGTGGTTATTCTCTTTGAAGAGTTTTTAACCACGGAAGTACACGGAAGAGCACGGAAGTTTTGGTCAGAGTCTTTCCCCTTTCCGTGTCTATCCGTGTTATCCGTGGTTATTCTCTTTGAAGAGTTTTTAACCACGGAAGTACACGGAAGAGCACGGAAATTTTGGTCAGGATCATTTCCCTTTCTGTGGTTTTCCGTATATTCCGTGGTTATTCTTTTTGAAGAGTTTTTAACCACGGAAGAGCACGGAAGAGCACGGAAGTTGAGGGCAGTATCTTTTGCTTTTTTCATACCTTCACCCGCACTTCCCCGGTAAGGAGCTTTTGCATGAGCCCTTTCTTTTGCGCTTTCAGGGCCTGGAGCTTTTTGTTTAGCAGGGCTATTTCATCATCGGTGGTTGAGAGAACAGTTACTATTTTATTCTGCTCATCAATTTCTGGAATAAATATAAGTTCATTCATAAATAGTTCTAGATTGAATGTCATCTTTTCAATATGAACACCATAACTTGAAATATTTGTTAAGTGGTAAAAATATGGGGTTTTAGAAAGCCAGTTAAATAATTCAATATTTAGCTTTTTTTCATCTATTGCGACAAGAGAAATATATGAACCTGATATTTTCATGTTATCAAACTCTGTTGTAGTTAAACCTGACGCGCCGTGTACTATCTGCATCTTAGATATAAGAAAATCTCCTTTCATGGCGGTTTTCAAATTTTTAGTTTTTATTTGATTACCATATAGACTATCTCTATGGAATAATCCCCCTGATCTACGCCTGACACTTATTAAGTCATATAATGCATTTTCATCAAAATCAACTTGACGATTAACTTCTTTTAATACTTCATTAATATTTACTTTCTTCCATTTCTTGTTATTTTTAAATTCTGGATATCTTTTTTTCCCCGACAACAACTGCTGCATCAGCGCTTTTTTGCGTTTTGTTTTCGCGGCAATGAGCTTTGTGAGGGTTTCGATTGCAAGGTCCCAGGTGCCGAGGATTTCGGCGATTTTTTGTTGTTCAGGAAGGGGGGGGAGTGGGATGGGATAGTTTCTTATTTTTTCTAAAGTTATTCTTGTGATGGCTTGACCTGATATTGTATCCGTAATTGTTTTTTGTCCTACTGGACTTTTTATAAATTGAAGAAGATAGTCTGAATTCAATACAGTATGATCTGATCTTAGCATAGCAACACTTGAAAGTAAACTGAATTCTTCTTCTAATGTATTCTTACAACATGCCCCAGTACTTGCACCATCTTTAGTTAATAGAATATCACCATACTTGACAGGACAACGTGAATAAATATTTCTATGCTCTACTAGAGAAATATATGAAATATTTGTTAAGTCTAATCCTTCATTTCGAATATTTTTAGAAGTAATATATTTAAAAGAACCATCTTTTGATTCAGGAGAAAAATGTGTTCCATCCAATATTTTGGAGCAAGTGTTATTTAGGGATTCTATCCTCCATTCCTTCGGAATCCATCCGATGGGAGTGTGTTTGTAGCCTGGGCGGTGTGAGTTACGGAGAGTCATTTTTTTTCTTCACTTTTCATGGTGTCTTCGTTACTTTTTTCCTCTGTTATTTTTTTATCTATTTTAATTATTAATTTATCTGAAACTTTTTTTAAAATTTCTTTTTCCTTCGAACCTTCATCGTACTTGAAATATAAACTATTAAATGGAATTTTAATTAATTCAGCAAAATCAGAATCGGGGATATATTTCTTTTCTTCGTCATTTTCCAAAATATCAACTATTATTGATAAACGATCATAATCTTTATTGGCCTCAATAATTTCTTTAATTGAATCATTAATTGTATCCTTTTCTTGTGCTATTTTTGAATAATTAAAATATGACTTATTAATTGTATAAAATATTTCTGGCACAATAAATTTTGTATCCAATAATAGTTTTGACATTTCTTTACTAAAATCAGCTGTGATAAAACTTGCAGGCATCAATGATACAACTTTAATATAATCATCTTGAAAATATTCAAGAAACTTACTCTGCTTATCTTGTTTAGTTGATATACCTCGCATTACACACTTGAGAGCATTTAAAAAATTATTTGGTAAATAATACTGTATTTTTTCTTTCAATAATAATGCAGTTTTAACCAAACTAATGTTTTTTGTAAGCCCTTTTTCCCATACTTCTTCATTGATTTCACATATACTTTCTTTGATTACATGTAAAACATCACTATTTTGAGTCTTATTAATAATTTCTTGAATTACATTACGATATGCAAATATATCAATTCGTTTTGATTCAATTATTTCTTTTTCTATTGGTGAATATATTAATAATTTATTCGTCAATTCACTTCTTTTGTCGTTTTCTTTATCAATAATATTTGAGTAATTTAACAGTTTTTGTAATCCATTAGATGCTTTAAATAAATCACTTGTACCCACTTCAATTAAAGCTATATTAATAATATTACCGGCCAACTTATTATTTTTGTCTGTAGCCATGATCCAAATGATATCCCACAAGCCATACTTTCTAATTTCAGTAATAATTTTTAAAGCATTATCTTCATTTGGAGTTTTCCAGAATAGTTTAATCAAATCGAATCCAGGGGTTGAATTTGATATTGCTGGTATTGTCGTAGAGTGTAATTCGGTTTTTAAAATATATCCACATAATAGCGATGCTTCAACAATAACTTTTTGGTTTAAAGAGTGCAAGATACTATAGAAATGTCCACCTCGAATAACTTGTTCAATTATAGGATGAACCTTATCTTTAGCTTTATATTCAAGAACTGCCAATATTTTATAAATGGACTCTGATTGATCTGTAAATGCACCAGCAGTGGCTTCTATGTAAGTTTTACAATTCAGAGCAACAGCATCCCATTTATCAGTAACTCCAGAATTTATAGAGTATTCAATTGCATCAAACAGAGATTCGTGAATTGGAGAGCCATTTTTTATGCTACCCGCTATTTCTGTTACGATACTGATAGATGGTTTTATATAATTTGAAAGAATTGAATAATTAGCATTGTTTTTCCATTCAAAAAGTCTATTAAGGCTCAAATTTTCAATAGTAATTTTTTCTGGTTCGATTCCTATTTTCTTTATTGAATCAATGATTTCAATTAGGCCTTTGGGAAAAGTATATTTTTTACTTTCAGCTGACTTTAATGCTGTATCAAGTATTTTAATTATATAAGAGTATAATGAATCAATAAATTTTTCTCTGCCTTCAGATATTAATATCAAACTTATATAATGGGGAATAATTTTCTCATCCAGCCACTGATCTTCGTGCTTAGATTTAAAAGAAATTCCAGTTAGAATATCAAGATATCGCACTAAAACATTTTTATTATTTTCCCATACACTATTATATAAACAATGTGAAAATGAAAGTGCAAATTCTAAATCGATTACTTTATCTTTAAAATAAAAATCAATAACAGTCCATAGGTTATTGCCATGAATATCATAAAGATCATTAAGCATTTTCGGATCACCATTTTTTGCTGCTTCATCAATTTTTGGAATTAATAATATCTCGGCACCTCGTTTTGGATTAACGCCGAATAATAAACCAGCAATATCCATTAATACTGACTCATCTAATTTCATTTTTTGCATTTCAGTTTTTAAAGATCCGTCTAATAGTTTTGATTTGATACTTTCTACTGATTCAGTTAATAATTCACGTAAAAATACATAGTAAGCAATACTAGTAATTGGTATAATGCCCCCCCAATTATTTGCCAAATATCCTATTTGATTGATATAATTTTTTATTGAACGTGGTGTAGGGATATCCGCTAAATCGGAACGGGTATTAGTTAATATACTTTTGATAGCTTTTTTATCATCAAGGAGCCATTCACCCATTGATTCTTCAATTTTATCGTTTAAATATTTTTCCCCGATTGTAAAAACAGTTTTCGGAATTTCAATTCGAAGTTGGAAACACTTATCGAAAAATGATTTTGGTATTGGTTTTAGTTTGTCTTTGCCATTACTTTTTTCCCATAACGCTGATAAACCATCTCTATCATAAGGAATGATGAACCAAACTTTATTGAAATTTGTATCTTCAGTAGTAGGATTATTTCTTTGTTGAAGGAATGTTTGAAGTGTTGACCATATTTTTAAAGAATCATGAGGGTCAATACGATCAAGATTATCGATCACAATTACTAATGATTTAATCTCCGTTTTAAAGGCACATTCCAATAATTCAATGAAATATTTTTCAAATTCGATTGATGATCTTTCTGAATCTTCAGAAGTTTGACTTCTGTCAGTTTTTTTTGAATCTCCCTGGGTAAATGACCAATTTAATGGATCATTAAATTTGATTTTATGTTTTAATCTTCTACAGATACAACGAATACTGTTTCCTAATATTACTATAAGCGGAGATGACAATAATACTGCACTAATAAAAAATAAACAGTCAGGTTTACCTTCAAGACCAAGCTTATTAAAGTCCACTTTAGACATTATTGCTGAACCTATTGGAACAAAGAAAAGAGATATAGTCAAAATTCTTACTAGCCATGTTGTCGAAACTGTAGAAACCGTATTTGTTATTTTTTCTCGATTGTTAATTCTTTCTTTTTTTAATTGAAGCTCTTCCACACATATTTCTGGGTACTTTGTTTTCAAAAATCCATTTTTTATACTATTACTAATAAATACTATAAAACTTTCTAAAAATATTCTTCGTAGAGGATCTCCTTCATGAGCCCATGCATCAAATTGAAAAACTGGAATTAATATTTTTTCGCTTTTTATTTTTTCCCGTAGCATTGATATTACTGAAGATTTTCCAGAGCCCCATGTTCCTTCAAGACCAATAGTTATTGCTTTTTCTTCACTATTTATTAATTTAAATATTGATTTCGCAACATTTTCATGAGGATTTTCCTCTAACTCATCTCTTGTTACAGCTTCTTCTCGTAAAATTTTAAAATTGTAATTTCTTTTTTCTTCCGAGTTATCCATTGCATTACCCTCTGTTTATAGTAATTTCACCGTATCCCATACAACCACACATCTTCCGGCAAATCGATTGTTTGTTCTTTGATTCGCGCATATTGCTCTGACTGCGTATCGACCGGGGCATATTTACCATCCTTTGTTTCTTTGAGGAAAGTGAGAAAGGTTTCTTTTGATTCATACATGTGTTTGTCCTTATATTAGAATTATTGAAGCCAAAGGGATTGATGGGGAAGTGTAAGATTTTTGAACCACGGATAACACGGATATTGTTGACAGGGTCTTCTCCCCATCCGTGTCTTCCCGTGTTATCCGTGGTTATTCTCTTTAAGGAGTTATCCATTATTTTCTTCCATTTTTTTATCAGATTCAATCTGCTTGATTTTTTTCTCGGCATCGATAAAATCTTTTTCGGCCTGTGACGGTTCCAGAAGCTGTTTTGCGTGGAAAGCGTTGTATTCTTCAAGTGCTTTTTCTAAGGCTTTGTCGTGACTGATTTTTCCTGCATGTGTTAAAATTTCCCGACCGGAAAGTTTCAGAAAATCATCCAGTTTGATTATCCAGTCCTTCATATACATAGGCTTTCTGTTCAATGCCTGAAGTTCGGCAAACTCCAGATAGGCACTTACGATACGATTAAGAATATCGAGTTCTTCTCTGGATAAATAATTTTTCGCTACCGATGCTTCACTTTTGCGAATGGAAGAACCAACCCAGTTGGTCATACCCATGTTTGGTTTTTCAGCATTTGCGCGCCCATAGATGATTTCTGCGGCAGTTTGGCCATGAGCAGCCCAGTGCATTTTATTCTGGATAGTCGCAAAAAGCGTTTTTGATTCTTCTGAATGCGCATCATAATCAATACTGGTCGCATAAACATCCAGAACCTTGCGCCAGAATACCTTTTCAGATGAACGAATATCGCGTATACGGGCTAGTAGTTCGTCAAAGTAATTACCGCCTCCGGCTTGTTTCAGCCGATCATCATCCATGGCGTAACCTTTGATGATGTATTCACGAATCCGTTCGGTTGCCCACATGCGGAACTGAGTGCCGCGAATGCTGTTGACGCGATAACCGGCCGAAATAATGACATCCAGATTGTAATGATCCAGCTTCCGTTTTACCTCCCGATTACCTTCCTGGCGAACTGACAAGAATTCCTTGTGAGTTGCTTCACGGGTAAGCTCTTCTTCTGAATAAATATTCTGGATATGCAAACTGATATTTTGTTGTGTGGTCTGGAAAAGCTCCGCCATCTGTGGTTGCGTTAACCATATAGTTTCATTTTCCAGAAGTGCCTGAATGCGGATTTTCCCGTCATCGGTTTTATAAAGCAAAAATTCTGTTTTTTGCTGTAAATTTTTATTTTCAGTCATCCCCTACCACCCCAGTTCTTTTAGAAACCCATCCATCTTTTTCCTCACCTCTGCCAGTTCCTTTTCCAGCGTATCAATCTCCTTCTGGGTCGCCGGGATATCAATCTCCTCTTCCTCCTCAAAGGTATCGACGTACCTGGGAATATTGAGGTTGAACTCGTTTTCCTGAATTTCATCAAAGGCGGCCCGATAGGAATATTTCTCCACAGTCTTGAACTCTTTGTAAGTTCTCACGATCTTCGCGATATTCTCATCCCGGAGCATATTCTGGTTAGTGCCCGATTCATATTCCCGGCTGGCGTCGATAAAGAGAACATCCCTGTTTTTACCTTTGCCTTTATTAAAGAGAACAATTGCAGCAGGAATACCTGTTCCATAAAAGAGATTTGCCGGAAGGCCTATGACCGCTTCAAGTAGATTTTCCTCAATGAAACTCCTGCGGATTTTGCCCTCCGATCCCCCGCGAAAGAGTACCCCGTGGGGAACGATGACTCCCACTTTACCGCTGCCGGCTATTGCCGTTTCAACCATGTGGGAGATAAAGGCGTAATCACCCTTGCTCTTCGGGGGGATTCCACGGAAGAACCTTTTATAGTGATCATTCTCAGCGGTATCGGCGCCCCATTTATCGAGAGAGAAAGGGGGATTCGCCACGACGACGTCGAATTTTTTAAGGGAGTCTTTTTCAAGGAGCTTGGGATTGCGGATGGTGTCGCCCCATTCAATCTGGGAGTTGTCCTTTCCATGAAGGAACATGTTCATTTTACAGAGGGCCCAGGTTGAACCGTTGCTCTCCTGACCGTAGAGCGAGTAATTGCCGCCCTTCACCTCATTGGCGACTTTGATGAGGAGCGATCCGGAGCCACAAGCTGGGTCACTGATGGTATTCCCCTCTTTCGGCGAAAGGAGTTTTGCAAGAAGCGTTGCCACTTCTCCGGGCGTATAGAACTCCCCACCCTTTTTGCCGGCATCGGCGGCAAAGCGGGAGATGAGATATTCATAAGAATCGCCGATGATGTCGCGGTCCCCGATGACCGAGGGACGGAGATCGAGGCGGGGATCGGCAAAGTCTTCGATTAGATGTTTTAATCTCTGGTTGCGGTCTTTAGTGCGGCCCAGGTTGGCCTCGGAGTTGAAGTCGATGTTGCGGAAGACCCCTTCGAGTTTAGTTTTGTTTTTTTCTTCGATATGTTCCAGTGCGATGTTTATGAGTTCCCCGATATTGTTTTCGTTCCGGTTTTCGTAGAGATATTCATAATCGCAATGGTCCGGGAGGACAAAGCGTTCACGTGCCAGGGCGCGCTCTATGCGGATTTTGTCGCCTTTGTACTGTTTATGATACTCTTCTTTTTTATCTTTCCACATGTCCGACAGGTATTTCAGAAAAAGAAATACAAGGATATAGTTTTTATACTCCGATGGATCAACGACGCCCCGGAAGGTGTCGCAGGCTTTCCAAAGTATATTGTTGATTTCCGACTGGCTCGGAGCTGTTTTTAGATCGGCCATTTTTATCCCCTTCCTGTAATTGATGAGAGCAATATGGAGTTAAGTTTTTTTGTTTTTAAATTTTGAATTTTATTAACCAGCTCCTTCTCTTTGCCGGAGAGCTCGTATATATCCGAGATTGTTTTTTGTGTTGCAAGCGGGGGTAGGGGGAGCATCATTTCTTCTAGTGTTTTTTTATTTATTAGGGGTACGGTACTCATGAGCGTATTGCTGCGCATATAATCAAGCGCCTCCTTTTGTGATAGATACCAGATTAAATAGGTGGGGAGCAGTAATGTTGAATCAGGTTTGATGATAAGGAATTGTGATACGGCAATGGTATTTTTTTTGATATCCTCTTTTTTTACAACCAATGAATAATTATGTACTCCTCTCGCGCAGAAAAGAACATCCCCCTCATTGAGATAGTGATTCTCCTTTATCTCTTCGGAAACGGACTGGACGCTTTCCCAGTCTATTGTTTTGCCGGAATTTATATTTGCCATCTGAATAACAGGAATTTTTCCTTTATGATCAGTTATGATTTTTGACCGGAACTGGTATCCCTGGCGAATGTTTGCGGTGTCCGATAATTTTACTTCTTCTATTGCCAATTATCCCCTGAGTTATAGTATTATTGATATTTACATTATTGATACAATAATATAAGTCACTTCAAGAGTCAAGTATTATTTGCACTAAATTTAATCATCAAAATATATTATTTATTTGACATCACACTAATATATGTGTACTATAGTGTGTAGAGTGGAGGCGCATTATGAGCACTAATTTGGCATTGGATGATAACCTTATTTCTGAAGCCCAGATAGTCGGCGGTCATAAGACTAAAAAATCTGCCGTAACCGAGGCACTGCAGGAGTATATACAGCGTAGAAAACAGCTGGAAATTATAGAACTTTTCGGGAAAATCAGTTATGATAAGGATTATGATTATAAGAAGGGCCGTACAGGAAGGTGAAAATACTTATTGATACTTCCCTATGGTCTATCGGGTTTAGAAGAAAAGATTCAGATTTAAACAGGAAAGAATCGCTTTGTCTTGATGAGTTAAAAGAATTATTAAATGAAGTAAGAACGATAATTATCGGGCCCATCAGGCAGGAGATTCTGTCGGGTATATCAGACCCGAAGCAATATGAATTATTAAAGCGCAAATTATCAATCCTGAAGGATTCAATAATAACCACTGATGATTATGAATTGGCTTCAGAATTTTTTAACTTCTGCAGAAAGAAAGGCGTACAGGGATCCCATATTGATTTTATTATATGCGCTTTTGCAGTTAATAACAACTATCCAATTTTCACTCTGGATAAAGATTTTATTCAATATGAAAAATATTGTAATGTTTTATTGCATAAATCACGTTTTTGATTTTTATCCGAACATATTAAAACCAGTTTCAACAATGACTTCCGTATAATTAAAAATTATTGCTTGCAAATTATTCTCCATTCAATGATCATTAAATCATAGAATCGAACAAAAAGTCTGCAGCATGGTTTTTTTCCATCCATGCCGATCATCGTTCGATGTATGATAGTCCCATGAATAAACTAAAGACGATAACATGCGCAATACTGCCGGTGCTCCTTTTCATCACCTCGGAATCCAGGTCCGGGGGGGATGATATCAGGAGATGTGAAGAGGCTGTCCTTGAAAGATTGCATGCCGGGGACGACGCCGGTGCCTACGGGAAGACAATAGAGATGCTCATGAAAAGCCCGTTGAACCCTGTTTCGGTTCTCTATTATTCTGACATGGCTGAGTATGCCGACATCGTGAAGCCGGGAATTGCTCTGAGCGATCTAAAGGCTGTAAAGGAAAAAATTATCAATGAAAGGGAGACTCCGGAAAGGAATTTATGCAGTCTCCTGGTTGACATGGAAACCGAGAAGATCCTGTTCCCCAGGGAACCTTACAAGGCAAAAAAAGTAACCGAGGGGCTTTTCCCGGTAAGGAAATGGCTCATCTCAGGGCCATACAGAAAATTTGGCGCGGGAGATATGAATTACTCCTTTCCACCGGAATTCATAGGGGGAAAGGAGAATCGCAGGGATCTCTCAAAAGCCATACTATTAAAGAATTTCAGCTCAACCCTGAAATTCAATGACCATGTCTACCCTTCTTCAGGGATTGCCTATGCCTCAACCTCGTTTCAAATACACGGTCCCGTGAACATAAGGATCTATTCAAAATATAATTATAAGGCCTTCATAAACGGGAGAGAGGTGATAAGAAATTCCGGACCCGATTATGGGAATCTCAGAGTGGTAAGGGTATGGGACACTGGCAAGGTCACACTCATGATAAAGGCCGATATGGCAGGGGAGAGCGGCCTCAGGGTTATCATAACGGATTTGGATAACAGGCCCCTTCCCATGGAGCATGCAACTGATGAATTCTATTTATTTAATTTCAGTTTCAAAGAAGTTTCCGATTATCCTCATGAATTCTTTCTCAATGCAGTAAAAAATGAAAAAGGGGGTGAAACCGCTGAAACGCTTTCATTGTCCTACAGATACCTGGGTATGTATTATGATATACTGGATAATAGCAGGGCATCTGTAAATTTAAGAAAATCCATATCATTGAAAAACAGCCCCATAACCGGTTTTATGCTTGCCTCATTTCTTTTAAAAGATACCGGCACTGAGCCGGAGACTGCCGGCCGTACTGAAGGGTGGAGGATCATCAACGAGCTTTGCAGCAAAGACAATTCATATATCCCGGCATGCGCAAAAAAATTAGCTGAATTCATCTCCGGCACCGATTATGACAGGGCCTACAGCGAGGGGCGGAGGCTGCTTTCACTATCTGCCGGCAACCTGACAGTATATTCTGATTTTCTCTATCTCCTGGGGCTCATGGGCCTTGACAGGGAGTTCATGGTAATCCATGAAAAGTTCCAGAGGGCCTTCCCCTATTCCCTCCACCCGCTGCTCTCCTATGCCGAATATGTGAAGGAGAGAAATCCGCAGGAGTATTTCAGCCATTGTGAAATGATTCTCGGCAGGAAATTCATTAAAAAATATTTCGATGATCTTGTTAAGCACCTTGTTTCCCGTGGTGAACATGACAGGGCTGTTGAACTCATCAACAGGTTCAATCAAAACGGCGCTCATAATGACAGCCTGATAGACATGTATACAGATAAAAGAGACTTCAGGAGGGCCAAGGAGCTCATCAACAGGGGGATGCAGGCCAGTGAAAGGCCATCATTATATTACCGGCAGGGCCTCATGGATTACTATGAGTATTCGGATCCTTCACTCTACTGGGAGAAAATGGTCTCACTCAATCCGTCGCTGTTCAGTTATTCCGATTACCTGAAATTTTTTTATGACCGGATAATTGATAATCCCTTTGAAAAATATCTCGATGCAGCTAAGCCTTTGGCGGAAGCGCTGAAGATTTATGAGCCTCAGAATGAGGCTTTAAGAAATGAACTGGGCAGGTTTCCTTCAACAGTCATGTACAGGGGGAGGACATTTTTATTAAGCAAAAACAGGACGAGCAGGGTTTTCTGCGAGGATGTCATTTATCTCAATGACCAGACCGGTGTGGAAAAATGGGGGGAGTACAGAGCCATGTACAGGGGGGATTTTCATCCGGTCCGGATGAGGACCTACCACAACGGAAAAGAATTCAGCGATTCCTATCAGGTAAGAAAAATCAACGGGGAAAATTATGTTAACCTGAATTCACTGAGGAAAGGCTCTGTTGTGCATATATCATATATTATTGATAACCCTATTGACACACCGAGGAATTCAGGGTTCTTTTCAATCCCCTTTGAATTAGTTCAGAGCTATGACGAACCGCTCCGCGAATTATGCATAAAGGTAATTGCTCCTGATGATATTGTTCTCAATTTCATCACCAGGGACAACTGGGCTGTGAAAAGGGAAAATAGCAATGATGAAAATATATATACCATGAGGGCAGGGCCTCTGAAAATGGTTCAGAGTGAAAAGTTTTCAGGGAGCGATCTAAACTGCCTGCCGTACTACTCCTTTTCCTCTATGACCGGATACGGGGACTTTATTAACTGGTACCTGGGCTTTATTGAAGGGAAAGATGCTATTGTCCTGCCGGGAGAGATGAGATCCTTGCAAAAAGAGAGTGTTGAAGAGTCTGTTCATGAAGTGTTCAATTATATTTCAAGAAAGGTCAGCCTCATAAGCAATGTACTCTACTATCCTGAAGCACCTGAAGAGACCTGGTATAAGAAAATCGGCACCGTTGAAGACAAGGTTCTTCTTGCAAAAGCGGTATTGAAAGAAATGGGCATAAAATCCTATCTGGCCTTTACGAAAAAAAGATTAATGCCCCGGTCCGGCGGATTCATCTCCCCTGAAATTTTTACGAATATTCTTCTCTATGTGCCGGTGAGCATCGGGAAAAAGTACTGGCTCGACTTCTCGGATCCATTTAACCGCTGCGGGGCCGTTGATTTCAACCTGTCAGATGAGGATGCCCTCGTCATCCTGGGAGCGGGCCATGAAATTATCACCATTGATAATACGGTTCCCGAGAGAAGAGTCAGTGAATATACCGTGGATGTAAATTCACGGGGTGATACGGGAATCAGCCTGAATCATTCATTTTTTGGAAATTATGCTGACATAAGAAAGCTCCTATATAACAGCCTTTATGTTGAAGATCACATAACCGCCTATTACATTTCACTCATACCCGGATTTGACATGATGAGTTACAAAATAGGAAATTCAGATACACAGTCAGTTCCGGTGACGATTTCAGTTGATGGTGAATCTGCAGGTGCTGCAGCATTGGGATATAAAAAAATGATACTGCAGCCCTTTATACAGAAAAACAGCATTAATAGCTATGCCATTTATAATGTGCGCCGGCATCCTCTT
Organism: Spirochaetia bacterium; assembly: GCA_009885955.1. Lineage (GTDB taxonomy): Bacteria > Spirochaetota > UBA4802 > UBA4802 > UBA5550 > VFJS01. The sequence goes on along the minus strand of VFJS01000085.1, from coordinate 1,043 downwards.
TTCATCCAGACGCCGGTTGATGATGCTGAAACGTACAGGTATATTCTTCCATCAGGTTATGCTGACGCGGAAGTTGATAAAAAACATGAGCTGTCGGGCAGATTCGGAGTTATAAAGATTTCTGTTATAAAAAAGAAAGGGGAGAGGGAACTCCATGCTTCTAAGGAGATAAAACTTTTGAAAAGAAGAATTGATCCCGCTGATTACAGGGAATTTCTCGATTTTTGCATGAATGTGAAGAATTTGGAGAATTTTAACGCAGTATTACGGCAGGATTAACTTTACTGGAAATTATCCTGCCTGTTTCCGGTTATCTGGAATGTCTGTTTTCTTTAAGTTCTTTCTTTTTTCTTTTAAGTCTCTTTTTTGACCTTTTTCTTTTTATCCTTGCATTGTATTGCTTCCCCACAAAAGACCTCCATAGTAAAGTAAAAAATCAACGGCCGCGATGGTATGCATCATACCTTTATAAAATTTCTATTCATAATAGAAACGTCAGGAAGAGGCTTGATAAAGATATTTCAGACCAAAAGGCTTAACAGAAGTCAAAAAATATCAAATAAACCCTCTGTCAATATAAATATTACAAAATTTACTTTTTTCTCGGGTGCGGATTATGTTCGGTAAGCAAATTGGGAAATACTCCGGCACCCCCTGTCAATTTAATACTTACCCACATCTATTGCATTTCGGCCCCCTAAATCCCCCGGAGACTTAAAGATTGCTTTTACAAATAAAACTATTTTATCAATAATTTGATATTTATGAATTCAAAAATCAGATCTCCAAGGTATGTTATTGAGCCCGCCAGAAAAATAAGACTTACTAACTTGTTCTTTAATATGTAGACATTAAATAATGTATGAAACAAATTTTCTATGATTTATCAAAATGATTTATCTTTGTGGTAAAATTTTTATTTTTATGTGCTATGCAATCGTATTGCATATATGTACATTTTTTCAGAATCCGGGGAAAAGCCGGATTACATCCCCGGTCTTGAAAGATGGAGTAATTACAAGACCATCTGGACCCGGCATTGG
>VFJS01000089.1 GCA_009885955.1 Spirochaetia bacterium | reverse complement strand
CGTATGAGGGAAAACCTCAAGTACGGTTCTGTGAGGGGCATGCGCTACCTTACATATTAAATATATGGGGGTAGCGACATGTCTACTCGACAATACTTTCTGGATTTTATCGTTTTCCGGGATCTGTTTTTATCATTTATTTGCGTATTTTCCTATAGATTTAATATAACTCCAGTTATGCGACATAAAGTTCCTTATCGGAAGTCGGCATGGGTCAAGTGAATATTTTATTTTATAGCAATGCTTCTAAAAAAATTTACAATATTTCAGAATAGTTTATAATTGCTAGTTCACTCCATTAAAGATTATAATTAAAATTACCAATTTCAACCACCATTTTAACTGAAAATACAATATACATTTCAAATTTTAACATACAACAGCAATTATGCGATATAAAATAACCTATCGCTTCAAAGAAGAGGCAAATTTTAATAATAAATTAATAGATTATGAAGTTGAAATGTGAAGGATCAGGAATATGGCCGCAAGTTGATAATATATTTACAAAATAAATTAAATAAAGGCAAGGACGGATATCAGTGAAATAAAATATAATGTTTGATATTTCCATCAAGATGATTAAAATTACCCGGAAACCAATAATTGCAGCCAATCTAACGGCGAAGGACAGGATGAACAGGAAAGATATAGTCGACATAGAGCAGAAATACGGCCTTAAGGCCAGCAAACTCCTGGGCCAGAATTTTCTTATCAATGGCGACGTTATTCAGAGGATAATCGATTCACTGTGCCTGACCCCTGATTCAAGGGTTCTTGAGATAGGGCCGGGTCTCGGGGCCCTTACCGGTGAAATAGCCTTGAGGTCGGGTTCCCTTACGGCGGTTGAAATTGATTCAGGATTTGCATCATTTCTGAGAGAGAGATTTGCCGGCAACGGAAACGTTACCCTAATCCACGGTGATTTTCTAAAAACTGATCTTCCCGACAGCTTTGACATCATTGTCTCCAATCTCCCCTATTACTGCGCGTCTGAAATAATATTCAGGATTGCAGGAAGATATTCCTGCAGGCATTGTTATTTCATGGTGCAGAAGGAGCTGGCTGAGAGGATGGTTTCAAAACCGGGGCATAAGAATTACGGAGCATTGACCCTGAATATGAAACTCTACTTTGATGCCAGGATCCTGTTTAATATCGGGAGCTCCTCTTTCTATCCAAGGCCCGATGTGAATTCATCTTTTATTAAACTGGAGCGGGTGGAAGAGTTTTTATCTAAAGGGGAAAAGGAGATGTTTCATATCCTGGTGAAATCGCTTTTCTGGGGGAGGAGGAAAAAATTATCCAGGGCCCTGACCGATTCGCCCCATGCAGATTTTTCAAGGGAGCGGGTTGATGAGATCCTTTTCCTGTCGGGGATCGACGGCAACCTCAGGGGCGAAATGCTCGGATTCGATGACCTGTGTGCAATGGTAAGGGCCGCAACGAAAGTTTAATGAAAATCAGCGGGAAGCAATATATCCTGCACACCGGTTAGCCAGCCGGTGTAATAATTATATTAATCTCTTGATAATATAATCCTCAATGACAGAGTGCCTGTATGAGACAAAACGTAAAGAAACTTGACAGAAAAATGATTGAGAGCCTGGTCCTCAATGTTCAGAAGCCGGCCAGGTATCTCGGCAGCGAACTTAATTCCATTGTCAGGGAGGATGTTCAGGTACGGGCCGCCATTTCCTATCCCGATCTCTATGATGTTGGAATGTCCAATAACGGGATCAGGGTACTGTATGATGCGGCGAACAGGGTTGACGGTGTTGCCTGCGAAAGGGTCTTTGCCGTTGACAGCGACATGGAATCATTGCTCAGGGAGCAGGATATCCCTCTGTATACCCTGGAGACACTGACACCGCTCTATGGACTTGACCTCCTCGGTTTCAACCTTTCACATGAACTGCTCTATACGAACATGCTCCAGGTCCTGGACCTGGGGAGGATCCCGCTTTTATCCAGGGACCGTGACGAAAGTTCACCCATTGTCATTGCCGGAGGGAATGCCGTGTCGAACCCTTTCCCTGCATCGGATTTCCTTGATGCCGTCTTCATGGGTGATGGCGAGGAGGGGTTTCAGGAGATACTGGCGCTCATCAGGGACTTGAAATTAACAAATGCATCAAGGGCGGGGATGATTGAAGAGCTTTCGCGGCTTGATGGCATATTAATACCGTCGTCCTATACTTTTTCCTTTGACGGGAGCAGGATAACGCACCTTTCCGGCAATAAAGTGACGAAAAGGATTTATCGCGGCACCAGTCTGCAGAATCCCCTGAAACCCATTGTTCCCAGCATACGGATCGCACAGAGCAGGGCGGTATATGAGATAGCCAGGGGGTGCGGCAACCTCTGCAAATTCTGCCATGCCGGCTACTTTGAGCTCCCCTACAGGCGCTATCCCTTTGAGGAAATGGGCAGGGACATCTTCCAGATAATGGAAAACACCGGGTATGATGAACTTTCCCTGTCCGCCCTGTCAATAAGCGATTATATGGACCTTGCGGGACTGCTCAACTCCATTCTCCCTTGGCTCTCGGAAAGGGGGATATCGATATCACTCCCATCGATGAAAGTTGACATGAGGACCCTGCCCATCATTGAAGGGATATCGGACCTGAGAAAAACCTCGCTCACCTTTGCCGTCGAGTCGGCATCGGAGGAGATGAGGGCCCTTTCCAACAAAAGGGTGAGGGACGACGACCTCTATGATATTGTGGGGCATGTCTTCAGGGAAGGGTGGAAAATCATCAAGCTCTATTTCATGCTTGGCCTTCCCGGGTGTGAAAGCCATGATGAGGCCGAATCCATAATCACCATGCTGCAGAAGGTGAAGTATGCGGCTGGAAAGGGGAGCGAGATAAATGTAACGCTATCCCCCTTTGTCCCCAAACCCCATACACCCTTTGACAGGGAGAAGCAGCATGATATTGAATATTTTAACCGGGTGATAAAAAGGGTGAAGGATAAAACCCACCGTTCGGTAAAGATCAAAAATCACGACGTGGAATCGTCGATGCTCGAGGGGGTAATGTCCAGGGGGGATGGCCGTCTCGGGGCTGTTATTCTGAAGTCCTACCTGGACGGCTGCAGGTTTGATTCATGGAAGGAGAAGTTTCATTTTATGAAGTGGAAAAGAAACCTTGACGACCTTGCTCCATGGTGGCCGGGATATCTTGAGGCCAGGGATAGCGGTAATATACTCCCGTGGGGCCTTGTGACAACAGGATTCGAACGGGTTGCCGCATCCATGAAGGAAAAAGCCGTCAATTTCAAAGATGAAAAATTCAACGTCAGAGAATATAAGAATCCCCTGGATCTGAAGGGATTGGAGGCTGCCCTTGATACATTCAGGGTGAAGTATGTATCGGTAAGTAGTGCAAGGTTCAGGGTTTCAAAAAGAGGGCCGGCAAGGTTTATTCCGCATCTTGATTTTATCGAGGTGATTAAAAGGGGGTGCCGCATGGCCGGCCTCCCTGTAGCCTTCTCCCGGGGTTTCAACAAGCGGGAGAAGATATCCTTCGGTGTTCCCATACCCCTCGGTATAGAGAGTGAATCAGAACTTTTTGACATCGAACTCTTTGATGAAATGCCCCGGGATGTTGAGTCAAGGCTCAAGGGGAAATTTCCTCCGGGAATTGAATTCCGTTCATGGCGCCATATTGATTCAAGGGAATCCCTCATGTCCATGACAATGATGATAGGGTACCGGCTTGTCATAGGCAGCAGGGAGATCCATGAAAGGATTGCAATGAACCTGGCAGGGGGCATGGCTTTCAAAAAGATTGCAAAAAACGGCACAGTCAGGGATGTAGCCTTTAACATGGCTGTTGTGAGTTTTGAGGTTTTGGATGAAGCTGCAATAAGGATCAGACTCCATGCCGGCTCCCCTGAGTCAATCCGCATAGACAGGCTCGTAATGGACCTTGCCGGTATAAGCAGCGCAGGTTTCCCGGGAATAGAAATTATTAAGGAGAGCCAGCACAGGGGAGATGGGAGTGAGATTGATTGATATGATTACCGTGTCGCTCCCTCAAACTCCTTGAGAGGCTTGATCAGAGGAAATTCCAGAAAACACTATCAAATATTTATTGACATTCAATGGGAGCAACACCCCATATTAACCATGGGGGACTTATGAAACCAGTTGACGATATTTTTATTGGAGCATTCCAGGCCCACAGGAAAGACGGGACACTTTTTCATCATGATTCCAAAAAGGCCCATGAGCTTTTCCAGATTTCGCTCATAAGCGCAGTACTTGAGGGGGTATATGACGGGGATATCACCTACAGGGAACTTGCACAGCACGGCGATTTCGGTGTCGGTACATTCAACAACCTTGACGGGGAGATGGCTGCCATTGACGGGAAATTCTATCAGATAAAATCGGACGGCAGTGTACATCCTGTTGATCCCGCGATGAAGACCCCTTTTGCCTGTGTGCTGTTTTTTGATCCCACCGTTGAGTTCGCCCTTGAAGAACTGACCGATTTTAAACAGTTCGAAGAGGCCCTGGACCGCGCAGTCCCCACGAAGAATCTTTTCTATGCCCTCCGCGTTGACGGATATTTTGAATACGTGAAGGTAAGGGTTGTTCCGCGTCAGGAAAAGCCCTACCGGCCCATGCTTGAGGTGGTGAAGGAACAGCCGGTTTTTGAATTAAAGGATAAACAGGGAACTCTTCTCGGATTTCGTTTCCCCGATTACACTCAGGGAATAAATGTCCCGGGATATCACCTCCATTTTATTGATGATAAGCGTGAAACCGGGGGACATGTTCTGGATTTCCGCATGAGGAGTGTTGATGTAAAGATAGATATTACACCGGATCTCCACATGGAGGTTCCGGAACGTGAGGATTTCGGGTCGGCCGAGCTTGGCAAAGACAATGCCGAATCGATCCGTAAAGTCGAGAAATAATAGCTCTTTTTTCATGAAGGAGAAATACGATGACATCATCAATGGGAAACAAGGAAAAAAACGGCGCACAGCTTCTGGTTGAGTGCCTGGCATCCCAGGGGGTGCAGTATATTTTCGGTATACCGGGGGCAAAGATCGATCCCGTCTTCGATGCACTGGTGGACGGAGGGCCGCAGCTGGTGCTGTGCCACCACGAACAGAACGCCGCCTTCATGGCGGCCGTCATCGGCCGCCTCACGGGCCGACCCGGAGTATGCCTCGCCACATCGGGACCGGGAACCTCAAACCTGGTGACGGGCCTCGCAACCGCCACGTCGGAAGGAGACCCGGTCATTGCCATCGTGGGAACAGTGGATCGCTCCATGCGCCTGAAACGGACTCACCAGAGCCTGAAAGGCTCGGAGATGATGAGGCTGGTGACAAATTTTTCCGCCGAGGTTGAGACTGCCGACAATATCCCTGAAACCGTGGCCAATGCTTTCCGGGCAAGCGCATGGGGATCGGGCCGGGGCGGATCCTCCTTCATCAGCCTCCCCAGCGATGTTCAGCTGGAAAAGACATTGATGGAGCCAATCACAACGCCAATGCCTGTATACGGACCGGCACTTGATTCGGCCATAGCAAAGGCCGCGCGTCTTATATCCGGAGCGAAGCTTCCAGTTATGCTACTCGGCCTGAACGCCAGCTGGCCGCCTGCTACTGCAGCGGTGAGGCGATGGCTCGCTGAAAATCCCATGCCCGTGGTGGGAACCTTCCAGGCGGCAGGAGTAATTTCACGCGATTTGCTCAATTGCTTCGTGGGGAGGGTGGGGCTCTTTCACAACCAGCCCGGGGACAGGCTGCTCGAGGCGGCTGACCTGGTGATATCCGTCGGTTTCGATCCCGTTGAGTATGATCCCCATACCTGGAACAGCTCCCGCAAAGCTAAAATCATCCACATGGACATATACCGGGCCGATATTGACACCTGTTATGCCCCGACGGTTGAACTCGTGGGCGATATCGGACGCACCCTTGATGTCCTTGCGAAGATGCTTGACGGGAAACCGGGCGGACTTGGGAATCCCCTCGTAGAGGTTCTTCAGGAGGAGCGGAAAAAGGAATACCGCCGCTCAACGAATCCCGCCCCCGGCCGCATTCATCCCCTGGACCTCATCCATGAGCTCCGTCACCTTATCGGCGACGATGTCACGGTCATATGCGATGTGGGCTCCCTGTACGTCTGGATGGGACGGTATTTCCAGTCATACGAACCAAGGCGGCTCCTCTTCAGCAACGGCCAGCAGACCCTGGGCGTCGCCCTTCCCTGGGCCATTGCAACCTGTCTTGTCCGCCCCGGCGAAAAAGTCGTATCCATGTCCGGTGACGGCGGCTTCCTCTTCTCGGCCACGGAACTGGCCACGGCGGTCCGCCTGAAATTAAACTTCGTCCATCTCATATGGCGGGACGGGTCTTTCGACATGGTTAAAATTCAGCAGGTTAAAAAATACGGCCGCGAGTCGGGAGTGAGTTTCGGTGATTATGATGTCATCAGGTTTGCCGAAAGTTTCGGCGCCTCGGGACTGCAGATAACCTCTAAGGAGGAGATTGTACCTGTTCTGAAGAGGGCCCTTGACATGAGCGGCCCTGTTCTCGTGGATATTCCCATAGACTATACCGATAATCACGAGCTCTGCAAGGACCTAAGGGCCGACCGCCAGGCATAAGAGGCTGCCTCCCGCTGTTATCCGGTTTAAGATTTTACCCGGAGTGGCTAATATATGCGGAAATTAATTACTCACACATGATTGACCTGTGTGCCAGCAAAAAAAATCAGCAAAGTCCGAGGATTTATTTGATTTTAGATCCTTTTTATTGCTTATTATAATAAAGGGATTAGTCCCGGGATGTCGTAACTAAAAAACACCCTCAGGGATCCTGTAATTGTGAAACGGACGTTTCACTGCAAGTCAATTTTAACGGGGGTAAATTATGAAAAAGCCTGATCTTACGTTATCAGATCCTGCGTCATTTTTTCCTGATAACCTTACCCAGGAACAGCTCGCCAGGGCGGAGACTATTTTTTTCAAGGAACTGTCATACAACGCCCATAAATTTTACAGCGGGAAGATTATGACCATTCCGAAAATGGGATTTTACGGCATCAACTGGTTCAATGTATGGTATACGCCGGGTGTATCAAAAGTCTCCACCTCTATCAGGGATAACAACGACCTCTCCTTTGAGCTGACCAACAGGGGGAACCTGGTGGCAGTTGTATCCGACTCAACCAGGGTCCTGGGGGACGGTGACTGCACACCGCCGGGAGGTCTCGGGGTAATGGAGGGGAAGGCCTTCCTCATGAAATACCTGGGCGGCGTTGACGCCGTGGCACTGTGCATCAACAGCTACAACAAAAAGGGGGAGCATGACCCTGACAAGATAATAGATTTTGTGAAGATGGTTGAGCCGAGCTTCGGGGCTGTGAACCTAGAAGACATATCCCAGCCCAACTGCTACAAGGTGCTGGATACACTCCGTGAAGAGTGCAGCATCCCGGTCTGGCACGATGATGCACAGGGGACGGCCTGTGTTACCCTGGCAGGGCTCATCAATTCCCTCAGGGTCACCGGCAAGGATATAGGAAAAATCAAGATTGTCCTTTTCGGTGCCGGCGCCGCGAACACCAGCATCGCACGCCTCATCCTCCAGGCCGGCGCGGATCCCTGCAGGATGGTGATGTACGATTCCAGGGGGGGGCTCAACAGGAAGAGGGAGGACATTAAATCAAAGCCGGAATACTACCGGAAGTGGGAGCTCTGCGAGGCGACCAACCCGGATAATATTGCCGACATTGAATCCGGTATGAAGGATGCCGATGTGCTCATCGCCCTGAGCAAGCCCGGGCCCGACGTGGTGAAGCCGGAGTGGATCAGGAAGATGGCGAAAAAGTCCATTGTCTTTGCCTGCTCCAACCCGGTCCCCGAGATATACCCCTTTGCAGCAAAAGAGGCCGGGGCCTACATCGTGGCCACAGGGAGGGGCGACTTTCCCAACCAGATAAACAACTCCATCGGATTTCCCGGGATACTCAAGGGGGCGCTCATGGTGCGGGCGAGGAAGATAACCGACGGGATGGCGGTAAAGGCGGCGCATTCCATTGCTGATTTCGAGGAAAAAAGGGGCATCACTCCTGATAACATCATGCCGAAGATGGATGAAACCGCGGTATTTGCCGAAGTGGCAGCGGATGTCGCTATGGAGGCCATACGCGAGGGGGTTTCCATCGACAGGCCTGAACGCTCCCAGGTGTATGCAAAAACCCTGTATGATATCAAAGAAACACGGGAGACAATGGACTTTCTCATGGACCATGATTTCATAAAAAAGCTGGACATCGGGATCATTGAGGATGCAGTGAAGAAGGCATTGGATGCAGTATTAAAATAAGATTTTGTAAATCAAATTACTTACCTATTAAATACATATGATTAGTTTGATATGGCCAGAGGTGCATGTTGTTCATTACATAAAAAGTAGCGTTCATTGCACAAAGTATAAATATACATTGACAATTATATGTTTTAATGGTATAAAAAAATTTGGTTAATCATGTTTCTCATGGATGGTTATTTAATCAATGGGCATAAAACTATTAATCAGTAATAGCGGTATTCATATCTATTGTAGAGCTTTTTTTATCATAGACAAAGGTAAAATAAAATAATGAAGAAAATATACTTTCTGTTATTTTCATTTCTAATATCCAGCAACGAATTTCCCTTATTGTCTCTTACTGGGAGAAAAACCCTCGACTTTAGTCGAAGACTTTAGTATGCTTGCGGTATGGAAAATTATCGAAAATCAAGTCATACAGTATATGACTTGAGAGTACCGTTTTCAGACGGATTCTTGTCATGAGATCAGACGGAATCCCTCCGCCCTGGCGGGATCGATGTTTTTTTGCATGAATT
>VFJS01000058.1 GCA_009885955.1 Spirochaetia bacterium | reverse complement strand
CATTTCATTGAAATTCGGCGACTGGTACAATTTATCATATAATACCATCATGCTCTGAATACGGTTTCCCGCATCGTTAAGAGTATCAATGGCAGCCGGTTCTTTTGAATTTTTCGCCTGTAACATGAGAAGACTTTTAATAGTGCTCATGTTGTTTTTAATACGATGATGTACTTCTTTAAGGATGATCTCTTTTTCGGCGAGGAGCGCCTTTATTTTTTCGTCAGCGAGTTTGCGCTCGGTGATATCAATAGTGAAACCTGCTAAATACTTAGTCTTTTCATCAATCTTAATCGGAAATTTAATTGATAGATATGATCGCCCATTGAATTCCTTTTCAATGGTAACCTCCTTGCCTTGATTTAAAATAATCTTATCTTCTGCATCCATCTTCTCTGCGTGCTCTGACGGAAATAATTCATTCATGTTCCTGCGGAGTATTTCATTCATCGGTTTGCTAAAAAATGGCTCAAAGTTCTTGCTCAGTTTCACCGACCTTAAATTCTCGTCCTTTATGTAAATATGAATTGGACTGTGTTCCAAGAAGCTTTTAAATATTTCTTCGCTTTCACGTAACAATTGTTCTGAGTGTATGCGCTCTGTAATGTCAACCGCTGTGGAAATATAGTATAACGGTTTGCCTTCATTGTCTTTTTGAAGAACGGTATGCATATCCACCCAGACGATTGAACCGTCTTTCTTTATATATCTTTTTGTGAAACACGCGAAATCCTTTTCACCAGACAGCATTTGAACGACATATTTCTGGGATAATTCGATATCATCAGGATATGTTATGACCTGCCATTTCTTATTGGTCAGTTCTTCTTTTGTATAGCCAAGCATTTTGCAGAAGGCCGGATTTACACTCATTGAGCCATCAATATAGGTGATCGATTTGCCTACAATGGAATGATCGAATACTGTTCTGAACTTCTCCTCGCTCTCCCGCAGCGTCTCTTCCGTCTGTTTGCGCTCGGTGATGTCGGAAGTCACGATAACACAAATGGCATCAGAAAAAGGCAAAGGTGCGGCGTTTACATTAGTCCAAATAATATCGCCGCCCTCTTTCACAACACCTATTTCAACATTTTTAACCATTCTCTGTTCTTTTAGTGCAATACTACTCGGGAAATCATCGGGCTGCATCATAGAATTGTCAGAACGCAGATATTTCCTCTGCTTATAGCTCTCATTTTGCAGGCCTTCTTTGGTTATGCCCAGAATGGTTGCCAATTTTTGATTAAAATCTGAAATCCTTCTGTTGCTATCGAGTACTGAAACCCCTACTGGTAATATTTCGAATAAAGTATGCCATTTATTTTCACTCAGTTTTCTATCTGTTATATCTATGAATGATCCCTCTAAAATCCCCTTATCCGGATACAGCTTAAGGGAAGTTACACAATAACGAAGTTCTCCTTTTTTAGTAAGCAGCTTCCACT
>VFJS01000086.1 GCA_009885955.1 Spirochaetia bacterium | reverse complement strand
TTATTGATCTTCTGAGTATAAAATTTCGATATATCAAGAAAAAATTGAATACGTTAGATGTTCAGCTTGATTTTGGTTTCTAAAATGTATGGGACAGTAGTGAAAAAATGTATCAAATAGCAATGTTAATATTAATTATACGGATGAAATTGTTAGAGAATTTATTAATCCTCAAAAATCAAATCTTTCAATCTATACAATACCTTCTAATGCAGATATTTATATTAATGATAATTTTGTCGGATATTCACCATTTACAAAATATATTACAGGTAAAGATAAGATACAAATATCAATAAAATTAAGTGGATATAAAAAAGAATCATTTACTATTGATAAAATAGGAGACGAAAATCGAAAATTTAATTTTATTTTATCAAAAGCAAATATAGTTGAGACAAAAAAAATATATTCACTACAAGATAATGAAAATTTATCATTGAACATGGCTGGAATGCATATAAGTTTTTTAGAATCATATAACAAAAATAATTATATTTTTTTACAGTCATATATTGGAGCTAATTATTATTTATCTTTCTTTTACAATTCCGAATATCAAAGATTTGGACCATATAAGCAAATAGGATATCATTCAGTAAAATATAACAATGATTATTCAAACTGGGTGGGATATGCATGGAAGAATATTAATGAAAATCCTTATGTAATTTATAATGGAAAGGAAATATTCAGTAATCAAGGTTTACATACAATTGGTTTTATAAATAAATCTGATTGGTATGCAACTATAATTGAAAATGAGGAATTAGAAAATAAACAATATTATATATTGATTAATGGTATCAAAAAATATGGGCCTTTTGATTTTTTATGGTGGTCAGGATGGTCAGAAAAATTTCCTGTTATTTATAAGGGTTTTAGAAATAATGAATCATTTATTATAAATTTGAATAAAATGAAAATTGATGGCCCATTAAAGAATTTTAAAATTGATGAAATTGTGATTTCAGATTACAATAGAGCAATAAGCGGTTTAAATTTAACAGATAAATTGCATTATATATATATAGATGATAAAAAATTGGGACCTTATGATAAGATTGAACAAATAACTAATAAAAATTTTAATAACGATTTTAGTAGATATATATTTAATGTTCGTAAAAATGATCAATGGTATATAGTGATAAATAATTCAAATGAATCATTAGAAATATTAGGAAAGTCACAAGATCAACTTTTATATAATGATGATTATTATTATACATATATAATTAATGACAAATATTATCTTCATTATCATGGAAGTGGTGGAACTAAAGATCTTGGGCCATATGATGAAATAGGTAATGGATTCTTTAGATTACATCAAAAAGGTGTATTTTTTCTATATGCAATAAGTGTTAAAGAACAAAAAAATAATAAATATTATATTGTGATTAACGATGAATATAAAAAATATGGCCCATATGATTGGGTAGATGATCCAATTTTTGATGAAAAAGGTGAGAATTGGGCTTATCGAGTGAAAAAAAACAATAACTATTATATAATTGAAAATGGTGTAAATGAATATGGCCCTTTTAATGATATAATATCTCATCATTATAACGGAGATGAATTAATTATATTATATCTTAATAATAGGGATATTTTCATTACTAATATATCAAAAAAATAAAATAATCGTAAATATATTATTATTCATTTTAATATTATCTTAAATGAATTTACAATATTATATATAATATCTAAAATCATATTAATATTAGCGAGGAAATATGAGAAATACAATATTAATAAATATTAAGCTCCTTCTTTTTATATTTGTCATTTCAATAAATACCTCTATATATGCTAAACCCTATAAACCGTCAACCGGTGAGCTTTTATTCATCAAAATCATAAATAAAATAGCAGTAAAACGAGGCGGGTGGAAATTTATAAACGAGGATGGGTGGAGTATAAAAAAAAATGAAAAATCTGACTTTTCGATAATCCAAAGCGATAATTTTTCAAAATCAACTCTCTTATTAAGCCTTGCTGCATTAAACGGATGGCTTGAAGCCATGCAATTATTAATCGATAAAAAATGTGATATTAATATGAAAGACAGTGAGGGTGATAGTTCTCTACATAAAGCTGCATATATGGAGCGAGTTGAACCAGTTAGAGTACTCCTTGAGCACGGTGCGAATATTAATCAAAAAAATAAAGATGGAATGACTCCACTCCATTTAACTGTTTTTTCCCTGAATGTTGAGACAGCAGAATTGCTTATCACTAAAGGAGCCGAAGTCAATATGCGAAACAATTTAGGGGAAACTCCACTTTTCATTTTAAGAAATTATATTATTAGGGATGGTGACCCTAAGATTGAAATGGATCGTCTACTTTCAAGTAAAGGAGGGGTAGCTAATTCAAAACGAGGTAATGATTCTGTTCAAAATAAAAATAATGATAATAATATTTCAAAAGCACATAAATTAATTGAAAATGGAATAAAAAAACATAAAGCCGGCCTATATAATGATGCTATAGGTGAATTCAGAAAAGCTTTACGGAAAACTGTCGGGAAAGAAAAAATCAGCTCCGAAGCATATTACCATACCGCTGAATCAGAAGCAGCTTTAAAGGACTTTAAGAAAGCCATAACAGATGTAAGTATGGCTATTTATCTCAATAATGGCGATTGCAGATTCTACAAACTGAGGGAAAATCTGCTTAGAAAAACAGGTGATATAAAAGAGGCTGATGATGACCTTAAAAAAATCAAAGAGCTTGGATGCGGGTCATCCGTGAATCCCCAGTCAACCCTAACCAGCACACCCATCCTCAAACTCGATACCGGCGGGCACATGGCCATAATAAAAAAAATAATACCTATGAAAGACGGAAGGCGCATCATCTCCGCGTCCGATGATAAGACCATCCGCATCTGGGATACTCAAACAGGTCAGGAAAGAGCGAAAATACTAGGACAGATAGGCAGCGGACTTGAAGGACAGATATTTGCCATTGCCCTTACGCCCGATGAACGATACCTTGCTGTTGCGGGATATATGGAAACAGGGTATGGAAAAAATTTTCATTATATTCGCATTTTCAATCTGAATTCCGGAGAACTAATTAATATCCTGAAATCACATGAGAATATTGTCAATGATCTAGCCATAAGTATAGATGGTAAGTATTTGATATCCGCCTCTGCCGACAAAACTGTAAAAGTATGGGATATTACAGATAACTTTACCCTAATACATACCTTTACAGGACATACAAGTTATGTCTTAGCAGTACGGATATTTAGAAGCGGGGGATATTATAAAATAGTCTCAACCGGATTTGATAACAAGATTATACTTTGGTCGCTGAATGATAAAAAAATGATAAAATCAATTACGCATAATAAAAAGTTAAAGTACCTTGCAGTATGCGACGCATACATAGCAGTTTCAGGAATACCTGACAGTAAAATATATATCTTTGACCACAGCCTTACACAAAAAGAGGAGATAGAATCTGAGACCATAATTGCAGGTCTTTCCTTTTCACCTGACGGAAGACTCCTTTTAACTGGAACAAGTGAACGTCCTCGAGTGTGTAACATCTACGACAGAAGTGTTGGATTCAAAAAAATATCCTCATTTTTCAGACATGATAATACAACCACGGCGATCACCTTCTTAAACAATCACACTGCGGTCACTGGCGGCGGAAATAATGCTGACATCTATCTCTGGGATGCCTTCACGGGTAATGTAAAAATGCAGATAACTGGCCATGGGAAAAGAGTTTGGTCTGTTGGCATCAGGGGAAGTGATATAGCTTTTGGAAATACATTCAGCTATGAAGATCAATATAGCCGAGGCAAATTAGAAAAATCTATTAATCTTGAAAACTTTACCGTAAGCCTCATAACGCAGTCTGTGGGATTTAAAAGGATCAATACAACATATCAAGGATATTCCCTAACCCACTCTGCTGGCGGAGAAATTGAACTTGAAAACGCGGTACTTCTGATTAAGAAAGATGGTACAGAAACAGCGTTGATTTCGCGGGATGCAGCAGACGGTTCCAGACATAACACCTATGGTTTTACAGAAGATGGGTCTGTTCTTTCAGGCGGAACACACGGTTTTCTTACCGTATATAACAGACAGGGAGAAAAGAAAGCTTCTTTCATAGGCCATACCGGGGAGATTTGGAACATCTCGATAGACGGCGACATCCTTGCATCAGGTAGCTCTGACCAGACTATAAAGTTATGGAACCTAAAGGATTTAAAGGATGGTAAAAAAGAGATATTTCCCATTGTTAGCATATTTATATCCAAAGACAACGAATGGGTAATCTGGAACGAAGATGGCTTTTACAACGCCTCGGCAAAGGGCGACCGGTTCGTGGGATGGCATGTGAACCATGGCCCTGATAAGAGCGCCGATTATTATACTGCAAGACAGTTCAGGAAGTATCTCTACAGACCTGATGTAATTAAAAAAACAATTGAACTCGGGTCGAGCGCTAAGGCGATGGAAGTACTCTCAAAAAATGAGCCAGGGTTAAAGAATATAACCGTGGCAGAGCTCATCAAACGTGCACCTGTTGATGTAAAAATAGATTCAGTAAAAGTTGCCAAGAACAACAGGACCGAAGTGGCAGTGAGGCTTGGGAAGAATACAACAACGGTGCCGGAGCGTATCACCATCTATATAAATGGGATGCAAGTATTAACTGAAAAAGAGCGTCCACTCACAGGCTCAAAACCGGGCGATATAATAAAATATATGATAAATCTTCCTGAAAACAAAAACCATATAAAGGTCACTGTGGAAAATCAGTGGGCTGAAAACAGTGCTGAAATATCAGTTGATAACCTTTCAGGCAGTACAGGAAGATCAACTAGAGATACAACACTCTATGTCGTAGCCATAGGTATTAGCATTTACCCGAAACTGTCTGAAGACCAGCAGCTTCAGTCGCCATCTCTCGATGCTAAATCCATTGCCGGGCGTTTCAAGAAGCTTGAGGGGAAACACTATAAAAAGGTGGATGTTTTAACTCTGACCGATGACAGTAAAAAAGTAATCACCTCGGCCATGGTGGAGAACGCGTTGATCGAGCAAACGCGGAAGGCCGGGCCGCTCGACACCACGATCGTATTTCTTGATGGACATGGCGTGACCGATACGCAGGGCAGTTATCATTTTGTAACTGCGGATACGAAGCTGAAGAACGCGTGGGGTGAGCAGTCCATCATTGAAGAGGGTACCAGCCTCGACTGGAAACGACTGCACCGCATACTGGACAACACAATGGGCAGGCGGCTGGTGATTGTGGATACCTGCCAGGCAGGCGAAGTTTTTTCGGAGAACAGGACTGACATTACTCGGTTAGTTAAAGATGTTCATGATATAAATGCTATCATTTATTCCGGTACTTCACGGCAGGATTCAGGTATTGATACGCCAAAGGGGGGAGTTTTCACTCTATCTATTGTTAGTGGTTTTGACGGTAAGGCAACATATGAGGGGGATATTCTCCCCTTTGCCAGGCTTAAAGACTACGTGGACAGGGAAGTGCCGCGGATGAACAGTGAGATCATGAGCAGCATTTACAAACGCGCGGTCAAAAGCGGTATGTATCTCAAAAATACTGTAAAAGTAAATATCGATGGGGTACAGAAACCGATGGCTGTCATACCCTACGGTATGGAGGGGTTTATAATTTATGGAAAATGAAGGGGGAGGAAATTTTTCAATTTTAGCGGGTCTGTAAATTAAACTGTGTTTTTCTTCAGATTATAATATATTATATTTGAAGGAAAGAATAGCAATTTATCTCAATGATGGTGATTGCAGGTTCTACAAACTAAGGGAAAGCCTGTATAGCAAGAAGGGTGAAATAAAAGAGGCTGACGATGATATAAAAGAAGCTGGAATGCTTGGATGCGGGAGATGAATTGACTGAATATTAATTATTTTTATGGTTTAAAAAATGGAAATTAAAGACAGAAATGATTCAAATGTTTTGAATTTTTTAACCGGAAGGCCTCAAAACACCATAAAAAAATTCTGCGATATATCCCCGGTATGCGACAGATCGAAATTCCGTTATACATAATTTGACGCATGGAGCGACAGAATACCTGGGTTTGATGTTGATGGGCTTCTGGACAGCCTTGAGCTTCTCCCTACAAGAGCGGAGAGCCGTGAAAAATTGTTTGAAGATATTAGGCTGATCTTAGAAAAATATATATGGCCTCCGAAGGGCCTGGCCCTTATATTATTTGATAGGGATAATAAACCGGTATTGTATGGAGGTAATGGCCTTGACCTGCCCTACTCGATAGATATTTCCGATTTTGGCCTAAATAATAAGAACAGTATTGCTTCATACGCATTGGAAAATAATATACCCCTAAATTTATATAACATTTCTTTTGCCAATGAGGATAGCGGGATATTAAAAATGAGCGGGAAACCAATTTTTTTTAATGATAAATTACCGGATTATGAGTTTTTTGAACAGGCAGATTTAAGAAAATTTGACCGTTCGCTCGTTACAAAGTATGAAAAAATGATTACATGAATCTTCTTATATAAAAATTGTCACTATATCAGGTTTCTCCTTAGCATTTCTTTTTATTACAGCAATGTTTATCATTTTTAATCGTAAAAAAAAGAATAAAACGTTACAAGAGCAGGAACTTGATCTTGCGGCTGGAGCTATACGCATTCACATGAATAAAAAAAGAAGGCCATTGGATTATAGATATTTCACTGTTGAGGAATGGGATACAATGCAGAAAACCGGGAGGCATCCTGACTCGATGAAATAAGTGAACTATACAGATTGAAAAATTTTCCAACAAAAAGGTTTCCATAGTATCATTGATTATCTTCCAACATCCATTTATACACCGGCATAATTTTTATCTTTATTTTATCGATTTTTATGGCATCTTCATCGTTATCGGTAAGCAGAAGCCCTTCTTTCAGGTTGAGTTCCCCGCACGCGGTTACAAGGGATGATATTTCTCTATCCCTGGTTTCGGTGGACGATATATCCATGGAGACCTGGACCAGCTTAAGCGACCTACCCTCCCTGATTAAAAAATCAACTTCTTTGCCGTTTCCGGTGAGATAATAAAATATTTCAAAACCTTTTCTTTTTAGAAATAAAAAAACCATATTTTCAAGATATTGACCTTCATTTTTTGAGAAATGGAAGGATACACTTCCGCAGAGACCTGTGTCTATGCTGTATATTTTTTTCGGAGCGATGAGTTGTTGTTTAACTGAATGGGAGTACCTGTTTACGGTGAACAGGAGGTAACTGTCTTCGAGATATCCGATATATTTTTTTATCGTGTTAACGCTTCCCAGATTGAAATACTGTTTGAGTTTGTTAAACGAAACAGGCCTGGATATATTGCTGAAAAGATAAAGCGCAAGTTCCCTCAATATCTTTACTTCGCTTATGGAATAACGGACCGCTATATCCCTGAATAATATATCATCGTAGGTTTTTCTTAAAATATCGATTTCTCCGTATTTCAGATATTCAGGCATACCGCCCGATTCCTTATAGTCATTAAAATGTTTTTTAATAAGGGCCCGTTTTTCCGTTTGAATCAGTGATTTGTGGCCGGATTCTATTTTTTTATAGAGGAGATATTCTTTAAATGAAAAGGGATAGAGTTCCACAGACATGTATCTGCCGGTCAATTTTGTACCTAATTCCCTGCTGAGAAGCATGGCATTTGATCCGGTAAGATAAAATTTTACATCGCGGTCGATCATACGCCTCACAAAGCTTTCCCACTTATCGGCATTCTGAATTTCATCAAAAAAGAATACTTTTCTATTTCCAAACAGCTCTATGAATAACTCATATAACCTGTTAAAATCCTCAGCAGTGAAGTTTAATAGTCTTTCATCTTCGAAGCTTAAATAATAATAGTTGTTTTCATAGTATTTATTAGCTATCTGCTTTAATAAAGTGGATTTACCGGATCTCCTGATCCCTGTTATAACTACGGCATGGGGAAGTTTTTTGAATTTATCTATTTGGCGTATTATATCCCTTTCAACTGTATCCGTTTGGGAATTTGAAAAATGGTCGTTTTGCTCTATTATAATTTCCCGCAGCTGGATGTCATTCATGGTCTGTGTCCGTAAAATTTGTTTTCATTTATAATGAAGACTATTAGATATAGTTTTCATTGTCAATGAAAATATGCTTTCGATTGGAAATTTTTTGGATAATATTTTTAGCAGTATCCTTTATTTTCAATTATTCTAAGTCAATCAATTTTAAAATTTGAGAATCATTTTCATAAGTTGTCAAACCGGCTGTATTAATTTCTCTATAAGACTGATGATCATTCATTGATAATGGTTGAAATGCTGAAAAATCAAAGTCAATGAGCCAGAATTTTTCTAATGAGCCATTTATTCCATTCTGAACTAGTACATTCCCTCCATGAAGATCCCGATGAACAAATCTCTCGTCTCAAACTTTTTTAAGTTTATCTAAAAGTAAATTACATGAATCTAAGGTTAAAACCCTATCGGAATTAGCCATTTTTGTAATTGACTTAACCAATTTTTCCGAACGAGGTATGAATTCCATTATCATATAGGCTGAATGCAGAGGAACAAAAATTGAATCAGGAATATTCCACAATTCTTTCAGTTCTGAATCAGTTGAGATAAATTCACGAAGACGGCAGTGTGTATTATGCTGCACCTGATAATTACGCAAATTTAAAACAAATTTCTTAATTGTTCTTAAAACAACTAATTTATTTTTTGATTTCAATAGATGAATACGGTTAAATCCCCCTTCATCATAAAATGAAATGTCATTGAATAATAGATCTTTATCGAATATTGATTTGAATTTTGGATCATTAATTTGATATAAATCATTTTTTAGACGAATATATAGTCTTCCCACTTCAGTAAAAAGGGCGGGGATTGAATGAAGCATTTCAAAAATTAACGATAAATTTTTTTTATTTTTTATTAAATCTTTTTTATCAGGAAACCGTTTGAAATAAGTTATATTATCAAGATTTTTATCTATAAATAAATCTTCTTTAAAAATATTTATATCCTTAACTGTACCGTCATTATGAAACAGGAGTTGATCACTTGATTTATCAAAGAGCACAAATTGAAGAAATGCGCCATATAATTCCATGAAATCTTCGTTTATTAATTCCAATAAAAGCCTCCAATTTTTGAGTATTCATCTTTGAAATTTTTAAATGTCAATTACATTTCAACTATATAAAGCCCATCGTTAATAGAACGCTGAGAATCCAATTTTGTTTGTATGCGGCTTAATTTTGTATCCAAAAAATTTGAACGATTCCGCTGCTTTTTAAAATAAGCGCTCCAATTATGATAAAGAATATTCCAATTAAAATAAAAAATATATTATCGAAATGATAACCCACCATACTCTCAACTGAATCAATATCAAGATAAACTCCACTATAAACCGGCTTATAACCTTCTTTTTTTTCTTTAATTTTACACTTCTCAGAAAATTTAATTATTTCATCCGCTGATATTTCACCCTTTGGTAATAAATTTAAATCCGAATGTTTGTAAGGATTTACCTTTTCATCTATATTTATAATTTGAAAAACAACATTTAATTCAAAATTTTTCCATAGACCTTTAAAAGAATTCTTTCCTGGATAGCGCCCCTCCATAAATACAGGTGTTGTTGCTGTAATGATATATATTCCACTCTCATGTGTATCATCAAAAAGAGGGTAGAGATATTTATTACTTTTTACTTCACCTGTATGATTATCATAAATTTCCAATTTCAGCGTATGGCTAAAATCTAATTTTCCATATATTTCAAGGTACGGTGTATCCTGTTTTGTATTCAACAAATCTTTCAAAGTAACTAATTGAGGCTTGTTTTTTTTGACAACATTATAATAGGACGGCAGTTTATAATAAATAATGACAATACCAAGGACAAAAAATATAAGGAACCTTATAATAGAGAAAATTTTATTGATTTTACTCATCTTAAAACATCAAAAATGTTTCTTTAACAATTCACCGGCCCTTTCATTCCCCATTTTCGCGGCTTTTATGAAATCTTTACGGGCCTCATCCGTTTTTTGCATGGAAAAATAGAATACCCCTCTTCTGAAATAACCTTCATTGCCCTCAGGTTCCATCTCTATGACTTTGTTGAAATCATTAAGGGCCTCTTCGTACATTTCAAGATGCACATAATTATCTCCACGATATAAATAACTTGGAATATAGCGGGGATCAAGCTCAATTGTTCTTGTATAATCTTTGACTGCCTCCCTACGGTTTTCAGAATTGGTGAAGGCATTTCCTCTGTTGAATAAGGCGTATACGTTATCCGGCTCCATTATAAGGGCTTCATTATATAATTTAATAGCCCCTTCGCAATCTCCTCTTTCAAACTTTTCGATTCCCAGATCAATAATATTATCAACTCCAGTTGGCATTGTAAATTCCGCGCCGGATGAAAGGAGCATATCAAGCATTTTTTTCTTTGATACTTCATCATCTGGGAGGATGTAGCTTGTAAGAATAAAAAGCGGAGTATGGCCGTCATTATTTTTGATATTTGGATCGGCGCCTCCTTTTAGGAGATCATCCATAGCTTCAAGTCGTAAAAAGAATATAGTTAGGTGAAGTGGGGTCATTCCGTCCATACTCTGGGCATTTATATCAGCCCCTTTTTTTATCAGCAATTCTGTCATTCCCCTGTTTCCCCAATATGCAGCTTTATGCAGAGGTGTTTCATTTTCTATGTCTTTGATATCGATATCATCATAATACTGCGCCAGGTATTCACCGGTTTTACTGTCCTTGAAATATGATGCAAAGTGGAGGGGCTTTTCATCCTTTTCGGTTTCCGCTTGCGCATTAGCGCCGTTTTCAGTGAGAATTTTTATCATGTCTAAGCTATCCCCCGGGCCAAGACAGGCAGAGTGAAGGGGGAAGATTCCCATTGGAGAAATAATATTCATATCGGCCTTCACTTCAATGAGCTTTTTTACTGCCCCAATATGATTACCTGCAACGGCTATATGCAACAGGGAAAGTTTGCCGTCGATGAGGGCATTGATATCCCCTTTTTTCTTAATGATCTTATCGATTTCTTTCAGCAACTGCGGTTCTGTGTATTTTTTTTCGTTGTTAAAAATATTTTTAATAAAATTCGTCATGGGGAGTCCTCCATTTTTGAATAACATAAACATTCATATAAAAGATCATTAGATATTCTTAATTTTTTTAATAAAAATAGATATAATATCCTCAATTTCAGATGAATTAGTTATATGTATTTGTGAATTCCCAAAAAGCCCCTTGCTTATTTCCGGAAGCTTCTCCAGGGTTAATATATCTATTTCTCTGCTGATTTCCTTTCGCTTTTTTTCCTCAAGAAGATTTGTATCTGTTGAAATTTCACCAATATTTTTAAGGATTTGTTTGAATTCCAATTCTAATTTTGCCAATTCAATTTTTTTAATAAATTTCATTCTTTCTAAATCAGATTCAACTATTGTTCTTTCTTCTTCTAATTTTATCTTAAAATTAAGTTCATCCTGCTCTTTTTCAAATCGTTGGATACGTTCTTTTTTATCAATTTCTGATTTTTTATTTTTAATCTTTTCTTCAGATTCAAGTTTTGATTTTGAGGTTTCTTCATCAAGATTTTGCTGGTTTAAATTATCCTGTAACCGCAGATTACATCTCTGTGTCGATTGTAATTGACCTACAACTTCGTCCGATTGAATGAAAACCTGGCCCACCTGGATTATATCTACTTCAATGGGCCATAGTTTTCTGCCTTCTTCCCTGTTTCCGGAAATAAAATCATATAGGGACTTCGATAACTTCTCAGTAATGTCATCTCTATTTTTTATGATGTCTTGCCACGGCATGTTCACTGTTATAATTCTCAACTCGCCCATGAGAAATTTCTTTAGACTATCTTCTATATTTTCAAGAGCAATTCCTGTATTTGTAAAATCCCAACGTTTTGCCGCCTCCAGAGGGTCGCTTATCCTATAACTTAATATTCCCTTATATCTCAAGTCAATTCCGTCATTTGATGTTTGAGACATCTGAAATGTGATATTTTGATTATTCATTGGAACCATAACATAGGAGTCTTTTTGAAAAATTCTGGCAGACCCTCCAGACCCCATGTTAAATATTTTTCCTTGCCTGTTTACTATCAAGGACTCGTTAATTTTTGCATTTATCCTTTCATATAAAACCATTTTGATTAACTCCTTGAATAATTTATTACCTTTAATTCATCTATTTATTAAATAATGTGACAGAAATTATAATTTTATTTAGATATTAATATTTTTATTTTAAAATAAATTTCCTTTGTCATGTATTGCATTATTTCTGTACTTTTTCCCTTTCAAAAATATTGAAGTTCTGACTTAGATTTTCTTGGAAATAACCATATACATATCTAACATGGAAAATTTATTTTTTATATGTAAATGGTTACATGAAGAGATAATTTTATTGAACAATAAGGTATAAAAATCGGAGTATTTTGGTATATTAAATAATTTTTTTATAACACTATGTACTGCGAGCTTTATGTCAACAAGATTAATTTTTGATAGTAAGTTTCTGTTTTGAAATACACTACGGGCGATGAAAAATTTCTGAGGAGCAGTCCAGCAGGTAATAAATAATTTTCATCCCACGATTACAGCCTATTCTATGTTACAAACAATAAAGGTTAACTCCCCTGCCCTACCCGCCAGGGGTGGGACATGATACAATAAGTTTTATTTTTATGGGTGTTGAATATTTTGGAGACTGAAAGGCTGGTCTGCGACGAAGAAATTTACCTTTAAAGGGTGGGCGGGCTTTTAGGTTGAAGATGATTTTAAGACACAAACAGTTTATGATATTTCCTGGGGTAGATAAGAAAAAATGAACATGTCACTATAAGAGAGATGGCCGGAGCGGTTTTTTTGGGATGGCTGTTGGCAGCGTTTTTGGACTGCAGGGAGTATATGGGATAAGATAATTCTGGACATATTTTGATTCATGGCAGCAGGCCAATAGTCAGACCAAGCCCCTCCCCCTTTTGAGCACCCCCCAGCTTAAATCGCAATACCGATTAAAGGGGTGGGGGTAAGCCTGGGGGGTCTGGGGGGGCGGCAAGGGGGAGGGGCGGAAAAAACCTGCGCAGGCCGGCGGAATGGGAGGAGCTGGTTTGGGATGGTGAATGTTTATGAGGGCTGAAGGGAGTTCATTTTTTACCTTTTCATACAGGGCCCTGTCGGGCCCGGCAGACCCCAGCAAGGCTGAAATATATTTTCCCTGTTTCCCGGTTTAAAAAGCAAGTTTTAATATGTCTTTAACCTTATGATGGATGTCCGGAAAAAATTTTATAGCCTCATCTGAATCATATCCTTTATCAAGGCAAATATCCTGGACACATTTCTTCCCTGATGGCCTTCTGATGATGCTGGACTTCAGGCATTCTTGGTACATGTTAATATCATGAATTGAAGTCAAACATTGCAATATCAATGCCAAGTTGATAATAACAAATTACTAAATAATATCATTAGGAAAATACTTTTCAACATTTTTTCCCCTATAGCCCCTATAACAACACTTACCTGATCTTGGAGAATTTATTATTGGTAATAATACCTCTCGTCCTTCAAACTTGACACAGTTATCTTTTTCATAACAGGATTCACATAAAAAACCTTTTTCTTTGTCAAATTCACAAAATCTACAAATTACTATAGCTTTATTATCACAATAGGAACATTGAAATTCCATATCTTTATTACGGAATATAATTTGAACGTCTTTTTCATCCTCATCTCCAATTTCATGCAATAATGATATGGAAATTTCAGTTGATGACCCATAATCATAGATATATTCAATTTTATTTTCTTTCTTGAAAACCTGATTTAATTTTTGATTCATTCCAATTTTTAAAGATCCTTTAGCAAATGAACTTACATGACCACAGCATTCCACCCATATATCTTTAATAAATGTATCGATTTTTTTCATTGGTAAAATTGATTTTGCCACGATGACAAGCCAATATCCGGAATTATATTTATCCTCAATTAATAAAACCATATGTTTTGTATGGCTATATGTTTTATGAATAATTCTCCCCTTGCATTTGGAATAATGGGCAAGAATTGAACGTGAATTTTTAGGGATCTCATTTTTACAATAGGCACATATGCCCTTTGTACTAAGTTTTTTCATTACATAGTCCTGCAAATATATTTTTATCCGCTTTAACGATACAATTTTTTTGACTTAATCCTGGAATAATTCAACAATCCTATTTGATTTTTACATTTGTGTAAAAAGGTCACTGCTTAAGTTGCCCCGTGAATCAAAGTCTTTCCCGGATATTTCATGTTTAGGATTCTTTAAAAAACCGACTCGTTTCCCGGGGCCGCTGTTTAAAATCGATAGCATCTTAGTCACATAAACAGTATTTTGAAAATGATTGGTATCAAGCCGCTCCTCATAAACGGCAAAATTATAAATAATTTTATCAAAAGCAACATTTTCATCGGATGAAACGATGTTTTGTATAGAGCTGTTGACCCGCATTAAAATATCAACTGCCTCCAGGAGAGTGATATCATTCAGATATCCAAGCAGCTGCCCTGCTCCATACCTGAATACAAGATTATCAACATTGTTTTTAGTATCTACATGCTTCTGAACTTCGTATGAAAATTTAGAAAAATAATCGTCAACATTGTTATGGCCGTATTTATTATTCAGTTCTTCGAATCCGATTATATTACTCATGAACACGAACCTGGGTATATTCAATTTATAATTATTTTTTTCATTGTAAAGTTTTGGTACAACCTGGTCTTTAAAATAGTCAATTTTCCATAGCTTTGTTAAGCTGTCCTTGTACATAGTATCAATTTTCTCTATTACACTATTTTCTTCTATATCCGCATTAATTGACTGTTCATGAATTAACCCGGGTTGCGATATTTCAATTTTTGTCATTGATGATTTAAGCTGGTTCCTCTCTTTCACCATATTTCCAATGCTTACATTATTCAATGAATGCGCAATATGAAAGCATAATGAACAGGCCGATTCCAGGAATTCCTTTAATGATATATCATCTTTATTGAAAAATTTGTTTAACCGCTGATTTTTACTCCTTTTAACAATTGAATTTAAAAAAAAATCAAAATTCTTTTTTTTATCTTCATTAATCACTTCCCTGTTGTTATAATACGATGAAATCATTTCATGTAAACTGGATGCGATCCTGTAATTAATTTCCGATATTTTTTGCAGAACACTCGTTGCAAATTTAATTTTTGGATTGTCCGTTAGCCTTGAAGATTCCGGACTTGTAAGGCTATTGATTAAACCCTCAACCGTTCCATTCAATTCCGGAACCAGCCCTTCAATCTCCTTTTTCTTGGTGCCGCTTAATTCAGTCAAGCAGGCATTATATTTGTCTGCAGTATCGTAAATTTCAGGCTTTATGTCAAAATAGCCATTAAACTCATTTTCATCATACATCACAATGAAATTATTTTTATCAATTATATAATCGATAAAATAATAATAATTTCCTTCAAATAGTTTCAAGATTCTCATAACAGGTTTATTTTTAACATTGTTTATAAATGCCATATATTGATTCCCATAATCAACCCTGACGATTCTCTCCTCCAGGTGGAGCCCTTTTGGTAAATATATTTCAAAAACTCTGTTAAGTTCTTCAAGCTTTTTATCGGGTATACTATCGTCAACTTTAATTGATTCCTGACTAATCTTCGATTTCAGCAGAGCCTCTTCTGTCAGATGTTTTTGATCATAGTTGAGCTTCCCATCAAACGCCAGCAGGTATAGTATTTGATTTATTGTCCTGATGATGACTTTTTCACGTGAAGTATAATAGGAAAATAAAAAGCCGGTGATACTGTTCTTTATTTTATCATACTCATTTCTTAATAATGGTTTATTATTATGAATTGGCTGGTCCAATAAATTTTTCAAGATGCCATAAAGACCATGATTGTTATTTTTTTCCTTAGAATCCTTTTCTTTGATAACCTTATTAAATGCAAATTCTGTATACCTGGAATTTTTCAGCAGGGTTATATATATTTTTGCAAAATTATCGATCTTATCAGATATCAACCTGTCATCATAATAAAAACTAATATTGATACTGCAGATGTCATCGATAGGTTTTTTAAGCTGCAGGATTATTTCGAGCGCATTATACTCAATTGTGCTTAACATATAATATTTGTTATCCAAGGAGTTTTTAACGGCCTTTTCAATAGTTTTCTGCCATGATAATACTTTATTCCGGATGATTGATAAGGAGGAATCCCTGATTTTATGAGAAAAAACAGTCAATGTCCCGTAATTTATTGAAAATTTTGTAATCCTGTACCAGGCGGCAATTCCTGTTTTAGAATTGCGGATTTCATCAATTTCTTTATCGATCAGAGCCTTAACCTGATTTTTACTTTTCTCTTCTTCGTGCCTCTTTTTGATTTTATGTATTAAATCTTCTGCCATCCTTTTTTTTACTATTGAGGAATAGGCGGATTCTGATATTAAAGAGAGGCTGTTTCTTTCTTGTTTGGCAAGATATACTTTATTTCTTTCAATATATTTTTCAAAGTCATGAACTGTATTCTTAAATGAAGCCAATTCATTTTTATAACGATCATCTTTATCGGGAATATATGAACCAAGAAGATTATCAAGCAATTGAGAAAATTTCTCTATATCTTTTTTATGGTCAGCGGAATCTCTACCGACTTCTTCAAAATAATCATCAAGAATATTATCATTGTGGTTCATATTTTGATTGTGTCTTTATATCATTTTTCAAATTCAATAACTATCGCTGTGAAATAGTATGTGCCCTCCCTTTGCCCAATTCCCCCGCTATAATTTTACATGAAAATCTTATATGAAGAGAAATTTTCCGGAGGGATTAATTTAATACATTACATATAATCTCTTCGAGATCATGAAAATTATTGAAATTGTCCCGCTTTTAGTTGAAATTCCTTAGCGGTGAATTATTCATAATGCTAACCTACCTGTCAACGATTTTTTTATTTTCAATTACCAACCTCTCCATATTTTTCACAAGAGCATTTATTCCCATGAAACCTCTAACCCGATGCATACGTTCTTCTGCCTTCAGGATGGCTGCAGCAAGCCATCGTTTTTTCATGTCGCCGTTACGCCACTTCCTGACCCGATGAGCAAACTGTTCGAGTGAGCCGTTTAGACTCTCAATCGGATTCGTTGACAAAAGTCACTTAAACTAAAAATCTGAACATCTTCATAATCCTTAAAAGATGTTGTTCATTACCTAATAAGTAGCGTTCATTACACTATTAAAATAATTTATCGTTTTTTTACATAAATGCTTATATATATTAATAAAGAAAAGGATTCTGATGATACTTTGGAGAATATCCAATATGTAATCGAAGAGTAGAGGAGTATATGAACAAAACGGCATCAACTGAAAACTTAAAAAAGGAAAATTTGAATTTTGTAAGGAATATTCTTACAGCCATCCACACAGATTACAATTTTTATCATCACTTAAAATTCATATCTAACTGCATTGTTCCGAATACAATAAAATATTATCCTGCATTGGATAATTTGTTATACAGGGGTGATCTGTATATTGATGAGTACGATGCATACCAGCTGGTCAACATTTCCAAAACGGATCAGGAATTAAAAAAAATATTTGAAGATCTGTGTCGTGATTCCAGAAATCTGGAAGCTATTTCTGATGAAGGTTCAAAAATAAAATGTAGAAATAGCAGGACAAAATTAGATTTCATATTTGAGATCAGTGATTACTTTCATGATACTAATCCAGAAGAAAGAAGGTGTTTCAGGAATGTATTTTTGAAATTTTTTTAATCTAAGAAATTATATTTTAAAATAAACTGCGGAAATCGGTAAATCATTTGTTAATCGAAAGAGAAAAGCATATTTATAAACTTGCTCTCTATGATGATGTGGGTAGCGAACTTTATCGGCAAGGATAAAGCCAGGCTACTATTTGTTGTTTCTCTAACATATATGTACTGTGGTTGGAAAATTTGACAAAAAAATTTAATATTATTTATTTTTTTAAATCAAAGGAGTATAATTATGTCAAAACGATTACTTGGAGATTTATTGGTTGAAGGTGGAGAAATTACCAAAGAACAGCTTGACAAGGCAATTACTCTTCAAAAAAATTCTGGTGGGATGTTGGGAATCATTCTGAAAGACATGGGATTTATTGATGATCAAATCCTTGTAAAATATATATCCAAACAGTCTTCTATGGGATAGACTTACATATTGATTATGATATCTCTATGAAATAATTATGAAGAATATTAAGATTTTGACTTTGATGAAAAAAATTTCATAAAGATGGTGTCAAATAATATGAATCAAATTTGTATAATAAATATGTTTCACATTTGATATAATTTTGTATAATTTTATTATTAACAAAGGTAAAAAATGAGATTTAACACTAAAGTTCGATATGGACTAAGAACAATGATTGAGGTAGCTTCAATAAGTGACATCGGAATTTTACAGAAAAATATTTCAAAGAATCAAGAAATATCGGAAAAATATCTTGATCATATCGTTTCTTCTCTAAAGGTTGCTGGGTTGCTTAAAAATGTTAAAGGGAAAAAAAGTGGTTATAAACTTTCAAAAAAGGCAGAAGAAATTAAAGTTTATGATATTTTTTTAGCTTTCGAAAGCAACCTTTTAGGACCCGATTGTATAGAGTCGGATAATGCCTGTGGAAGAAGCGAACGTTGTTCGACAAAAATTTTCTGGAGAAATTTTCATATGGTAATGTCTGAACATTTAAAGTCTATTACTCTTAAAGATCTGGTACAACATCAGTTAAATATCAATGTAAATAATAAAGAAGGGAAAATGTTTTATATCTAATTAGAGCCCGTCCGATAAACAATATTTTTCATCATTGATATAATAACAAATTTATAATTCATTATCTATTTAACAACCCCATATAAAATAAACCGAGTTTGGTATTTCATGTTAATCTATATCAATCAATACGAGTTTGGGGTACTGCTATGAATCAGTTTGTAATATACTTCGGAGAAAGGGTGCCCATGTGGAAATGCCACTTAAACTAAAAATCTGATACCCTGACTATTTCTCGAATTCCAGAATAATTCTTGTCCCATTTTCTCTTTCTATTCGTATAGTCCCATGAAGTTGCTTTGTCTGCATGCCTACAAGCATAAGTCCAAAACCGGATGAGTTTTCAAAATCAATTGATTCGGGAATACCGTTGCCATTATCCTGGATAATTATGATAACAATATTTTCTAGTAATGCAGCGGATATTGTTATTATTCCATCGATTCTATCCACAAAAGCATATTTCATGATATTTGTAAGGAGCTCATTTATTATTATTCCAAGGGTTAATAATCTATTTGACTCGAGGAGAAAATCATCAATATTTTTAACAATTTTGACTACACCAAAGTTGGGGAAGTTTTCTATGATCTGGTCTACAAGTTCGGGGAGATATTCTTTAACCGACATTTCATTAAAATTGGGAGACTGGTACAATTTATCGTACAGTAACATCATGCTCTGAATACGGTTTCCAGCTTCCTCAAGGACAGCTATTGTTGTTGTATCTTTTAAAGTCATACTTTGCAGTGAAAGTAGAGATATCATAGTGCTCATATTGTTCTTGATTCGATGATGCACTTCTTTGAGGATAAGCTCTTTTTGGGTAAGGAGGTTGCGAAGATCTTTTAAAAGATTGGCCTGTTCTGTGATATCAATTGCGTTAATTATTAAACAGCTCGTCTGTTTGTTATTATCTGCAATTTTCATCATTTGAATCTTGAAATAAAGCCATTCTTTAGAGCTATTTATCATTCTCAGTGAGAACTTGCTTTCATCAACAGGCTCAGCAGTCAATAGCCATATTCTGCTACTGAGCTGACCTGCATCTTCCTGATGAATATAACTATAAATATTCTCACCTAAAATAACAAACGGGTCATATCCCAGGCTATTTTTAGATGAATTAGTTGCAAATAGTATTGTTCCATCTACTGCAATTATCAAAATGATCTCTGTAAGATTACTTATTAATGTTCTGTAATGATTTTCAGTAAGAATCAAAGCATGATTACCGAGATCAACTTCATCAATATTTCTGATCACTCCGATAGTCCCTGAATATTCAGTGACTCCTGATTTGTTTTGTTCCCAAACTCCAACAGATATAATATCGCCTGCAATTTCTTTTATCGCATTTCTGTGTTTAATGTTGAGTCGTAAATTGCGGGTTATCCTGTTGCCGGTACGTCTTTCATCAAATAATTTTGGTTGTTCTGTGATCTTGGATAAATCATCAGTATATTTTGGCACAATCAAATCTCTGCTTATTTTTTCGATATCTTGCTCATTCAACATAATTCTGAAATGTTTACCCAAAAGTTCTTCAGGGGTATAACCGAGGAGCGATACTGCATTATTGATATAAGTAAATAAACCATCGATGTTTATTTTATATATGATGTCCGGAAGTGTCTGTATTATTGTATGGAATTGTTCTCGGTGGTTTACTTCTTTGAGGAGGGATTCCCTTTCTATGGAAAGGTTTTTAATATATTCATCTGCCCGTTTGCGTTCTATAAGTTCTTTGGCAATTTTCTGATTTGCCTCGAACAGCCTAAGTGCGCCTTTTAGCGTTTGTATCAAGACAAACTTACCAGAATTCTTTATGACATAGCCATAATTGGTAATGCTTTCTACTTTATCCACAACTTCTTTCTCGTTATGTGACGTCAGAAAGACGATCGGTACCTCTCTGATTTTCAGGATCTGTACTGCGGTATCCGGCCCATTCATCCCTGAACCCAGATCGATATCCATTAGGATAAGGTCAATAAACTGTATTTCATCAACTGTTTTTATTGCCTCTTCCCCGGTATTCGCTTCAATAACATTATATCCATATTTTTCGAGGTTCATTCTTTCGGTCATAGCTATGATCATTTCATCTTCAACGAGTAGAATGGTTTTACGCTTCTGATCATTCATTGCTGACCTCAGTATTTACAATCCGGTAGGATTAATTCAACTTGTTTGTTATTGCAAATATATAATCTTGAAAATATAAATAGTCAAATGATTCGGTAATTAATCTGAAATATTTTAATGTATTCAATATTTTCAGTATCTTACCTTCTCCAAAGGTGCCATTATAATCCCTCAATTGTCAATAAAATACTGGAAATTCCGATGTATTTCCCAATCTAAAGTAATGAACGCTATTTTTAGGGTAATGAATGACATGATTCTGCTGATAATGCAGACAATCTTTAAACATATAGGAAAATACGCAAATAAATGATAAAAACAGATCCCAGGAAACGTTAAAACCCAGACTGAATTTCATACAGTCTCAATTCAAGAGACATATAGAATTATATCAGAAACTGTATATTTATGACAAATAATCAAATCTATGCACTCTGTCTTAAAATTTGCATTATAAATGAAATGCAATCGGTTGACTTTTATTCAAATTATCAAGACCGTGATTACATTGAGTTAATGCCGCCTGAACTTTTAGATCTATGGGATGGTGATGTAAAGACATGGGCTACATCAATATATCATAGCAATGAATATCAGCTGATTGAGAAAGAATATATTTCCTTGTCTTTACAACTACACAATGAACATTTAAGAATAAATCGCGGCAGGTTGCTGAAGAAAATTAGTGAGTTATGTGACAGATGTAAATAGGGATGTCTGCCATAATAAATCCTTTTTTTGCATGGTATCTCATTATAGATTTCTATCAATTTTTTCCAAAAGGATTCCCCTGTAAAAAAAATTTATATTTGACTTGTTATCAAAGATACCATATCATTAAATTAAATTGTATGCAGGCATGAAATATGGATATCAATATTACTGAAACCAATGAACAAGTGAATATCTCT
Organism: Spirochaetia bacterium; assembly: GCA_009885955.1. Classification (GTDB taxonomy): domain Bacteria; phylum Spirochaetota; class UBA4802; order UBA4802; family UBA5550; genus VFJS01. The sequence goes on along the minus strand of VFJS01000086.1, from coordinate 2,722 downwards.
GTAAAAGGAGATATTGAAATGATGACTATTAAAAGCTTCCAACAAAAGCTTTTTGAGATAGGTGAAAAAGTTAATAAGAATGTTGAAATCGACCTATCTGATGTTGATTATATTGACTCATCGGGAATAGGAATTTTAATCGGTTTACTTAAGCTTCAAAAACAGAAAGGGAAATCATTATTGTTAATAAATGCTAGTCCAAAAATTATCAATATACTTAAACTCAGCTCCCTTGCAAATTATTTCAAACTTTAGCAACAAAATATCACTCTTCCTTGTCTTTACAACTGAACAATGAATCTTTAAGAACAAATCGTGACAGGTCGCTAATAAAAAAATTTCGGGGGTTATTTGATATATATAAAATAGTAGTATAAAAAAAATAACCCTATGAATAATTCACATTAATCCTGAAAAAATGTCTTGTATTAAAATTTCGATTAATTTATTTATCAACAGTATAAAGTCATCTAACATTTTGATAATTCAGAATCAGGTGTTATGGACTATCATAACATCCTATAAGAAAAAATAGATCATTTGATAGATAAAGTATGACAAGTGGAGATCAATATGAATATAAAATTTAATATAAAAGGAAACGGGGCCTGCCCCATGTGCAAAAAAAATGAATGCTTGATAAAGTCTAATTTGTCAAAGTCGATTAATCAATTAAATGATTCTTCAATGAATGAAATCGAAATTGTTATTTATTCCTGCCCAAGCTTTGAAGAAAATTTTTAGTACTATTTTAAATCTTTACTTATATTTATTTTGATATAGAAAAATAAAATTTTATTAAATTCTATACAATGCCATAAAGGTTAACCTTCCTTATGAAATTAGATGACTGCTTAAAATGTGAATTCAATCTCGATTACACGCAGGGGCAAATCCTCTGTAAAGTCAGCAGAAATATCAATAGCATGGTGTAATTTAAAGAATACCCATCACCTCTAATAAAAAGAATACTGAGACCTTAAAACAGGACCTCAGTAAGTTATATAAACAATAAAGTATCCAGGGCAACGAAATTTTAAAAGATTATAGAAGCCCCTTTCAAAGTTCCTTTAAAGGGCGGGCGGGGTCTTAATTATTTGATTTATTCTTAAAGGTATTCCATGGGATGACAATTTTAAATTCAATATGGATGAAACTGAGAAGAGCTAACGGATTGTTTTTAATCTATTGAAAAATTATATTCAGACAAATTAAATCTATTTCTCAAATTCCAGTATAAATCTCGTCCCATTTTCACTTTCCATTCTAATAGATCCACGAAGCTGTTTTGTAAGCATTCCGACGAGCTGAAGACCGAAACCGGTTGATTTTTCAACATTAACAGATTCCGGAACACCAACGCCGTTGTCCTGAATTATTATTGAGACTTGATTCCCTTTCAATGAAGCGGTAACAGTTATTAAGCCATTGGCTCTATCTTGGAATGCATATTTCATAGCATTTGTCAGGAGCTCGTTTATGAGTATACCCAGTGTGGTTAATCTCTTTGAGTCGAGGATGAAGTCATCGATATTTTTATCAATCCTGACTACCTTACTGTTGGGGAAGTTTGAGATAATCTGGTCAACAAGTGATGGGAGATAATTCTTAACCGGCATTTCATTTACATTTGGCGACTGGTATAATTTATCATATAATACCATCATGCTCTGAATACGGTTTTCTGCATCGTTAAGCGTGTCAACGGCAGCCGGTTCTCTTGAATTGTTTGCCTGGAGCGCGAGAAGGCTTTTTATAGTATTCATGTTGTTCTTGATACGATGGTGAACTTCTTTAAGGATTATCTCCTTTTCTTCAAGTAGGGATTTAATGTTATGTTCAGCGAGTTTGCGTTCGGTGATGTCGCTCAACGTCCCGACCATCCGAAGCGCTTTTCTTTCTGCATCAAATTCTATAGCTTTCCCGCGAGTAGAAACCCAGAGCCACTCACCATCTTTTTTCTTCATTCTGAGATCAATATCAAATCCCTTCCCGGTGTTGATACTCTTTTGAAGTTCATATTCAACTCTGTCAATATCTTCCGGATTAACAATTAGCCGCCAGTTGACATAAGTTGCAGGAAATTCTCTATCCTCATACCCCAGCATCATATAATAACTGGCACTAAAAAAAGCAGAACCATTTGAAACATTCCAATCCCATATACCATCATTTACTGCTGCAAGAGTTAATGCATATCTATTTTCGCTTTCATAAGCTGCTTTCTCTGCTTTTTTGCGGTCGGTGATATCGCGAATATTGCATTGAATTACTTTTTGATTATCAACAAAATATACATTGCTGACGAACTCAACCTCGACAATCTGTCCTGAAGCGGTCTCAAGGGGTAAATCTTCATAACGAACATATTCCTTTTGCTGTAATTCCAGAAAATTGTCCCGATTTGCAATTATATCTTTAAAAAATCCAATATCCCAAATTGTTTTTTCAATAAGTTGTTCTTTTGAGTAACATAAAATATCAATCAAAAATGGATTAACATCAACAATCTTACCAGTTTCAGCATCAAGGATAAGAATTCCATCTTGAGCAGTTTCAAAAAGTCGACGATAACGGGATTCGGATTTATGAAGGTTCCCCTCAGCCAGTTTCCTATCTGTTATATCTATGAATGATCCCTCTAAAATCCCCTTATCCGGATACAGCTTAAGGGAAGTTACACAATAACGAAGTTCTCCTTTTTTAGTAAGCAGCTTCCACT
>VFJS01000081.1 GCA_009885955.1 Spirochaetia bacterium | reverse complement strand
CTTTCCCGTCACCGGTCAGGCTGTTTTATCATCTTCCGAGTGAAAGACCAATTACTCGTGACGGATTTCCACCGACTGGTATTTTCAGCGCCTCGTGGCGCACCGGATAGTCACGGATTATTCTTATTCATAACAGACATTGATTGGTAATTTATTTCATTGATTTGATTTTAATTTTTATCCGTGTTCATCCGTGTTCATCCGTAAGCAATTCTTTACTTCATCGGCCGAGAAGCTCCGCCGCATCGCGTTCTGTCACAGGCCGGTATTCCGGGACGTTCCTCTCCCTGAAATTTTTTACAAAATTCATATCCAGGTCCCTGTTGAAGCTCCCTGCGGAGTTATAGGCGCCGTAAATCCCCCCGAGATAAAAAAGCGATGAAAAAAATACAAAGCTGTATTCAAGCCCCCGGTTCCCCTTTCCGGCATAGTACCATGCGGCAGTGGCAGTGGCCGCAACTCCCAGGAGGCTTATGATGCCATGGAGATATTTCCCCGCGTATACCTGCCCTGCTCCGGGAAGGGCAAGGGAGAGCGTAACCGCAGCGGGAATATTCCTGTACGGGAGGCCCCGGTACCTGTCAAGGGACGAGTATAATTCCCCGTACTTACCCTCATCAATGTAGGGTTTTGCCCTTTGAATCTCCTCAATGACTTTCCGGTAATTAAAATCATGCATCAACGGGTCAATTCTTGAGAGGAGAAGTGGGAGCCTGAAATTTTCAGCAACGCCTCCGTATTCCAGATCCTTTATGCCGGCAAATGCCGCGCTGAAGAGCCCAAGCTTCATATAGGCATGTGAAAGAAGCAGCCTCTCTCTGAAATCGGGGCTTCCGGTTTTTTTTGACAGCATGTGGACAATGGTCTTGTACTGTCCGCCGTAATAGTAATTCCCAAGGATAAAGAAGTCATAGTCACTATCGGCCCCCTGCCGTTCCCGGTAATAGAGGAGCCTCCTGGTCTCATGTATGCTCTGGAAATAGTCGCCCTTCAGAAAGAGCTCTTTTATGAACATCTTCTGGGCCCGTTCAAAATCTGCCGGTGCCTCTCCCGGGGCATGTGACGGCATCAGGGCCGCGGCTGAAAGTATGAGGGCAGCAAAAAGTTTCATGCGGTCTGCATATCAATGGCCGGAAAGACTATCCGGGACATTGTCAACGCCCGGCCTGTTATAGGGGTTGCACCTGATGAGCCTCTCACCGGCCATGAAGGATCCCAGGAGCGCGCCATGCTTAATGACCGCGTCCCTGCCGTAGGCGCTGCATGTGGGAGAAAACCTGCAGCTGGGGCCATCTTGAGGAGATATGGCAGCCTGAAAAAATTTTATCAGAAAAAAAGCCCCGCCCTGTACGCCGTTAAAGACCTTCACCACCGGGCCTTTCCTCTGAAATTCCGCGTCAGGGGTTTTTTTCTGAGGAGCCGGGCTCTTATGCACATGGAGAACAATATTTTCATCAGCCACGGTCACGGAAGAGCCCCATGGCTTGAACGGCTGCGCGGAAAGAAGCGGCCCGGCAGCAAATACAAAAGGGAGGAATGAGATTAAAATTTTAGCGGCATACATTTTTTTCACATCATACCTGAGATTACCATAGCATTACATAAATTTTATTGGATATCAGCCAAACCCTGTCAAATAAAAAATTGACTTGATTTACAAAAGAACCTGTTTAATTCTGCTCTAAAAGTCTGCCTTTTTACATAAAATGGCAAAAATATCTCGATGATAAAAATTGTTTAAACTCAGACAGGAAGAAAAAATTTGCTCACGGATTAACACGGATTAACACGGATTAACACGGATAAAAATGAAATATACATAAATTTCTATTATTATAATTCAAGTTTTTTATAAAAAATATAATACATTAGGTCATAATTTATTAATAATGCCTATACATATAAAAAAATCCGTGAACATCCGTGCACATCCGTGAGCTAATATTTATAGTCACCTAATAACAAAAAATTTAAAACACAATGAAAAGGTTCGATGAAAAATAAATTGAAAGTAATCCTCCACACACTGCTTCCCAAGGGACTTATCTCCAATTTCTTCGGCTCCCTTTCAAGAATGGAAATGCCGCAATGGCTATTGAAAAGGCTGATGAAAAGATTCTGCAGAAAGTACAATGTTGTCATGGAGGAATTCAATATCCCCGCAGCCGGGTTTAAAAACTTCGACCTGTTCTTCACAAGGAAACTGAGGCCCGGCATCCATAAAATAAACAGCGCGGCCAATGCCGTAGTCTCGCCTGTGGACGGGAGGGTGGACCAGTTCGGAAGGATGGAAGGAAACATGCTGATGCAGGCAAAGGGGATTGCCTACAGCGTTGAAGAACTGGTTCCGTCTGAAATGAGCAGGCACTTCAAGGGGGGCGACTTTATCACCATTTACCTCTCCCCGTCGGACTATCACAGGATCCATTCGCCGGTCACCGGCAAAGTCGAAGGATATCTGTCCATCCCTGGAGAGCTGTACACCGTGCAGGAGTTCATGGTGCAGGGAATGAAAAACCTCTATGCAGTAAATGAAAGGGTCATTTCCTACATAAAAACTGATTATGGCAGGGTGGCACTGTGTAAAATCGGAGCAATGGGTGTAGGTACAATATCCCTCACGTACAATAATACATCACCGGAACGGAAGAACGGGAAAAGGGAGGTCCTTTTCGAAAAGACGAAACAGCCCATCCTGAAAAAAGGGGGCGAGGCCGGCATTTTCCATCTCGGCTCAACGGTAATAATGATATTTCAAAAGGGGATGATAAAATTCGGAAAGCTCTCCCCGGGAATGAAAGTGCGCGTTGGAGAGAAAATCGGTACTATTTTAAAAGGATAAAAAAATAACCCCAAAACAAAAGATAATGGAAATAAAAAATAACCAGGTCTTTGATTTTAAAGAAAAAAAACTTGAATTCGAAACAGATAAATCGATCCTCCTCTGCCGGAATTCAAAGACAAACAGGAACATATGGGCAAGGAGGATAAACGACGTAAATTCAATTGAAGATGCGATTGATGACAGGGATACCTTTTATTTAAACTGTATCAAGGACGAAAAGAGCGGCCAGTTCATAGCCCTTCACAAATCCAGCGGCGAAACCGCCTGGCTGATACCGGGAAGGTCCTTTTTGCAGTTACTCTTCGATAATTTTCTGTATATAATTTTTATTGATGAAAAGGATAAATTTTTTCTTATCAAGGTTGACAAGGTGACCGGCAGCAAGCTCTGGTTCCATGAAGTGGATTCAGACCTTTCAGAATACAGCATCAGGCAGGACAGGATCATGCTCAAATACGGTTCAGGCAAAACAGACAGGCTGTCGCCTGCAACGGGAAAAAAAATATGAAGAGAGAATATGCCGTGCCGGGGAATATATGCTCAACTATGAAATAGAAGACGCCACAAAAAAACTCACCATAGCCCGCGCGCTTACGGGCTACATCCCGCCATTCCGCGTGATAGGAAACTACCGTCTCATAGACAACGGGATTGAACCCGAGGCCACGGTGCAGATCGAAGCCGCACAAACCATGATCCATGAAGCCTCCACGGGCAACGGGCCGGTAGATGCCCTGGCAAAAGTGCTGAAAAAGGCGCTCACCCCCCTCTTCCCCGAGCTCACGGAGATCAAGCTTGTGGATTACGGCGCGAATATCCTCGATTCCCGGCGCGGAACCAGCACTGAAGTGGATGTTTCCATTATATTCACCAACGGAAAAAGGGTCTGGAAGGTCAATGCCTTTTCAGAGAACATCAACGCAGCCTCCTTTCAGGGCCTCATCGACGGTTTTGAATATGCCATTTTAATGAAAAATTCTGGATGACAAAAAGTATACTTTCAATCTTATAAATCTGATGCCCTCACCCGCGCGCTGCGCACCCTCTCCCGGTAGGTAGAGGGTTTTAGCACATGTCTTTAATAATCATTTTTTTCCAAAAAAATATTAAATATAAATACTAATTTATTATCTGTATAGGGGTCTCGCTATTTCATAAAATTATTCTTTTTTAAGAAAATATAAATATAACTACCACCCCTCTCCCTATTCCGGGAGAGGGGCCGGGGGTGAGGGCACATCCTCCAAAAAAAATTTAATTAATTCCATAAAAAACTTGCACTGAACCGGATATCATTTATTTATGTCTCCAGAAATTAAGTAGTCTAAAATAGTAGAGGTAACGCTATTTGACAAACACCGTTTTAAAAGTTATTATCCCTTCCGGCGCCGTACATCGCCAGGCACCGGAAAAAGCCCGCGAGCATTACATGCACGCCCTCACCTGCCTGAGAATTTAGCTGCCACAAGATCCTTTCAATAAATACCATACTGCATCAGCTGAATGGAATAAAAAATGTTTATTTTTCAGGGAGGGTCCGGTGAATCAGAGAGCATACAGAGAAACAGAAGAACAAATCCGGAAAAACGAACTCAATCATGACAGCTTCATTCTTACGGGAAATAGAATTCCCAGGGATTATTTTGTCTCATCGGGCTCAGGGGAAAGCGACATAACAATCCATGCCGGATCATACCACCTGGCGCTGAAAAATGCCGGTATCGAGATGTGCAACATCATCACCTACTCCTCAATACTGCCCGGCATCGCCAGGGAGGTGGAGAGGCCCGCGGGACTTGTCCACGGGTCTGTCATGGAATCCATCATGGCGGTTTCAACAGCGGAAAAGGGGCACCGGGCCACGGCCGGCATCATCTACGGCTGGCTCCATGACAGGGAACGGGGCGCCAGGTACGGCGGCCTTGTCTGCGAGCACAACGGCGACTACAGCGACGCGGAAATCAGGGAGAACCTTACCCTGAGCATACAGGAGCTCTACTGCAACGGCTATTCCGCGGACTACAGCCTCACCGGCATGAATATCATTACAAAGAGCTTTATCCCTGAAAAAAAATACGGCACTGCCCTGGTTTCCCTCTGCTTCGTGAACTACGTCTATCCCGTAATTTCAGGAATGGCAGGCTGATATGAAGAGACGGAACTTCGGTGATATACCGGCAGAATTTGACGACCTGGAAAAATCCCCCGTGGTCATTGTACCCGTGGCCTATGACGGAACCAGCACCTGGATAAAAGGCGCCGACAGGGGGCCTTCGGCAATCATCGAGGCTTCCGCGAGCATGGAACTCTACGACATTGAAACCGGAACCGAGGTCTACCGGAAGGGGATCTTCACCGATAAAACAATGAAAAACTTCAAATCCCCCGAGGCCATGGCCAGGGCGGTCCATGAAAGGATAACATACCACCTGGACAGGGATAAATTCACCGTACTCCTGGGCGGGGAGCATTCCGTGAGCATAGGCGCAATTGAGGCCTACGCAGAAAAATACCGGGACCTTACCATCCTCCAGCTCGATGCCCATGCAGACACCCGTGAAGAGTATGAAGGTTCCAGGTACAACCACGCCTGCGTCATGGCCAGGGCGCGGGAACACAGCCCCATCGTTCAGGCTGGGATCAGGAGCATGGATGCATCGGAAAGAGCCTCCATGAAACGGGAGAGGATCTTCTTTGCCGAAAATATGCGGAATGACCGTAAATGGATAAAAAAAATACTCACACTCCTCACAAAAAATGTCTATGTCACCATAGACCTGGATGTCTTTGACCCCTCCATGCTCCCCTCCACCGGGACCCCTGAGCCCGGCGGCCTCAACTGGTACGATGTCATAGACCTTATGCGGGAGGTTTCGAAAAAAAGGAGGATAGTCGGGTTCGATGTCGTTGAGCTCTGCCCCGGGCCTGAAAAAAGTTCCGATTTCACCGCTGCCAAGTTAGTATATAAGATACTGAGTCTTGTGTTTTTAGATAATCCTCTGGCAACCTTCAAGCCCCGTTAATTCATTTTTATTGTTGATTTTTATTTCCTTTTAATTTTAACTGTTAATATATTTTAAAAATTATGCCCTCACCCCCTACCCCTCTCCCGAAATAGGGAGAGGGGTGTGTGTTAGATATTATCATGCATTATATAAAAAAATAGTTATCTAGATTACTAAGAAAGGAATCAACAAATGCTGAACAATTGATCTGGAATGCACTTCGAAATAGAAAATTTTACAATTTAAAATTTCGGCGCCAGCATGAGCTTAATGGTTTTATTGTTGATTTTTATTGTCATGAATTGCGATTAGCAATTGAAATAGATGGTAGAATTCATGAAAAACAATAAGATTATGACCAATCAAGACAAAAATCGATCGAAAATATGGCTATAACCTTTATCAGAGTGACTAACGAAGAAATTACAACGGATTTAAATATACTACTGAATAGAATCAGAAATATGTAAAGCATACCCCTCTCCCTATTTGGGAGAGGGGCCAGGGGTGAGGGCAGGCAGTCTGAAATTTTAATGAATATAGATTTAAGGTAAAACCATGAAAAAAAAAGATTTTCTCAAAGACACCATCAAACACATCGACATCACCTCCTTTGACTCAACGCCCATCATAAACGGGATGAGGGGCATGTCCTTCACTGCCCGTGACACCGCACGGGCGGCTGAAATCTATGACCTCATGCTGAAAGACAAAGACTGCTCCATCATACTCACCCTGGCAGGGAGCACGAGCGCCGGGGGATGCATGAAAATCTATTCCGACATGGTGAAGTACAACATGGTGGACGCCATTGTGGCCACCGGCGCCTCCATTGTGGACATGGACTTCCTCGAGGCCCTGGGCTTCAGCCATTACCGCGGAAACTCAGGCGCCGACGATGCGCAGCTCCGCGAACTCTACATCGACCGGATCTACGACACCTACATTGACGAAGAGGAGCTCCAGGCCTGCGACAACACCATAAAACAGATCGCCGACGGCCTTGAGCCCAGGCCATGGTCGTCCCGGGAATTCATACAGGAGATGGGAAAATACTGTAAAAACAACGCGAAGAAAAAGGGCTCCCTCATTGAGACGGCATACGAGCACAATGTCCCAATCTTCTGCCCGGCATTTTCCGACTCCAGCGCCGGATTCGGCCTGGTGAAGCACCAGTACGAGAGAAAGAGGGGCTACGTCTCCATAGACTCGGTAAAGGATTTCCTTGAGCTCACGGAGATAAAGATGAATGCCGGCACCACTGGGCTCTTCATGATAGGCGGCGGCGTACCCAAGAACTTTGCCCAGGACACCGTTGTGTGCGCCGAGGTACTGGGGAAGGAGGTGCCCATGCACAAATACGCCGTGCAGATAACCGTTGCAGACGCGCGCGACGGCGCCTGCTCCAGTTCCACCCTCAGGGAGGCTCAGTCCTGGGGAAAGGTGGACGGTTCACATGAACAGATGGTCTATGCCGAGGCCACGTCGGTGCTCCCGCTCATCATGAGCGCGGTGTACCACGGAGGTTCATGGAAAGGGAGGAAAAGGCATGAGTGGGGGAAGATATATAAATAATGCCCTCACCCCCAGCCCCTCTCCCAGGATAGGGAGAGGGGAGTGTATCCAATAATAATATGCATGCTATAAAAAAACAATTTGCAAGATTACTTAGAAAAGATTCAACAAATGCAGAACTTTTAGTTTGGAATGCTCTTAGAAATAGAAAATTCAACAATTTAAAATTTCGGCGACAACATGAAATTAATGGCTTTATCATTGATTTTTATTGTCATGAATTACGTGTAGCGATTGAAATTGATGGGAAAATTCATGAAGGGCAAAAGGATTATGACCAGTTGAGACAGGAAATGATAGAAAATGAAAATATAACATTTATCAGGATTACTAATGAAGATATTATGAAAGATATAAATATTTTACTGGAAAAGATCATCAATATGCCAATGACTCCCCTTGCCCTATTTCGGGAGAGGGGTCGGGGGTGAGGGCATGCAATTCAGTGAAAAAGAATTATAATGTTTTTCCAATAATCCGATAAGGGCCAATTATCAATTATATATATGGAGAAATTTAAATGAATAAAAAACAGAAAAAGAATATAGAAGATTATTTATTAGAAGAAGGGGCTGTTGAAGTTACCGGCGAAGAGAAGAAAAAAATGTTAAAAAAAATTCTGGCTCACAGGAGAAAAGAAAAAATTCCTCAAAAAATAAAGCCCATTAATAAAACCAGGGCCTGAATGAATTTTGCCGAGGCCACGTCGATCCTTCCGCTTATCGTGCAAAACAAAATCGCGCAATTGTTTCCAAAGATGTTGTTCAATTAACCTTTTATTATCTGATCTCTTGTAATATTAAATGCTCTTTTTATTAAACTAAGATAGGAATCCCAAACATCATCACCATCCTTACTTGAACATTTATGCCCAATTCTTACAATGTTGCGAGTTCTCCCTGATTTATTAATATTTTTTGGCGCGCTGATTAAAGTATCACCGCCACTCTTAGTTATTTCATAGCCGCGGGACAAAAAATATTTTTTAACTTGCCCCCATCTAATAACAGGCTGACTCATAATTAACAATAAGCAAAAGGTTGAGAACTTGTAATAGAAAATGATTGCCTATTATTTTTAGGTGTGATAGTGACTGTGACATCCTTTTGAGGCCATTTTTTATTTAAAATGTCACAGGCAATTCGATATACATCATCAGGTAATTTTACCGCATTATCGATTTTAGATATAACTTTCTTAGGAGCTTTTCTTTTATATTTAATACTATTATCTTTAGAAGCAACTTTTAAAATTGTATTCACTGCCTTTACCAGATCTACAATAGCTATTACTATATCTTCATCAACGCCTATCTGGTCAGTCTCAATACTGTGAGCCACCCATCTATTATTTTCTCTATAAATTACTATTCTATCTTTAAAAGGTTTTATTTCATTCTTATTCATAAAATCCCCGCAATTCTTGATTTAAAAATACTTAACAAACATTCAAAAATCAAAAAAATGTCAACATCTTTTAAGTAATTTCCATTCACTTCAGGTATACCAGGTTCCCTTATTTCATTTTACCAATAACCTTTACATTTTTCCATAACACGCTTTTATGCGCTTCTTCTACCAGAGTTTTTGCAAAATCTTTCAGGCTTTTATCCTTGTTCCGGCTATATATTTCATCCCGGATATCTCTGGTCATTTTTACACAGTCAATATTTTTATTCTTCAACATTGAAAACCTCCATGGGTGAAAATTTTGGAATTAAGCCTCAAATTAAAAGAAAAGTTTATGATAATGATACTAAAAAATATAATAAAAATCCGTGAATATCAGTGCGAAGACCTGAACAAAAATTACCAGATTACCTGCAATCCATAACTTTTATACTCTGAAACTTTATTATCCTTTGAAATTAAGGGAATATTATTTTGTATGGATTGCCAGATAATTAATCTGTCGAAAGGATCTTTATGTTTTGTTTCAGGTAATTTATAAAACGATGAGACATCAATTGAATTTAAATTTAAAATTTCTAATCCGGCTTTTTCAGCATAAGCAGGTAATTCATCAGGTAAAACATTTTTTAACGATATTTTCCCAATATTAAATTTTAATGCAATTTCCCAAAAAGTAATAAGGCTTACAAGAATAGTATTTTCTGTGTTTATTAAAATTTTACATGCATTTTCTGATAACTGTCCTGAATCAAAAATAATCCATAAAAATACATGGGTATCTACTAAATAATTCATACATTCAATAATTCTTCATCATCAATGGCAAAATCATCTTCAATTTTACAAAAGGCCTTATTTTCTAAAATTCCTAATTTTCTCTGTATATTTTTTTTATATTTTGTATATGGAATAATTACCGCGATTTTTTCTTTCTTCTTTCCAAAAGAAATAATATATTCTTCTCCATTTTTTAAATCCTGAAGAATTTTAGAAAATTTTGCTTTTAACTCACCAACTTGTAAATTTTTCATACAGACAATGTATCAATAACTTGTCAAGTTGACAAGAATATTTTTATCACTCTGGTCATTTTTACACAGTCAATATTTTTATTCTTCAACATTGAAAACCTCCATGGGTGAAAATATCTGCAGGGCTTTGTAGTTAATTTTATTAAATTTACTGAATTAAACCGGATTATCCAATAACTGACGTATCAAGATATGGTAATTTTTTTATAATGGTTTGTTCGATATATTGTTATGTTTATTTTCCTGCCTTAGTCAATAAAATAAACATTAAATATATACTATCTGCCGATTCAAATGGTTTTTTGTTAGGACCATTTCTGTTCATCTGCTTATTATGAATATTTTATGTTCATTTTTAATAATATGTTTAATATAATCAATTTTTTAACATATTATTGGCTAATTTGTCCATTTTATATGGAATATTTGAATTAATCTCAACTTTGCCTACAAAATATTGTTACATAAAATCATTAAAAATATGTATTTATACGTAAAAAAAGATTGACTATTTATATGCCAAAATTTATATATTTAATACAGGTTTATTCAGAAGATATAAATTGTTATCATAATCGATTAAAGGCACCTGCTTTAATTCAGTAATTAGTTGAATGATTTTCACTAAAAACTTCTTAACTATTTATAATAATAAAGTATATCTGATGATGACCCATTATAAATATTAAAAGGAGATTCTAATGAAAAAAAGACCTATTTTAATCTTAGCTCTTTTTGTTCTTGCATTAGCATTTGCCGGCTGCGCAGGCGAAAACGGCAAAGACGGCGGATCCGGAACCAGAGGAAGTGATGGCTCAGTTGGCAACGGCTTTCTTGAGCCGGGCGCTGCCAACACTGATCTTGGCGTAGCAAGGAGCGAACTTCGCAGTTACGAGCAGTGCGCAACATGCCACGGCCTCGGCAAAGAAGCCGATGTGAAAAAGGCGCATTATGACAGGATGGATTATTATAGAATTATCGGCGCTGGTCCGTTAAATGTACAGCAGCTGACAGCAGAAGACCAGGCAAAAATCAAGTACAACATCGTGATTAATGATGTCCAGTTTGCCGGCGGTACAACTACCGTTGCTTTCACAGTAACAGATCAAGTTACTGGTGCAGCGCTCACAGGAATGGGGCTCAAGACTGCAACCTATGGTACTACTTCCACCAGTACTCGCGGAAGATCACTGACTGGTTTCAATTTTAGCATTGCTTACCTGTCAACATCAACATACCCGACCAAGTGGGTCAATTATATGGTTCTCTCTTCATCGACTTCAGCCTATAATGTAGCCACAACGTCATTTGCAGGTACAGGTTTCACTGATACAGTTAAATGGGGCGTTTACCGTCCAGGAACTGACAACATGGGAAGTTTAGTTGATAATGGTGGCGGATCATACACCTATCAATTCTTCTGGAACGCAGTAGCTGCTTCTAATACTGCCAGCACAATGGTAGACAATAACGGCTATACCAAGACTGATCTCGGTGATTTAACATTCGTAAATAACCTGACTCACCGCGCAGTATTGCAGTACTCTGGAAACATAGCAAGCACAAGTCCAAGCGTTGTAATAAAATATCCTGTTAACGCTGTTTACGACTTTGTACCTGCTACAGGAGCTGTTGTTACTACAGATGCTCAGCGCAACATCACTCACAGGGATCAGTGTATGGAATGTCATAACACCCTGTTCATTGAATCTCCCCATGGCGGACGCGTCGATCCGGCATACTGTACAGTTTGCCATACCAGCCAGAGGGCTTTCGGAAGGAACCATTCAGCATCAACAAACGGCGCCTTTGCGCTGAACGGCACTACAGCTACATCAACCTACGTTGCCGACGGTGAAGTTGTTGGTGAATTTGTCACCATGGTTCACAAGATACACAAGGGAAGCAATATTGCAGGAACCAGCCTGACAAAGACAAATTACAACTATGCCGGCTTCTACATGGAAACAATCAAAGGATACCCCATGAATCCAGCCAACTGCTTAAAGTGCCATGACGTACTGAAGCAGGCCGTTGCAGGAACAAATGCCAATGGCGACAGCTGGAATCAGAACCCATCTATAAAAGCCTGCGGCGCATGCCATGATGGGATTATTCCTTCTTCCACAGGTGGTTTTGCCGGTTTCAGTTCCACACACACTGGCGGAGCAATCACGGCTGATACAAACGCAGCAGCTTGTACTACAGGCGGCGGTTGCCACCCTGTTGCCAATACCAAGAGCATTCACGGCCAGGTAATGAGCACAACGATTCCCTTTGGCGCAGGTTATGGCGAATTGACTAATTACCAGACCAACAACCCTGCAACATCAACGGCGCTTGCCTATTTCACATACACCATAAGCAGTGCATCGGTTAATGCTTCAAATACAGTAGTTATAGCATTCAAAATTGACAAATATTTGAACGGTTCATCATCACCAATCAACTTTAATGTCAATTCAACCTCGAATCCTCTTTCAGGATTTACCGGCGCGCCGAGCTTCCTGTTAGCCTATGCCACAAGTTCAGCAAACCAGACTATTTCAACTGCAACTGATTATAACAACGCTGGACAGACAGCTGCACAGGCTATTTCAGTTTCATTAGGCACGCTGTATGCATCTTCATCAGCTTCAGCAGCAGGATATATGACCCTGGCTACTTCAACAGGCGTATATACCGCAAATATCACTCTGGCCACAAAGCAATTCCCGGTAGGAGCAACATTGAAGGCTGTTGCACTCCAGGGATATTTCACTCAATTGGCTGTGGCTGAAGGCACATGGGAAGACCTTGATAAAGACGGAACGAAAGGCGAAGCAAGCGTAAGCGTAGCCCGCCATACTCTTTCTGTCTACAAAGCAATCGACACAGCACGCCGTGTTGTCGTTGACTCTGCAAAATGCGGATCATGCCACGAGTGGTTTGAAGGCCACGGCGGAAACAGGGTTTATGAAACAAAGGTATGCGTAATGTGCCATGTTCCCAACCTGTCAACAAGCGGCCGTACAGTAACAGACGCGCAGCTCACCGCTTACAACTTCAACTCATCTTCATCAACCCAGAATGCACTTGTTGCACTTCAGAGCTGGTGGACAGATGTTGTTGGCGCAACATTCAGCCAATCAGCAGCAGGCGCATCACTCAATTTCCCTGAAACCACAAACAACTTCAAGGAAATGATTCATGGTATTCACGCCGGCGGAGATCGCACAGAGCCTTTCTTTAATGTACGGAACCGTCTGCCCAGCGAACTCACTATTGTTGATGCTTCCGGAATAGTATTCCCCGGCGCTCTGAACAATTGTGAAAGCTGCCACCTTGCTTCCATGAATACAGCATCTACATTTGATGCCGATCTGCCTACAGGCGTACTGCCGACAACCAATGTCACTTTCAATGGTACAAACAGCGTTGCTGCCATAACAACAGCGCGCACAACCGTACCTAATGCAACTGACCTTGTTATCGGACCTATCACAGGCGCATGTATCAGCTGCCATGACAGTGCTGCAACTAAGGCGCACATAAACTCAAACGGAGGACAGCTTAAGTAGGCAATGATAGAGGGTAAAACTGATTTTCAGGTTTATCACTCTTAAAACCGATGTTACCGGGGCACGGGAAACCGCGAACCGGTAACAGAACTTAAGGCTAAAGAAAATTCAAAGGCCGGGGATGAAAATCCCCGGCCTTTTTTATTAATCTCAGGATGAACTGAATGCCCTCACCCGCGCTCTGCACACCCTCTCCCAGTAGGGAGAGGGTTTGTATGCTTAACTATAATTCTTTTTAATAATCATTTCTCCAAAAAAAATTTAAAAATAGGTTATTCCCTATAAAAGGAATTATCAATTAACTACCTCCCCTCTCCCTATTTTGGGAGAGGGGTCGGGGGTGAGGGCATTAACCACTACCTTACATCAACAATTTCATTCACATCGATACCCGGAATTGCAAGGGACAAAAGCCCGTCAATGATATCCAGGGCCAGCCTCCTCTTTGCCAGGTAATCCCTCCAGAAAGTATGGCGGGAAAGATTTGATACTGCATTCTCCATGAAGGGCTGAAATTTCTTCTCAATCTCCAGCAACGCCTCGCCCCTCTTTTTTGACAATGACTTCCTTGTCTCAAGGTCAGGTGCCAGATTCATTGCATTATCAAAATATTTTTCAGTTTTTTTAACCGCTAAAAATTTTCTGTTATCCAGGATAATATAGTTTTTAAGATATTTTACCGCATCATTCCGGACGGCATATGATACATCCTCCCTGAATTTTATCTGGAAATAGGGAATAGCTGCCATGGCTTTATCGGTATAATCGATAAAGGCCCGTATATCGCTCTTTGCTATGCTATCCGCCATAGCCGCCTTTTTCGCCAGAGAGAAAATTCTTTCAAAAAAATCATCGCCCATTAAAATATAAAGATCGGAGTTTTTTTCCGTTATGGACAATGGAATGCTGTCTTTCTTAACCATGAAAAAAATCCCTTCAGGAGAGGAAATATTCAACTGTACATTGGGGACAATAAACCGGTGAAACAGCAGTTCCAGCTCCCTTTTAAAAAGTTCCCTGGTATCATATTTTGCCGCAAGGCGCGAGAGAAATTCGATGCAGGGCATAAAATAGAGGTCCTTTTCCTGGTATCTTACTGCCAGTTTCAAGGCTTCCGGGTCATCCCCTGCAAGGCCAGCATATAATGCCCGGTGAAAATCCGTGTGCAGATACCCGGGGACCAGGAGATCTATTGCATCCATGGTCTTTTTCAGTTCATCCTTTCTTTTGAATGATGCCTCGATATTGCCAAGGGTGGATAATAGATAGATATTGGGATTAGTATCCCTTAATTTCTCTAATTGAATAATCTTGCTATTCAGGGGAACGGCGCTGTTCCCGATATCGACAAAGGCCCTATTCGATATTGCCAGCGGCAAATACATCGCCCATATTGCAGTTACCAGGACTAATCCAGGCAATGTTACGGCTAACAATCTTTTTTTCAAAGGCCATGGGGCTGGTTTATTATTATCAGAGGCGGATATTTTTTTGATTACAAAAACCATGGCCAGGAGTGAAAAGAGCGGCAGCCGTACAACCATCATCCTCGGGGCAACATCAAACAACCCCTCCACATGATAGGCTGCGAAGCCGGACAATATGCCGAGAGAGAGCCTGCGCAAAAAAGGGCTGAGGCTGCTGTTTTTTATTATGCGCAGGCACATGAAAAAAATATATCCCCAGAAACAGAAAAAAAGGGCCATTCCGAAAATCCCCCCTTCCTGGAAATATTCCAGGAACTCGGAATGCACATGGGTAAGGTCCCGGTCAGGATAATAGAGGCGGCTTGCAGGATCGACAAAACTAAAGAAAAGATTATAGGAGCTGCCAGGCCCATAGCCAAGGAGAGGCGATGACATGATTGCTTTCATGGCTGTCCCCCACCCCACAAACCTGCTCTGCCATGAAATCCCCCTGAAATTAAAAAAAACGTCAAACCTCGATTTTTCAAAAAAATCATGAAATAGAAAAAGGGATAAGGCAGAGAGCATCACGATGAAACAGATGGCACCAATTATGGAAAGAATCAGTTTTTTCCTTTTTATCTCCATAAAAAAAATTGCGGTTAAAAGGGCCATGAGGAGCAGCCCGGTGAAAAGGCCGAGATACGCCCCCCTGGTCTTTGTCATGATCAGGGCCGCGCATCCGGCTGTTGATGCCATAAGATATAAAATCCTCTCCCGGCTAAATATGAAATGAAAAATTTTTTTTCCACCCGGGCCTTCCACATTTTTACCGGTGAATGCCAGGGCAAAGAATATGGGGAGCAGGAGGTCAAGAAACCCGGCAAAGTAGTTGGGGTTGCCGAAGGTGGATTTTACCCTGTCAGCCATGGTGAAAGATGCCGGGAGGGGATAGAGCCCGGACTTTTCCAGGAATGCAATGGTTGAAACAAAGATTATGGTACCGGCGGTTATGGAGATGAATACGTTAATATCATGCTCATTATTTGCCAGCCTCATAAAATACCAGGCCCAGAGGAGCAGTATCAGGTAATTGGACAGCTCAAAGGTGAACATATAGCTGTAGGCGCCTTTGTGATAGACATACCCCGGCAGGGTTCCAATGAGAGGCAGTGCTAAAAGTGCGGTGCTGATAAAAATGTTCCGGTCAGCATGGAGGGCCTGATTTTTTTTCAGGAAAAGAATATCATGCATGATGAAAAGTATGGTCACCCCCGCCCCTGCCATGAAGACCTTGTGGTAATTGGCAAGTAAAAAGGCGTAGGAGCAGTATGAACTTACAATAAACAGGGCCAATCCATGGAAAAACAGGGGGTTCGATACTATTGATCTGGCGGTTTGGAATTGCATTGTTTATTTCTTCATTTTTGAAACTATTCCCGAATGCCGGTAAAACATGAAATGATACCCGCATTTTTTATTCTTTCAAATGATATTTTACATCACACGGAAACTTCCAAGGAAGATAAAGTCAGACTTCCTGCCGTTTTTATCCAATCCCGGCACCGGTTCAATCCTGTGGGTTTTTTTACCCTGATGATCCACAGCAGCCTCTTTCCCCGCTTTCAATAACCTCATGAACAGCATGTTTTCACCCTGCGGATGGGTTAGCAGTTTAAATTGAGAAGTATTGTTCCGGTAATACCCGGAAGGGGTGCCCCTGTCCATTACCAGCATCTGAAAAACAGAACGGTAACCGGCATTCTTCTCCTCGACGACGGTACCATTTTTATCAGTGAAAATTATCTCGGCAAGATATATGCTTCCATCATTGCTGATGTTCCGGGTTACAAGCTGAAAATCAAAAATTTCATTTACCCTGACCACTGCATCATGGTTCCCCTTCCCTGCCACACTTCCACCCGGCCGGCTGCCGGTTCCCCCTTCGGTACCCCGGATTGACCATCCCACGATCTGGATGTTCCCGGGATAGGGATTCCCGGTGACCATGACATCGGCAGGCACCGGGACGGCTGTTTCAATAATTTCATTCGATTTTACATAAAAGATAAATGTGGGATCAAAGGAAGCCCGGTGCGCCTTGTATCCTTTTACCGGTGTGGGAAGCTGGCCGGTGACCGGCAGGATGTATAAATTTTTATTTCCTGTTTTCTCCATGAATTCCAGGATAACCCTGGAGGATTTGTCTTCACTGCCGGTATTACCATCGTTAAATTTCCGGTAGGAGTACCGGGCAATTGTTTCAATGGCGAGGTCTTTTCTCAGGCTCATTACTTTTTGAAAATATGCATACTTATTGGTAATCCCGTCATCGTAACCGAGGATCGTTGAACCCGGCGGTATCATGAGAAACCGTGTGAGCCGTTCCCTGAAGAGCCCGGTTTCTTTGGTTAATGAGGTGACCTCTTTTATATTGGATATGAAACCGTAAAGAATGACACATGCCCCGCAGAGGATAATAGGCCATTTCGATTTTATCGGCGATAACATATTTATGCCGACAGCGGAAATGTATACCAGAAATATCATCGATGGAAGATAAAATACCTCTTTATCAACAACAGTATAATCCAAAACGGGGACCATGGTGACAAGAAAACCGGTAAGAAGGGCTGCGGAGATAAAAAAGTCCTTCCGTAAACCGGCAGGGAGAATGATTTTCTTTTTCTTTTTTCTTTCCGGCCTCCCCTGCACGGCAGGCCGGAACGTTTTTGCGAACCTGAAAGTCTCCTTTATACCCAGGAGGATAAAAATCAAGGCCAGCGGGCCGAGATTTACGAAAACAGATTTGAAATAATTGAACAGCAGCCCCGGATAACCTGACAGGCCCTGGGTTGCTATTTTATTCCCGGTAAACACCCATGCCGAGAAATACCAGATATACCATCTGAAGCTCCCCAGGTCATAGGGGCTCATGAGCGCGATATCGTTGATATACCCCGTTTTAAAATAAATTCTTATGGGGAGATAGAGCAGTGGAAGGGCCCCCAGAAGCAAACACCCCAGGGCAGGGAGAACTGACTTCCACAGTTCCAACTTACCCTGTTTGAAAAAATCCCCTATAATGAGGAAAATAATGTAAACAGGAATGAGCAGTCCTGCCAGTATGGGATTGATTGAAGAGATGAGCCCCAGTGAAAAAGAGAGAGCCAGTGCATACCGGTAATTGCCCGATCTGGCCAGTAAAACTCCAAAAAATAAAAAGAGTATCTGTACGCATGACTGCAGGGTATAGACCTCGATTATGGCGCTGTGAAGCCAGAACAGGTACGAGAGTCCCATCATGCACGAGGATATCAGGGCAGCAAGGCGTTTCCCGGTGAGAAAAAATATTGAGGCATAGAGAAGTGCAATAGCTGCCGCTCCCCAGAAGGAACTCATGAAGATGAGAGTTTTGTCAGGGTGATCAAAGGGAAGACGGGAAAACAGGCTGCCGAAGATGAGATAAAGCGGGTGGCCCGGCGGATGGTCTATGCCCAGATTCTGTGATACTATAAGATATTCCGCCCCGTCCATGGCAAAAAAAGAGGGCAGTTCCCATACATCAGCAGATGTCAAAAAATAGAGGAGAAAAAATGCAAGGCCAACGGCTGCGACTGACGGGATATAACCGGACAAAATAAGCCTGGTATTAAATCTGAATTTTTCTGTCATTGTATCATACAGCCGTTGAACCGCAAATGTATCAATATTATCATAATGTTCATCAATATGATGAAACCGGCTTTTCTACTGTCTTTATCTATATATAAATGATACCAGTCAAGAATTAATCAGAGATAATATGGCAAGGTGTAGTTTTAAATCTTCAAAAAGGCTCAGAGTAACTTGTTATTTGCTCAGAGTAACTTGTTGTATTTGCTCAGAGTAACATGCATTTGCTCAGAGCAACATGTGTATTTGCTCAGAGCATTATTGTTTTTTGTACAATTTTTCTTAATTTGCACATGAAAGTCTATGAATAAGCCTGAAGTTTTCCCGGGAGCCTTTAAGTATGTTAAAACAGAGCTTCAAAACAGGTCAAATTATTACATCTGTTATCTTATTGAAATAATTTATATAATTTCCCGAAATTCCCTTTGTATCTCAGTGTCTCTGAGCCTCAGTGGCAAAAATATTAAGAGTTACTTTTAAAAAAAAGGCCTGGATGGTTGATATCACAATCTCCATCCAGGCCTTGCATCTTTTTTAATTTACTATTTTATTACCTGAAAAAAAATTTCACCAGGTAAATTTATTCCCTGAAAAAAATTACGGCCGTGCACCGCACTCTGCATTAGCAAAAGATGATGTAGCATGGGCTATTACTGAAAAGGCCCTGCATGCATCGTAAAGGGTCTTCATGGACATTTTTGTATTATGGGCGCCCATACTCTTGTCGCCACCCACAATGGTGAGCCAGTTCCACGTGGCTTTGAAGAGGTCCTGCTGTGTTGCTGTTACCATGCCTCCGGGCAGAATTAAGCGGCCATGGGCTGATACGAGGCAATTATTCTCAGGATCCAGATCAGCAGTACCGCCTACCATGGCATAGGCATTTTTAAATACACCGGCGCAACCTAATGTTGATGTTGCCGAGGTTGTTGAGGGGTCGGCAATTTTTTTTGCAAGAATATTGTATGTATTCGGCCATACTGTTGTTGATGTGGCATCGCCATCTTTAAATGCGAGGGATATAT
Source organism: Spirochaetia bacterium (assembly GCA_009885955.1). Lineage (GTDB taxonomy): Bacteria > Spirochaetota > UBA4802 > UBA4802 > UBA5550 > VFJS01. Next base: position 2,321 of record VFJS01000081.1, on the reverse strand, counting down.
CTTCCATACCCTTAAACAGGCCGACAGCCGTGGATGATGTAATAGCGGCAACAGTAAACTGACTTCCTGAATGGCAATTGCTCATTACACAGCCTGTTGTGTTAAAATTGGAATTGGGGCCTGCGGCTGTTTTGATTGCCCAGGTGTGGCCGCCCATGAGCCCGCTGTTTTCAGTCATATGACAGACGGTACAGCCTGTCAAAGGAGCGCTTACGGGATTTTCCACATGATTAGAGCCTACATAGGTTATTGCGCCAGCGCCTGCCGGGTCATTGTCCCACGTGGCCAGGACGTCCCAGTTTCCAATCATGAAATCGGCCTGGGGGCTATTGTGGGTTCCTATGTTCAACTGCTTCCAGTCTACCGTGCTTACCGTCCCCATGTATGTGCTGAAATAGGAAAGATACTTCGTTGCATGGTGGCAGTTCGCGCACAGGCTCCCTTTTAGCTTGGTATAGGTCTTGGTGCCGTAGGTGGAGGCTGTCAGGTTGCCGTTAAGAGTGATGGAAGTACTGGCTGTTATTCTCAGGGCAAAGTTCTCGTCAAAAGTTGAGTGGGGTGAATGGCATGTGAAGCATCCAATCTTTGACGGATCAGAATCCGAGGAGGTGGCGAAGGTGCCGGTCACTGCATAATTTACAAAACCCTTATGTGTATGGCATCTCTGGCATGTTCCGTTGGGTGTTGAATCGCCATTAACTCCTATTCCCCATGAATCTCCTGTGCTGTGCTTAGACATTTCATACTGGGATTTTGCCTGCTGAATTTTAAGAGCGAGTGAACTCGTTTCCGAATGGCAGTTGGTTGTGCATCCGCCCGTTCCGCTTGACGGCCCGTCTTCACCGTTTTTCCCATCGGTGCCTGCACATCCAATAAAAAAAGAAAATGTAACACCTGCTAATATAAACAAAAGAGCGAATTTACTTAGCTTTTGACTCATGAAAGCCTCCTGAACTAAAATTATTATCTATTTATTGCACACAAAATACCTTTATAGTATTTTTTAATCCTATAAATATTGTCAATTAGTAATCTGATAGAAATAAATATTTTTTTAAGCTTATTTCCCGATGATGCACAGTCCAATATCCCCCCTCTCAAAATAACTGACATCTACCTGCTTTTCAAGAGTAAGATTTAGGAGATAGGGGGATAGGAAGAAAGTGAGATAGGGAGATAATCAATGCAAAAAGGAGATTGGGAGATAATTCAGAGAGATTATGGGGATGATCAATAATAAAATTATCATCTTATCCCCTTATCACATTTTCCTATCCCCCCATCTCCCTTTCTAATATTCTTAATGATAATAGTCATTTGAAATTAAAGATTAGGGATTTTGAACATTATCATACCCCTCACTGCTTTCCGTAAATGATCCTGCTCTTTTTTTCCGGGATGCTGTAATTTATGCTCTTATGAGGTTTTCTCTCCATCCCTGTATAAAAAAATTCAGTTTCAGCAAGGGGCGTCTCTTCGGGCGGAGGTGATAGTGAGGTAATCTTCACGATGCGGTTTTCCCTGTCATAGGCCAGGGCTGCTGCACCCAGGATGAGGTCACTGTCCGATATTCCGAGCTTTTTCAACTCGCCGAAGGTTGCCGGGATGAATTGCGTCACTCCAACAATGAATCCGCCCACGGAAGTGGTTATGAATATGGCGCTGCCGAGAACATAGCCCGGGAGAAGAATGAGGCTGCAGAAGGGTTCTATGCGGGGCTTTCCCGAGCCCATTTGGGCAGTCTTCTCGATAATATCCTTTGAGTACCGGTAACCCAGGTCAAAGCCCCTGCCGGTCCATTCATAAATGACCCTGAAGGGCTTCCGTATATCCGGGTTCTCCTCCAATGCGGCCAGGATATGATAATATTTTTCCAGGATCTGCCCGTTATAGAGCGCTGCGATGAATTGGATTCCGGGTTCATGGGGCTTTTTATCGAACATGCCCGACAATTCAGGAATACCGTAAGCGGTATGTTTCACCTCCCGGTAATACCTGGTCACGGTATCATGGCCTTTAACCTCCATGGTATTTTTTCCGCCGGAACAGTATACCGGGAGAATAGCAATTGAAAGGATAGTTACTATTACTTTTTTATTTATCATAGTATTTATAGCTCTTTCCTGCCCTCACCCCCGACCCCTCTCCCGAAATAGGGAGAGGGGGGTGTTCAATAAATTATTAATCTTTCCCAATAAAATATTTATATCCCGTACAATTTCGTCATTGGTAACCCTGATAAATGTTATCCCTTCATTTTCAATCAATTCCTGTCTCAACTGGTCATATTCCTTTTGCGCTTCATGAATTTTTCCGTCAAT
>VFJS01000071.1 GCA_009885955.1 Spirochaetia bacterium | reverse complement strand
GCGGGAAAACCGCACGTACGGTTTGACGAGGGGGCCCGGTGAAACTCATTATTGGGGGGATCCGGGTTCTACTCTACAACGCGGACAGGATGTCCTAAAAGCGTTCGACGAACGCGCAGAGCGCGGGTGAGGGCATAAGGTTCGATGATGAATAAAATTATTTTAAAAAAATTTAAAGACACAATTTTATATAAACATACGTTAAAATTAAATCATAGGAGAAATTCACCATGTTAAAAAAAGCGTATATTCCCTACAGAGGCTATTACAGTTCACCCTTTGTCAGATGGCAGGGGAGCATGGCAAATGAACATGCCATACTTATCGGTGCTGCAACAGCAAAGAGATGGCTTGAATCGAAAAAGGCTGACCCGAAAAAATTTGATTATTTTTTCCTCGGAATGACAATCGGCCAGCAGAGGTGGTTTTACGGCGGCCCATGGGCGGCAGCCCTTTCCGGAATGGATGGAATCCCGGGTGTTATCGTGAGCCAGGCTTGCACCACCTCGACAACCAGCATATACCAGGCGAGCCTTGGCGTTGAAGAGGGATTTTATGACCAGGCCTTCTGCCTCATGACCGACAGGTGCTCCAACGGGCCGCACACAATCTGGCCCAATGCAATGGGTCCCGGCGGAGAGGTGATATCAGAGAACTGGATGATGGATAACTTTGCCATGGACCCCTGGGCCGGCGGTGCCATGATCCAGACAGCGGAAAATGTTGCCAAAGAAGCCGGCATCACCAAGGAGGAGTGCGATGCGGTATCCCTCAGGAGATACGAACAGTACCTGGACTCCCTTGCCGATGACCGGAAGTTCCAGAAGGGCTACATGTTTCCCGTTGAAGTACAGGTCTCAAAAAAGAAGACCATAGTCATAGACAAAGACGAAGGAGTGACTGAAACCACAAAGGACGGGCTGGTATCGCTTAAGCCTGTTCTCCCGGGCGGAGTCCATACCTTCGGCTCACAGACACACCCGGCTGATGGAAACTGCGGTGTCATAGTCGCAACAAGAGAGAGGGCAAAGGAGCTCAGCTCAGACCCCAGTATCGAGGTACAGATCCTTTCCTACGGATTTTCAAGGGCAAAGAAGGGCTACATGGCCTGTGCAGTTGTCCCGGCCATGCGCATGGCCCTGGACAAGGCAGGGGTAAAGATCAGCGACTGCAAAGAGGTGAAGACTCATAACCCTTTTGCCGTGAATGATATATATCTCGCAAAAGAGATGAATATTGATGTTAATAAAATAAATAATTACGGGTGCTCCCTTATCTACGGGCATCCCCAGGCACCAACCGCGGGGCGTAGTATAATGGAAGGTATCGAGGCTGTGGCAAATTCCGGCGGAGGATATCTTGCATGGGGCGGATGCGCTGCAGGGGATACCGGCGCAGCCATGGTGCTGAAAATTGGAAAGTAGGATTAAATTTTCCCAGGGGCGTCTCCACTATGGCTGGATAGTACTTGCCATGGGGACCCTCGTTGTTTTCGCCTCGCTCGGGCTTGCGCGGTTCGGGTACACCGTGGTGCTCCCGTCAATGCAGTCCAACCTGGAGCTCGACAACACCCAGTCCGGATTTCTTGCCACTGCAAATCTCATCGGCTACCTCGCCATGGCCGTCATCGGAGGGGCGCTGGCCTCCAGGCTGGGGCCGAGGGTTGTCATAGCCGCAGGACTTGCCGTGGCCGGTATAAGTATGATTTTCACGGGTTTTACAGAGAGCTTTCTTCCGGCAGTTATCTGGAGGGCAGTCACCGGCATAGGAAGCGGTGCAAGCAATGTCCCTGTCATGGGGCTCCTGTCGGCCTGGTTCTCTTCAAAGCGGAGGGGCCTGGCCGCGGGTATAGGGGTTACCGGGTCTTCAATAGGGCTTATTGCCCTGGGGACCTTTGTCCCGCCGATAATTGCCGCGAATGAAACCGGCGGCTGGAGAATCAGCTGGTTTATTTTCGGCGGCCTTGCCCTTGTGCTGGCAGTAGCGGCACTGATCATCCTGAGAAACAGGCCCTCGGATATGGGCCTGGAGCCAATAGGTTCATCAGGGGCCGTACCGGGAGGGGAAGCGGCAAAAGTTTCCGCAGCAGGGGGGCTGGAATGGGGGAAGGTTTACAAGTCCCTTTCGGTATGGCACCTGGGACTCATCTATACGGCCTTCGGGTTTTCCTATATCATATTTATGACCTTTTTTACAAAGCACCTCATTGTAACCGGAAAATTTACAACCTATGAAGCCGGGGATCTCTTCAAGCTCATGGGTTTCCTGGCCCTTTTTTGCGGGTTTATATGGGGGGCAGTATCGGATAAGATAGGGAGGAGGAGTGCCCTCATAATTGTATTTACCATACAGGGTGTTTCATTTTCGCTATTCGGCCTGTGGCCTGTCACGCCGGGGCTTATCATTTCGGCCGTCCTCTTCGGCCTGACTGCATGGAGCATACCGGCAATAATGGCAGCGGCATGCGGAGACAAGCTGGGAGCCAGGCTTGCTCCTGCCGCCCTTGGGTTCATAACGCTACTCTTCAGCATCGGGCAGGCAGCCGGCACCAGTATTGCAGGGGCCATGGCAGATGCATCGGGTTCATTTATGTCTGCATTTATTCTGGCCGGTGCAGTGGCATTTTCGGGCGCAGTATGTTCATTTTTCTACCGGACAACGTGATGCGCAGCCCGGGAAAATAAAGATTGCTCACGGATTGGCGCGGATGCACACGGATAAAAGATAAGGAGAAAGTTAGAATTTGATGGCGATATTATCCAACATTAAACAATCCGTGAATATCCGGTGCGCCACGAGGCGCTGAAAATACCAGTCGGTGGAAATCCGTCACGAGTAATTGGTCTTTCACTCGGAAGATGATAAAACAGCCTGACCGGTGACGGGAAAG
>VFJS01000108.1 GCA_009885955.1 Spirochaetia bacterium | reverse complement strand
TTGAGATGAATCCTGTCGGTAAGCCGTATGCCTTAATAGGGCACGTACGGTTTGATGAGGGGCTTCTGGTCGGATGTAGATATCCGACCAGAGTCTACTCTATTGCTGATCCGTGAGCAATTTTTTAATATGTCAATCCTCAATGTCGGGCTCTATGAAGGTCCACTTCACCTCGGGAAATTTTTTCTTGATGTTTTTTTCCAGGCCGTTGATGATTTTGCAGGCTGCATCTATGTTCAGCGTCCTGTCCATTTTTATCTTTGCAGCCAGCACCACATCGGGCCCGTACTGCATGGTGATCACGTTGAATATCCTTGTCACATCCTTCGTTTTCGCCAACTCCTCCCTGAGGTGCTCCTGGAGCTCCGGCGATGCAGAGCGGCCGATGATGAGCGATTTAATCCGGAGGATGAGGAATATGGATATGGCAATGAGGATTACGCCGATGCATATGGAGCCTATGGAATCATACATGGGGTTTCCGGTAATGACTGTGAGCGTCACGAAGACCAGGGCCGCCGTAAGTCCCGAGAGAGCGCCCACATCCTCGCCGAAGATCACGAGGAGTTCGGCATTCCTCGACGATTTGAGCCAGGCACTGAGAGAAGCGCCGCCGCGGATTTTTTTAATCTCCCTCAGGGCCCCGGCGAGGCTGAGCCCTTCCAGGATAATGGAAAAGATGAGAACTGTGATTGCAATCCAGCTGCTCGTCAGGGGTTCGGGATTATTCAGCTTGTGGATCCCTTCATAGATGGAAAAGAGCCCGCCCATGCTGAAGAGGAGCATGGCCACGATGAAGCTCCAGAAATATATCACCTTTCCGTAACCCAGGGGATGATCTTCGCAGGCCGGCATGCGGCACCGCTTGAGCCCCAGGAAAAGGAGGAGCTGGTTGGCGCAGTCGGCAAGGGAGTGAATCGATTCTGCCACCATGCTTCCCGAACCGGTAATTATTGCCGCTGCCCCCTTTGCAATGGCTATGCCGAAATTTGCCATGAAGGCATACATGATGGCTTTTATGGATGAATTCTCTCCTTCCATGGATCCTCCTCAGTTATAGATGTATTTCCCTTCGGGCCTCGAAATTCCCGGCTTATCGGGATGTTTTTTAATAAATTCACTGTAGGCTTCAGCGCCCATCCTTTTTACCGCATCAAGGATCTCCTGTTTCACCCCGGGTTCGCTTTTATCATATATATCATTGAAAATTCTTTTTACCGTCTCCCTTTCCCCGGACTGTCCCAGGAGCCATACAATGGTCTGCCTGGCTGCCGGAATCACCTCGAATTTAAACCTTTCGAGAAAGAATTCCTCGTCAATTAATCCGCTGCCCGGGAGGGAATAGTAACCGGAGAGCCTGTCCAGTTCATTCCCGCTATTAATGAGCCGGTAGATTTCAAAATAATGATCTGCAGGAGTGTAGATTAGAAAAGAATTCATTTTTTTTCCCGTAAGGAACCGGGAAAGCAGGGCGGAGCCCGTGATTCTTCCGGTGAAATATCCCAGCATGATGATAATAATCACAAATATGAAAAAAATTGCCCTCTTTGATAAATAAGGCCTGATGTATTCTCTCATTTTTCTTGACAAATTAACTGAATTTAACGATTTATTCTGTAATGGCATCATATTAACAATTAATATGGAGTGCCGATTTAATCAAGAAGAAAAATGAGGCAATATGGGATATGAGCCGGTTATCGGGCTGGAAGTCCACGTCCAGCTGAACACAGCAACCAAGATTTTCTGCAGCTGCCCGGTAAAATTCGGATCATCCCCGAATACCCAGACCTGCCCCGTATGCCTGGGACTTCCCGGCGTCCTTCCAGTCCTCAACCGGGAGGCCCTGAACAAGGCCATTCTTGCCGGCCTGGCCCTGAACTGCAGTATTTCCGGTTACAGCAAGTTCGACAGGAAGAACTATTTTTATCCTGACCTTCCAAAAAATTACCAGATTTCCCAGTACGACAAGCCCATCTGCGGGCCCGGGTTCATAGAGATTCAGGTAAACGGGGAGAACAGGAGAATCGGAATAACAAGGCTCCACCTGGAGGAGGATGCCGGAAAGCTGATCCACGCCGGAAATGTGCCCGACGGGTGCTCTTATGTGGATCTCAATAGAACCGGGACGCCGCTTGCCGAAATTGTATCGGATCCCGACATGAGGAGCGGCGATGAGGCCTATGAATATTTATTGAAGATAAAGAGCATCATGAAGTATATCGATGTTTCCGACTGCAACATGGAGGAGGGGAGCCTGAGGTGCGATGTGAACATATCCCTCAGGAAAAAGGGGACGGAAAAATTCGGGGAAAAGGTTGAGATAAAGAATCTGAATTCCTTCAAGGCCGTAAAGGCCGCAATCAGCTGGGAGATAGAAAGGCAGTCTGAAATTCTCGATACCGGCGGGAAGATAATGCAGGAGACCAGGCTCTGGGATTCCGATAAAAACAGGACCAACGGCATGAGGAGCAAGGAGCATGCCCATGACTACCGTTATTTTCCCGATCCCGACCTTGTACCCATCGTGCTTGACATGGCATATATCGGCTGCATTAAGAATGGGCTCCCGGAACTTCCCGACGCCAAAAAAGAGAGGTTCATAAGCGCCTACGTACTTCCGGCCTATGATGCAGGGGTCCTCACATCGTCCAGGGAACTGGCCGGCTATTTCGAGGAAACTGTTAGGGGCGGCGCCAACCCGAAGAAGGCCTCAAACTGGATCATGGGCGAAGTCCTGGCAAGGATCGATGATGCCGGGATGATATCCTCCTTTCCGGTGAGGCCGGCCATGCTCTCGGAACTGATAAATCTCATTGACAATAATACCATCAGCGGAAAAATTGCCAAGGCCGTTTTTGATGAAATGGCTGTTTCAGGAAAGAGCCCCGGTGTTATCATAGAGGAGAAGGGGCTGAAACAGGTCACCGATTCAGGCGAGATAGAAGCGGTTATCGACACGGTAATTTCCAATAATGAAAAGTCGGTGAATGACTATAGAAACGGTGTGGAAAAGGCGCTTAAATTTCTTGTGGGACAGGTGATGAAGGAGTCAAAGGGGAAAGCCAACCCGCAGATGGTGAACGACATTCTAATCAGGAAGCTGAAATAAGGGCTATGTTTATCCGAAATGAAAATATGGCTCACGGATTTCACGGATTAAAGATTTTGATTACGGAGAGTGCGGGTGGAATAAAAGAAAAATCCTTACCTATCCGTGTAATCCGGTGCGCCACGAGGCGCTGAAAATACCAGTCGGTGGAAATCCGTCACGAGTAATTGGTCTTTCACTCGGAAGATGATAAAACAGCCTGACCGGTGACGGGAAAG
>VFJS01000025.1 GCA_009885955.1 Spirochaetia bacterium | reverse complement strand
TCGACTGTCAGAAAACAGGGCTTAAATGTTATTGAATCTATTTATCAGATCATGATCGGTAGACAGATATATTTGGATTTTCAAAGCTGAAGAGCTGAGTAGTTACAAATTTTTACTAAATTTTTTTAAATTCTACAATTTATTGGCGCACATTGTTAAAAAATTATCTGGGGATTGGGTTATGTTGTGATTAAAGGTAATTCAGTTAAAAATTATAAAAAATCTCTTATATGATTAAAAATAATCATTTGGTTCCAACTATTACCTCATCGCCAATTTTTACCTTATCCAATATTTCAGTATATTGGTCGCCAGCCAAACCTATAACCGGCTGAATCCTTTTTATTTTTCTCAAAGTTAAAAGTTTGTCCTGCTTAATCCATATATATTTTTTTGCCGGATCATGCTTATATCCAAAGGGTGCAATAATAAATGATTGATTGGGGACCCTGATAACATTTTCTTTCCTGGCAACCAGAATTGATACAGTTGCATTCATCCCGGGCTTCAGCATTTCATTTTCATTATAGCAATCTATCACCACTTCATATTTTATTCTTTCATCGATCATTTTTGGATTATTCGACCTTACCTGGATAACCTTACCTTGGAATTTTTTTTCATAAAAGGCATAGACTGCAACAGTAGCATCTTGCCCGGCACTGACAAAGGTGATGTCACTTTCATCTACATTTAATATTATACGCATTGTCTTGATATCAGGAGCAATAAGAAAGAGAAAGGTTCCTCCATTAATAGATGAGTTTACATCGACATTTCTTGATACAATAATTCCGGAAACAGGAGATTTAATTTTTCCACAATCTTTATTTGTCGCTATTAAATCATAATTTAGTTTTTCATATTTATAGGTTGTTGTTAAAGTATTTACATTAATTTCTGAATTTATGAGATCGACTTTAGATAGTAATTTTTTTTCATACAATTTTTTACTGATTTCATATTCTTTTTCCGCCCTTACAACATTCATTTTTGTTATTTGCAAATTATCAAAGGTTTGAGTGATCTGCTTATCCACATCCGGTGTATCCATTACCAAAAGAAGCTGACCGGCTACAACCCTGTCATTATGATCTGCATATATTTTCTGTATATTCCCAGCCGGGCTATAAATATTTACCGGATTAATAATTTCCAGTTTTCCAATTTCCTGGATATTTTTAGTCACCTCTCCAATAGAAATTTTTTCAAATTTAAAATTTGATAATTCGCTGCTGCATGAGAACCGGGTTATAAAGACAATTGATAGTAATAAAAAAATGAAAAGTATGATTGATATTAATTTTTTCTTTTTATAGAAAGAAATTAATTGCTTACATTTATTTATTGAATTAGTCTTAAGTTTGTCAAAAAGAACTAAGAATAGGTCAACAAGTTTGTTTACATTTGTTTCATTCAATATATCTGATAATTTTTTGTTCATAAGAACATCCTAAGGCAAAACGAATGCCCTCACCGCGCTACTGCGCGTTCGTCGAGTGCTTTTAGGACATCCTGTCCGCGCTCGACACTAAGGCCTCCTGCCTGTCGCCTTTCCCGGTAGGGAGAGGGCTTTTTACCCATAACTTAAAGTCATATGGGGGGGAGTCATTTTAAGTCTTATAAAACTATAATAAATATTAACTGGTGTTATTCAATCATTTTTTCCATGATTTTTTACTTAATACTTGAATTAAGGTCTGAGCTTAAAAGATATAATAAAACTTGACAATTGGTTAATAGGATGTTTTTTGCAATTTTTATTTATCTTTTTCATGAGTGATGCCTTGGCCTTGATTAATATGCTCATTTTTGCTTGACAACCCTCTCACTTTATTGATAATTTAAATATGAAACGGTTTTGTTATTACTTTGATGCTGAATTCATTAGGATTATTAAAAGAAATGAAAAAGGAGAATTATGAATATAATTAAAAAAAAATTAAAACTCAATAAAACAATGTTCTCCATAGAAATTCCTGAAGAATATTTAAATAAAGAGATTGAGGTAATAATTAATACGAAAGATGATAAAATTGAGGATCTTCTTTTGTTAGGAGAGATCAGTATCGACACAAGAAAATGGAAATTCAGACGGGAAGATATTTATCAAAATGAAGCATAGTTTTATAGATACCAATATACTGATATATTCATATTCATCGACTGAGGCATTAAAAAAAAATAAATCCATTGAAATCTTAACTTCCGTAGATGAAATAAAATTAAGTACTCAAGTGGTTAATGATAACTATTAACTTAGGTTTTAGGATTTTTACGAGCATTCTTGGAAAACGAATTACGAGCCGCTATAAATTTTTTTTTTCAGATCCTGCTTTAGTCGCTCTTTTTCTTCGATTGTTATTGCAGAAATCAGACATAGACAGGGGGTATATAATGATTAAGACACAAATAATTATAGAAAATGATAAACCGAAAGCGGTTATTCTTGATTATAAAGAATATTTACGACTGACTGAACTTGCCGAAGACAGAGAGGATTACGAAAACGGAATAAAGGCAATAAGGACGACAAAAAAGTTTCATAGTCATAAGGATGTTAAAAAAAAAATTAGGACTATAATGTCGGAGAAATAATATAATTTTCCCCAAAATAATTCCAATGCTTTCACCGATAGGGCGAAATTCTACTCACATTTTAACATGAGTAACGCCCAAACATAAGCCCCCGGCGGATAGACTCAATGTATGATTATTACATACTGCCGCCACCCCCGGAAGGGGTTATTAACATCGATTTTTACTACAGAGAAAGTATCGTCGCAATCTAATTGCATAAAAATATTTGAAATGATATATTATACAATAAAAAACCATTATTTTTATTAACCACCTCCGGGGGTGGCCGAAAAATATTAATGATTTATTTAAGTATCATCGGCCGGGGGCTGACTCGAAAGATGTTGGTAGATATAATAAAACTTGACAATTGTACAATGGGATGGTTTTTTATAAAAGTATCATCTTAATTTTGAATTTTAATGGAATCTACAAAATGGACCGGTATCATTATAATTTATATAAAAACCGGAGAAGGTGAATGTTCAAGGCGAAAATAATGAGATTTGAGAGTTGTCATGGAAGAAAAAGGAGGAATAATGCAACGTAAACAAGCAATTGAAAAAACAATTGGTTATCTAAAAATATTACCTGAAGATAAAGTTGAAGAGGCATTGGACTATATCGAATACCTATATAATAAGAACGATAATTCTATTTTAACCGAAGGAATAAGCCGGCTTGCGGCAAAATCAAAAAGTTTTGATTTTCTTGAATATGAAGAAGACATCTATACAATTAATGATGTTAAAGAGCTTCCCGAATGAAGAAAGGTTATGTAGTGTTGATCAAATTTCCTTTCACCGACCTTTCGGGGAGTAAATTGCGTCCGGCACTGGTACTTTTTGAATCGGGTAATGATGTGATTGTTGCGTTTATTACCAGCATTTTATCCGTGAAAATTATCGGTGATGTTTCTCTTGTGAAAAGCGATAGGAATGGGCTTAAGAAAGATTCTGTTTTGAGGCTCTCTAAATTAGCTACATTAAGGAAAGATTTGATTGCTGGAAGGATCGGTAGTTTTACAGATGTAGAACTTTTAGAAGTAAATAACGGATTAAGGGAAATGCTTCAGATTTAAATTTTGAATTTTACCGGAATCTAAAAAATGAACCACGAGGACAAAATATTTGAAGATATAATCAGGGAATGTTTCTGGGGCGATTACAGCTACACTCCTGATGAGATCAGGAGTAATTTAAATTCGGGAGATGAAAAATTCAGGCTGTTTCTTTTTTCCAAAATTATGAATAATTCAAACTACCCGTCAAAATATTTAAGGCTGCTGTTTTCTAAAATTGAAATTAAGTCGTTTTTTTCGAAAGAATTATTAAACAACAATCAATATTATAATTTAAGAAAAAAACTGGTTATGGCCAATGTTCTGGGTGAGGATATCGAAATCAGAGAGTTGACATGGAAGAAAAAATAGATTATTTAAAATTATACAATGTACAGGATACTATTCTTGATGCCATTTTTTCCGGGGAGAGTACATTTTACCTTACAGGCGGAACATGCGTTAACAGGTTTTATAATGAAAAAAGATATTCTGATGATCTTGATTTTTTTTCATGTGATAATAATTTATTCAGACAGATGATCAGGACAACATTTGAAATATTTGCAAAAAAGCACATTGCATTTGAAATTATTGTTGATACACGGGATTTTATAAGGCTGAAAGCGGCAGATATTCTGAAAGTAGATTTTGTCAATGACAGGACATATTATTACGGGAAGGTGTCGATCAGTTCAATGGGCTACTTCATGGATAATCCCTATAATATGCTCGCGAATAAAATAAGCGCTGTCATGGGAAGGGATGAGCCAAAAGATGTCTTTGACCTTTTTGTTTTATCTGCCTGTACTGATTTTTTATGGAATGATATTATTGATATCGCGTTAAAGAAAGGTTATTTTGATCTTGAAACCCTTGAATACAGGCTGAAAACCTTTCCCGTTGAAATGCTTGATAAACTGGTTATTAAAGATAATGATTTCCCCACTTTTATAAAGAATAATTATTTTACATTAGTCAATGATATAATCAATGGAGAACAGAACAGTTTATTGATAAAATAAAAGGGATTCTATGACAAAAGATTATGCAGTACTGACGAATTTAAAAGATAAAGGTATGTAATGAAAAAACTGCCAATTGGAATACAGGACTTTAAAGATATTATCACCGGGAATTATATATACGTAGATAAGACACAGTATATGTACGAACTTATAGAAAATGGTAAGTTTTATTTCATATCCCGCCCCCGGCGTTTCGGCAAGAGCCTGACCATTTCCGCGCTCTATTATCTTTTCAAAGGCGAGAAGGAACTTTTCAGGGGAACATATATTTATGATAAGTGGGAGTTTGCAGAGTATCCTGTTATTAAACTCAGTATGACAGAGTTAAATACTAAAGATGAACATTCAGTAGAGGCAAGTCTAAAATTTCATTTAAAACGCCTTTACGAAGAATATGGAGCCGTAATCAGGACTGATGATGTAAAATTGATGTTTTCGGATTTAATTTTTCAAATGTCCAAACAGGGTAAGGTTGTGCTATTAATAGACGAATATGAGAAGCCGATACTGGACCATTTGAAGGATAAAGTGAAGGCGGAATCGATAAGAGAGGTTCTTCGGAATTTTTACCAGGTGATAAAGGATGCGGACCCGTATTTGAAGTTTGTGCTGATGACGGGAATAACAAAATTCACAAAAACCGGAGTATTCTCAACGCTGAACAATCTGAACGAATTAAGTACCGATGAGAAATATTCGGAAATGATAGGATATACCCAGGAAGAGCTTGAGTTTAATTTTAAGGAATATATTGACCGGATAGTTCTCGAAAAGGTTAGAAGCCGTGAAGATATCATGTTTGATATAAAGGAATACTACAACGGTTTTTCCTTTGACGGCATACATTTCATGTATAATCCTTTTTCAATTCTGAATTATTTCAGTAAGGGAGCATTTAATAATTACTGGATTCAGAGCGGTTCGCTTTCTTTTATGATTAACTACGCCAGGATGAATAAAATTAAAATTGATAATTTGTTAGGCGGGTATATTCAGGAAACAGATATCTCAACGTATGAAATTGAGCAGGCGCCGCCGATTAATTTTTTAATACAATCGGGATATTTGACATTTAAGGACAGGCATGAACAAAAAGGGTATTTGATTGATTTCCCGAATATTGAGGTGAGAGATAGTTTTTCAAAACTCATAATGCTTGGTTCGTTCAATGTTTCTCAGGAGGACGTGAACGATATTCGGAGCGCAATAATTGACGGATTTGAAGGAAAGGACTTTGATAAAGTATTTATTCAGATGAAGCGCACTTTCTCAAACATACCATTTAATCTCTATGATAAAAAGGAGAGCTATTATCATTCAGTGCTGCTGACGCTATTATGGGCCTGCGGGCTCAATGTTATTGCTGAAGAAAAAACAAGCCTTGGAATGAGCGGCCTTGTGTTGAAATACCGTGACGATGTGTATATAATCGAATTAAAGAAATCTTCTGTATCAGTTTCACTGGAGCAGATAAAAAGCAGGGGATACGGCGGAAAGTACCGTGGAAAAAAAGTAACCCTTGTCGGAATCGAGATAGACGGGGTTGGGCGGAATCTGAAAGAGTATGGGATTGAAGTTTTGCCGTAATGCATAATTGTCCTTGACAAGTATGACAATAATATGTTAAATTGTCCTTGTTGAAAAGGACATAAATGAAAGAGACTTTTAAAAAAATTATTACTGATTTCGTTGAAAGGGAAATAACCGGTATACATCCGCGTGATACCGATATACCGCTTCACAGTAAAAAGATCATCTCGCTTGTCGGTATCAGGCGAAGCGGCAAAACATCGGTTCTATTCGATACAATAAATAAACTCCGTAAAACTGAAAATCGGGAAAATATCATCTATATAAATTTTGAAGATGATCGTCTTTTCCCGGCAGCATTGAAGGATTTGGATTCTCTTATTGAAGGATATTATGAGCTCTATCCCCGCAAAAGGAATGAACGGATTTATCTTTTTTTAGATGAGATACACACTATTTCAAACTGGGAACTATTCGTTAGAAGAATATATGATACCCTGAATGTATCTATTTTTATTACGGGCTCGTCATCAAAACTCGTCGGGAGTGAAATAACAACAAGTCTTAGAGGACGGACAATCACGTATGAGATATTTCCACTGTCATTCAGGGAATATTTGTTTTTTACAGATGTGGAGATAAACTCTCATTCGTCCAAATCTGTGAGTTTTATTAAAAATTCTTTAAACGAATATATTACCTATGGAGGTTTTGTTGAGCTTATCGCTGAAACGGCGGATATGAAACGAAGGATCCTTAGCGATTATCTTGATCTGATTATTTACAAGGACATTATTGAAAGGTTTGGTGTGCAGAATACCGTTTTTCTCAGGCATTTGATTAAATACTGTTTTACAAACATTTCAACACTTGTAAGCTTAACAAGGCTTTATAATGATTTTAAATCCCAGGGGCACAGGCTTGGAAAAGATACTCTATTTGATTATTTTTCACATCTTGAGGATGTTTACGCGCTCTTCAGCGTCCCGGTTTTTCGCGATTCAGTGAAGGAAGAGAACCGGAATCCTAAAAAAATTTATTCCGTTGATACCGGTTTTAAAAGCCTTTTTGAGGCTTCGTTTACTTCCGATTTTAGTAAAATTTATGAGAATGTCGTTTTTCAGCATTTACGGAGACGAACGAGGGAAATATTTTATTTAAAACAAAAACAGGAAGTCGATTTTTACGCGGTAATAGAAAACCGGAAAGTTATTATCAATGTATGCTATGATATCGATAAAGAGAATACAAAACAGAGAGAAATAAACGGGTTGATTGAGGCCATGGAAAATATAAAACTTACCGAGTCATTTTTAATTACAGGGGATTCGGATGATATAATAACCGTAGGCAAAAAGAAGATTTTTATTGTACCGCTATGGAAGTGGCTTATTGAATGGGGAATATGAATTCTCTCCTGAAACAATTAAAATTTATGTAATATTCAGGATACATAAATATTTTTCCACATCCTCATATTATTGAGGCTTGTACAAAAAGTTATAATAAAACTTGACAACAGTAAAATAAGATGTTTTTTTAAAAGTATAGTCTAAATTTATCGGAATCAATAAAATGAAGTTTTGTTATCTCACGCAACATTAAATTTAAGAACTGATAATAGCAGGTAACGACAAAGTCATCGAAGAGAATAGGATATGTAAATTATGGGCGAGACAGAAAACGAAGAAAAGTATTCTACAATGCTGAAAGTGATGGTACTTGAAGCATTTAAAAATGAAAACTGCCCTTGAAGATTTCAGGAAAAGCCTGGATATTAACCCTTCTTTATTCGATGATTGAAATTATTGATGAAAGAAACAGGTTGAGCCATCTCTATAAAAAAAGCATGATCCAGCCTCTTCTGGATAAACTTAAAGACTATTATTTTGTAATGAGTCGTGTTGCTGAGGCAATGAATGATTATTCCGGATGAAACTATTTCAACAGTAGCTTCATACTATCCAATATTTTTTCAACGGTAAAGTATTCTTCAATAGATTTTTTTGCTTTGAGCCCCAGGTTTCTGGAATACTCCCTGTCATTATAGAGCATGAACATTTTTTCTGAAGCCTGTTCTATGTCAGGTTCGGCCCAGTATTTTACATCTTTATAAACGGAATAATCATCTTTTGCCGGAATTAAATTACAATCAATTAAGATGGAATTTTCATCATTCATAAATTCAAGATTACCGCCATACCGTGATGCTATTACCGGCTTCCCCAGGGCCATGGACTCAAGCATTCCTAAACCAAGTCCCTCGCCCCGGTGAAGAGAAATATAGCAGTCAGCAGAATCAAGCAATGAAATAATCTTTTTTCTTGAAAAAGGTGTGTCTTCAAGGATTACGGTCTTATCCAATTTATACATCTTAATAGCATCATTTAAAGTTTGAACCTTTTCCGGAAATTTATATCCATTTATGGATTTTATGATCAGCCTGGCACTCATGGTGCTATGAGGCAGGTTGGCAAAGGCTTGAAGAATATGTTCCGGATTTTTGCGGTTATAGCTGCTTAAATAATCAAAGGTGAATAAAAATATATAATCTTTATCGGATATCAAATATTTATTGCATATCTCCCTTCTATTTAAAGTGCTGTCGAGATTATGTACAAAATGATCTAAAATAAAAGGGTAAAGAAGTTTCGTAATTTTAATATTTTTCAAATTTAAATCTAATAAAGTTTTTTTGATAAAATCTGAAAAAACAATAATTTCCTGTATATTATTCAATTCTCCTAAGATATTTTCCAGGCCGCTTTCAAATTCCCACCAGATAACCGAGATGTTATATTTTTTTCTGAAATACTGTTTATGGTAGAAGATTTCTTTAAATTCAAAGGCATTGATGAGGGATATATTCCGATAATATTTCGGATAAGTATTAAAATATTTATTAAAGTGGCTAATCTCCTTTTCATCTATTTTCGTGTGACTACGATCTTCAAGATTAATAAGACATAGAGGAATGCCTGTTTCTAGAAAAATATTCACAAAACTTCGAGATGCTTCAGCATTGCCAAAGGAATACCTGAAATATCCAAAAATATTAATACCGTTTTTATAATTGGAAGTAAAACGATAATAGAGATATGATATATGAATAAAAATTGAGTTAAATAATATTTTAAATAATAATTTAATATAATATTTTAATCCATATTTTTTTAGAGTAAAGATTGATTTGGTAATGATAGTATTTTTAAAATTCATAATTCAATTAAAAAAAGGGAGAACAAAAAAAGTATTAATTTTTTAATATGTAAAAAGGTAATACTCATTTGATTTAAAATATCTTGACAATTACATTATTTTATAAATGATATATGTTCCCGATTGATTGATAATCATAATATATATGATTAATATTTTTCAGGTGGTAATTTCTAAATAAGAATGCAAGAGTGCTATGTCAAGAAATATTTTAATTCATGATATTCATTGAATCATGCAATAAATATATGCTTTATTAAAATAAAATGGTACTCCACATAAATTTGGCTTCACTTTTAAATAAGATGTATAAATATGAACCTATAAAAATAAGGGAATATAATGGCATATTTATTAAATCTGCATACATTTTCCAATGAAAAGGGAATTCTGACGGTCCTGGAAGAAGGAAAGGAAATTGGCTTTAAGATCAACAGAGTATTTTACATTTACGGTGTAGAAAAAGAAGTTGTAAGGGGCGGGCACCGGCACCATAAAAATATACAGGCCCTGATCTCTGTCCATGGAACGTGTGATATTTACGTTAATAATGGGAAATCCGAGGAGATCTTTCTCCTTGATGAGCCGGGGAAATGCCTTATCGTGAAATGCGAGGACTGGCATACCATGTATAATTTCAGCGCTGATGCCGTACTCCTTGTACTCGCTTCGGAGCATTATGATGTTCATGATTACATTGATGAGAAATATTCGTGATTGAATATGAAAATCTGAAATATTCCAATATGCCCTTTTTCCAGGAATATACGGCAGCCTTTCAGAAAGTCATGGAAAGCGGCTGGTTTATTCTGGGGGAACGGGTTGCTGAATTTGAAAGGGACTTTGCTGCATATAACGGCAGCCGGTTCTGCCACGGTGTGGCTTCGGGGCTTGATGCCTTAATGCTGTCATTGCGGGCCCTGAACTTCAACGCAGGGGACGAAGTAATCGTCCCGTCAAACACATACATTGCAACCATCTTATCCATCATTCACAATGGATTAAAACCGGTACTCGTAGAACCTGACATAGCTACATACAATATTGATCCGGGGAAAATTGAGGAAAAAATAACCGGTAAAACCAGGGCCTTAATTGCTGTCCATTTATATGGAAAGCCCTGCGACATGAATTCAATTTTGCATATAGCAGGTAAGTATGGATTAAAGGTTATTGAAGACTGTGCACAGTCCCATGGGGCCATGTATAAAGGAAAAAAAACCGGAACCTTCGGTGAAATCGGTGCATTCAGTTTTTACCCTACGAAAAACCTCGGCGCCCTGGGAGACGGCGGCGCGATTATCACCGATGATAAAAATCTTGCTGAATCGATGAAAATCCTGAGAAACTACGGCTTCGAAAAGAAATATTACAACACCACTATCGGATACAACTCCAGGCTTGATGAAATACAGGCTGCCTTTCTTTTGATTAAACTAAAAAAACTGGATGATATAAATTCACATAAGAGAATGCTCGCATCTCTCTACAATTCAAATCTAAAAGATGATTTTATCAAACCTGTTGTCGAGGATGATTATTTTGATGTGTATCATATTTACACCATCAGGCATGAGGAGAGGGACAGGCTCAGGGAATATCTTTTACGGAATGAAATCATGACTGAGATTCATTACCCCGTACCGCCCCACAGGCAGAAGGCTTTGGAGGGACACCTGGACAATCAGCATTTTCCCATATCTGAGAAGATTCATGATACAACCATCAGCCTCCCCATTGCATACTTTCATGGAGAAAATGATATGTATAAAGTAATAGAGATTTTGAATAAATTTTAGGCAGGGCACATGAAATTATCGGTCTGTATTCCCGTTTACAACGGGGCTGAATCAATCGAGAAACTGGTATATAGTGTTATCAGGGAGCTCCGGAGATACAAGCTGGAGATCATCCTGGTGAATGACGGAAGTTCCGATGCCAGTGAAGAGATTTGCGAAAGGCTTGCAAGGAAAAACAGGCCGGTGACATTTATTTCCCTGAGGAGAAATTTCGGCGAGCATAATGCCGTTATGTGCGCGTTGAATTATGCCGGCGGGGACTTTGCTGCCATCATCGATGATGATTTTCAGAACCCCCCGGGGGAAATTATCAAGCTCGTGGAAGAGGCAGCGAAAGGTTTTGACGTTGTCTATTCCCGGTATGAGAAAAAGAGGCATCACCTTTTCAGAAATCTGGGGAGCAGGTTTAATAATATTGTATCCACCTGGCTTCTGAATAAGCCCAAAGATTTATACCTATCCAGTTTCAAGGTTATAAAACAGGATGTTATCAGGGAAATTATTAAATACAAGGGGCCTTTCCCCTATATTGACGGCCTTATCCTCAGGGTAACTGATAATATTTCATCAGTTACCGTTGAACATTCTGATAGACAGGCCGGAAAGTCCGGATATACGCTAAAAAAGCTCATATCCCTCTGGCTTAACATGTTTATCAATTTTTCCATAAAGCCCTTGAGGGTATTTACCGGATTCGGCATTGCACTTTCATGCCTGGGATTCATCCTGATAATACTGGCTGTTATAGAAAAACTTTTTTATCCCGGCACGCCCGTGGGATGGACTTTTCTTGTTATCGTGATACTTCTCTTCTCCGGGGTACAGCTCACCTTCCTGGGCCTCATCGGGGAATATATCGGAAAGCAATACCTGGATATCAATAAAACCCCCCAATGGACCATAAAAAAAGAGATACGTTAATCCAATTCATAAAATTCAATATTGTCGGGATAATAAATACAGTACTGAATTATCTGATATATTCCCTATTAATCTATTCCGGTGTCGGATACAGGATTTCCCTTGCAGTAGATTATGCCCTGGGCATTGCGGTCAGTTTTATATTGAACAAGAAATATACATTCAAAAAAGATGAAAAGACTAATCCACTCATGGTCATTAAAATGATTTTTTCATATGTTTGTATTTTTTTTATAAATGTATTCTTATTGGAATTTATGGTTGAGAAAATTAATGTAGATCTGTACGTGGGGCAGTTTTTTTCAATAATAATTATTGTCTTGATATCTTTTGTGCTCCAGAAGTTGTATGTGTTCAAGGCATAATGATGATTAATCGCATTGATGAATATGCAAAGATGTCGGAAGCGGAAGAGAACCACTGGTGGTACAAAAGCCTTCGGGATCTGGTGATGAAGGGGATAAAAAATAATTTTTATGATAATAATATAACAATCATCGATGCCGGATGCGGTACCGGCGGGACTATGAAATACCTTTTGAGGGAAGGATATAATAATACCAGCGGAATTGATGTGTCGGAACATGCCGTTGATATATGCCTTGCAAAACATCTGCCTGCAGCCAGGTGCGATATGAAAAATATAAAAAAAAAATATACAACTGGCAGCGCTGATGTTATCATCTGCAACGATGTTTTATATTTTTTTACCGAGGATGAAAGGAGAGCAATCATAAAGGATATTCATGAAATACTGAAGGTTAACGGGATATTGATCATGAATCTCCCGGCCATGAAGATATTCAGGGGTGTGCATGATAGGGCCGTGGGAATCGGGAGCCGTTTTTCCAATGAGGATGTTGTTAGACTTTTTGATAATCATCATTTTAAAATAATGAAAAAGATGTATTGGCCTTTTTTACTGTCTCCGGTTATTTATGCAGTGAGGCTGGTACAGAGGATGAAATTACAATTATTTCATAATACTATTATTACGTCCGACCTTACCATACCGAATAAAATAGTAAATGAACTGCTCTATCAAATTGTCCTGTTTGAAAATTTTTTATTGAATGTTAAACCCTTCGGAAGTTCTATATTTTTAATTGCCAGGAAGGAATGATGGATGTATCATCGTCTGACCTCAATAAGCAGCTCAAATGCCGGTGTTGACAAATGATTGATGTTTTGATAGTTAAAACAGAATGAATAAATTTTTTGAAAAACAAGAACTGAAACAGGCTGTATTTTTTACCTTTATTTTTTTTATACTGGTATCTCCGCTCTTAACCGGTTTATTTGAACCGATGTGGGACGCCAGGGATTATGATTTCCCTGCATTTTCATATCTCATGGATTCATTAAAAGATTTCCGTTTCCCTCTGTGGGACCCCTATTCAAATGGAGGCATCCCCTTTCATGCTGAACCGGTTAACCCCATAGTAAGCCCCCTTGCCATTCTTTATACGTTTATTTTTTCCAAATCATTCCCCGCATTTATGGCATATTGGCTCACGTTATGGTGGTGGGGCGGGGTGGGAATGATTTTTCTGTGCAGGCTGTATTCATGTTCATTCCGTGGCGGAATCGCTGCCGCACTGGCATTTGTGTTTTCGGGGTTTTTTATCGGCCATGCAGAACATACATCCTTCCTGTGTGCCGCAGCATGGCTCCCATGGGTATTTTTTACAGGGGAATTATCGATCATCAGAAAAAATTCCGGTTATGCAATTATCTCTTCACTTTTTCTTGGTTTGTCTTCCCTGGGGGGATATCCTGTGTTAGTTTTTTACACCGGATTTTCTCTGGCACTGTGGCTTTTTATCAGGTACGCTTCAAGGGAGAATTTTCCCAGGATTATTATTCATCTTGCCGTCATAGCTGCAGGGGCTATAATTATCTGGTCACCGGTACTGGTATCCTTTTTCATTGCAGGCCCGGATTTTACTATCAGGACCGGGCCGCTGTCCCTCCATGATGCCAATTATACCTATATATTCACCCCGGTATCAGCATTATCTTTGGTATCGCCTTTTACAAACATTATAGGCAGGGATTTTCTCGGCACAGACATATCAATGGCTAACGGCTATACCGGGATATTTTCAATTCCATTAACAGCCATGGCTCTTTATCATTATAGAAAAAAAGAGAATATTGTTAAGTATATTATTCTTTTCATATTTTTCATACTGGTTTCCCTGGGCGGGTACGGTGGTGTAAAACTATTACTCTATTACATACTTCCACCATTCGGATATATGCACTACAGCAGCCCTTTCCGTTATATGTGGATATTTATTCTGGCCCTGGGGGCAGGTATCGGATTTTCAGTATTTGAAAAGAAAAATGAAAATTTCAGGATCAATGGAGTGATTTTAAATATATGGTTTTTAATGGTAATGGGTATTGTTTTATTTGTTATCTATTTCCTCGAAATGAAAAATATATTAAAATTAAAATATCTCTTCCGGTTATTTGCCCCTTCACTAATGATACTTCCATTATTGCTGGCATGCATTGTTCTCCATAAAAGAAATATTATCAAAGATATGAGAAAACTTGCCCTGGTGTTTTTTATATTAATAATTGCAGATTCAGGATTTCATCTGTATACGAATAGAAAAACTGTATTTACAAAAAGAAAACTCACAGATGATAATAATCTGAATTACAAAAAAAATACCTATCTTCAAAAAGGCCCGGGTCCCAGAATGTCAAGATATACCGACAATGAGATGGCCTTCAACAGGCAGTATATAAACAAGGATTTCATGGTATATTCTTATACAACCCTGACCACTCCGGCATTCACGAAACTCACCTATGAAAGCAAATTTCTTTCTGTGATGGAACTGCCGGATTTTTACTGGCTCTCCCCGGGAGTGATAAAATCGGGTTCAGATGATAACGTATTATCTGCGCTTGGCACTGTGGGGAAAGGAGATGTTATACCTGTCTTTGCAGAAGAAAATATTCCACTCCATAAAAAGCCGGTAAAATTCGGGCAATATGGCAAAACAGAAATTTTAATATATTCGCCTGAATATATTAAAATAAATGTCTCTGTCCCTGACAGGGAAGGAGGATTCCTGGCAAGTACGGAGCGTTTTGCCAGAGGATGGAAGGCTTTTATCGATGGGGTTGAGAAACCGGTTATCAGGCATAATGTGTTTTTCAGGGGGCTCTATGTTCCCGAGGGGCGTCATAGGATAGAATGGAGATATGATCCGGGATACTGGACCCCGCTTGTATTGGCGAGTTTTATATATATGGCGGTTTCACTTATTTCAGGTATTATATTAATTCGCAGAAGAGAAGGATGAGCGGCAGGGTTTGTGATGAATAAGCAGGATAGACTGATAATTATTATAACCGGACTTTTGATAGTCGATACAATTATTGGCGGGCCGTTAGGCCTGTTTTTCAGGGGGGAGCGGCATCTGCTGCTTGCTGCCCTTGTAATGTCGGCTATATACGGTATCATTACCCGGCCCCATAAATTGCCTTTGAATCTTACTTTCGCAAATATCTATCTATGGCCTGCATTTTTTTTTGGAATCAGCCTGATATGGGTTTTTATCGTTCCATTGGTATCAGGTTCTGAATTTCGCCTGGCTGTGCAGGATGCCCAGTCGTTAATACTTCTTCCCTTTGCTTCTTTGCTGTTTTATGCGGCAACAGATTTGAAATCGATGGCGCGGATTTTATTAAAAATTGTAGTGGTCGTGACTGCCTGCCTGGCTCTCTTTCAGCTCGCCATCTGGTTATGGCTGGAATTGTTTTCTCCCTTGTCCGATGTGCCCAGGTCGTTTTTAGTCTGGTTATTTAACACGGATAAATCCATCTTCGTCACCTACTCCCGTTCGGGAGGAGGGTATGTCAGGGTTTTCTGGATATCCAGCATCTGGATTGTCATGGCAATCTTCACTGCTCCGCTTGTGATTAAGAGGCGGTTCAATGTAATCGCGATAGAATTCATCCTGGGCGCTGCCGCCTATGTTTCTTATACGCGGGGGATATGGCTGGGGGTTTTTTCAGGCGCTGTTGTCTGCACAATATTATTGTTCATTATGCCGCTATCGAAATTGGAAAAGGAGAGATGGGGATGTGTACTGGCCGGGCTCATTCTTGCTGCGGCAGTCATCTCTTCCATTGACTACTTTGCCAGGGGCCAATACGGTTTTCTCAGCAGAGTTACCTATGTTGAACAGGACGACAGCGGATTTTCAGCAAGGATGAAACAGTCTCTGGCACTGCTGAAAATGTGGGAGCAGCGGCCGTTATTTGGATGGGGATACGGCGCCTATGACAAGTCAAATTTCAGCGATCCGCATGCCCCCTTTTCCTATGAAATGCTTCCGGTGGCCTTGCTGATGAAACTGGGGATAATTGGATTTCTCTGCTACGTGCTGTTCTGGGCAGGCCTGATTTTAAAAATATTTTTTTTCCGCCGGCAATGGAAGTTTTCAAATCTGCTTTTCTCCGGCGGACTGATGAGCTATCTGATTTCCGCTCATACAAATCCTTTCCTTTATAACTTCGTGGGAATGATGGTTATCGTTGTTTTTCTCATCTGGTGGGGGGCAGAGGCGGCAGATCATGAATCTCATCTGTTTGAACATCCCCGGTAAACCGGAAATTATTTTTTAGAGTCACTATCCAATGATATGCTTTTCACGCCGAAGCGTTTAGCCAGAGACGTGTTGAATATATGATTTTTATCATCCTTAATATCACTCCAGTATAAACTGATATAGCAGGGGGGAGCCTTCCCCTCAATTTGATCTAAAAGTATGTCACTCTTTTTTTCACCGGAGGTCAAATTTGAAAGCTTATCATATCTCCGGTTCATCTGCTTTTTTATTTTGTGGCCCTCGACACTGTATTTGACTGATATAATCGAAGCGGCAACCCCCAGGGACAGGCAGATTATCAAAGAAGAAAATTTAATAATTGAATAAAAAGATTCTGCCTTTCTGATAAATAAAATGATACTATAATCCATCGCTCCCCAGATGAATAAGAGTAAAAAAAATCTGAAAAATACGCTTGAACGGGGCGCTGCTGAATCGGGAAATAAACTGAAGGGCAGAATGTTTATCAATGCTGCGATGAGAAAGGTGAAGGTGAAAATCATCGACCTGTATTTTATAAAAAAAGATTTTTCCTGTGATGACGGATTGACTTCAATCAGCGGGAAAGTAT
Organism: Spirochaetia bacterium; assembly: GCA_009885955.1. Lineage (GTDB taxonomy): Bacteria > Spirochaetota > UBA4802 > UBA4802 > UBA5550 > VFJS01. Next base: position 44,582 of record VFJS01000025.1, on the reverse strand, counting down.
TTCCCATTATATAAGTCAGTATTGATATGGATAGTTTGCCGATAATCGCGATAATAATCAGGTTTTTTGACAGGAGAAAAAATTTTTTTAAAACAGTAAAATAGTTCATCACCAGCTGCAAAAAAGATAGATTGATCATTGATGAGGAGACACCTTCGGCATTTGCCCGTGAAAGATTTCCCGGTGTTACATACATACAGATCGTGCCCAGGATGAAAAACATGAATGCGGCAAAGGCCGCTTTATTTTCTGATAATTTTTTTTCTGATACCATGAATATTACCGTAACAATCACAATAGCCGATGGAGAAAAAGTCTGATTCCCGGTACCGATGAAAAAGCTGAAGATGAAGAATGCCGGTATTGAAAAAATTTTGTGTTTAAAGATATTTGTATTTACTAATAATGTATGGATCAAATACAACCAGAGAAAACCGAGCATGGGAATGATGGTGTATTGAACCCCGCCGGTGTACCAGTAAATGGCTTCTGCATTGATTTTTATTCCCCCCAGCCATACTATCCAGATCATCATAGTGGTTTCAATAATGATGAAATTTCTTTTTGGTTTGATCGTATATGACTTGGATATAAGAACCAGATAATAGCAGAGCAAAAAGAAGATTACGACAATGACAGGCGAGAGGAATGGCTGCAGATTGAAATGATAAAACAAAAGGCTGTATATGATATATGAAAATAATCTCCCGTCCCAGCTTAAATAGCTCCGGATGATATATTGAAGGGGTGATTCTGAGAATTTATAGAGAGAAAGAACAAAATCATCACCCATGGGCCAGCTGAAAACACCGAGAAGAATAAAGAAACATAGGGATATCGAGGCAGTAAAGATGAATAGATACGTAAATAATTTACCCGTTTTACCATAAGTATTCAGCAACAGAAAATTTTCTGATATTTTCGGGAATACAAACTTTTTCAATGGCATCATTAAATTAAGTATCTATGCACAGCAGCTTATTATATAACTATAAAAAGAGCTACATTTTTTAGAAATCCATATTTATAAAAACCATATTTGAGAATATAAAACCTTCTCATGATCCAGTTATAGGCAGGGAGCCTGGAAAAGATAATAGCAGTTTCATTGTCTTTAAAATCTCCTGCCTGCTCCATGCATATAATAATATTTCTATAGCTCGAATTCTTCATTTTGTGGTTCGGGAAAAAAACCCATCGAATTTCAAAAATTTTATTTATTATATCCATTGTCGTAAATTTATTTGTTCCTATCGTATTTCGTTCATGCTGCCTGTACAGCAATGTAGGTTCCGGTATATATTCGATTATCCCTTTGTATGAAGCAATAATGGCAAGGTACCAGTCATGGATAATTATTTTTTCAGGAAAGGGAAGGGATGCATCTCTTAAAAGTTTATTAATCATTACCGTGCATCCTGTCACATTATTCTGAATCAGCAGCCTGCTCAAAGATTTATTATAGGGATTGAGTTTCTGGTAAGAATAAAAGGAATCAGAAATGATATTTAATTTTTCATCTGTCACTTTAAGGTCAGTATGAACAAGTATGGGGACATTTTTATTCTGTTTTTCAATTTTAAGCATTTTTATTAATGTTTTTTCAATTTTATCAGGGAGCCATACATCATCCTGGTCGCAGAACATGATATATTCTGATGATGATTGAGAAAGGAGACAGGAGAAATTTTTTACTACGCCCAGGTTTCTGTTATTATCATTAATAATCCTGATTTTTCCGGGATATTTTTTTTTATAGGAACGGATTATTTCCTTTGTATTATCAATTGAATCATCATCACGGATGATCACCAGCCAATTCGTATAGGTCTGATTAATAATCGATTCCAGCTGTTCTTTAATAAATTCGCCTCCATTGTATGTGGCAATTAAAATATCTATTTTAGGGTTTTCCATCATTAATAATATTTTTCGTTTTTTCATTGCATTAAATTGATTTTTTTTTGTATTTATATATATTAATAGTAAAATGATACGTCAACAAAATTTTTCTTTACGGATTTAATGTACCGGTTAAATTTTGGCTCCTTTTTAATCATATTTATTATTTGTAATTTTGAAAATGTCATGGAAGGGCATCTCAGGTAACTACAGTAGATGAAAATTTTACTGTTTTAAGATTCCCTTAAGTATATATACTGATTATGCCTTCTTGCAGACAATTTAATTAATAAATTTGATATATGAAATTTAATATAACAGCATCAATTGTCATTTTTAACAGTGATTTTTCAATGTTACAGAGGGCAATAAACAGTTTTTTAAACACATCACTCAATGTGCGGCTTTTTATTATTGATAACTCACCCCATAATAAGATAGAATCAACTTTCAGTGATCCAAGAATTGAATATATTTATAATAATAAAAATTTTGGATTTGGAATCGGCCACAATGTAGCAATTGAAAAAATATTGAACCAGTCAAAATATCATCTCATTATGAATCCCGACACATATTATGACAGCCAGGCTTTAGTATCAATGTTTAATTTTATGGAAGAAAATAAAGATTTGGGGCTCCTTATGCCGAGGGTTCTTTATCCTGACGGAAGAAATCAATTTCTCTGTAAGCTGCTCCCTACACCTTATATCCAAATTGTCAGAAGATTTATGCCGATTCCTTCTTTTGTAGAAAGGGTGAATTATACCTATGAGCTGAGAAATTTCGATTACAATAGTACTCTGGATATTCCATTTTTATCGGGTTGCTTCATGTTTATCAGGACGGAAGTGTTCAAAAAAATCGGAATGTTTGATGAAAATTTTTTCATGTATATGGAGGATGTCGATTTTTGCAGAAGGATAAAAAAAGAATACAGGACTGTTTTTTTCCCGGGGGCCACTGTATACCATGAGTACCATAAAGGTGCATATAAAAGTCTGAAACTGCTTAAGAAATTTATCATATCGTCAATTTATTATTACAATAAATGGGGCTGGCTTTTTGATAAAGAGAGGAAAAGAATTAATTCTGAAACTTTGAATATGATTAAAAGCCGCCAAAAACCGGAATTAAACGGCGGCAGTAAAAAAACCGTTCCCAATATTCCGGCTGTCATAGACTAGATCTGCTGCCTCACCAGCGCTATGCGCGCGCTCTTCCATTGTAACCTCCGGCAGATGGTATTCCAATATAGTATTAATATTTTGCGGCTACCCCCTTGAGGGGGCGGCGGCAGCATGATACATTTAAACAATGAATCTATCCGCCGGGGGCTAATGCTAAGCCAAAAATTTTCATTAATACTATTGACATTTTTCAGGTATATGCTATGTTAACACAAAATTAATAAAAGTGTTACTAACATGTTAAAAAGATTTTCTATATCTCTTGAAGAGGACCTCCTGGAAAAGTTCGACAGGTACATCCAGGAGAGGAGCTATGAGAACCGGTCAGAGGCCATCAGGGATCTCATACGCCGCTCTTTTGTTAAGGACGAATGGGAGGGGGATAAGGAGGTCATCGGGGTCATTTCTATTATATATGACCATCACATGCGCCGGCTCCAGGACAGGATTACCGAGGCCCAGCACGACTACCACCACCAGATAACGTCAACAACCCATGTCCATGTGGATCATTCCAACTGCCTTGAGGTGGTTATAGTGCGCGGAAAGGCGAAAAAAGTGAAGGAACTCTCGGAAAAACTCGGGGCCCTCCGGGGTGTCAAGCATATCAGCCTTTCCATGAGCAGCACCGGGGAGGATCTGAAATAAGGATACCGGTAATATTTTTTTAACAAATAGTAACACGAATATCATAATAATATTATTATACACGCAGGATGTTTTTTATGCACATGGCAGATGCGTTACTATCACCAGGGGTCGGCGGGGCAATGTGGGCAGCTTCCGGTGCGGCCATTGCCTACAGCACGAAAAAGATCAAGGACGGCCTCGACGATAAAAAGGTCCCCCTCATGGGCGTTCTCGGCGCTTTTATATTTGCCGCGCAGATGATTAACTTCACCATTCCCGGCACAGGCTCAAGCGGCCACCTTGGAGGGGGAATGATCCTCGCGGTTCTCCTGGGCCCCCATGCCGCCTTTCTTGTCATGGCTTCGGTCCTCCTGGTGCAGGCGCTTTTTTTTGCAGACGGCGGGCTGCTGGCCCTGGGCTGCAACATGTTTAACCTCGGTTTTTTCCCGGCCTTCATTGCCTATCCTTTTATTTACCGGCCCATAGCCGGCGCGGTGAGGAGCTCGGGCCGGATAACGGCAGGGTCGATTGTATCGGTTCTCCTGGGGCTCCAGCTGGGCGCCTTTTTTGTGGTCCTGGAAACTGTATTTTCCGGTGTCTCTGAGCTCCCCTTCAGATCCTTTGTGCTCATGATGCAGCCCATTCATCTTGCCATCGGCCTTGTGGAGGGCCTGGTCACGGCAGCGGTGCTTAATTTTATCCATAAGGCAGAGCCGCTGCTCCTTGATGGCGGTATCGCGCAGCGGGGGGTTCCGGGTTTCAGGAAAATCATCATCGGGCTTCTCCTCGTGACTACAGTAACTGCCGGGGTGCTTTCATGGTTTGCATCCAAAAATCCCGATGGCCTTGAATGGGCAATGTTCAGGGTTTCCGGCAGGGAGGAACTGAAGAATTCTGGGGGAAGCATTCATTCCTTTTTTGAAGAACTGCAGGGTAAAATATCCTTTCTCCCTGACTATGATTTTACGTCTGATAAAAAGGGCGATGAAAAAGATCCACATACCATTCAGAAAGTGGAATCCCGTTCAACGGTTGACGGGGGCAGGTCTCTCTCGGGAATCATGGGGGGATGCATTACAATTCTACTGATTTTTTTCATTGGATTTATTTTAAAGAAGAAAAGAAAATAATTATTTAATTGAAAATGTTAATAATGGTTATTATTATGAGTTAAGGTATGTCAGACTGGATAGGTAGAACAAAATAACTATCCCGATAAAGTATGTGAAAAGGAAGGTTAATAAAATGAAATGGATGAAAATTTTTAAGGTATTCAGCGCCGCTACCCTGATTATCACGCTGGCAGTACAGGGATATGCACACAGGCCTACAAATACGGAAGATGCAGGAGTTGGGCCTCTTGGCGAAATTGAAATTCAGGGAGCCTATGAACAGACCAGGGACAAGGGAGTGAAAGAACATGCAGGTTTTTATACTTTTATTCTCGGTCTGGAAAGGGCGGTAGTAGGTGTCGAAGGAAGGTATCTGAAAACCCCGGAAGGCGAAAAAGGATTATCGGACATGCTTTTTTTTACCAAGATTCTCTTGATTGGCAAGGATGAGAAAAGCGGCATGTTCACATTTAAAGGAGAATTTCTGACTACTTCGGGAAATGAGAAGAAAGGACTTGGCGGGAGAAACCAGGAATATGCAGGTTCTGCAGTTTTCACGAAGTCATTGTCAAAGTTTTCATTTGATTTTCAGGCAGGTTATAATTATGTCAGGGGCGGTATTGCAGAAGATAACTTTTACTTCGGTGGCTGTTCCATCGATTTTGCTTTGACTGAAAAATTCAGTCTCACCGGAGAGATTTTCGGCATCAGGAGTAAGGGAGAAAAACCGCTAAAGGCAGGAGGGGGATTCATGTACGAAGCCGTCGGCGGCCTGGTTATTGATTTTATTATTCACAAGGGAATAAATGAAAGTGCAAATGACTGGTTTTTCTCAACCGGCTTTACCCTTAAATTTTAATATAAAAATATTGTGGCTAAAATTGATTCAGCTTTCTTTAACCTTGGCTACCTGGACAGGCTGTCATACCTGGACACGCCTGTCCACAGGCTCGATCCCAGATCAAAGCTCATCACCTCTCTCATCTTTATTTTTGTCATTGTATCGTTTCATAAATATGAAATTTCAATGCTTCTCCCCTTTATGCTGTTTCCCGTTTCCATTGCTTCACTTGGAGAAATTCCCTTTGCGTACCTGGCAAAAAAAATTATGATCGTTGCCCCTTTTGCGGTAATGGTGGGAATATTTAATCCCGTGTTTGACAGGGGCATATTGATGCATATCGGGGATACGGGAATATCGGGGGGATGGATTTCCTTTATTTCAATTATGCTCAGGTTTATTCTTACAATCAGCGCAGTGTTCATTTTAATTTCCACTACCGGGTTCACCGGCGTCTGCCTGGCCCTGGAGAGGATGAAGGTCCCGAAGATATTTGCCGTACAGCTCCTGTTTTTATACAGGTACATTTTTGTGCTTATTGAGGAAGTCCACAGCATGATGGCAGCCAGGGCCCTGAGGTCTTTTAACGGCAGGGGAATGGGGCATAAAGTTGCCGGCGGTATCATCGGCCATCTCCTTCTCCGAACCATAGACAGGGCGCGGCGGATTCATCTTGCCATGCACTGCAGGGGTTTTGAAGGGGATATCCATATCATGAGGGCCATGAAATTCAGGCCTGCCGATGCATTATTCATTGTTGCCTGGTCTTCAGCTTTTCTCTGTTTCAGGTTTTATGATATTCCCGGTATTATCGGAAAAGTTACAGGGGGAATGTTCAGATGAGCCATCATATCGTGGAAGTGAAGGATCTCTTTTTCAATTATCCCGATAACATTCCGGTATTAAAAAATATTTCTTTCAGGATCACCCATGGAGAATCGGTTGCCATCGTTGGAGCAAACGGCACAGGGAAAACCACCCTGCTCCTTCATTTAAACGGCTACCTGGTTCCTGCTTCGGGCTCAGTGAGGATTGGAGATTTTCCGGTTACAAAGAACACCCTGAATTCCGTAAGAAGGACCGTGGGCATGGTCTTTCAGAATTCCGATGACCAGCTGTTCATGCCCACGGTGAGGGATGATGTTGCCTTCGGCCCGCTGAACCTGGGGATCCCGCCTGAAGAGGTGGAAAAAATAGTTGAAAATTCCCTTACCAGGGTCGGCGCCCTGGGGCTGAAAGACAGGCCGCCGTACAAATTGTCAGGCGGTGAAAAAAAGGCGGTGGCCATTGCCGGTGTCCTGGCCATGTCGCCTGATATTCTGGTCATGGATGAGCCCACGGCAAATCTTGACCCCAGGGCACGGCGCAGGCTCATCAGGCTGTTATCAAGCTTTGAGCATACCAAGATCATTGCCACAAACGACCTTGACATGGCACTGGATCTCTGCGGGCGCACGATCGTCATGCATAACGGCGAAATCATGGCGGACGGCACAACAAAGGATATTTTCAGCAATGGTGAGATCCTCGAAAAAAGCCAGCTGGAGAGGCCCCTGGTGATGCAGAAATGCCCGGTATGTAACAGCGAGTACTGACCTTGCTCCAGAATCATAGACAGTAAGAATCCCCCATCCGAAAGAGGCCCCAAATCCCCAGCATCCGCCCCCGGCCGATGGAACTTCTTATTTTTCATTAATATTTTTCGGCCACCCCCGGCAGGGGTTGAAAAATGGGTAAAGTTCAGTAAAGCAATCTTTAAGTCCCCCTCCGGGGGATTTAGGGGGCTGGAATGCAACAGATGTGGGTAATTATTAAATTGACAGAGAATGCCGGAGTATTTTCCAATTTACTTGCACGAATTTAATTCACGCCAATAAATTTACTATTAACCGGATAATTTTTTTATTGATAACTTTTAACCCATTCCATGTAATGAAATATGGGATGCCTGATACCTGAATCAGGGTTCCCATTAGTGTTGAATAATTCTAATCAATCGGGAGGGGCGGGCTGATATGGAAAAAATATCACGAAGGGATGTAATAATCAGAGGACTAAAACTTGCCTGTGCCGGGATTGCCGCACATACTTTTTTTTCGAAAAAACTTTTTGCCGGAAGCGGACTCACGGCAGAAGATAAAACTGTCACCGTAATCAAGGGTGATGACCTGAGCAAGGGGACCGTGGAAAAGATGGCTGCCAGGGGATTCGATGAGATTGGCGGTATCGGACGGTTTATCAAAAGCGGGATGAAAGTCGTCATTAAACCTAATATCGGATGGAACTCTACGCCGGAACTTGCACATACTACCAACCCCGACCTGGTGGAAGCCGTGGCCAGGCTCTGTGTGAATGCAGGGGCCTCGGTAAAGATCTTCGACAGGCCGGTGCATACGGCGCAGTTGGCATACAGGCGGAGCGGGATGAATGCAGCCGCAGACAATGCAGGGGCTGCAATAGAATTTGTAGATGAAAGGAAATTTAAGACTGTTCAGGTTAAAGGGGGGCTGAACCTCACAAGCCTGGAGGTCTATGCAGATATTATCAATGCCGATTTTATCATCAACATGCCCATTGCAAAGCACCATTCCGCATCCACGCTTACCATGGCCATGAAGAACCTCATGGGTGTCATCGGCCTGAACAGGGGGGGATATCATGGAAAAATGCACGAGAACATTGTTGACTTTAACAAGGCGATACCGGTAAACCTTGTCATTCTGGACGCGCTCCGTATCCTCACTGACCATGGGCCGGCTTCAGGGACATTGAGGGATATTCTGGAAACAAGGACCGTTATATTCGGCACAAACCCCGTTACCGTTGATGCCTATACCGTCGGCCTCTTCAGGCAGACGGAGAAGCACAGAAACATTACCCCGGAAAAATTAGGATACCTCAAAATGGCTGCCGCCGAGGGTATGGGTGAAATCAATGTGAGAAATATGAATATCAGAGAGTTCCGGGTATGAAGAGCGGAAGGTGGTCGAAGGCAAGGGCATGGGGCCAGCTTTTTTTCTGGCTCTCTTTCATCGTCATATTAATCAACACCCGTGACCCCATAGAAAATTCTTTTATCTACAATCTCCTTCCAAAGCTCTCAATCCATCTCGGTATTGTCTCATCCATTGCCGGGAGGAAAATTATTGATTCACTCTACATTTCTGTCATTCTCCTCTTTCTGACATTTGTCCTGGGCCGATTTTTCTGCGGCTGGGTATGCCCCCTGGGGATAACCCTTGATATCACGGACAGGATCTTTAACAGGAAAAAAAAGAACCATATAGCAAAGCAGGGCGGGAAGATTAACATAAAACCCTACAAGTACCTTGTCTTTTTTTTCTCTGTGGTACTTTCAATTGCCGGGATACACATTGCAGGAATTATTGATCCCCTTTCACTCTCATTCAGGACCTATGGAACCGTACTATACCCCTATTTTGACACGACGGCAAAGCTCTTTTTCAACGGGCTGTACCAGATACCCGGCGTCAACCTTGTTTCCGAGCCGGTATATGCCCTGCTGAACAAGCGTGTTCTTGACTACAGGAATATCATGTTTCTCGGGCACCTGACGGTGTTCACTTTTTTCTTTGTAATTATCGTGCTGTCGTTTTTTGCCAGGAGGTTCTGGTGCCAGTCACTCTGCCCCCTGGGGGCGGTCCTTGCCCTGACCGCAAAGATAAATATCTTTCAGAGGGAGGCTGATGAGGGTAAATGCACATCGTGCCTTGCATGCGAAAAGGAGTGCAGGATGAATGCTATAAGCGGCAAGGGGCTTGAAACTCTTCACGGGGAGTGCGTAAAATGTTTTGAATGCCTCAAATCGTGCAAATATGATGCCATAGAATTTAAGTTCAGGTTTCCTATTTTATCGACAAGGGATATTGTAAAACCGGAGGAGAAGGCCAGGCTTAAAAGGCCGGAAGATTTCGATTTTTCAAGGCGGGGAATATTATACGGGGCCCTGTCGTCACTTATGATTATCCCTGTTTTTAAAATAAATCCTGAATATAAAAATGAACACCTTGATCTCATCAGGCCGCCCGGAGCCCTGGCTGAGGACAAATTTCTCAGCAACTGCATCAGATGCGGCGAGTGCATGAAGATCTGCCCTACGAACGCCCTTCACCCCACCATCATGGAGGCCGGCCTGGAGGGAATATTCACCCCGAGGCTTGTTCCACGGCTCGGGTATTGCGAAAAAAACTGCATACTCTGTTCAAAAATCTGCCCCACCAATGCATTGAAAAAAATCAAGGTCGAGGATAAGGAGACAACAATAATCGGCACGGCATATTTCGTGAAGGACCAGTGCATTCCATGGTCTGAAGGGATCAATTGCCTGGTATGCGAGGAGATGTGCCCCACGAAGACCAAGGCTATACAATTCAATAACGGAAAGATGCTGAACAAGAAAGGCGAGATGGTTGAAGTCATGCTCCCCTATGTTATTGAAAAGCTCTGCATCGGATGCGGCGTTTGCGAAACAAAATGCCCGGTGCCCGGCAGGGGCGCGATCCGGGTGGCGGCGCCGAAGCTCTTTTCCGGGGTCAACAGGTTTTAGGTTTGTTTATAAAAAGTTAATAAGAAGTTTGATATTCAGATAAGAAACTATGGCAGCGGTAGTTAAAAGGATGGTTAAGGTAAATTTATCATTCACATATTTCCCCATTACTTTTTTTGATGATGTCAGGTAAATCTGCAGAAATATCGTGTAGGGGAGCTGTATGCTCAATATAACCTGGGAGTATATCAAACCCTTGTAGGGATTTGATATAAAAAAGATGATTATCAGCGCGAGGAAGAGAGATATTCCAATTCCCAGCCTGGTATGATTATCACTGATATTAAAGGGCTCTTTAAAAATTCCGGCGGTTATTGTCCCCCCGGCCATCCCTGATGTAATCGATGAACTGATGCCCGCGAAGAGAAGGGCAATGGCAAAAACAATGGATGCGCTGTCACCGAGCAGTGGTTTTAATAATTGTTGAGCCTGCTGAAGCTCTTCGACCTTTATATTGGAGCTGAAAAAAGTTGCGGCTGCTAAAATAATCATGGCGCTGTTGATTGCCCACCCTGCGATCATTGATATTAGGGTGTCGGTAAATTCAAATTTCAGCTGTCTTTTTATTATCGTATCATCCTTTAAATTCCATTGACGGCTCTGTATAACCTCTGAATGGAGGTAGAGATTATGGGGCATTACAACCGCCCCCAGGACGCTCATGATTACCGCTATTGATCCTTCGGGTATTGACGGGACTACCCAGGATTTTGCAGCATGGGCCCATGGGACGTCGATGAGATATAATTCGTAGATGAAGGATATGCCTATTATTGATACGAATCCGATTATCCATTTTTCAATTTTCCGGTAGGAATTTGTAAAGAGAATTATCCCCGATAATGCCGCGGTCATGAGGGCTCCCAGTTCAAGGGGGAGTGAAAAGAGCATGTTCAGGGCAATGGCGCTGCCGAGAATTTCTGCAAAGGATGTTGAAACTGACGCAAGCATCGCTGAGTAAAGTACAAATTTTGACGCAATGGGTTTCACATAAATGGCAGCTGCTTCAGAGAGGCAGAGCCCTGTGGCAATGCCCAGGTGTGCTACATTGTGCTGGAGGATAATCAGCATAATTGTAGACAGGGTAACGATCCATAAAAGTGTGTAGCCGAATTCCGACCCTGTGGCTATGTTGGCGGCCCAGTTCCCGGGATCGATGAAACCTACGGTGACAAGAAGACCGGGGCCTATATATTTGAATATATCAAGGGCTGAAAATTGCGGTTTGTGGTCTTTGCTTTTCAGGTCTTTTATGAAATTACGTATATTCATTCTGTATCCTAACATAATATAAAATTGCCGCATTTGATGTTCATTTCCGGCTTCAAATATTTTTTCATTGATACGATAAAGTATGAGTATGATAAAAAATCTTTGAATTATTCATGAACTTTTTTATGCTGAAGATGTATCATCAATCATCCCACTGACCCCTAAATGGGACACTAAGTGCCCTCACCCTATTTTGGGCTCACTTCTACCCACCTTTCTACATTAGTAACGCCCAAACATAAGCCCCCGGCGGATAGACTCAGTGCTTGATTATTACATACTGACGCCACCCCCGGAGGTGGTTATTAACATCGATTTTTATTACAGAGAAAGTATCGTCACAATCTAATTGGATAAACATATTTGAAATGATATATTATACAATAAAAAACCACTATTTTTACTAACCCCCGGGGGTGGCCGAAAAATATTAAAGATTTATTATAAGTATCATCGGCCGGGGGCTGATTCGAAAGATGTGGGTAGGAGTCAGCTATTTTGGGAGAGGGGTTGGGGGAGAGGGTATTTTTCTAGTAGTATAAAAATCTATCATACCAAACTATAGGTGGCGGCGGCAATATGATAAATTTATATAAAATTTAATTTTTTAGTTTACTAAGTAGAAATACATATTGACAATATTTGCTAAAATTTGATTATATATATAGTTTTGTATTAAGCATTTGATATAATGTAAATTTTAATGAAATAAAAAATATATTCAAATTTAAATATATTTATTTTGAGGGGTTTCAATGAAATGTAGTTTAAATTTTTCGCGTAAAAGTGAATTTTTATTTTTGCTGATATTTTTATCAATAACCGGGTGCAGTGCCGTAAATACTACAGGCAGCACAGAAAAAAATTCTACCTGTACCGCGTCAGAGTGTCATGTATCTACGTTACTCAGGCAATACCCGCCTAATACCGGCAAGCATACTGAGCATCTTACCCGCGGATATATCTGTGAGGACTGCCATTTTGAATATTACAATAAACCGGAACACAGGAACGGAGTCTATAATGCCAGGAGCACAAATGCAATAATTTATTTTGATCAGCAGAAAAGTACCGCTTCATGGGACAACAGCGCCGGAAACTGCAGCAATATATCGTGCCATAGAAGCGCGACAGGTTCTGCCGGCTGGTATGATTCATTGAGCAATGAATGCAAGGCATGTCACCAGGATGGATCTTCCATTGATCCTATTGTTACAAACAGGGATGGAATAAACGGCAAACATTTCATCCACAGGGAGGCTGCAGGCTTTAAATGTGTCAACTGCCATAATGGATACAAGAAACAGACTACCCATATGAATGGAATTTATGGCAGGACCGAGACCGCTACAATAATTTATTTCGGGGACAGCTTCAAGGGGAGTACGGTCTCGGGGGCATTTAATGATACATCGGGAACTTGCAACAGCATATCGTGCCATGGGTATTCAAACGGAATATCCTGGTATGCCGATGAATCTCCTGTGGAAATATCAAAAATTGAGACTAAAACAAACGGCTGTTATGCATGCCATTCCACCGGGAGCCAGAATGACCCGGCCGTCATAGACACGGCAGCCGGCAAGGGGAGGCATGTCAAGCATGCGGGAATTTATTGCGAGAAGTGCCATTCAGGGTATGGCTCATACAGTTTACATAAAAATGGTATTTTCGATCAGGAATCTTCATCGGCCCAGCTTATTACCTTTGATTCATCAAATACCGGCGGGCAATGGATAAATGATACAGGGGCGCAGACAGGGAGTTGTACAAACCTCACATGCCATCCCTCTGCGGCACTTGACTGGTACGGTACAACGGTCTGGCCGATCCCTGCCTGTTCAGACTGCCACAAGGCAGCCGTGGGGAGCAGGAGGCAGGTATTCGACTCCAACGGCAACGGCACAGGAACCGGCGGCGATTTCAACAAGACTTCACACCATGTCATAGATTACGCAAGCAGTACAAGGCAGATAGTCCAGGAATCTGACTGTACCGCGTGCCATGACCAGGACAGGCACATGAGCGGGCTCATTCGGCTGAAGGATTATAATAATCCGGGACAGGTAGTTCTTTATAACCCTGCCACTCCATCCAGCGCCGAGGCATTCTGCCTGGGTTGCCATGACACCGACGGGGCCAACGGAAATATGAAGCCCTTTGCTTCAACCACAAATACCCTGGGAACGGGAAGAAATATTGCCGGGACAAAGATCAAATCCGCATGGGAGATGCAGAACGGCCACAGGAGAAAGGGGCTCACATGCCTCGGGGACGGGACTCCGGGCACCGGTTGCCATGGAAATTATAATTCAAGTACGGCAACAAGCACGATAAATGCCCATGGCTCAGGGAATACCGGGCTCCTGGCAAATAAAATGGTGCTCCCTGTGCCGAACGCGACGTGGGACGAGACGCGCTACAAGCTCTGCCTGGACTGTCACAACAATTACTCCAGCCTGCCGACTGTTGAGGAGCTTGTGCGTGTTGCCCCGGGAGGCAATTATTCCCAGAATCAGCCTAATTATACTCAGTTTCCCTACCAGACCGGATTCATGTCAGGAGGATTTCATGATTACAAGGCATATAATTATGACCGGCAGTTTAACCTGCACCTTTACCATCTCCAGATATCTATGTGGTATTACAGGGGGGTGACCTCCAGCGGCGCCCAGAGCTGCGTCACCTGTCATAATGTACACGGAACAAATGGAAGATATTCCTACATCTGGGACGAATGGTACTTTACCATAGAAATTGAAGATGGAATTGAATACGGGAAATTCGGGAATGCCAATTTTCCCGCTACGCAGTATCCTGAATACTGCAGTGCAAACTGCCATTGGGACGGCACCTACCGCTATGCCAGGACGAGCCTGAACGAGGCCTATACATATGCATCAAAGGCAACCGGTACCCTTGTTTCCGAGGATGTGGTTACAATAATTTTTTCCGATCCAACAAAGGGACTCTCTATTGTATCGGCAAACAGCACAACAACTTCGGATTTCAGCATTGACCAGGTTCTGCCCCTGAACAACAGCCATAAGTGGGGAACTGTCAGTGCAGTCTGGTCGGATTCCAACAAAAAGCTTACTGTCACCATCAATACACCTGATGCAAGCCCCGCAGCAGTTAATGATATCATTACATTAGCACCCTACCAGTCTGGCGTAGGGTATAATAAATTTACTGTGTATAACTGGTCTATACTTGATACAAAAGGAGTCCCCTATCGTGGTAAGATTACTATTAAAGGGGGGAATTAGATGAAAGGTAAAATATGGATTATTGATATTTCTTATTCCCTGTGCTTTGCTTTTTTCATATCAGCAATGCTGATTTTTCAAGGCTGCTCAAATTCGAACGGGCCAGGGGGATTACGCTATTCAATGCCCGATGCAGTGTATACAAAGGACGGGAAAATACTGGATAATATTCCCACGGTGAACGGAACAATAACAAAGTGGTCTGTTAATCCAATGCTTCCGGTGGGTTTGTCTCTCAATTCTGTGACAGGAATAATTTCCGGCACCCCCATTGCTGTCCAGGAAAAGAGGGCGTATAAAGTAACTGCATCCAATGCAACGGGAGATACATCAACGGAAATAAGCATCACCGTCAATATATCGCCCCCATTGAATTTGAGCTACCTGTATACCGAGTGTATATATAACGAGGGGGGGGTTATCATAAATAATGTTCCGGCTGTATCGGGTTCCGGGATAACCTTCAGCATAAGTCCGGCCCTGACGGCAGGGCTTTCCCTGGATCCAAATACCGGCATTATATGGGGGACCCCTTCGGCAGCATCGGGAAGGACTGAATATACCGTCACAGCGGCTAATTCAAGCGGATCTGCCGGTACCGTGCTATATATGACAGTTACCCTGTTAAATCCGCCCGGAAGTCTTTCATACTCCAGCCCCAATTCAGTGTATACGGCGGGGCACATCATATCAAACAATATTCCCAATGTAAGCGGGTCGGGCATTACCTTTTCGATGAATACTGCACTTCCTGCCGGCCTTTCTCTTGATTCAGCCAGCGGGATTATCTCCGGAATTCCAGTCTCTGTACAGTCTCTTTCGACTTATACAGTATCCGCTGAAAATTCAAAAGGTACAGCATCTACAACAATAGCTATTCAGGTTAAGGCCGATGCCCTCCTTTCGTCATTATCATTATCATCGGGCATACTGTTTTCCGATTTCAATCCTTTCACATCGGGCTATACCATACGGCTGGCATCCAGTACCAGTTCCATAACCGTAACACCCACGGCATCTGATTTCACAGGGGCATTAATAACGGTAAACGGGATCTCTGTTGTCTCAGGACAGCAGTCGGGGAGTATTGCGACAAATCATGGGGAAAATATAATTTCAATTATCGTCACAGCCGGTGACGCCTATACAACGAGCACATATACATTCAGGGGAGTGAAAGGGTTTCTCCCCGAGGCATATGTCAAGGCCGGCAACAGCAAGGTCATGGACAGGTTTGGACAGAGTGTGTCAATTTCCGGCGACACCATGGTGGTTGGATCGCCCTATGAATCGAGCAGTCAGATGTCAATTACGAACGGCACCGGGACACCGGCCGACATCAACTCACCAGGCTCCGGGGCTGTTTACGTTTACAGGAAAACCGGCGGCATATGGGTGCAGGAGGCCTATCTCAAGGCCTCAAACGCCGATGCCGATGACAATTTCGGCAGAATCGTGGCAATTGACGGCGATGTCATTGCCGTGAGCGCAACTCAGGAGGACAGCAATCAGAAAAGTGTGACCAATGGTTCTACTGCAAGCAGCGATAACAGTTCCTGTGCTTCCGGGGCAGTCTATGTATTCAGGAGGACCGGGACAGCATGGGTTCAGGAGGCCTATCTCAAGGCATCGAATGAAGATGCAAATGATAATTTCGGAAGCAGCCTGGGTATATCAGGGGACACGATTGTTGTTGGAACGTACATTGAATCCAGCAACCAGTCAACAACAACTAATGGCATCGGTGCCAGCGACGATAATTCAAATTTGAGATCAGGAGCTGCCTATGTCTTCAGGAGAACCGGGGGGAATTGGGATCAGGAAGCCTATCTTAAAGCGTCCAACAATGATCCCGGAGATAACTTCGGTATAAGTGTTGCAATATCCGGAGATACTATCGTCGTCGGAGCATACCAGGAGGACAGCAATCAGACTACAATAACAAATGCAACAAGCAGCAGCGTTAATAATTCCGCTGCAAGTTCCGGAGCTGCTTATGTTTACAGGAGAACCGGGACTGACTGGGCACAGGAGGCGTATCTCAAGGCATCAAATAATGCTTCCGGCAATTATTTCGGCAATTCAGTCTCCATTCATGAGGACACTATTGTGGCGGGGGCGTACTATAGAAGCTCTCAGGCAGGAACGGCATATGTTTTTAAGCGGACAGGTACCGCCTGGGCCGAGGAGGCATTTCTGACTGCCCCTAATGCAGAGAGCGGGGATTATTTCGGCTACAGGGTGGCTGTATATGCTGATATAATTGCTGTAAGCGCCTTTTATGAAGCCAGCAATCAGAAGACATGTTCCTATGGTACCTCAACCAGCAGCAATAACAGTGCTGCAAGAGCAGGGGCGGTGTATGTATATAAGAGGAGCGGATCAACCTGGTCGAATGACTCCTATCTGAAAGCGCCCAATGCCGATACCTATGATTATTTCGGGTCTTCACTTGCAGTATGGGGAAATACAATAACTGTTGGAGCCCCTGTGGAATCAAGCACTCAGAATAGTATAACAAACGGGATTACTGCGTCATCGGATAATAATGCCTTTGAATCGGGCGCGGTATATGTATTCTATGAATGAGATATCCGGCACCATCGTCAGATCCTGATTTATAAGGATACGGATATAGGGTGTTATCTACCCAGGAGGAGTACGGTACTCCTTGAATTAGCATGATAGCTCTGCTGCGGATTAAGAGTAACTTCCATTCCGCTGCTCAGAAAATCATCGGGGTATTCCAGTGATGTGTCTATGATCCGCGCCCAGTTGATTCCATGGCCCGGAAGTATAATATGCCGGCTGTGGTGATCTGCATTTAAAATGAAAAAGAGTTTATATCCCGCATTATCCGATTGCACCTCACTCCCATCCAGCATGAAGCAGAGTGTTTTTGAATTAACGTCGGCCCAGTCCGGAATATTTCCATCCTTTCCATACCATGTTACAAGGGGCAGGCTGTTTCCGTCGCTGTCTTTTGATAAATCCTGAAATTTTCGTTTCTGTAAAACTGTGTACTCTCTGGTAAAAGCAATGCATTTTTTAACGAAATCCACCACATCCCTGTTCTTATCAATCCCGTTCCAGTTAAACCAGCTGATTTCATTATCCTGGCAATATGCATTGTTGTTGCCCCGCTGTGTCCTCATAAACTCATCGCCGCCGAGAATCATGGGGGTCCCCAGAGAAAAGAGGAGATAGGTGAAATAATTTTTTATCAGTTTTTTCCGGAGACGCATAATTTCCGGATTATCGCTCTCCCCTTCCACCCCGCAGTTCCAGGAATAATTGTCATTTGTCCCGTCACAGTTATTTTCAAAGTTTGCTTCATTATGCTTATCATTATATGACACTAAATCGTAGAGGGTGAAGCCGTCATGGCATGTGATGAAGTTGATGCTGTTATATGCTGACCTGCCGTCATCGCCATAGAGATCTGCCGAACCGGTGATCCTCCAGCCGAGTTCCGCCATCTGCCCCTGATCCCCCTTCCCGAATTTACGAAGGGTGTCCCTGAATTTTCCGTTCCATTCACACCAGTCAATGGGAAAATTTCCCACCTGGAATGTACCCAGGTCCCATGGTTCGGCAATAAGTTTCACATGGTTCAGTACCGGGTCCTGTGAAATGGCGTCAAAAAAAGACGCGGATTTATGGAAATCTCCTCCATCCCGCCCAAGGACTGAGGCGAGATCAAATCTGAATCCGTCCACATGCATAACCTCCACCCAGTACCGGAGAGAATCGAGGACGAGCCGTATCACAGGGACATTTGAGAGGTTAAGGCTGTTCCCGCATCCGGTGTAGTTCATGTAATACCGGCCGGGGTGCCAGAGGTTGCCGGTTAAACAATAATATGTCGGATTATCAATCCCTTTGAGACTGATCGTCGGGCCCAGTTCATTTCCCTCTCCGGTGTGATTGTACACAACGTCAAGTATGACCTCAATTCCCGCCCTGTGGAGTTCCCGCACCATTGTCTTAAATTCATTTACCTGGCACCCGGGATATGAACCTGTGCCGTAGGAAGATTCGGGAGCAAAAAATGCAATGCTGTTATATCCCCAGTAATTAGTCAGCTTTTTATGCGTCAGAAAATCATCGATATAATATTCATGGACCGGCAGGAATTCAACAGCATTAATGCCGAGGGATGTAAGATAGGGTATTTTTTCAATAAAACCAGTATAGGTGCCGGGGTTCTGTACACCTGAAGATGTATGAGCAGTGAAGCCCTTGACATGGACTTCGTAGATGATTATTTTTTCAATAGGGATATCAGGATGGGAATCGTCCTGCCAGTCAAAGGCATCATTGACAACAACTGATTTCGGTACAACAGCCGAGTCATCTCTGACATCAAAAGAGAGATCTTTGTCCTGGGACGCTGGATTATAAGCCAGGAGAAGGTTGTCAGAGTATAAAAATTTTCCAGTCAGGGCTTTCGAATAGGGGTCGATGAGGAGTTTGTTTTCATTAAATCTGAAACCATGGGCAGGATTATAATCACCCTTAATCTTATAGGCATAAAGCTGTCCATCTTTTATGCCTTCTATGAAAACATGCCAGATATTCTTTGTAGTGTTTTGAATCCGGATTATATCAGTTGGTTCATTACAAAGATTGTCAAATAGGAGAAGAAAGATATCTCTGGCACTCTGGGAATAAATAGCGAAATTTACCCCTTTTTCTGAAGGGGTTGCACCCAGGGGGTAACATTTTCCCGGAAAAATATTTTTTTTTGAATTATGATTTAAAGAATAACCCATTTTAAGCGCTTTCCTATTAGTATAATGAAAATAGGATAATTATTATGTCCGGATAAAATATATCAATATATAAATTATTTAATTTTTTGGAGTTATTGTTCAAGTTAATCATTATAAAGAAAAATGTTTTAAAAATTCTGTGTAAATAGTAGTTTGCAAATTTTTTCTATGGCACCCAATGTTTTGTAACCAAAAATCATCTCTGGCACTAGCCCTGAAATTTTTATGTATTAAAATTTTTTTTTATCAATCAGACTTTATAATTCGTATATATATAATCAGATATTATTTTTATAGGTGCTATATGACTAGAAAACTAAGACATTGTGAGCCAGATTTAACATATAAAATTTATTCTAGATGTATTAATCATGACAATATGATTAAAGATGATAAAAACAAGGAATTGATGATTACAATTATTAAAGAAACACAGGATAAGTATCATTTTGATCTTATTGTTTTTGAGATACTTGATGATCATTTTCATTTTGTTATCGGAACACTTCCTATGGGTGAAACAATATCTAAAATAATGCAGAGGATTAAATCTGTCTTTGCAAGGAGATATAATAAAATTCATGGAAGAATCGGGCCGGTGTGGAATGAAAGATTCAAATCTATTATTATTGAACAATTAAAAGATTCAGTTAATTATTTTCTCCGAAATTTATGGTATATGGCATATAATTCATGCAGGAAAAATAAAGTTAAAAACCCAAGAGAGTATAAATATGGTTCAATAAATTATTATTTAAATGAAAATTGGAGTTCAAAACTTAAAATAAAACTTCACAAAATTTTTATAAATCTTGGGTTGTCTCATACAAAAAGGGTTAAGGCATTTCTTATATATGAGGAATTATATATTAAAGGATTTAGTTAATATCATGGCATAGTGTTTTGTAATGTTCAAAACTTTTAATAAACAATTTACTTGACAATTTTGATTGATAATTACTTATTTTAATAAAATTTAAAATTAATTTTTCAGGATATCTGATAATAATATGAAATTAATTGATTGTAAAAACTGCGAATTCCATAAAGGGCATCTCTCCGACTCTATTCTTTGCAAATATGAAAATTATATGGAGCATAGAATTGTTGACAGGGATAATGTGGTATCATGCCCCAAGGAGGAGAAATAAAACAGAATACCCCCTTTCCCAAATTATGAGAAAAGGGGGTAAACACTCAGTAAGAGTTTATGCTTTTATTTTTTTAAGCTTCAGATCATAATTTGCCAGTTTGCCATCAGACAATTCTATAATCCTGTCGGTATATGATGCGCATTCGTGGTTATGTGTAACCATCAGTATAGTCATTCCATCTGAATTTAATGACTTTAAAAGCTCCATAACTTCTCGTGTTGTTGCTGTGTCAAGATTTCCAGTAGGTTCGTCTGCAAGGAGTATAGGCGGCTCGTTTACTATGGCCCGTGCTATTGCGACCCTTTCTTTTTCTCCACCTGATAATTCATTTGGGAGCCTCATCTCCTTCCCATTAAGGCCTACCCTTTTAAGGGTCTCATCGGCCATTTTTATTTTTACCCTTTTGCTGAATTTAGTAGTTGTAAGGGGCAGCATTACATTTTCCCGGGCTGTCAGATAAGGCATAAGGTGAAAACTCTGAAAAACAAACCCGAGGAACTCTTTCCTGAAATCCGCCATTTTATCCGGTGACAGGGAGTATATATTCATATCGTCGATTTTTAACACCCCTTCTGACGGGCTGTTCATAGCACCTAAAATTGTAAGGAGAGTCGATTTTCCCGATCCTGATTCACCCATTATGCCGATAAATTCACCGGTTTCTATCATGAAGGATATTCCGGAAATAGCATGTACCGCTGTCTCGCCGGCCCCGTATTTTTTTACCAGATTCTCTGCTGATATATAGCTCATACTAATTCTCCTATAATGATCTCAATGCTTCACTGGGATCGAGTTTTGCAGCTACCAGGGCCGGGTATATTGTAGCTGTAAGACCAATCGTTAACGCAAGGAAAAGTGCCCCCGCGGCTGTTTCCGGCTGAAAAGGGATGACCTGGCCATGGCCGTCGGAAAAAATTTTCACTGCCCCCATTGTTAATGCCAGCCCGATAAAATAGCCAAGAAACCCGGCTATTCCAGAAACAATCCCTGCTTCTATAAATATAATTTTCATTACGTGACTCCTCCGGAATCCTATTGCCCTGAATATTCCAATTTCATCAGTCCTCTCTTTAACACTTCCCATCATAGTAACAAGAACTACAAGACTACCAATCAGCAAGATGACTATTGATACACTATATGAAAATTTTTTAAACTGTGCTACGGCCTCCATCCGTCCTTTTACAACCTGTTGTATGGCCATTACTCTGGCACCTGGAAGGATTTCAGAAATCTGGTTCACCATTTCTTCAATAGGGCAGGCGTTGCATAGGGCAGCCACTTCGGCCATAGTAATCCTGCCTTCCTTATTAAGTATTTTTTGAGCAGTTTCCAGCTTTGAGAAAATGAGCTGATCGTCCTGGGATCCCGTGGATTGTACAATTCCTGTGACAGTCAATTTTTTCCCTTTAAGATTAATTGAATCACCCATTTTTAGTCCAGTCAACACGGATACCTTTGATCCAAGGATAATTTCATTATCATCAGGGATTTTCCCATCAATTTTCCACCATGGCTTTAGAATTTTTGTTTCATTAAATTTAACTCCAGCCATGAGTACTTTTCTGCCGTTTACTGCTACTACACCAAGTACCATTGGCCCTGTTGCAGCAAGGTTGGAAAAATTTTTTATTCCTGAAATTTTAGCCAGGTCTTTTTCATTGATCTCTTCTGTATCAAAGGAGACGCCGCCTATGGAAACTTCACCATAGGAGAGGGTGAGGTTTTCTGTTTTTGGTACAATCAGTATATTTGCCCCGAACCTGTCAAGTTTGTGGGAGATGTCATGTTCCATGATATCTCCGTATGTCACTATTGCCACAACTGTTGCAACTCCGATGAGAAGGCCGGTCAAAAGAAATGCCGCCCTGGCTTTTCTCCGGAGAAGGTTTTTTACCGCTATATCTTTCAGATTCATTCTCTTATCCCTTTTTTGCAAAATCGAAATATTTTGCCCCTTTAAGTATCTCGTCTCTTGAAACGTTGATTTTCCCGTTTTGTATTGTTATGACAAGCGTTGCCGGGTTGCATCCACCTGTTATCACATTAATCTTGTTTGAAGGGAACTTGTTCCCACAATTATTGCATATCATATTATCGCCTTTCTGGGAATATCCTTTGCCTTCTCTCCAGCAAACATCACATGCGTCAAAGGCTGCTCTGATTTTTCCATCTGTACTTTTCATAATGAAATATTTGACTGCAATATTTCCATTTGGAAACTGGAAAAATTTTGCCTTGCCGTCGTCAAAGATTGATAGTTCATAGGTTATTTCTTTCATGCCTGACTCTGTAAGATTAGCCATCTTAACCTGAATATTCTGCCTGTTTGCCTGGTCATCTGCAAGAGAGCCACTCCTGTCTTTGTTTACAATAATCAAGGCAGCTCCTGCGGTTATAATAATCGCGATTGAGATTATATGAAACATTGAAAATTTACTTTTATTATTCAGAATGCTTTCTTTTTTAGCCTGATTTTTCTGATTTTTATCCATTTGGTGATTCTGGTTTTTTTCCATAAGTCTTCTCCTTGCATTAATTTTTTTCAATATGTTAAAATCACATATACATATCAAAGTCACTTTCGGGAAAAAGGAATACTATGCTGGATGAGCAGATTTGATAAAGGGTGCCACCTGCATTTATCCAATTTTTTAAAGAATAAATTGTGTTGAAGATTTTAAATCAGGTAGGAAGAGTTTTGTATGTATATGGGAACAGTCTCAATTTTCAAGATAAAAGATATCTGAAAGTTCACATACCCCTTTCTTTCAATTGTATTTACTATTAATACGGGAAGTTTTGCGGCATGATTTGAATTGATCTTTTTATCACTGGTATTATTGAATAAATCAAATCTACTGGCAAAGCTAAAATTGTAATTTATTGCGCAATAATTGGTTTTACTGAAAGTGCAGCAGCATGTTTTACTGATAATTTGAATATTTTTTCTGATATCAATGGATGTCTCAATTTTAACTGGGTTGCGGGCGCTGCTGCAGCATTTGCATTTATCTGAAAGGGCTGTAAATGCTTCTGCGCTGCTTATCAGGATCAGGAATAGAATAAAAAATTTTATTGATTTTCGTGTCATATTATTGGAATCTGTTTTGTATAATAAATATAAATTTATTTAAATCGTATAGATAATATCAAAATAAAATCAGGGATTTTTAAAGCAATATGTTTTTGTGATTAAATAAAAAAATTTGTTACATAATATATTCATATATACTAAATAATTAACACTAAAATGAGGTAAGGATATGAGATTTAATACAAAAGTCAGGTATGGCCTGCGCACAATGATTGAGCTTGCTTTAATTAATGAAAATATTGGAACATTACAGAAAAACATCGCAAAAAACCAGGAGATTTCGGACAAATATCTCGATCATATTATTGCCTCATTAAAAGTCTCGGGTCTTATAAAAAATGTGAAAGGAAAAAAAAGCGGTTATAAACTCACAAAAAGGTCGGAAGAGATTAATGTATTTGAAATTTTTTCTGCGTTTGAAAGCAATCTTCTTGGGCCTGACTGTATCGAATCAGATATGGCCTGCCAGAGAAGTGAAAAATGCGCGGCAAAGGTATTCTGGTCGAATTTTAATACAGCAATGATTGATTTTTTAAAATCTGTTTCACTGAGAGATCTGGCGTATCAGCAGATAAATATCATAGAAAATAAAAATGTAGAAAAGATGTTTTATATATAGTTTTATTACATATTTAATAATTTTTAAAGCTGTCGATATTAATATCAACAGCTTTTTTTTTAATTGGAAATGATACACAAATAATTCATTACAAATTAATATTGACAGTAACTATTTGTAATTTCCTCTGTTTTAATAAAAACAAAATTCAAGGGTGCCAGAGATTAAATTCTAAAATATTTATTTTGTTGATATTATGGATATAAAAAATAAAATAATTGCTGTCGGATTGAGCGGAGGAGTGGATTCATCAGTTGCTGCCTGTCTTCTGTCCAGTGGTGGTGCCAGAGTTATTGGCATAACTATGAAAATATGGGATCAATCCTTTGAAATTGTAAATCCAGGGAAAAATGCCTGTTTCGGACCTGATGAAGAGGAGGATATTTCATCAGCTTCAAAGCTGTGCAGGGACTTGAATATTCCCTATCATGTCATTGATCTTTCGAAGGAATATAAGGAAACTGTTCTTTCATATTTTACCAATGAGTATGTGTCTGGAAGGACTCCAAATCCATGCGTCAGGTGCAACAGGGTTATGAAATTTGGATTTCTCATTGATAAAGCAAAAAGTCTGGGTATTAAATTTGACCTTTTTGCCACTGGCCATTATGCCAGGATTGATACAGATCGTGTTGGAGGTTTTATTTTAAAAAAAGGTGTGGATCAATTAAAAGATCAGTCTTATTTTTTATCCGGGCTGGACAGGAAAATTCTTGGTAATATCATGTTCCCTCTGGGCGATCTAACCAAAGTCCAGGTAAAGGAAATTGCAGTTAAAAATAACCTTGAATCTGCTGAGAAAAGGGAGAGTCAGGATTTTATTTCCGGCGGGGATTATGGGCCGCTTTTTACCCCGGACCAGAGTATTGAGGGTAAGATTGTTGATACAGAAAATAATTTTCTCGGGAACCACAAAGGTATTATTCATTATACAGTGGGCCAGAGAAAGGGTTTGGGAATATCATCAGAAAAACCGCTCTATGTGATAAGAATAGATGCCGGGGAGAATAAAATTGTCGTGGGGTCAAAGGAAAACCTTCTGTCCAGCGGGCTCATAGCTGGAAATATCAACCTTATATCTATCGATTCAATTACCGGTAATTTAAGCGCTGATGTGAAGATCAGGCAGGCCCATAGGGCAGAGCCTTCTGTCATTTATCCTGAAGGGGATAAATACAGGATAATGTTTCAAACTCCTCAGAGCGCTGTAACACCAGGCCAGACTGTTGTTTTTTATGACGGGGATATAGTACTTGGGAGCGGTATTATCGAAAAAGTTGTTATTTAAAGAAATTTTCAAGTTATCTGTTTTGAATATTTTTAAAAAAAATATTTATTATTGACAAAAAAACGGGTGATAATAATTTTTATTATTCACAATTGTTTTTTATAAAAAAGTGAACATAATTTAAAAAATACGCAAATTGGTTATTTGTTAAATTTAAGATTTACAATTAATGAATTATTCTATATAGGGGTGATTAAATGAAACGAACATTTCAGCCAAGCAGGATTAAACGACACAGAAAACATGGTTTTCTTGAGCGGATGAGCACCGCTGCAGGGAGAAAAGTTCTCCAGAGAAGAAGAAGAAAAGGGAGGCATAAGTTAACAGTATCTGATGAAAAAAGGTTGCCGAAGTAGCATAAAGTTAGGTGAAGAGGTCATATTCATTAAAAGGAAGGAAATTATTTAAGGAAGTTTATAAAAAGGGGAAAAAAATACAAGGGAAGGGCGCAAGGATATTCGTACTTAAAATTGATAATTTTAATAAAATATTTTCTGATAAAATCTGGCCATTGAACAGGAAAAAGATAGAGATTGGAATAGCAATTCAGAAGAGATATGGAAATGCGGTTTTCAGAAATAAGGCTAAACGGAAAATCAGGTCAATTTGCCGTGAATTTTTAGATATAATGAATGATGGTTATATTTTTATTATTAACCCTGGGGATGAATTTAGGAATTTATCATATGAAGAATCAAAATCAGATATCAAGTCATTGCTCCAGAAATCAGGGATTATTAATAAACGATGAGTTTTATATTAAAAATAGCTGGGCATTCAGGCAAACTGATAGTTTATATTCTTATAGTTATTATTAAAATATATCAGAATTTTATCACTGCACTTTTACATCCTTCCTGCAGATATTATCCTTCATGCTCCAGGTATTCAATTGATGCCCTTAACCGGCATGGGGTTTTTAAAGGAATTTTTTTATCTGTGAAAAGGATTATATCCTGTAATCCCTGGAAAGATGGCGGTTACGACCCTGTCCCCGACACATTTCGCCTTTTTAAATAATCTGCAAAAAACTTTCAGATAATGGATATGATTTTCATGGCTTGCTATTGCAGCTTGATTATGATTAATTATTTAAGGAAAATATAATGGAAAAGAGAACTTTAATTGCTTTTTTACTAACTGCCGCACTTTGGGGGGTCTGGTTTCTGATTATTAAACCCGATACCCAGAATGTTAAAAAGGACGAAACGCCCGGGAAAAGTACTGTAACTGAGAAAGCTGATAAAACTGTTGGAGGGGATCAAAGCCGTAAAACTGATCCCGGAATCATTCCGGTATCAAAACCTGTAAAAGCCTTAAAAAAACCGGATAGGGCAGAAGAAAAAACATTTGCTTTCAATTCTGAAAAATTCAGTTTTTTAATGACCAACAGAGGCGGTGCTATTAAGAGTTTAAAGCTCAAAGAGAGAAAGGATAAAGACGGTTCAAATCTTGAAATTATTCTAAACAATACCCCGTATAACTCCAGAAATATCATAGATTTTCCCATTCATTTCAGCGAAGATGAATTCATGACCGGAAGCGAAATTGATGGGGTCATCTGGGGCCATGAAAAAAAATCGGAAAAAGGCATAACTTTTTTCACTGACATTATGCTTAACGATACTCCGGTACAAATCCATAAAACCTATGCCTTTACCGAGAAAGGGGATGATTTTGCCGTGGAGTACCGGATCATTAATAAGGGAAAAAAAGAATTATTTCTTGATGATAAAAATATAATATTTTCTTCTTCCGATATGCTCGGCCCTGCAATTGACTTTAAAAATACGTACAACCAGGTTTCAGGGATATATTCGTTAAATGGCAGCTTTGTTCAGGAGAGCAAGGGGAGCGGTTTTTTCACAAAAGAAGGCGTTATTAAGAAGGCTCAGGGAAATGTGGCCTGGGTCGGTTTGATGAGCAGGTACCTTTTACTGATCATGATGCCTGAGAGTTTTCAGGGGAGCGAAGTTATTTCTGATAACAGGGATAAAACTGCTTTCAGGACAGGGCTTGCCGTTAAAGGAGCAAACCTGAAGCCGGATACGGATATCATAAAAAAATTCCGCATTTATGTAGGCGAGAAAGACAAGGACAGGCTTAGGGCTATCAGCGAGTCCATAGTCGATGCGGCTGATGTGAGCAAATGGATTGAGCCGATAAGATATTTTGTCATGTGGAGCCTCCTTGGACTTAATAAAATATTCGGCAACATGGGCTGGGCCCTCGTATTTTTTTCTATCATTACAAAAATTGTATTTATGCCTCTTACCAATAAATCAACCAATTCCATGAAAAAAATGCAGGGGCTGACTCCAAAAATAAATGAGTTAAAAGCAAAATACAAGGACAAACCGGATGTAATACAAAAGGAGACGATGAAGCTGTACAAGCAGGAAAAGGTTAATCCCCTTGGGGGCTGTCTTCCCGTTGTGCTCCAGATGCCTTTTTTCTTCGGCCTGTATAGCGCCCTCATCAATTCCATCGATCTATGGAATGCTCCATTTATTTTCTGGATTAAGGATCTGTCAATGCCCGATACCGTGGGGCATATTTCCGGTTTCGATATCAATATTCTGCCGGTACTGATGACCGCATCAACCTATCTGCAGCAGAAGATGACTACTGTGGAGGCAGGACCGCAGCAGAAGATGATGACCATGATGATGCCCGCGGTATTTATCTTTATATTCTGGTCCATGCCTTCCGGGCTGGTTCTGTACTGGACGCTTCAGAACGTTTTCCAGGTGGCGCAGCAGCTCTATGTCACGAGGAACAAAAACGGGCAGCCAAAACTGGAGATTGTGAAACAGATGCTGAAGAAGAAAAAGAAATAATTATATATTTGGAGGTAACTATATGAAGGTTATAGAGATAGAAGGGAGAACAGTTGATGAAGCAACAAAAAAAGCCCTTGCCGAATTAGGAATAACCGATGCATCCAAGGTTGATATAGAAGTGACCGACAAAGGGAAAAGCGGAATATTCGGACTCGGTATATCGAGGCCTGCGAAAATCAGGCTTTACTATAATGAAAACAGTGTGGAAGTAAAAGTCACAACTAAGGAAGTGATTGAAAATATACTGAATAAAATGGAGATAATCGCGGCCATTAAGGATATCAAGGAAGGGCAGTCAAAGGTGTATGTGGAGCTTGAGAGCGAAAAGCATTCCGGCCTTATTATCGGGAGAAAGGGGAAAACACTGGAAGCCCTTCAGTTCATGGTAAACCTGATGGTGAACAGCATAACAAAAAGTGACAAGAAAATTATACTCGATATTGAACTCTACAGGGAAAAAAGGGAGAGGTCTCTCAGAAAAATGTCAAAGGACATTGCCATGAAGGTGATAAAAACCGGAAAGCCATGGACCCTGGAGCCTATGAACCCCTTTGAGCGCAGGCTGATACATCTTACCCTTCAGAATGATAATCGGGTCATTACGAAAAGTGAAGGCCAGGGGATATACAGAAAAATAAAGATCATTCCCAGTACAAGTAAATAGGTTCCATGTATCATGATGAAACAATTTGCGCGCAGGCAACACCCTCAATAAACTCAACCCTCGGTATTATAAGAATCAGCGGCGCGGAATCATTCTCTACTGCTGATTCTATTTTCACCGCCCCCATCAAAAGTAAACCGCGCTATGCCGCTTTTGGAACAATTGCTGATAATGACAATAAGATAGATGATGTGATCCTGATTAAGTATATCTCCCCGAAGAGCTTTACCGGGGAGGATATGGTTGAGATAATCTGCCATGGGAATCTCATAATTATCCACCGGATATTGAAGCTTCTGATAAGCCGCGGCCTCAGGATGGCGGAACCCGGGGAATTCAGCAAACGGGCGTTTTTGAACGGCAAGATGGACCTTACCGAGGCAGAGGCGATAAATCATATCATCAGAGCAGGGAGTGAATGGGAGGTCGATACGGCATTTCGTCAGATGCATGGCTCTCTGAAGAAGATCATCTACGAAATTAAAGATCACATCATCGACATAAAAAGCGACATAGAATCTTCTATCGATTTTGTTGATCAGGAAATTGATCTCACACCGGGATCTGAGCTGCTGAAAAAAGCAGCTAAAATTCATGATATGATTGATGATCTCCTGAGAAGGTGCAGGCTCGGTGAGAAGATATCCCACGGCATTGATGTGGTGATAATCGGGAAGCCCAATGTGGGGAAATCGAGTATCCTTAATTATGTACTGAACCAGGAGAGGGCTATTGTTTCCGACATTCCGGGAACAACCAGGGATATCATACGGGAAAGCTTTCATCTAAATGGGATACAGATAAATTTGATTGATACTGCAGGAATTAATATCTCTGAAGATAAAATTGAAAAGCTGGGGATAGAACTGAGCAGAAAAAAGATCCAGTCCTCATCAATTATTCTCATGGTTATCGACTCCTCCACCGGCGTGGATGATGACGACATGAAAATAATTGAAACTCTTTCAGGGAAAAAAACCGTTTATCTGATCAATAAAATTGATATTTCGTCCGGTGAGGATGTTGATAGAATTGAAAAAAAATTAGGGTCCGTGGGGATACGGTTTTCCGCTCTTAAGGGATCGGGTCTGAAAGAGCTTGAAATGGAACTATTATCCATCCTGGCCGGTGAACTCCCGGAGATTAACAACACGTTTGTTGCTGATATGCGTGTCATATTGATCCTGGAAAATGCGCTGGGTATCATTAAGAATGTCCTGGATTTGATAGATGCATCGGAGCCCATTGAGATTATTGCTTTTGAGCTTCAGGCTCTCATTGACTCCCTTTCCGAGATAACCGGAGAGATTTCTCCCGATGATGTTCTGCATTCAATCTTCAGCAAGTTCTGCATAGGCAAATAGGGAAAAAAACATTTTCTCATTGACAAATTGTGATTCAATTTATCCAATAAATAACGGTGAAATAATGAGAATTGTATCTATATCAAACAATAAAGGGGGCGTCGGGAAAACCACCAGCACGGTCAACATCGCCGCCGGCCTTGAACTTTTAAACAAGAAGGTGCTGGTAATCGATATTGACCATCAGGCGCAGACGACCTATCATTTCGGATTCAATCCGAATAATATTAAACTCTCTGTTTATGATGTCCTGAAGGGTGATGTGGGTTTTGAAGATGTCATTATCAAGCGGAACAACATTGATCTTGTGCCGGCAAATCCCGATTTGAAGGGGCTCGAATTTTTACCCATCCCGGCCAAGGAATTTCTCTTAAAGGACGCATTTGAAAGGGCTGAAGGGTATGATTTTATTCTCATTGACTGCCCCCCGTCGCTGGGTGTTCTTACCCTCAATGCCCTGACATTCTGCAGGGAGATATTTGTTCCCCTCCAGGTTCAGTTTCTTCCTTTTCACGGGATGTACAACCTCTTTGAGGGTGTTCAGATGGTCAAAAAGAGGCTCAATAAATATCTTGATATTACCGGTATTATCGGTACAATGTTTAATTCAAAAAAATCGATCAGCAATGAAGTCATCGCTGAAACAAAAAAGAGGCTTCCCGGAAAGCTTTTTGATACTTTGATCAGGGACAATGTATCATTGCAGGAGGCCCCCAGCTGGGGTAAAACAATTTTTGAGTACAAACCGGACAGCAGCGGTGCTGATGATTACATGAACCTGACAAAAGAGATACTTGAACGTACAAAATAATTCAAGGTATCATCATTTTATTTGATAATGATTAAAATACAGCAGGCAGTACTAATTTGTCCTATGGCGGAATTAAATGAAGAATTTTAACTCTATAGAACCGGGCCAGATTAATGATAATACATTCAGGCTTATCGGCACGGACTGGATGCTCATCACAGCTGGCGCAAAGGATTCCTTTAATACTATGACTGCATCATGGGGCGGAATGGGGGTTCTCTGGGATAAAAATGTCTGCTTCATATTCATCAGGCCCCACAGGTATACCTATGAATTTGCAGAAAAAAATGACCTCTTTACACTTTCCTTTTTTGAAGAGAAGCACAGGGACATCCTGAAATTCTGCGGATCTAACTCCGGCAGAAACGTGGATAAGATATCCAAAACAGGCCTTACAGTTGTGGAGACCGGTTCAGGCAGTGTGGCATTTAATGAGGCGAGGATTGTTATTGAATGCAGGAAAATATATTATCAGGATATTAACCCGTCCAATTTTATCGATCCAGGCATTGAAAAAAAATATCCAACGCAGGATTACCATAGAATGTATATTGGTGAAATAATTTCCTGTAACAGCAGGTAAGCGCAAATATATTCCCTGGGGTCTGGCCCCGCATCATCTCAGAGCTGAAATTATTAATATATATATCACTGCAGGTAATACTGGAGTTTGCGCATCCACATCTGTCATATCAATTATTTTACAATTCTGCCTGGGATCCTGTAAGCCGGCATAGTAAGGAAATGCAAATTGGGACAATTAACATTAGAAATTGAAACGAACCCGGATTCATTAAATGGAATGCGATAATACAAAAGGGAAATGCGAATCGTCAGACGGCAGAGCGGAATATAAAAGAGATCTCGGGCTTATTGAAGCAATATCAATTGTCATAGGAAAGATTATCGGCTCGGGAATTTTCCGGACCCCCGGGCCGATTATGGCCCTTGTGGCCTCCACGTCCCTCTTCGGCCTGGTGTGGGCGCTTGGCGGGCTTGTCACTATTTTCGGTGCCGTGTGCTACGCCGAACTTGTTGCCATGATCCCCGAATCAGGGGGGCCCTATGTATATCTCAGGGCAGCGTATCCGCCTGTGTGGGCTTTTCTCCGGGGCTGGGCCATGTTCTTCGTGTCAGAGTCGGCTGCTATTGCCGCGGTGGCCCTTGTCTTTTCAGAATACCTGAATGCCTTCTGTAACATAATCTATGGCGAATCCTATTCTCATCCATGGGTGATAATAATAGCCCTGGCATGCATATGGCTCCTGACATTTATTAATTTTTTTGGAGTCCATATCAGCGGGATAGTACAGAATATTTTAAGCTCGCTGAAAGTTATTGCAATCGGGCTCATTATAGGCATATCCTTCGCGGCCAAAGGGAGTTTTGCCAATTTCGGGAATCCCTTCTGGCCGGAAAATTTTTCATGGGACAGCATTGTGAGCATTGGCGCGGCCATGAGGTACTCCTTTTTTGCCTTCAGCGGATGGGAGGGGGCGAGCTACGTGGCAGAGGAGGTCAAGAATCCCAGGAGGAACCTTCCCCTGTCCCTTTTTTTTGGAATCGGCGGTGTCATGCTCCTCTATGCAGGCGCAAACGCGGCATACATATACCAGCTCACGGTCCAGCAGATCATGGAATCAAAATCGGTGGCAGTGGATGCCATGCAGATGGCATTCGGGAGCGCAGGGGGAATTATGCTCTCCATAGCGGTAATGCTCAACACCTTCGGCAATGTGAGCACCCAGATCCTCTGCAAGGCCAGGTCGTGGCAGGTTATGGCAAGGGATGGGCTTTTCTTCGACAAACTGGCTGTGCTCCATCCTAAATACAAATCACCCAATAATTCCCTGATTGCACAGGCGCTCTGGGCGTCGGTGCTGCTGATTTTTGCCGCGTTTAAAAAGAATTCCTATGAAGAACTCATCGCCTTTTTTGCCGCAACAGGCGCAATATTTAATATCATGACTTTTACATCGGTTTTTGTACTGAGAAAAAAATTCCCGGACATGGAAAGGCCATACAAGGCCTGGCTGTATCCTTACAGCCTGATTGGAATAATAATACTCTATCTGATATTTTTATTTATAACTCTATGGACGGCATTCATTCCGTCCATGCTGGGGCTTCTCATGACCTCTTCCGGATTTATTTTTTACTTCTGGAAGAAGGGAAAAATATTCCGGAAAGAGGTTAGATAAAACCGGTTTTCAAACCAAATAATTTCCTGACAGCCCTGATATCATCCGTGCAAATTCTTCATTGTACAGAATGCCTGCATCAGGCACCACCGGAGCATTATCTTTCTCCCGCTGCTGGAGAAACTTCAGTGCAACCGACGGGAAAAGATCAAGGAGCATGATATCTTTTCTGCTCAGGTTCATTCCTGCCGGAACATCGGCATGTTTCCATGTTGCAGTATCGAACCTTTTCTCCTCCCTTGACCCGGTAATCTTCTTCCTGAATTCCGGGGATATTGGAGACGGGGTGTTCCCATATTCACCCTTCACAAGATTAATATACTGGTCGGTTAAATCGGAATAGGGCTCCTTACCCTGGTGTTTTAAAATTACATTTTTTACAGCCTGTACCCCTACAATCTGGCTGGTCGGGGTGACCAGCGGAACAATGCCTGCATTTATCCGGACTCTGGGAACTTCTTCAAGTACCTCCTGGAGATGGTGGGAAAGATTCAGCTCCTTCAGCTGGGATATCATGTTTGAGTACATTCCGCCGGGAATCTGCGCCAGCCGTACCGCTTCATCGGGCTCAGGGAGCCCCAGGCCTGCTTCAAGTTTCTGCACAGTTTTCAGCGCCCCGTCAAAATTTTTCATCTGAAGCTGGTGTATGGATTCATCCATGAGGCCGTGCTGTTCCGGCGTCAGGGTTAGCGGGATATCATATTTGTAATCCTTGTAGTTATCAAAGGGGGCCAGTTCCTTTCTTATTTTTACCAGTTTTTCCCTTAATTTCGGGAATACTTTTTCATTGAGCCCTGTATCAACTCCGAGCTTTTTCGCATATTCATGAACCAGTTCCGCAGCCGGGTGCGAGGGCCCTCCGGAAAAGGTATAGGACACTGTATCGAGTTCATCAACACCGGCCATAATCGCCGCGACATGGGAGGTGAGGGCGTAACCCGGCGTGCAGTGGGAATGGAGGTTTACGGGTATTTTTACGTTTGCCTTAAGCTCCGAAATGAGTTCATAGGTCATCTTCGGATCAACGAGGCCGGCCATATCCTTAATGGTGAGGATGTCAGCTCCCATCTTCTCCACTTCTATTGCCTTGTCCACGAAATATTTTACATTATAAATTGATTTAGGGAAGCGGCCCTTTTTCAGGAGATTTTTCATTTTGTCTCCGAAGGTGTAAACGGGGTTTGTTGTGTAGCATAGCCCGCAGTCCGCTTTTCCACCGGCCTCCTGAACCGCTTTTATCGTAATTTTCAGATTGTCCATATCGTTGAGCGCATCAAAGATCCTCATGATGGTAATACCGGATCGAACAGCCAGATTTATAAATTCATAAACAACATCATCAGGATAGGGGTTGTAGCCGAAAAGGTTTATCCCTCTTGCCAGGGCGGCCAGCTCTGTCTTTTTGGCAGTGACGGCTGCAATTTTTTCAAGCCTTTCCCACGGGTCCTGATTCAGGAAACGTATGCATGAGTCCAGGGTTGCCCCCCCCCAGACTTCAAGGCAGTAATAACCGGCGTCTATTAAATCGGGGAGGACTTCATCTATCTGGGCATCAGTCATCCTCGTTGCAAAATAGGACTGGTGACCGTCGCGTAAATCAAGGTTTCTGATTTTTATTTTTTTTGCTCTCATTATATTCTCCTTAACATGATTAGTTTATGCCGTTGTGAAATTATAATCTGATTTCCTGGTTTTATTATTGAATAAATAGCCAGGAGATTGATCGGTTATTTTCATGCCTTTCCCCCGGGGCAAAGGCAGAACTTTAGATTTTTTATATTTTATGGTCGTCCAGAAATATGAAAGTTTGAATTTAATTGTGTCAATAATATTTTATAAAAAATATTATTTCTTATCGTTGTTTTATATTCCTGCAGCTGACTGGACCGGACTCACTGTCAGGATGAGGGTATATTATTTTTTTTATATATAGTTGCCCGGTTTGTTGAGAAAAAATTGTAATAAATGACATCCAGGGCTAAGGGTTTAAGGGTAACTTTACTTGATGTCTACAGGGGAATTTAACTTAGCCTTCTGTTTTTTTAGCAGATCTATTATTTCATCATCACCCTTTTCCATGGCAAAGTAGAGGGGTGAGGCATTGACAAAGGTGACAGAATTTACATCGGCCCCTTTTTTGATTAAAAGTTCAACAATCTCCCGAGATCCGGCAACTATTGCCTCCATGATTGCGGTCCAACCGGCCTTGCTTGCCAGGTTAACTTTTGCGCCTGCATGTATGAGCTCTTCAACAATCTCCACCCGGCCGAACCTTGCAGCCCACCTGAGGGCCGATGTGTCCAGGCCGTCTATAGAATCAGGGTCGCCATACTTGCTCAATCCCAATTTCAGCCTTTTCATGTCGCCTTTGTATGCTCCTACGAGGACATTTGTATCAACTGTCGTGTTAAATTTTGTATCGGGCTTAACCTGCCTCATCTGTGTGATCTGTAACAGTTTCAGGATTTCCATTCTGTTTTTCGGTGATACTGAAGCAGCAGCCAGTGCCTTGTCTGTTACCGGGGCATTCAATGATATGAGATATTTGACGACATCCAGATGACCCTCCCTGGCTGCAGTTGAAAGGGGTGAATGCCCTTTCTCCCTTGCCTTAATGCTGGCTCCGTTTTTTATGGCCTTCCCGATGGACTTAATATTGCCTTCTGCAGCGGCTTTGAATATTTTTATGGTTTGTTCATTTTTCATAATATGATGAATGATGGAGATACTCTATATTGTCAAGAAATCTTTTAGTCATGGGAAGGCAATGTAATCTTTTTATAACAGCAAGATTTATTGAATCC
Source organism: Spirochaetia bacterium (assembly GCA_009885955.1). GTDB lineage: Bacteria > Spirochaetota > UBA4802 > UBA4802 > UBA5550 > VFJS01. The sequence goes on along the minus strand of VFJS01000025.1, from coordinate 8,176 downwards.
TCTGACCTCACCCCCCGGCCCCCTCTCCTGGCAAGAGAGGGGGGGAGATTGTGAAAATTATTTTTTTTTTGAATTACCTGATATTCATGCAACACTCCCCTCTCCGATTCGGAGAGGGGCCGGGGGTGAGGTCGAACCGTAAATTGGAAAAAGGACGTTTAGAAAAAGTGTATGTGTATGAAAATACCCATCCTATCCAATAATATTTTTATTGACACAAGCCTCATATGCCTGTCCAGGTAGAAAGTATAATTTTATTTCCAGTATATCAGATACATTTTCTTATAGTCAACGGGAGGAATCATGAGGGTTAAGTATATCACCTCCACACTCATAGTCATCATATTCATCTTTTCCACTGGTGAGAGCGCTGACATTGTAACCAAAAAGAAAAAGCTATATATATCTACCATACGGGCCTCGGGTGTAGCCGGTTCCGTAGCCGACAGGGTGAAGGAGGGGATAAAGCTCTCCATCTTCGAGAACTACGGGAGCGACTACCAGATCCTGGACGACGAGGCGATAAAGGTGATGTATGTGCAGGCCTCGAGGATTCTCTCCTCGGGGTGCTCCGACACCTCCTGCGTGGAACAAATAGCCGAGGGCATAAACGCCGATGAAATCATCTACGGTGCTGTAAGCTCCATTGACGGAAAGATCAAGATCGACATCTCCAACATGATCCGGAGAAAAACGACCCTTGACGTGAAATCCCTGGTTAGCCTGATCTTCAGCGAGACCAATATCGACCATTACAGCCGCGAGGCAGGGAGAAAACTTCTCGATAAAGGTTATGCGGTAAAACACCCTGTTGTGGACACCGAGGGGAAAGTATCACTCAAAACCATCGAGATGGAGCGGATAGGGGGGATAAAGGGTATCACCGGAATAGACGAGCTGGGGATCTCGGTGATGAAATTTACTACTACCGACGAGATTGCCGGGAGAATTCTGGATTACCTGAAAGGGCTGGTCACCGAAGGGGACGCCTTTTTTAGAGACAAAAAATACGACGATGCAGTGGAGAAGTATTCCCTTGTTATTGACAGGGTTAGGAATAAGCTCCGCGAGGAGAGCAGGACGAGGATTTCCGGTTTCGTGGTTGAAGTGGAGAAGCGCACGGGTGCAGCCTATGGCATGAAATACAAGATTTCCGTGGACGAAGTTGATGCCATTATGGCAGCGGGGGAGTGGAAGTCCGCGAGGAAAAAATTCAACGCTGTTATAAAAGATGTAAATAAAAATGTTCCGCCTGATTATTCAAAATACGTAGACGACATAAAGGCGGGCCTGAAGCAGCGCATTGGAGCCACATGGGTAATCGAGATCAAGAATAAAATTGAGAAAGTTGACGGGAAACTGAAGGAAAAAGAGGGCGCCGATGAGTCCTCGCTTTCCGGGTTCCTTAAAGATTACAAAGAAATTGAAGATGACATAAAAGAGGTGCCAGAGGAAGTAAACCGGTCTGTTTTTATCGACATAAAGAGCGCCCTGGGCGACAGGCACGACACTGTTTTAGGGCTCATTATCGGTCTCTGGCACCGAAAGGCCGACGCTGCCTACAGGGAATACAGGTTCCATGATGCGCTGAAGATTTACCGGGAATCCCTGGCGCGTTCAGCGGAGATAAGAAAGGACGGAAAAAGGGTTGAGCTGGAAAAGCACTGTAATGAAAAGATAAATGCCACTTTGATGACCGGGAAGAACTACATGCTCAATAGCATCAAATCCTTTACCGACAAGGCAGAATATTTCAATGTTCAGGATAAGATCTCCGAGGCGAAGACCATGATGAAGGAGGCAAGAAAACTGTTGACCGGTCCCTTGATGATTTTTACCAAACTTGAAGTCATAGACGACTATAACAAGATGGCACTGGGCATGGGCATGGACCAGATTACTGAAGAAAGCGAGCCCGAGTTATTTGCACCGCAGATAGTGGAAAAAAAGAGAATACAGGTTGCAGAGGAGAAGAAGAAAGCAGAAAGAGCTGAAATTGAAGCCAGGAAGCTTGCAAAAGATGAGAGAAAAAGAATTGAGAAAACGGAAGAAGAAGCGAGAAGAAAAGAATCAATAAAAATTGGAGATGTGGAATTTATCAATATCCCTTCAGGCAAAGTTACTGCCTTCTTGATGGGTAAATACGAGGTTACACAGAGGCAGTACGAAAAGGTGATGGGCGTTAACCCTAGCTTATTCGAGGGGAAGCCAAACAATCCAGTTGAGCAAGTGAGCTGGTACAACGCTGTAGAATTCTGCAATAAAATGAGCATAAAGACTGGGCTCGCACCCTATTATAATATAGATAAATTGATCAAGGATCCAAAAAATGAAAATGGTGATGAAAACACAATATCTATGTCCATTGATAAAATCAAATGGACTGTAACCATAAATAAAGGAGCAAATGGATTTAGATTACCGACATCCGAGGAATGGGAATATGCTGCAAGAGCAGGAACAACTTCAAATTTTTTTTGGGGAGATAGTTATAATTTTTCAACAGTAGATCAATATGCTGTTTTTGATGAAAATAGCTCCAAAAAAGGGTATAATAGTTCCGAATACGGAACACATAAAGCGGGCTCAAAAAAACCGAATCCCTGGGGCCTCTACGACATGGCCGGTAATGTTTTGGAATGGTGTTTCGACTGGTATGAAAATAGCGGGTCCAGCCGCGTGGCTCGCGGCGGGAGCTGGAACCACGACACAGGCATACTGAAGTCCGGCAACGTGGGCGGCTTCACCCCGAGCTACAAGTACGACTACCGGGGCTTCCGTCTTGTGAAGGATTTATAGCATTATCCCCCGGTCTCGTCTCCTGAATGGGATCTGACCTCACCCCCGTCTCGTCGAGCGCTTTTCGGACATCCATGTCCGCGCTCGACACTAAAGCTTCCTGCTTGTCGCCTCTCCTGGCAAGAGAGGGGGGAAGATTGAATACATTGGGGACGAAGATATAAGATTATTTAAATCCATCTATCAATAATTTCTTGCCTTTTACATTATTATTTTAATAATAAGTTTAAAAAATTCCAATTTTAAGGCAGCAAGAATATGAGAACAAAAGGGATCAAAAAATCTCCACAGGTCATTTATAGGGGTAGTAAACCGGTTTCGGTGATTATTGATATAAAACAATATAAGGAAATGGTAGAACGGCTTGAGGATATTGAGGATATGAAAGCCCTTAATAAGATCATGAAAAGACCCCAATCATTTGTTAAACTGGATGATTTTTTACAGAATAGCTGATTATGTATGCAGTATACATTGAAAAGAATGTACAAAAATGGCTGAAAAAGCAGCATTCAAAAATTTTTTCCGCAATAATAAAAGATATTCAGGAATTGAAAAATAATCCAAGGCCCCCTGGATGCAGAAAATTAAAGGGTATTGATAATCTATGGCGAATCCGGTCTGGAGATTTCAGGATTCTATTTGAGATTAAAGAAGAAGAAAGAGTCGTGAAAATTATGTATATCCGGAATCGTAAGGATGTTTACAAAAATTTGATAATTTAAGGGAACCTGGGATAATTAAGATTTGTGGTTCCTTTAAAGGCACAAATCAAGGGAAAAATCAAAATTTTTGATTAAAATTTTGATTTTTAGATGTGCTTTTAATACTTCCAAGAGAATTAAATTCATGTTTCATTTAAAAAAGAGGATAATCAGACTGATATTTATTTTCGCTGCCATTTTATTTATTTCTCCTGTCCATTCCATGGTCGATGATTTTAAATTCTTTGATGTCCATGGTAGAAGATACACCTATTTTGCATTATTGAACAGCATGCCGGTGGCGGGATTCCTGATTATAAACTTCACCTCTGTCAGCTGTGCCCCCTGCAAAATGGAGATCCCCGAACTACTTAACATACAGAAAGAGATGACTGGGAAAGTAAAGATTCTTTTCATCTATGCCGAATGCTGCCAGCCTGTAAAGGAACATGCATCAGAATTCGGAATACTCGGCAAAGCTATTGTTGACCCTTTTCACAAAATTCGGGATATCTTCCAGGTTCAGAGTTTTCCTGTTACCTTTGTAATAGGAAAGGATGGGAAAATATTGGGCCGCTTTGACGGATACACAAAAGAGGGGATTGATTCCATACGGAAGGAGGTGAGATAAAAAAAGAGTGGGTTAATCGAGATATAACTCTCTTTCTCCCCTCTCCGATTCGGAGAGGGGTCGGGGGGTGTGGCCGGAACTGCTTTAATGTCATTTTATTTATTAACAAAAAACCGTTGACATTAATTAATTGAATTTTATTATTAAAAGCACCAAAGGAAGAATGTTTTTTATATTAGGTGTACTATTATTTTGCCTGCAAAGATGATGGTCATATGAAAACTATAACAATCCCGCTATCCATTTGGGAAGAATTTAAAATCACTTCTCATTATCATGATCTTATTGAAGAACTGGAAGACAGAATAGCAATGAAGTAAAATCATGAACAGTCTTGAAATAGTCAGGAATAAGTTTAAAAACGACGGTTTTGCGAATACCATGGGCATCATTCTCGATGATCTCACCGGGAATACCATCAGGATGCATATGAAACTTGATCCTTCCAAGAACAATTTTTACGGTAGGGCCCACGGCGGCGCCATCTACGGGCTCGCGGACGCTGCGTTTTCTGTGCTTGGGAATAACTGCAACAACATCTCCGTGGCTGTTGAATGCTCCATCAGCTATCACGCGAGCCCGGAGGATAATGCAATCCTCCACGTGGACGGGGTTGTCCTGTCATCATCGAGAAAAATCGGCACATTCCTTTTTACGGTATATACTGAGGAAAGTTCTGGAAAGACACTTATCGCCACGATGAAAAGCACCCTTTACCGGACAGGAAAGCATATTGTTGAAGGATGATATATGATTAAACAAGGTCCCTGTTAATGTATTTCGAAAAATCACCCACCGAGGGATGATAATCCTCGTTCATCAAAGGGGATGATATGATAAAATCAGCTGTTGACCTGTTGCATGCGGTGGGGATGTTATAGAGTACTGAAATCCGGAGCAGGGCCTTGACATCAACATCATGGGGCTGGGGCTGCATGGGGTCCCATAAAAAAATGAGGCAGTCAATTTCACTTTCCGATATCATCGATCCGAGCTGCTGGTCCCCTCCGAGAGGCCCTGACTTTAATTTTTTTATAAAATCTCCAGGGAGATTTTCGCCTTTCAAATTCATGGATAAAGCACTTTCCACGAGCTTTCCAGTTGTGCCGGTACAGATAAGGATATGTTTCAATAAAATAGTTTTATTCCAGATTACCCATTCTATGAGATCTTTCTTTCTATTGTCATGCGCTACCAGCGCTATCCGTTTTTTTATCTGCATATTTCAGATGACCTCCATCTTTGTTTAAAATCATGCAAATTACATTGATTTATAAAATTTTTCATAATTGTTTCATGTTCCATGTTAATGGGAGGAAAAATATTATTGCCTCCGGCGTATTTTGTGGTATATTGGAGTATAAGAAGTTTCGGGGCTGGCCGGAATGGTGTCAATCAAATATTTCAGGCTTTCCAGAATAAAACCGTCAGCCGCAATATCAAAAAACAGGGAGGAATCCATGAATAAACTCGGAATTGTTGGCGCTGGAGCAATGGGGTCGGATGTGGGTCAGCTTGCTTCCGAGTCCGGGTTTAATGTAATGATTCAGGACATCAGCAAAAATGCCCTTGAACAGGCCAGGAATACAATATCAGAAAGGCTCAATAAATATCTGGGAGAGGGGAGGATAGATAAAGTCAGATCTGAAGAGATATTGTCGAATATCAGCTTTGAGACTGATATGAAAAAACTCTCACTCTCTGATATAGTCCTGGAATGCGTTACCGAGGACAAGGTGGAGAAGATGAAGGTTTTCTCCGAGCTCGACAGGATTTGCAGGGGCGGCATAGTACTCATGTCAAATACTTCCTCCATTTCAATAACCGCATTGGGTTCTGCAACAAGAAGGCCTGAATCGGTAATCGGCATTCAGTTTCTCATTCCTGCCCGGATAATGAAAGTTGTGGAGATGATCCCCGGGCTCCTTACCACCCGGGAAACCGTGGAGACGGCCAAGGATTTCGTAAAAAAAATGGGGAAGGATTTTGTCATATCAAAAGACTGCCCGGGTTTTATTGTAAACAGGTTGCTCTGCCTTATGATAAATGAGGCCATATTCCTTGTCCAGGAAGGCGCGGCCGCGCCGGAAGCGATAGATAAGATCATGAGGGATGGGCTCAATATCCCCATGGGCCCCCTTGCCATTGCAGACCTCATAGGGCTCGATAATGTCCTTGCGGTCATAGAAGAGATGTATACCGGTTATTCTGATCCTAAATACCGCCCCTGCCCGCTGCTTAAGCAGTATGTGAGCGGAGGCTACCTTGGGAAAAAGTCAGGCAGGGGTTTCTACATTTACTGATTGCTATTCCGGCTTCATCGTCGGGAAAAAGAGCACATCACGTATTGATACCTCGCCGGTGAGTATCATGACAAGCCTGTCAATGCCAATGCCCAGACCCCCGGTGGGAGGCATGCCTGTTTCGATTGCCTGGATGAAATTTTCGTCCATCGGCGGCGCTTCATCATCGATATCCCTTCTGAGTGACTGTTCGTACAGGGTTTTTCTCTGGAACAGGGGATCGTTCGACTCGCTGTACCCGTTCGCGAATTCTGTCCCGTTTATGAAAAGTTCAAACCGCTGGAGGTACCTTTCATCACTGAAATCCGGTTTGCAGAGGGGTGTTGTCTCCACAGGGTGATGGGTTATGAATACGGGCTGTATCAGTTTCTCTTCCACGAGAATTTTAAAGAGGCTGTCAATGGCAAGGCCCCTCACGTATCCCCCTTTAACTTCGCCCCCATGGCTCTTCAGTTTTTTTTCTATTTCATCATCGGACATAGATTCAATGTCCATACCGGCAAATTCCTTCAGCGCATCGGCCATTTTAAGCCTTTGCCACGGTTTTTTGAAATCAATCTTCTTTCCGCTGAATTCAGTTTCCAGGGAGCCGTTGACTTTCATGCAGGTGTCTGTGATGAGTTCCTCGGTAAGGTTCATCATTACCTCATAGTCGGCATAGGCCTGGTATATTTCCAGAATGGTGAATTCGGGATTGTGGGTCCTGTCTATCCCCTCATTTCTGAAGCATTTCCCCATTTCATAGACCCTGTCAAATCCTCCGACAATGAGCCTTTTTAAATATGGTTCCGGTGATATTCTCATGAAGAGCTGAATGTCCAGGGCATTGTGGTGCGTGGTAAATGGCGATGCCGCTGCTCCGCCGTATATCGGCTGTAGTATGGGTGTTTCAACTTCAAGGAAATTTTTGCCGTCAAGGATACCCTTGATGTTTTTTATTATCATGAGCCGTTTCTGAAAGGTCTCTTTTACACCGGGTGTGACTATGAGGTCAACAGGCCTGTTCCTGTAACGGAGTTCTTTGTCGGAAAAGAGGTCGAAAGTGACTCCGTCCTTTTCCTTGACAACAGGAAGCGGACGGATGCTCTTCGTGAGCATGGTAAGTTCCGATGCAAATACAGTTATCTCCCCCACCTTGGTTTTTTTCACCACGCCCCTGGCGCCTATGATGTCCCCCATATCTATTTTTTCGAAGAGCTTGTAATCCTGCTCGTTGAGATTTTTATTGCTGATATATATCTGCATTCTTCCGCCCCTGTCGAGAATCGAAAGAAAGGCGGCCTTACCCATGTCCCTGACGGCCATAACCCTTCCTGCCAGGGATACCGTCTCCTGAGAGGCGAATAATTTTTCGTAATCATCTATTATCTCTGAACTTATATGGCTTGCATTATACGTGTAAGGGTAGGGATTAATTTTCAATACTTCCCTGATTTCGTTTATTTTATCGATCCGGATTTTAATAAGACTGTTTATATCTTCCATAGCATGCGCCCTGTTCCCTGTTTTTAATATGGGTCTCATTCTTTTTTTTATAAGCCCTGTGTCAAATTATATTTAATCGTCCGGGACAAGGCAGTTTCTTCATTTTGAAGTTCCGGGTGCCAGAGACACGAAATAGGTGCCAGAGACACGAAATAGGTGCCAGAGACATGAAATAGGTGCCAGAGACATGAATTGGGTGCCAGAGACATGAATTGGGTGCCAGAGACATGAATTGGGTGCCAGAGACATGAATT
>VFJS01000036.1 GCA_009885955.1 Spirochaetia bacterium | reverse complement strand
TTCAACCATTACTGTGCGGGCTATGGCATATAAAACCGGTTCTGGATTGACAAGCACCTCCACAAGCCAGTATGTTTCGAGCACCTATACCATGTCCGTGGCACAGCCGATTATCTCACCGAACGGCGGGACCTTTGATATAGATCAAATTGTTTCAATAACCAGCCCGGTATCGGGGGCGACGATTTATTATACAACAAATGGCTCCGCTGCTTCAGCAACCAGCACTGTCTATACCGGGCCATTCATAATAAGCGGTGGAGCTCCTATTATCATAAATGCCATGGCTGCAAAATCAGGATGGGCAACATCAACCAATGCATCATCATCATTGACCATGACAGTCCCTGATCCGATAATCACGCCTGCAGCAGGCTCATTCTCATCGGATCAAACCATTTCAATAACATCGACTTCCACCGGTTCAATAATTAAGTATACCATTGACGGTATCACTATCCCCTCCCCATCCACGGGATTTACCTACTCAGGTCCTTTCTCAGCAAGCTCTACCATAACGGTAAGGGCAATGGCGTACAAAACCAGTTACGGCAACACAAGCACTTCTACAAGCCAGTATGTTCAGAGCATATATACCATGCAGGTGGCAACCCCGGTAATTCTCCCCGGGACAAACACTTTTTCAACTGACCAGATTGTCTCAATTTCAAGTCCTACTTCCGGGGCAACAGTCTATTATACAACAAACGGGACGATTGCATCAGCAACCAGCACAGTATATTCGGGGCCTTTCATTGTCAGCGGCGGAGCTCCGACAATAATAAATGCAATGGCGGCAAGAACAGGATGGGCTACCTCAACCAATGCTTCATCATCTATAATAATTCTTGTTGCAGACCCGGTCATTTCTCCTGCCGGCGGTTCATTCTCTTCAGATCAATCGGTCTCAATAACGTCAACATCCACAGGCGCAGCAATCCGTTACACTACAAACGGCACAGCTCCATCACTGGGCAACGGATTTGATTATACAGGACCTATAACCGCTTCTTCTACTATGACTTTGCGGGCTATGGCATATAAAACCAGTTTCGGCAACACCAGTACTACTACAATCATTAATGCAGCATTCACCATGCAGGTTGCCACTCCTGTAATAACACCAAGTGCCACATCATCCTCTGATATTATTATATCCATTTCAGAGTCCACTTCCGGAGCAACCATATACTATACTGCAAGCAGTTCTAATATAAATGCAACTACAACCGATTTTGTTTACAGCGGGCCTTTTACCGTCAGTGCCGGGGCTCCCATATATATTAATGCCGTTGCAGTAAAAACAGGATACACCCCTTCGGGCAATGCAATAACATCAGCAATAACAATAACCGTTGACAACCCGGTAATTTCGCCGCCTGCAGGTACATACACCAGCAGTCAGAACGTTACCATAAGCGCATCATCAGGAAGTTCAGTAATCCGTTATACCACTGACGGAACAGCACCATCATATACTGCCGGTACAATATATACCGGCCCATTGGCAATAAGTTCAACTGCCACGGTAAAGGCGGTCGCTTTCAAGACATACTTGGGCTGCATAAGCATATCCAATACGGCATCAACGACACTGACCATTAAGCAGGCACTGGCTATAGTTGATTCAAATCTCGATGTGGGCGAGGACACTTCAATCACTGTCCTGAACGATAGAGGAACAGACGGCGTGGATATTTATATAAGCTATTATGACTACGGCAATGGGCATCTTAAATTCGCCAAGTCTCTTGACGGGGGTTCAACCTGGAGCAGGAAAGTGGTTGATAGCGGCGGGGGCAATGACGTGGGCCAGGCTTCATCAATATCTGTTGTGGCGAGTGCAACCAGCACTCCGTTGGATAAAATATACATCAGCTACCATGATGCAACTGCAAACGCCCTTAAATTTGCCTATTCCCTTGACGGCGGATCAAACTGGTCAAGTCACGTAATTGAAACCGGAGGATTTGGACAATATTCATCGATTAAATCTACATCAACAAGGGCAAGCAGTTTACCAAACGACAGCTTTGATGATATCTATATTTCCTATTACGACAAGACTGCCACGGGGACATTAAAATATGCCCGCCTTTATCACCAGGTCTCAGGATCAACTACAACGCCTGATACAAGCGACTGGGAAACAGGCATTATTGATTCCGGAAGCGATGTGGGCCAGTATAATTCACTGGATGTCATATTCGGAACATCAACATCAACTGACAGATTATACGTCAGCTATTTTGACGCTTCGGCAAATCAGCTGAAATTCGCCTATTCACTAAGCGGAGGGGCCACCTCCACATGGACAAATTATGGTATTGCATCCAGCACCTGTGCGCAGAATACGACAATTAGATCAACAACCAACAGGGGAATTGTCACTGATGACGGTTTTGATGATATGTACATTGTATATTGCGACACCGGCGGAGCGGGGACTTTAAAATATGCCCGGCTTTATCATGATTTAACTGGTTCAACTTCAACACCAACACTTGGCGATTGGGATACAGGCAATATAGATACAGGAAACAATGTGGGTTCGTATTCCTCCCTGATTGTGGACTTCGGGGCAGCAATAGCAAACGACAAGCTCTTTGTAAGCTATTATGATGCCACTTTAAATGACCTTAAATTTGCCAGCTCCACGAATGGCGGAGCCTCATGGTCATCCAGGATTATTGACGGCACAGGGAACGTGGGGCTTTTCACATCCATTGGATATGCAAATGCCTCAACTACTATTGTAATAAGCTACTATGACCTTACAAACGGGCATTTAAAAACTGCAAAATCCACTGATGATGGAACAACCTGGTAGGCTGATATTTTGACTGCTGTGAAAAATATTTTACGGCAGTCAGAGGTTTGGTCTTTAGAATTATTTTTTTGATAAATTTTTCAATTCAATTTCTGCATCAGGGTTTCCAAGGGACTTTGCTTTTTCAAAGTCCTTTCTGGCCTCATTTTTATTCTTCCTTTTCAAATATGACCTCCCACGGAAAAGGTATGCCGTTGTTAAATCCGGTTTTAATTGGATTCCCCTGGTAAAATCATTTATAGCAGCATCGTTCATGTCTTTCATATAATATATGATACCCCTGTTGCTGTAGGCAAATATGTAATCGGGCTTAAGTTCTATAACTTTAGTGAAGTCCTTCAGTGCATCATCGTATGATCCGCTGTTAAAATACGCTATCCCCCGGTTGTAATATACTTCAGGATCTTTCTCATTGATGTCTATCGCCTTCGACAGATTATCAACGGCATCCTTGTAGGATCCTTTCCTGATATTCTCGACCCCCTGGTTCATCAATTGAAGCGGATCCTTTGCAGAAAAAAAATCTTTGTAAAACAAAACAGATAAACAGATAATAATTATTATGCCTGCGATACCAATAATTTTAAAATGTAACTTCATAGTACCTCACGTATTCATACATCTTCCAGACATCCCCACTAGTAAAATATATTTTAATCCTGCCCCCCTCTCCGACCCGGAGAAGCAACATGCAGGAAGCTTTAGTGTCGAGGGCGGACAGGATGTCCGAAAAGCGCTCGACGAGGGCCGGGGGAAGATGAGGTCAAAATATTTCACTCTGCCAATAACCCTGAAATCTCGGAAATAAACACTTCGAAATCACCCAAATCTTCTTTCATTAATTTCAGAACCATATTAAGATCTATTTCAAAATAAATATGAACAATCCTGTTCCTGAATTTAACCATGTTTATGCATTTATCCATACATTCGGCGCTGATAATATTATTTTTACGTAAAATTTCAAATACATCACTGTAAGTGACCGGAGGATCAAATCCCCTGCGCGAGATGATGTGATTGCCAATATCTATAATTGATTCAATGGAGATTTGAAGCAAACGCAATGCGCTGTTATAATTCCTGAAGTCGAGTTTAAAATCATCCTCAGTGACTTTTGATAATTCGTTGAGTTTGATAATGTTATCTCTCAGAAATAAAATATTTTTTTGAATTTTTCCGTTATCCAGTGTCATGAAAAAAAAGTTCCATTAATGATATTTTCCCTGAAGCACCTGTCATATTCATCGATATAATATTTAAAATCAAGAAACTCCCTAATAACCGATTCCCTGGTATCGCAATATTTCTCTTCGTCAGCGAGATAAAGGATTTTCCCCTTTACCATGATATCATACCTGAATCTTATGGGAAAATTAAAAAAAGATGTAAAATCTATTTCATCACTCTTTACCATATACCGAATCTCTTCAGCAATGGTTGACTCCAAATGATAATCAAGACGGCATTCCGATAAATAACATATATCGATGTCGCTCAGAGGAGTCTCTTTCCCGATTGCATAGGAACCATGAAGAAAAACAGAATAGATAAAAGGGTATTTAATAAATATTTTATCAATATCCTTTATATCTTTAATATTAAAATTATTTATTCTGTCACTTCGTTTCATATTGATTAAACGACATATTATTTATTAATGAAATTCAATACAATTATTCCTATTTTATTAACAAAATCTTCAGCTCTATTAATCCATGAATCAACTTCCTTGTCTTCAAATTCAACAAAATCATCATAATCGCTCTCATGTCTGCAGTTCATTATCTCTGAATAAAATTTTCCATACTCCTTACCAATGATGCTTGTCTTAATAAATTCCTTTTCAAATAAAGCTTTTACTCCTGAATGTTTTGAACTGGAAAATTTTTTACATAGTAATAATGCAGTAACTGCATAAAAATACGCGTAATATATCCTGTTCACTGAGGAATTGAATGAACCAATATTTTTGAGGCTTTTTGCGTCTGATAATGTTTTTTTAGCTTTGTCAAGTCGGTATTTTACTAATTCTGCAACTGCATCATTCATAATTGAAGGCCGTCTCTTTCAATTTCATGATGAATCGGCATTGCCATAGCTTTTGGACTATTCCAGAATAAATTATTTTTAATCATAATTCCAAAAATCACATCATATTCGAGTTCAATATCAAAAGCAATATCAGTAATTGATTTTCTTATTTCACCTGTTATCTCTTCATTTATTAAAATAAGAAGATCAATATCAGAAAACTCTCTGTCATCACCCCGGGCTTTTGATCCGTAAAGAATAATTTTTACATCTGGAAAAACCTTCACAATATTATTCTGAAAATGGATTATTGCATTTTTTTCGATGGGATTAATTTTCAATAAATCTATTTTCATAAAATCTCTTTTTTTCTATCGGTGCATACACAATGAATGGTTTTGATATTACTATATCCTGAATGAATATTTTTGTCAACTCATTCCTTTATGAATCGCCTTTTCATATCAAACCTTCTCTACTATCTCCCCCAGAACCTCCGGGATTTTCTTAAAACTTCTCACCACCCATCTTGATCCCGCCACCTCATCCTCCCCGGCATGCCCGAAGGCGCAGCCGATGAAGGGTATCCCGTTTTCCGATGCCGCATCCCTGTCCGTAAACCTGTCACCAATCATGACCAGGCGGTTATTCATGGAAACAGAATTTTTATAATATGCCACTATGGATGTTTTATCTGGATACTCAGGCCCGGGATAGAGGAAGGGCGGCGAAAAATATTTCATGAGGTCAAAGGACTTCAGTATAGCCTCAACATACTCCTTCCTCCCGTTCGAGGCGGTGAGCATGATGTACCCGGCATGGTGAAGGGACTCAAGGGTTGCGCCGACGCCTTCAATAAGCCTGCCCCCCTTTTTTTCAATTATGGAAACGAAGGAATCATTGCAGTCATTGTTAAGTTCAAGACGTTCTTTCCTGTTCAGGCTGCCGAAGAGCGTGCTGAAAATATCTTCCACCGGAATTCCCACAACTTTTAAAAGGTCGTCATATCCGGGAACCGGTATGATCTTTCCACTCCGGGCGATAAACTTTTTTATCCCCATCATATATGCCTCTTCAATAATTTCCGAAGAGTCATATATTGTTCCGTCTATATCAAATGCCAGGTATGTTTTTTTTTCCAATTTTTTTACCGTTAAAAATATCCTGCCCAAGAATGGAACCTGTATGGGAATCATGTCAACAAAAAAAGCTTATGCGCCCTGTCTTCATTATGAAAACCTTTTATTTCTTGACTACGGCCGGACTTTCTGCTTTTTGGACTGATAATAAAATCAATGGCGGGTCTTGTGGATCTATCGGTAAAAATAGGGAGCCTTGTTATTAAAAATCCCGTTACAGCAGCATCGGGCACTGCGGGATACGGAGAAGATCTGGCCGGATTTACCGGCCTGTCGCGCTTCGGCGCAATTTTTACCAAAGGGCTCTCCCTGGAACCGAGGAGAGGCAACAGGGGAAACAGGATTTTAGAGACCCCTTCGGGCATGCTGAATTCCATAGGCCTTGAAAACGTGGGGCTCAAAAAGTTCATCGATGAAAAACTCCCCTTTCTCTTAAAGGATGGGGCCGTTGTTATTCCGAATATCGCCGGCCACTCCGAAGAGGAAAACGTTGAACTCAGTAGAATTCTGTCGTGTACAGAGGGAGTGAGCGCCATTGAGCTCAATGTCTCCTGCCCCAATGTGAAGGAGGGGGGAATAGCCTTCGGCACTGATTTGAAGATCTTCACCTCGCTCCTTGAAAAAACAAGAAAGGCCGCATCATGCCCCCTTATCGTCAAACTGTCGCCCAATGTCACAGACATATCACTTTTTGCGGTAAGGGCCGGGGAGATCGGCGCAGATGCGGTATCAGCAGTGAATACCTTCCTTGGAATGAAGATCGATATTAAAAGCAGAAAGCCCCATTTCATAAACAAGGTTGCCGGTCTGAGCGGCCCTGCCATAAGGCCCCTGGCAGTAAGGGCCGTGTTTAAAATATATGAAAAGGTGAATATACCGATCATAGGCATTGGAGGCATAGCCTCATTGGAGGACATGATTGAATTTCTCATGGCAGGCTCCTCCGCGGTTTCCATTGGCACTATGAACCTGGTTGACCCCTGGTGCGCTGAAAAACTCATTGACGGTCTCGAGAAATACATGGCTGAAGAAAAGTTCGGGAAAATTTCTGATATAACAGGGCTGGCGCATGGTATGTAATCCCAGGCATAAAAGATATCCCGGGGTATACGCCATTAAAATTATTTTTGAACCGCTGATCCCGGTTGAACGGTAAAGTATATAATGACAGTACTATGATGAGAGGATGATGATGAAATACTGGAACACCCTGCTGAAAAATATGTCCGAGTATATTCCAGGTGAACAGCCCGTTGACATAAATGAATACATTAAGCTCAATACAAACGAAAACCCCTTTCCGCCGTCGGAAGCGGTTCTCAAGGCATTACGGGATGCGTGCGCCGGTTCGCTCAGGAGATACCCCGATCCCCTTGCAAACGAAGTGAGGGAGATCTTCGCGTCTCAAAACGGCCTGAACAAATACAACATATTCGCAGGAAACGGGTCGGACGAAATTTTTACCCTTATTTTCCGCGGATTCATTGAAAAAAACGGCGCTGCCGCCTTCCCCTTTCCCTCATACCCGCTGTACAGCACCCTTGCCGAGGGGAGTGGAATCAAATATGAAACAGTTGACCTTGAAAATAACTTTGAATACAACATGGACCACTTTCTTAAAAAAAAATGCGACCTGGTTATAATCAGCAATCCAAACAATCCAACCGGGACATACTGCGCAGTAAATAAAATCAGGGCTTTCCTTGAAAAATTCAAGGGGCTCCTGGTGGTAGACGAGGCTTACATCGATTTTTACGGCGGTTCAGCCATAGGGCTTGTCAATGAATTTGACAACGTTATCATCACCCGCTCACTCTCCAAATCCTACTCCCTGGCAGGGCTCCGGGTCGGGTTCGCAGCCGGGGACAGGGAGCTGATCAACGGGCTCATGAAAATAAAGGATTCCTACAATGTGGACTCCCTGGCCCTGGCAGGTGCAAAGGCCGCCCTCCTGGACAAAAAGAGCTTCAACTATAACATTGAAATGGTCAGGAACAACAAGGAATATCTCGAAGAGTCAATGGAGTCAATGGGATTTGAGATAGTCCCGTCAAAGGCAAACTTTATCTATGTCAGGCACGGGAACTGTCCCTCAAAGGAAATGTATGAGAAGCTGAAGGATAAGAAAATTCTTATACGGTACTTCTCCGGCAGAGGCAGATCTGAATATACGAGGATAAGCGTGGGGACAATGCTGGAGATTAAAAGCCTCTGCTCAGCCCTTCAGGTCATTGTTGGAACATGATGATGTTTCCGGCAGTATCGGTTATTGTGCTCTTCTGTATCAGCTCATCATACGTGAGCACGTTCTTCTCCATGCGGATCACATCGGACTGATTTATCCATATGTTTACCTGTTCCTTTTTATCCTGCGTAGTCCACTTGAAGCCGATAACCATTCCCACAATCTCCTTTTCATCAAATATCATTCTGAATGACTTTGTAGTGAAAATAATCTCAGATATATTTTTCTTCAGCAGCTTCATCGCAACCCCTGCATATTCCACTTCATTTGACATTCCCGTATCAAAATCGATGCCCAGGTAAAGGCGCTCCTTCTGCTTTGATTTCTTCTCAAAGTAAAACCCGATGCTGCCTTTGATTATTTTGAATTTCTTCTTTTCAATAATCTCTTCCGCGATCCCAAGGAGCTGCTTCTGGAATTTTTTGTGGTACACTCCCCCCCTGGTGGTATACTTGTTTAAATCCACCAGGTATTCATCCAGTTTTTCTTGCTTTGAAGAACTCTCATCAACGGCAGCGCCTTTTTTTTCAGGCTCCGGGTGAATCTCCTCATCCTTCTTTGCCGGGTTCAGGGCGCAGGTTGAAAGAAATAAAATTACCGCCAGGATAAAGCATTCATTTTTTCCGAAAAAAATTCTCACCGGTGCACCTCGCGGAGAAATAAATATTTATGATTGTTCCTTATTAAAAAACTGCATGTCAACTGTAAATTATCAAGGGGTAAGATAAAATGATACATAGGCAAAAGGGCCATATATGCATACCGGAATAAATATCAATACTTCATGAAATCCATGTACTCCTGGATCCCGTCCAGATATTTCCCGTCTTCATCCATATACTTTTTAAACCTGCTTTCAAAGCTTTTATATGTCTTTACAGAAACGTTCTTGTATCTTGTCGCCACCTGGGAAAAAGCCGGCATAATCTCAAGCTTGTCCCTGAGTTGCTTTTTGAACGGCATGTACTTGAAGAATATCCCCCTGACAACGGAATTAAGCTTCATGATGCCTTCCTTCTCGTAAAAAATCCAGGAAAGATAATCGTCGGCAAAACGGTCCCTGTTTGTCCTGAGGGCCTTAAACCTGCTGGCTATTTTCTCCTTTGCCTCCATTGAGAGGTTCGACATTTTTTTAAAGGTATTTACATAGTCAAAATATTCGCCGGTTATGCCCCCCTCGATGGGATCAGCCCACATTGCCTGGCCCTTGATGGACCTGTTGAGCTCCCACCGGAAGCATGCCAGGCTGTGGGCAAGGTGCTTCTGCAGATCCCCCATGAAAAATGCAGGGACCATTATCCTGCCCCTTGACCTCTTGTCCACACCGGTCAACTCCTGCCACAGGAGTGTCCTGGTGCCATATATGGGAAGTATGACGAAATAGGGAACGACCTCCTCCCTGATGATCTCCCTGGCCTCGCCTATTTTCAAAACAGTTTCGCGCCAGAAGACTGAAAAGTCTATGTCCCTGAGATCCTGCACTGTCTTTTCCACATTCCTCTTGGAGGTGTACAGGGACGTAAGGGTCCCCTTTATCATCATTGAATTCAGGATTGGAAATGCCGTTGCCGTTGAGCCGGAGCAAACTGCGGCAGTGCTCCTGAGGCGCTGCTCAATCTCATAAAGGGTCATCTTCAGGTTTTCATCAACAACTCCTTTATTCACTTCCTGTTTTTTGGAATGTTTTTCCTCCTCCTTCAGTTGAGCGGCATATGTCAGCCCCATCTCCGTAATACTCGGTGTCTCCCCGCCGGCGTTTATCAGCGAAAGGAATTCGTACTCGTTCATCACGGGAATTATTTTTGCGTCTTCCTTTCTCTTGATGAGCTCGGTGAGTTCGGCAACCTGGGACTCCTCAAGCAGCTTTTCATCGAGAAAACCGAAACTGATCATCAGCCTTGCCGGCATGGGGGGCGAGGAGTCGGCCTTCATCCGTATATATACCTGCTTGTAAAGATCCCAGTACATTTTTGTTATGTGACGCCGTATCTTTCTTCCGTCAGTCTCGGTGTTGAAAGGGCTCTTCATCGTCTTGAATTCGTTGAGGGCCTTGATGAACTGGTTCTGAAATTCCTTGTCTATCATGGCAAATTCGAATATCTGGTTTATCGATTTTTTTAATTCAGCAGGTATGCTCTTCGGAGCAGCCTGGCGGGATGGATCATCGCCCTCACCCATTTTCCCGGCATGGGACTCAGCTCCGGACTCATTCATCCTTGATGAATAATAGGCATGTATCTTCTTCACCCCTGGAAAATCGTCGCTCAGCTTTTTCCCGGATATCTCTTCATAGACCCCGTTGATTTTTACAATGATGGTAAGAAAATTTTTCAGGAAATCAGGTTCTATCCTGCCGGTGAGTTCCCATTCATGGTATCCGCCGTTTTCCACCATGTAAACTGCCCAGCTCACATCGTCACAAAAAATGTCAGAGAGGATGTTATCCACATATTCATTGAGAGAATAAATCCTCTTGATAATGAACGAAATATCTTTTGATATGGCCCTGAAAATATCAACGGCAATCATTGGATCGGCCTTAACAGCAGCAGTTAATATATTCTGATCGAGCCTGATAAATTTTTTTATGAAATCGGAGAAATCGGATTTCAGCGCAGCTTCAATGCCTTTATCAGCATCGCTAGCCACCCTGTCAAAAAAAGCGCTGTTGTCGGTAACAAGGAATTTTGCACCTATGCTCCTGGGGATTGTTCCTCCATTGGCTGCGAAGCTCTTATGGATATCGTTCGACCTGTCGTCCAGCTTGTCCAGGATCTCAGATACGGACAACTCCTTGTAAATCAGGGAAAAATTGTCGTTGAGCCTGGTTATATTCTTGCGGAGATTTTCAATCTTTTCAATGTCGGCCAGGAGACCTGTATAACGGCCATAAAGCTGCTTAATCACCGTCACCGCCTGCACGGGGTCTGACGCAGCAATCCCCTTGAAGCCTCCCTGGGTAAGGGTAAATTTTGTAAAGTAAGAGTCTTCCACGGCCCGCAGCGTATTTGCATAAGGTTTATTCAATAATTCGCTGAATCCGACAATCAGGGTTTTCCCTTTTATCATCCCTATTCTAACGCTCTTTGCAAGGAGTTCATCGGGCTGAAGGCCGGTGAATTCCTCACCGGCGCCGAGAATTTCCAGTGCCCCGCTCTGGAGCATGAAAATCTCCCCGGGCATTTCCCCCTGCATGAAAAGAATCCCGCCTTTTTTTAATAGATTGCCCGCTTCACTCATAGTATGACTTGTTCCTTTCTAAGAATTTTTTATCCTGGACATATACTCGTCCCACTCGATGGGGAGGAGATATTTTTTTCTGTTATTGCACTCCTTACATGCCGGAACAAGGTTCTCCTTCTCGGACCTGCCGCCCCTTGACAGCGGTATTTTATGGTCCATGGTGAGCTCCGATGGTTTGAACCTGCCGCTGCAATAATGGCATACACCCTGGGATGTCTTCTTCTTCCACCAGGAGGATTCGCGCAAATCCTTGGCCCTCTTTTTTTCAAGTACATATTCCCTGGATTCCTGGGAAAAAGCAGCAAAGCCCTGTTCCTTGAAAATATTTCTTCTGTTGTCTCTATTTTTTCGTCTGTCAGACATAGTATCGTAAAAAATTCAATTATGCTTGATAAAATGTAAAATTCAATCTAATTTGTCAATGATTATTGAGTACTTTTGAATTATTGACGGCTTCTGTTTATTAAATAAAATGATCGCCTTCAACAGGCCTGTATCCATTTATAAAAGATGCGGCATCCATGACCTTCTTATTTTCAGGCTGGATCATCAGAATTTCGATGCATCCTCCGCCCGTACCGGCAAGGAGCCTTTTTTTATCCAGCACTTTTATATGTGCCGGGCCGGGGACAGCGGCCATGGGATCTGTACATGGCCTGGTACTGAAAATCCTGATATTCATCCCACGGAAGATGGTCCATGCTGATGGTTTCGGGTTAAGGCCTCTCACCTGGTTGTGAATCTCGAAAGCATTTCTGTTCCAGTGTATATGGGCAATCTTTTTATCAATCTTGCCGCAGAAAGTCGCCTCTTTATCTTCCTGCTTTGCCGGTGAGGCTTCCCCGGTCTCAAGCATGTTTATGGCACGGCCCAGGAGGCGGCAGCCTGCCGCTGCAATAAGTTCATAGAGCCCGCCAGCAGTCATATCATCATCAATCCCCATTTCCTCCTGGACTATGACATCCCCTCCGTCAATGGTGTCATTTATGAGCTGCACCGAAATCCCGGTGGTCTTTTCCCCGTTCATAATGGCCCATTCCACGGGCGCAGCGCCCCGGTATTTTGGAAGAAGCGAGGGATGGAGGTTTATGGTTTTATGGGGCGGGTAATTATAAATTTCACCGGGGATCTTTTTCCCGAAGGCAACTACCACGTATATGTCGGCTTTAAATCTGCGGATAGCGCTGATGAATGCCGGATCCATGAGATTTTCAGGCTGAAATACAGGGATATTTTTCGATAGAGCAAATTTTTTTGCGGGGCAGAGGGTAATTTTCCTGTTTCTCCCTGAAGGCTTGTCCTCTGAGGCTACAACAAATAAAAGCTCGTGGCCTGCAAGCAGACCTTCGCAGCACTGTGAAGAAATTTCAGGTGTTCCGAAAAAACCGATTTTCATTCTTTCTTATTCAATTTCTTAATCTTTTTCAGCTGACTGGTCAGCTCTTTTCTCAAATATTCCTCCAGGTGGTCAATAAAGACAACGCCGTTCAGGTGGTCAATCTCATGCTGGAGTATCCTTGCAGTGAGGCCGTATGCCTCGAATTCAATCTCCCTGCCGTCAAGGGTAATCCCCGAGACCAGGACCCCGGAAGGCCTCACAACCTCCCTTGTAATTCCGGGAATTGAAAGGCACCCCTCTTCGTAGGGTATGGTTGATACGGATATCTCCTTTATCACTGGATTAATAAGCGCTTTTACCGGCCCGTTATACTCTTCATAGTCGAAGACAATGAGCCTTCTGGATATATCCACCTGCGGGGCTGCAAGGCCCACGCCCCTGGCCCTGTGCATTACATTAAACATTGATTCAGAAAGCTCGATTATCTTATCATCAATGTTTATTATTTCCTTTGCCACTTTTTTGAGAGTGGCATTTCCATAATAAACAAGCTCACATGTCATTTCATTTACCATATATATCCTCTCCTGCCGCCGGAATTAATATCGTCAAAATCATGGCGGCAGCATGCATATTTACCATTGTAAAGACTGTTTTCATGTATCTTACTCTTGTATTCAGCCTTATATAATTATAATAAAATTTTACCTTAAAATCAAGTGCAGCCCTGATTTTATAACCAGGCTGCAGATATATTTATTTACCGCCTGATAAGGTTAATTTGCATATGGTTTTAAAAAGCCCCTTTTCAGTCAAATAGTTAATTTCCCCGGGCAGCAGGGAATGGCCATAAAATATCTGTTTTTTGAAATTTTTATTTGACAGATATTAAGCATATCATTGTTATGAACAGAATAATGGGGTGTTAGCTCAGTTGGTTAGAGTATCTGCCTGTCACGCAGAGGGTCGCGAGTTCGAGTCTCGTACACCCCGAAGAACGAGGGGCTCCCCTAACTTTTTAGTTAGGGGAGTTTCTTTTTTAGAGGATGATTTCTTTTTATCTGTAAACAGTATTACATATTCCGTCAAAACTGTTCTTCTCCCCATTTATACCGATTCTTATAAAGTTTTTTGCTATCTGAATTCTTGGGAAAAGAATATGTATTATTTCATTGATCAGTGAATCTAATTCGTTAAAATAAATCTTAACCCACCAACGGCCATTCCTTATAATATTCTTCAGCATGTTCCATTATCCTGGGTAATAAAAATTTAAAATGCTCTTCTTTTACCCCGTAAGGTTTATAATAATTATAAATATATATATAATATGGAATCTAATATTCAATGAAACTTAGAAGTGTCTTCGGTAAACTTATGAATGGTAGTCAAAAAAACGCCACCGCTTTGATGGCCTTGTAATAGTTCTCGCAAGTGAACACGGCTTTCTACACTTATCACCGTGTTATCGCCAATGAATTTTTTGGCGTTGGTAAACTGCCCTGATAGTTGGTCGTCCAAATCGGTGCGGTCGGTTATCATTACAATGGTTGGGCTTTCAAAGTATTCGCTTTTCATCAACAAGCGGGCGAGGTACAGCATGGTGAAACTTTTTCCGCATCCTGTTGCGCCAAAGTAGGTCCCGCCTTTTCCATCACCTTTAGGTTTTTGAGCAATCTTAATTGTATCGTATAATCGTTTGGCAGCATAATATTGTGGATAGCGGCAGACAATTTTTTCGTTCTTCTTTGAACTATCAGGTATATAAACAAAGTTGCGTATAATATCACGTAAACGGTTTTGATTAAACATCCCCTGAACTAAGGTAAACATACTGTCGATGCCATCCACGTCTTTTGCTAAACCTGCCACTCTGCGCCATGCATAGAAAAACTCGTAAGGTGCAAAGAAAGAACCTGCTTTGCTATTTACACCATCGCTGATGACGCAAAATGCATTGTACTTAAACAGTTCGGGAATATCTCTGCGGTAGCGGACAGTTAATTGATTGAAGGCATCAAAAATAGTGGCTTCTTCACGTATGGCACATTTAAACTCAAATACCACTAAAGGCAATCCGTTGATATAGACAATTCCGTCGGGAATGCGTTTTTCGGAACCAACAATTTCAAGCTGATTGACAAACTTGTATATATTGTAATCTTTGGGAAACTGGTCTCTGGATTCGGATACTATTGTATCCAATTCGGGAGCGGCAAGCTGGGCTTCCAGACCGTTATAGTCTATGAGTTCTATATGAATGTCTTTTTGATTGCGGTCATCCCGTTTCAGGATAAAGCCATCGGAAAGCCATCGCATAATGGTTTTATTGCTTTCGTACAGGTCGCTGGCAGGCAAAGTTTTTAGTTGAAGAATGATGGATTTCGCTTCGGTTTCGGTGAGTTGTTTGCTCCCGTATTTGGAAAGCAGATAGTTGAGTAAATCGTCTTCTATCAATACTTCATCGACTGGCCGTGTAATGGCAATGCCCAGCTGATGAGGAAAGCCTTCTTACCCTAACAGTTCAATAAAAGACTTTTCTAATTTTTCTTCAGTGAATTTCATTATTCCGGCTTCCTCAATCTATTTATATCATCTTTCCCATCTGAGGCAGTTGTCCGGAAATTCCGGACAACTGAATTCTCCGATAATTCACCCTCGCTAAAAATATTTTGAATATGCTCCGAAATTGTTTTTTTGCTCTTGCCCAACAATTCAGCCATTTGAGCCTGCGAAAGCCAGACAGTTTCTTCTTCCAGGCGAACGTCAATTTTGATGTTGCGGTCGGGGTTTTGGTAGATGAGGAGTTGGGAGTTATTACTTATCATATATTAAAATCTATGTTGTAGGTAATCCCAATTTGTCAAAAAATGCTCTATTTCGTTCTTTTGCTATATTTAACAGTCTATCAAATGATAAAACTTCAATATAGGCCTTAAAAGTTTTATGATACCCAAAATATCCAAGTTTATCAGATGTGACTTGCAAGTCTAACATATCACATCTGTCTTTTATCGAAGAAGTAATATCGCAAAGCACATAGCAAAACCCCGGAATATTTTCAGAATTTGGAATTTGTCTTCCTGTTTCTGTTTTTACGTTGCCATTTCTTACAAGTTTTAGATACCCTAATGCCTGTTCAATTGGATCTTTTTCTTCACCCTGTTTCTCATCATTTCTCATAGGGCGTTTAATTTCAACAACAGTTATCGATGCTAATGGCAGTGATTGCCCTTCGTTTACTAATAAAGGATTATCATAAATATTTAAAGTCATTAGATCAGGTTCTTTATTTGAATCAATATCTGTAATTGGCATTGATTTTATTGTTTTATCTGATGACAAAAAGTTGTGAAAAGCTAATCTCTCATCAATCAACCACAAATTACTATCATCGGAGAACAGTTCATTGCTACTCTTTTGCATTGGCATTATAAGTTTATGAATAACATCTTCCTTCGAATATTTACTATCTTCTCTAATTTTAATTGCTTTACTCAGTATATCAAGGATGACCTTGCGATGTGCTACGTAATTTGCTAAATCTGATTTTTTTAGGTCGCTTGCTTTTGAAAGATAATTTTCTAATTGTTTTGAGTAATTTTCATCATCTTCAATGCTATTTAGTTTTATTAAATCATGTCCTTCAGACAAAAGTTCTGATTCAATTGTCATAAGGTGAGTATGTAATTTTAGTTCTAAGTCTTTGTTGCTTATATTTGGGTCAACTATTTTATCATTTTCGGCAATACGGTCAAGTATTGAACGGTATCTTGGAGCTTTATTTGCAACAAAATCTGACACCTTCTTAATACCAGTTCAATAATTAAGAGAGGGGTATAAGCAAGTACCAGAGATTTATAAAATTGGAGTTTAAGGATGGTCGAATTAAAATTTTATTTAGAAAACGATTCTTGAGTGCATATTTATTATCAGATTATTTATTTCTCTTTTTCTAGTAATTCGGTTTTCTTTGCATCTGCATGATAGCAATAATAAAAATTTCATTATCAGTAATTTGATAAATTATGCCAAAAGGGAACTTGTAACAGATACACCTGCGGGTATTTTTTGATAATTTTGGCCACGCCTCGGGGTAGCTGATTATTCGATAAATAGTTCTTTGGATTTCTCTGGCAAATCGGATACCGAGCCCATTCTGGCATTCATCATAATATTCAATAGCGGATAATAATTCATCTCTTGCGGAGGGGTGAAAAAAAAAATTTCATTTTGGATATTTTCTTTGGATTTCCCTGAAAACATCTTCGCCATCGACGGGTTTGACTTTCCCGTTTTTTATATCCTCGACCCTTTTTTCTGCCTCGACCGACCATAAACCATCAATTTCTTCTTGAGATGGATTAATGCTTTCAAGGAGCTTTTCTATCAATTGGGTTTTTATATCGATAGGGAGGGTTTCTATTTCTTGAAAGAGCTTTTCTACTGTTGTCATTGGATTACCCCAGAAAATATACAATTATTATTATTGTTTCAAAGATAAATAAATTCTAAAAGAAGGTAAAGTATATTTTATACTTTATTTTTTTTTCTTGTATTTTGAAATATAACTACGATTTTATCTATATTTGAGGCATATTTTGGATAATAAATCAAGAATAAATGAAATCAAAAATCGCTTATCTGATTTAAATGAAGAAAAAGAGCGGTTATTACAAGAGCTCGAAAGAATTATTCCAATTGAATCTAAAAATATTCAACTTGAAATAATGGGAACACCCTCATTGAATTTTCCGCCAGAATCCTCTGAAAATAAAATTGAGCTATTTATGAAATTATTCTGTTGTAGGGAAGACGTTTATCCAAAATACTGGGAAAATCAAAAGAAAAGGATACATGGGTTTTCTCCTGTCTGTAATAATGAATGGGTAAAAGGAAAATGCAATAAACCAAAAGTTAAATGTTCTGATTGCTCCTACAAAAATTTTGATATTTTTACAGATCAAGTTGCCAGACTCCATCTTGAAGGGAAAATAATCATAGGTACATATGCCATCAGGACGGATGATAGTTGTATATTTCTCGCAGCAGATTTCGATAAGACAACATGGAAAGAAGATATTATTGCATACAAGCACGGAGCCTGTCAATTGGGTGTTGATGTAGCAATTGAAATATCAAAATCTGGTAATGGCGCTCATGCATGGATTTTCTTTTCAGAGCCAGTTTCAGCAAAATTTGCACGACAGCTTGGAACTATTATCATGGCCACAGCATCCCGTGATAGATATTCAATGAGCCTTGAGAGTTATGATCGATTTTTTCCTAACCAGGACACACTACCCAAAGGCGGGTTTGGAAACCTAATTGCATTACCTTTGCAGAAACACGCGCGAGAAAATGGGAAAACTATTTTTGTTGATGAAAAGTTCAATCCTTTACCTGATCAATGGGAATTTTTATCTCAACGGAAACGCCTTTCTTTAGATGATGTTTACAATATTCTTAAAACCGAGAAAGTTAATAAAGCTCCGCAATTTGTATTATTCACTGATGATGAAGAAATTAAAGATGCTGAAACAGAAGTTGAAAAAGTTTCAAAAAGTCTGGAACCGGGAACCTATAATGGAAAGATTGATTTTCGACTTGGAGCGCAATTATCAATAAATATTGAGATGCTTCCTTCTAAAATAATAAATGCATTCAAACATACTGCGACATTTGCAAATCCAAAATTTTTCGAACTCCAAAGATTGCGTTTTTCAACATGGAATACACCACGTTATATCTGTTGTGCCGGGATCGTAGATAATAATTTAATACTTCCAAGGGGAACTCTTGAGACTTGTATACAACTCGCAGAATCTGCAAGTGCTCAAGCAGAAGTCATAGATAATCGATTAACTTTGGATAGAATTGATGTATCATTTTATGGGGAACTGACATCTAATCAGGAAAAAGTTATATTTGAAATTCTCAATCATAATTTCGGCGTTCTCGTTGCACCACCGGGTATTGGCAAAACAGTAATGGCATGTGCTGTAATCGCGAAAAGAAAATCCTCAACACTTATCCTTGTACATCGAAAGCAACTTATGGATCAATGGATGTCTCAATTGGTAAAATTTCTGAATATAAATGAAAAAGAAATTGGAATCATTGGCGGGAGTAAAAAGAAGGGGAAAGGCTTAATTGATATTGCGACCCTTCAAACATTGGCGAGAATGGAAAATCTTTCTGAGTATTGTAATGAATATGAGCAGATTATTATAGACGAATGTCATCATATACCTGCAGTTTCATTCGAAGCTGTTCTTAATCAATTTCCAGCACGATATTTTCTCGGCCTTACGGCCACTCCATATCGTAAAGATGGGCTACAGGCCATTATCCATATGCAATGCGGGCCTATTCGCTATTCAATGATCGATGATAGTGAATTAAATATAACAAAAAAAGTTATTATCAAAGAAACGAAATTTGCAATGCCTCTGGAGTTTGGTTCGCAACCTCCAATACACGAGGTTTGGGAAAAACTGATATCCGATTCTGAAAGGCTTACATTGATTGCTCTTGATGTAGCAAAAATTTTATCTGCTGGCAGATTTCCTTTAATATTATCAGAACGAAAGGAACATCTTAATCTTTTATCTGACGAGATAAAAAAATATACTCCCGAATTACCTGTGAAGGAATTTATTTTGAGCGGAGAAATGGGGAAAAAAGCTCGCAAGAAAGCTCTTGATGATATTAAATTGGCATTAAATGGATCGGATCGTCCATATATATTATCAACAGGTTCACTCATTGGAGAAGGTTTCGATCTTCCTGAATTAAATACGCTAATTATTGCTATGCCATTTTCCTTTAGAGGAAGAGTAATACAATATGCTGGAAGGCTACATCGCCAGATATCTGGAAAATCTGATGCATTGATTTATGATTATTTGGATATTAACTCAGGACTATTGATATCGATGTTCAAGAAGAGATTATCGGCTTATAAAGAAATGGACTATGAAATAGATGCTGGAGATAATATTAAAATTTTAAAATGGGTAAAAGTAATAAAAAAGTAGGGTGTAAAAAAGGATTGAATCTAAATAAATGGATTTTTTATTTCCAAATTTTCAATAATTCGTCCATTGGTCATATCTTCTGAATAAAGTTTATTGCATCCAGAAAAAAGCGCTGTTGCTATTATAAGACTATCCCAAAAAGAGAATTGATATTGATTCTTTAATTGAATTACTTTTTGAATAATTGCTTTATCGATATAAATAATTTTATCATCAGGAAAACTCGATATAAATCGATCTAAGTCATCTGCTGTAAGGGCCGGTTTCATTTTTTTGTATGCGACATTGCAAAATTCAAGCAAAACCTGTGTACTAATAAAATATTTTTCATTTGTATAAAATGAATCAAGTAAACTTTTAGCTATTTTATTTTTTTGTACGTCTTTCTTGTCAAAAGCATAAACGATTATATTGGTATCAAGAAAAATCTTATCGATCATACAACTCTTCTCTGTTCCAATTTTCTACATCCCCGGAAAATGAATCAATAATTTTAAAAGCCTCGTCTCGTCTCTTTTGGAGGTCATCCTTTGAGGAATCATCAATTAAAATAATTATCTCAGCATTTCTTCCTTTGAACTTTTCCAACCCATCTACGTGGATATCATTGGATTCTATCTGTTTATGAAATTTTATCGCATTCATCATTTTTCCCTTTTATTTATTGTTGATCATATAGAAACTATTACAATAAATAATTTTAAAAAAGTAAACAAAAAAAAATTCAATATTAAATTTTATAAACAATCATTCAAAATAAACCATCAAATCATAAACCCTCACTTTCTTCTTCACAATCTCATATTTAGCATAAACCCATAAAAGTTTATCCTTAATTTCCTCGAATTTCTGGATAGTATTGAATTTTATATGATTATTAAGCTGAAATCCACAGGCTCCTGCCTGGAGGGGCAGATTATTTGGGCTTTCAAAAGTTATAGGAGCCCCCTTTTGACCCCGAATAAACACAAAAGCCCCGGCTTAATAGCCTGGGCTTTCTTTATCTATAGCAGTTATATTGTATTCTTAGTTAAATAAAATATATCAGGCTGATGTTTTTTCACTTCCCTGGTCTATTGTATAAGTAAAAAGGGTGCTTATATCCATTTTTTTTGATGCCTCAATAATTTCGATGCCCACAATTTTATTATCCTTGGTCATATCAAGATTGATACCATCTTTCATTTCCGAAACACCATCCGGTACGAGGTCGCTTAATTGTATATATAAGGCATCTACCTCTTTGTCATAGGATACTTTCATTAAATCCTCTCTTTAACGGATATGCTGATATGATAATAATACTCTCTTTTGAAACGGAAAAAATAATTTTTATGGAAAATTTGAAATTTTTTACATTCTCAATATGCTCATACTTCCCATCAGAATAGGTAATATAATTTTTTTCCTCAAGAATTGTTATAATTATTTTTTCATTAATATTATAAAGCCATTCTCCTTCTGGCATGTCTTGAAAAAATAATCTTCATGCTTTCATAACCAAGTACTCATATTGCTGTTTATTATAACCATTTAATTTAAAATTTTGTCAAACATATTATACTATCCTCTATTGACATTTTTTATAATGAAACTTAAAAGGCAATGATCATTAAAGTGATATTTTATCATACAAAATAAACCACCATATCATATACCCTCACTTCTCTGTTAATTATCTCAAACTTCGCATATACCCATAGAAGTTTATCCTTTATCTTTTCAAATTTACTGATATTCATGAATTTCAAATGATTATTAAGCTGCGATCCACAGGCTCCTGCCTGAAGGGGCAGATTATAAGAGCTTTCAAAAGTTATAGGAGCCCCCTTTTGACCCCGAAGAAAAATAATAAAGGGACTGTCTCAGAGCAGTCCCTTTATTTATCTTGGTTATTTACACAAGTCTAATATGAAGGCATTTTATCAGTAATTATAACTTTCGATTCCGAAAAAGGCGGGCAGTGCGGAATTTCATTCCATCCAACAAAAGCATTATCTTTTTTTGAAATTCTGACAGATTTAGATTGAATCTCCTTCTCTTCAATTCTTTCTTTATCCGTAACAGTAATTAATTTCATACTCCCTGAAATATTAATTTCCAATATTCCTCCTTTAAAATCGCCAAAATGATAGGTACCGTTTATTTTCCCGCCGCTATATTCTCCAACAAGGAAATCCCCGATTACAGACTTATCCGGTTTAAGAGTTAAACGAAGCTGATCACGTCTCATCTCTGCCTGGGGAAATATTATCGTTTTCCCGACTAATGACCCAGGCCCGGTAAATTGAACAGTCTGAAATTCAGTATCAAGTTTGGATACTGCCAGGAACCCTCCGAAGGCCCAGCCGGTCTTCTCCTTCCATTTTACTTTTGTCCATTTGCCTGTGGATCCGGAAATGGTCACATCGCTACCGGTCTCTTCAAGTATCTGTACCCCTTCTCCCTCGGGGATGTTTACTACAAGGGCGCTGGAAGTTTCAGGTTTGTCCCTCATGTTCAGGCCGCCTTTGGCAGTGACATATTTAACCTTTATTTCGGACTTGAGGTTTTCACCGGTTTTTTTAACCGGTTCCTCATTTTTACCGCAAGAGGATATCAGCATGCAGAGTATAAGTATTCCAGGAATGTATCTTAAATTCATGTATTATTCCCTTTTAAAATATTTTATAATTTTTTTGTTATTATATTTTAGATAAATTGATCTGAAAACTTTTTTTTTCAATAATAATTGAATAGTAAAAAGCTTAATTATAACCTATATATCAAAGGAGTTAGTCAATCAAAGTAAACCATCCTATCCTGATCCCTGACTTTTCAGACAGGGGAGTTTCTTTTTGAGAAGCTCTTTCCTTATAATGTAAGCGTTCAGTTACCTGCACCCTTCCGAAATTCTTGAATAATTTCAACATCAATAACATTCGGGAGCAAAACCCTCATTTCTTCTTCCGTTTTTGCATAAGGCA
>VFJS01000022.1 GCA_009885955.1 Spirochaetia bacterium | reverse complement strand
ATCGTACTCCTTTGATTATCAAATCCTCGCCCCCTAAATCCCCCGGAGGGGGACTTCAGGATAATAACTTTAAATTTTATTGTTTAGACTTTATTTTTATCTTCCGTATCTTTAAGTCCCCCTCCGGGGGATTTAGGGGGCAGGGATGCTATAGGTATGTAATTAATTGATTGTCAATGGGTGCCAGAATATTTCCCAATTTACTTACCGAAAAATAATTCACGCCCATTGGCGACAAAACGGACAATAGGAATTAATATTGACTAATTTGAACATATATATATAATGAGCATCAATAGACAATAGAAATCCATAATTTGTAATGAAGGAAATCCATTCAGGGAGAATTTCCTGATTTTAAATGTTCGAGGCTCCCTTAAATCTTGCCAATCAAAAATTTCAACAGGGGTACGGGATGAATAAGAAATTTATTATATTTCTAACAATTTTTATAATCTTATATTTTACTCTGGGGTATATATCCAACATATATATTGATTATGAATGGTTCAACATTAACAAGGCCACCGGTGTTTTCTGGACTCTCTTCATGACCAAGTTCAATGTTAACTCAATATTCAGCGGAATGTTTGCCGGCATCTTTCTGCTCAATTTCATTCTCATGAGGGTGCTGGGCGGCGGCGGCAGGATATTCACGAATAATATCCTGGACAGGCTGAGGATCCCTTTACTTGGATCGCCAAGAAAAATTCTGATGATTATACTGGTTTTTGCCGTCATATTCCTGAGCCTTATCATGGGAAGCGCCGCATCGGTATACTGGAAAGAATACCTCATATACCAGAATTCCGTTCCCTTTGATACGCTGAAATTTCCAGTTGATCCCATTTTCAGCATGAATATGGGATTTTATGTATTCTCCCTCCCCTTTTACAAATTCCTCTACAGCTGGGTTCTCTGGTCTTTCATTATCATCACCGCATTTTCAATTGTATTTCATTTAATAAACGGCGGCGTACAGCTGAGAGACGGTTCCTTTGACCTCTCCCTTTTTACCAGGGCCCATCTCTCCACGCTCATTGCCCTGATAGTTTTTATTCACGGCACGGGCTATCTGATCTCTTCCTACGAACTTCTCTATTCTCAAATAGGAAAGTTTTTCGGCGCTGGATATACCGCGGTTAATGCCAATCTCATGGCATATAAAGTTGCCATGGTTCTCTCCTTTATCGGCGCAGCCCTGCTCCTCTTCAACATTTTCAAAAGAAGTTTCAAGCTCCCTGTCATCGTTCTGATAACAATAATCCCGGCGCTCTTCATACTCGGGACCGTTTATCCCATGCTCCAGCAGAGATTTATTGTTGAACCGAATGAACTGGACAAGGAAAAGCCCTACATTCTGAACAATATTCAATTCACCAGGCTGGGCTACGACATCAACAGGGTAAAGGAGATCAACTTCCCCAATAATACAAACCTCACATACCAGGATCTTAAAAAAAACAGGTCCGTTATTGAAAATATCCGGCTCTGGGACTACCGCCCGCTGAAGCAGACATACAAGCAGCTCCAGGAACTGAAACGGTACTATTACTTCAATGATGTTGATGTGGACCGGTATGTTCTGGATGGAAAAAAAACAGCGGTGAATCTTTCTGCGCGGGAACTCTCAATTGAAAGGCTTGCGGAAACAAGCAAGACATGGATTAATGAACACCTGATATATACCCATGGCTATGGATTCGTCATGAACAGGGTTGATAAAATTACTCCCGAGGGGCAGCCCGAGATGATCGTCTATGACATTCCCCCCAAGATTAAAACGAAGATGGAACTTAAACGGCCCCAGATATATTATGGAGAGCATAAAAATTCCTATGCCATCACCAGGACTACCATTAAACCCGGTGAGTTTGATTATCCATCGGGCGATACGAACAAATATACCACCTATGACGGGACAGGCGGCACTGTCATTGATTCATTCTTTAAAAAAGTTATCTTTGCGCTGGCCTTAAAGGATATAAATATCCTGATATCAGGAAACCTTACGCCGGAAACAAGGATACTGTACCGGAGAAATATCCAGGAGATGGTGTCGACTCTTACGCCCTTCCTGGAATTTGATAAGGACCCCTATCTCGTAATTTCCGGAGGAAGCCTGTACTGGATGATGGATGCCTATACAACATCTTCCAAATTCCCCTACTCTTCGCCCATACGGCTGAATACCGGCAGGAAGATTAATTACATCCGCAATTCAGTAAAAATTGTCATCGATGCGTATCATGGAAATGTTCAGTATTTTATATCCGATCCAAACGATCCCATAATCCAGGTATATTCAAAAATTTTTCCCGGAATTTTCAAGAAGTTCAGCGAGATGTCCGAAGACCTCAGGAAACACGTCAGGTATCCCGAAGACCTCTTCAACATACAGTCCCACATGCTCCTGAAATATCACATGCTCAACCCCAATGTATTCTACAACAATGAAGACGCCTGGCACATACCAAAACAGGTGTATGACGGGAAGGAGGAGCTGGTAAAAAGCTACTACCTGGTTACACGGCTACCAAATGAAAAGACCAATGAGTTTATATTGATCATTCCCTTTACACCATTTAACAAGAACAATATGATAGCGTTCCTCGTTGCAAAATGCGACCCCGAAAGCTATGGCGAGATGATTCTCTACATGCTCCCCAAGGATAAGCTGAGCTACGGGCCTTTGCAGATTGAAGCAAGGATTGACCAGGACCCGGAAATATCAAAACAGCTCACCCTCTGGAGTCAGAAGGGTTCCAGCGTCATACGGGGGAACATGCTGGCAATACCCATTGAGGATTCCCTTCTGTTCATCGAACCCCTTTACCTGAAGGCCGATTCCAGTGAAATGCCCGAGCTGAAAAAGGTCATCGTCTCCTTCGCGGACAATGTTGTCATGGAAAACAGCCTCGATGAAGCCCTGGCAAAAATCTTTGTGAAAGACGGCAAATATGATGACAAGGATTTTTCCACAAGGAGCTACAAAGAAAATATTTCCGATCTTACTGACAAGGCATACATGTATTATATGAATGCCGAGGGTTTCATGAAGGGGGGCAACTGGGCAAAGTACGGCGAAGAGCTTAACAAGCTGAGGGAAGTAATCACAAAAATGAAAAAAATGAAGGATTAGCAGTCTCCTGAAATGAAACTGCCAAGGTCAAGCGGGATACTCCTGCACATATCGAGCCTCCCGGGGGAGTCAGGCATTGGAACTCTTGGTGAAGAGGCCTGGAGATTTGCTGATTTTCTGAAAAGTTCAGGGCAGCGCTATTGGCAGATACTGCCGGTAAATCCGGTAACACAGCCCAATGCCTTTTCGCCCTATGCGTCAACCTCTGCATTTGCTGGAAACTTCCTCCTCATTTCAGAGGAACAGATCTCAAGGGAGAAATGGATATCAGGTAAACTGTCCGGGAAATCGGCTCCAGAGGAAAGCTTCATCAATTATGATACTGTAATGATGAATAAGAGGTCTTTCCTCGAATCGGCATGCCGGGACTTTTTTATGAATGCCCCGCAAGAGGTACTGTCCGGTTTCGATATATTCTGTTCCGAAATGGCATACTGGCTGGACGATTACGCGCTATTCTCTTCTCTTGCGGAACATTTCAATACGAATACATGGCTGGCCTGGGAGAAGGACATTTCCATACGGGAGCAGCCTGCTATAAAAAAATGGAATACTAAACTGGCTGGGAAAATCAGGTACTATAAATTTGAGCAATTTATATTTTCCAGCCAGTGGCACACCATGAAGGAATATTGCCACAATACCGGAATAAAGCTCATCGGGGATATCCCCATCTATGTAACCATGGACAGCGCGGATGCATGGGCAAACAGCGGGATTTTTGAGCTTGATGAAGAGACACTGGAGCCGGTACATGTATCTGGAGTCCCGCCCGATTATTTCAGCAAGACAGGGCAGCTCTGGGGAAATCCCCTGTACACATGGTTTGATGAAACAGGAAGTATTAATGAAGCCACTATACACTGGTGGAAACAAAGGCTAAGCCATTTAAGCATGATTGTTGACATCATCAGGATTGACCACTTCAGGGCCTTTGATGCCTACTGGTCGGTTCCGGCCGGAGAAAAAACAGCGGTGAACGGAACATGGATCAAGGGCCCGGGAAAGGCCTTTTTTGACACGGTTATCGACAGTGACAGGCCCATTGACCTCATAGCCGAAGATCTGGGTGTTATTACCCCTGAAGTTGAAGAGCTGAGGGATAATCTCGGACTCCCCGGCATGAAAATACTCCAGTTTGCCTTTGACTTCAACAACAAAAACTATTACCTCCCGTGCAACATTATAAATCATAACTGCATACTCTATACCGGGACACATGACAACAATACCACCAACGGATGGTTTTACGGAAAGGAAATTGATGACAATACAAGGGGTTATGTCCTCGAATACATGGGATCGTCCAATTACAACGACTTCCACCAGCAATTGATGAGAACCGCATTCAGCTCCATAGCCGACCTCGTTATTATCCCCGCGCAGGACATTCTCGGATTCGGAGGCGAATACAGGATGAACATGCCGGGTACCGTCAGCGGAAACTGGAGATGGAAGCTGAAAAAAAATGAACTCACGGGAAAGCACAGCAGCATGTTAATGCGCATGTCGCAGCTCTACAATAGAATGCCTGAAATACCGGACGGCAGGAATACTGAATGATCAATATCCGGCGTTTTTTCGTATCATCAATACTGATATTTTCAGCCGTCTTATCCATAACCGGCTGCAGGGTAAGCGCTGACACAGAACGGGAGATATTTATTCTCCTCACCGAAGACAGGGGATTGCTTATATCAAACAACAACGGCAAACAATGGAACGATTATAACAGGGGGCTGCCTCCTGGCATTATCCCGCTCAACCTGAGAAGTGATTCAAGGAAAGGTTTTTTCCTCATAACGCTCAATTCCGGAATATACCGTTTTAAAGCCGCCGGAGATACATGGGAATCAATCAACTCCCCCATGTTTCTATCCCCTGCCTCAATAAAGCCCGGCAATGAATACAGAAAAATAACCGCTTTTGCCGTAAATGGCGACAATCCTGATCATCTGGCACTGGCGACTAAGCACTCAATGTACCTTTCAAAAAACGGCGGCGCCTCATGGAATGAAGTTCCAATAAAAGGGAATGATAAAATCAATTATATCACATCCATTGCCCTTTCCGGCAGCAGGCCTGATATATATGCCGGCACATCGTTCAATGGAATATTCAAGGTCATTGACGGTAAATTCACAAACTTTTCCCGGGGCCTGCCGATAGAAAAATATTCAGCAGGGACATATTTCCATGAAGAGGTTACTGAAATAGCTGCAGGCCCAGAAGGTTCAGGACTATACGCAGGCCTTGCCTTCGGCAGGGGCCTCTTTTCCTTTAAGGGTGATGCATGGACAGACATGCGCCTGCCCCTGCCCCCGGATAAGGAATCATTCATACACCGGATCACGCCGGGTAAAAATGAAATCCTCATTTCCACAGACTACGGCGCATGTATATATGATACGGCAAAAAAAACATGGTCCATGGAGCCGAATTCAAATCCGGCTCCCCTGCTTCCCGGGAAATCTCTGCCCCTGTCTCTTTTTATCATCCCGAAATCCGGTGACAGGCCGATGATTCATCACTACCTTTCGGATTACAGAAAAAAAATTTCACCTCCATCAATAAATAATCTTCCTGAAAGAAAGGCCATCTATGCCAGCGCCTATCAGGCAAATGCAAAGATCAGCCAGCTCATTCAGGTAATCCGCGAAACAGGGCTTAATTCTATTGTCATTGATATGAAGGATGATTCAGGAAACCTCTTTTTCCCTACGGAAAATAAGACTGCCGTGGAAATCGGGGCAACCAGGGCCCGTATTCAGACGCCTGCAATCCTGAAAGAGCTTAAGGATAAGGGGATATATTCCATTGCAAGGGTGGTTGTTTTCAAGGACAGAAATCTTTTCAGGGCTTACGGCGGTAAATATGCGATATGGAACAGCGGCACAAATTCGCCGTGGCAGGGGAATCCCAATGAACACTGGGTTGATCCCTACTCCTCCTTTGTACGGAACTACAATGTCCAGATAGCGCTGGAGCTGGAAAAAATCGGTTTTGATGAAATCCAGTTTGACTACATCAGATTTCCTTCAGACGGCGCAACATACCTCTGCCATTACCGGTATATGGAGGGAAAGGACATTTACAAGTCCGAGGCAATCGCGCAGTTGCTCATGGAGGTAAAAAAAGAGGTCAAAGCGAACATTTCCGTTGACATCTACGGATTCAGCGCCTGGTATAAGTCGGGGAACTGGATTGGCCAGGACATCGAATCACTGTCGTCAATTGTTGATGTCATATGCCCCATGAACTATCCCTCGCACTTCGGAAATCAATTCCTCATGGAAGGCCCCTATGAGCTCCACCCTTACCGGATCATGTTTTTTGGAGGAAAAAGGGCAAACAGGCACGCCAATGGACGTGCCAGGATAAGGCCCTATCTCCAGGCCTTCAACCTTCTCTCCCCTACATGGGGGCCGGGCTATATTCTGAACCAGGTCAGAGGTGCTGAGGAGAGTGACTGCAGCGGATACATCTTCTGGAACGCAAGAACTGATTACTCAATGGTGACAAGCGCCCTTGCCGGGCATAAAAATAAAAAATAGAGAGAAAATGCAGAGGGGGTCTATTTTTCTTCAAATGCCGGGCAGGAATATACCACGACATCGATCCCGCTGCCTGACGGATCGCTCAATTCCCTGACAGACTCTGATATGTTCATCTTAATCATGCAGACATTTTTCCGGCACATTGGACATGCTCCGTTTCCTTTTATATTGTAATTAATTATCATGTTCTATCTTGTTTCATTTAAAGATACATCAAAAGACTCCCTTAATGTTGTTCGCCAAAATATTTCCTTTTAGCCCTGTTATGATCACTGAAAGTTTTGGAAAAAGAGTGGCCCCCGTCCCCCTTAATAACAAAGTACATGAAATCTGTTTTTTCAGGATTCAGGGTGGCCTTGATCGACGGGAGCCCGGGATTCGCAATGGCCCCCGGGGGTAATCCCTTTCTCTGATAGGTATTATATGGTGATTCTATTTTAAGATCGCTGTAGAAAATCCTTTTCTTCGGTTTTTCGAAGAGGTATTGTATTGTTGCGCATGATTCCAGAGGATAGTTCATATTCAGCCTCTTGAGAAAGACAGCGGCAATGAGTGCCCTCTCCTCTTTCAATTTTGCCTCACGTTCAACAATACTGGCGAGTATAACAAGCTTATGCCTTTCGGCCGGGTCTTTTGGAAAGTTTTCCAGGCTTTCTGTTTCAGATATAAATTGTTTTATCATCTGCTCGATAATCATTCTTTTCTCGTATCCGGCAGGGAAATAATAGGTGTCGGGGAAAAGGTATCCTTCGCAGTCCTTTCCCGGGATGCTGTATTTTGCAAGTATCTCCTTTGAGGATGCCAGCTGAAGAAATTCCTCCTGCGTGTCAAAGAGCCCTTTTCTGGCCAGTATTTCCCCTATCTGGCGGTTATTATAGCCTTCGGGTATTGTAATGGTAATAATTTTAGTCTTTCCGCTGACAATAATGTCAATGACCTGATTAATGGACATACCGTCATCAAGCCTGTAGATCCCTTTCTTCATGCTCCCGGTTTTACCCCGCAATTTCAGGAACAGTGAAAAAAAAGTTCTGCTTGAAATTATCTTTTCTTCGTACAGCTCAGAAACAATCTTCTGCGGGCCCCATCCGCCCTTGATGTACAAATCTATCTTCACATTCCCATTCCCCGACGGAAGATTCATATACAACAGCCCGGAAATAACGGTTACAACTGTCAATGTCAGGGTTATGATAATTTTCCATATATGTTTTTTCATAAAACCGGTTTTTTCCTGATTATCTGAGCTCATTTCATTCTCCATGTTACTGTCCCGTCTTTATTTTTATTATGGATTTCGCATTTAACTGAATTCTGTTCACCGTTCCTATCGACGACATGAATATGCCTTCAAAAAGTAACAAATCGCCATTCTGCAGTCCAACAGTGCCGAGGTCGGAAAAAACATCGGCAATTCCCGAAAATCTGTCCCGTTCCCTGTAATCAACAAGCAGGGCGAATTCCTGGCTGTTATCTCCCTTCTTAAAATTTGCCACTTTCCCTTCAAACTTTAATGAAAACCCCCTGTAAAGATGGGGCTTTTTCAGCATGACTTCAATGGGAATACGTTCAAACACCCTGTGGCGGATATTCATTACATATTTAATCAGAAAATCGACCTTCTCCTTCACCCTGAACCCGGCATTACTGTTGTTAAGAGTATTGAGGATCATAAGGGCTTCATTATATTTTTCCTGTTTTATCAGCCTCTTAGATGCATTAAAATCATCAACAATGCTTTTAGATGTACTGTAAAATTCAAGTGTCCTTGTCACGGTTATCATCTGGATCATGTCATAGCTTGATCCGCCGAGTTCAACCATGTCTATTTCGCTGGTCTTGTGAGTGCTTTCCGGGCTGATCCTGAATAGCTTTTTTATCATGCTTGTATTAAGAAAAAAAAGTATCAGCCCTCCTGCTACTAAAATGGAATAAACGAAAATAGATATTTTAAAGCCGAGTAGATATTTTCTCTCTTTTTCATATTTGTCACTGACCCCGGCAACTCCCCTGCTGCCGTCCCTACCGGTCCATTTTCTGAATTTTTTTTTCAAGTGGCCCGGCGGGGATTCAACGTGAACAAAATCTGTCAGCCTGGCAGATTTCTGAAATTTTGCAAAATCATGGGCGCTCCTAATGTTTCTTAAAGCTTTCTGGATGTAATGGTCTCGGGGGAAGGCATCATAATAATCAAGATAAACCGATATAGCCTCCTCAACACTCATAAGAGATTTAAATTTTAGAAATGCCTGAAGTTGGATAGATGGGGGGTATTTCGGATATTTTACCGCTATCTGCTTTATAATCTTGTCCGCCATGTCAAATCTATCAGCATAAAGATAGGACACGGCCAGGAGGAAAGAAGGATAGGGATCTTCCCATTCCATTTTAGCAGCCTTTTCCAGGATGGCGATTGCCTTGTTATACTCTTTTCTCCTGTATAATCCATAGGCCTCTTTTAAAAGCCTGTATCTATTCTTATTGCTTTCCACTTTAACGGTTACGGTTACGGTTAAATAACCCCTTTATGCGGGCAATGATGGGGACATCATCATCACTCATCTTGCCGATAATGATCCCGATGAGGATAAATATGATAATTAACAGGATCTTCAGCAATCCGATTGTGAGAATAAATATGCCCAGTACAAAGCCGATGAAAGCCCCCGCGCTCTTGCCCGGATTTTCATTGATCCAATTCTTTATAAAGTCAAAAAGGTTCATCCTATTGCTTAACCCTTTCAACATATTCGCCGGTTGAAGTGTTTATTTTTATATAATCCCCCTGGTTGATGAAGAGCGGGACCCTGACCTCAGCTTCGGTCTCAACCTTCACAGGTTTAAGAACATTAGTGGCGGTATCCCCCTTGAGTCCGGGTTCCGCATAGACCACTTTCAGAACGACAGTTTCCGGCGGAGTAATGGATATGGGCTTTTCGTCGTACATGATAATTTCGACAACATCCTGCTCCTTGATGTATTTCAGCAGATCCCCGATTATCTCCTTTGATATCGATTCCTGTTCAAAGGATTCCGTGTCCATGAACACAAGGGTGTCCCCTTCGTCATAGAGATACTGCATTGGCCTCTTCTCAAGCCTTACATCCTCCACCTTTTCTGCGGCACGGAATGTTTTATCAATTACAGTCCCCTTTATCACATTTTTCAATTTTGTCCTGACAAAGGCCCCGCCTTTGCCCGGCTTAACATGCTGAAATTCAACAACTGAAAAGAGGACATTATCCATTTTAATTACCGTTCCTCTTTTAAAATCATTTGTGGAAATCATCTGCTTCATTCTCCTAAATAATAGTAATTTCTTTCTCTGATTTTGTTAAAACCTCTTGCCCCTTTCCGGTTACGAGGACCATGTCTTCTATCCTGACCCCGCCCCTTCCCGGAATATATATTCCCGGCTCAATTGTTATCACCATGCCCTTCTTCAATGTAATCTCGCCCTTCAGCTTTATGGACGGCTCTTCATGTATCTCGATACCCAGGCCGTGACCCAGCGAGTGCCCGAACATTCCGCCGAAACCTTCATCTCTAATGACGTCCCGCGCCATGCTGTCAAGCCTGCCGGAAGTTATTCCCGGTTTAACCTTTGAAATGGCATATTTCTGTGCCCTGAGTACAATTTCATAGATCTTCCTTATTTCCGGATCAATAGTCCCGATGAAAACTGTTCTTGTCAAGTCTGAATTATAGCCCCTGTACTGGCACCCCATATCAATGAGCACAATATCCCCACGGGAAATTTTTTTTGTCATTGAGGTTTCATAATGGGGCATGGAGGAATCACTCCCCGATGCGACAATGGGATCAAAGGATACCCTGCGGCATCCCTTTTTTTTGTAAAAGGCCTCAATTTCAAGAGAAATCTCCCATTCACCCATTCCCGGGCTGATAATTTTAAGGAGATATTCATAGCAATGATCAGTAAGAGAGGCAGCTTCCCTGAATATCCTGATCTCATCATCATCCTTGATAATCCGGAGTGATTTTACCGCATCATCGCAGGGAATCAGCTTTATCCCTTTAAGATCTTTTTTCATTTTGAGAAAGGTTGACAACTGAAGAGCCGAATCCTCGATATACAGGCACTTTTCTCCGGTCCCGTTTATGATGGACCTGACAGTCCTGAATAAATCGATATTTTGCAGTACAAATCTTATGGATTTATTGAGAATCGATTGCGCATACTCCACATATCTTGAGTCAGATATAAAAAAAATTTTATTCCGATCTATGATCATAAACGCGTAAGAACCGCCGAACCCGGTGAGATACTTGATATTATTCATATCTGTGATGAGATAGGGGAAATTACCCTTTCTCTTAAGCATGGTAACTAATTTTTTTATTCGCATAGACAAACCGGCCTTTTAATAAATCCTAATAACTAATTTTATGATTCTATTGTCAAGAAAAAAGGATTAAAAAATTTCATATACTACAGATGAATCAGCTTTAATTTCACCTAATTTAATTCATTTGATAAATTTTTATTGACATTAAAATTCCATTTATGGAATTTTAATGTCAATGGATCCTGGCATTAATTATGCTGATGCTTCCATTGCATTATTATATATGATAAAACCAGCCGTTACTATTATTATTATCAGGAATACCCGG
The DNA here is from genome assembly GCA_009885955.1 of Spirochaetia bacterium. Classification (GTDB taxonomy): domain Bacteria; phylum Spirochaetota; class UBA4802; order UBA4802; family UBA5550; genus VFJS01. The sequence goes on along the minus strand of VFJS01000022.1, from coordinate 64,145 downwards.
TTTTTTCTGATGTCATAAAAAAAGAAAGGAGTATCAATATGTCAACATGTACCTATACCGTCAATGAATCCGGTGTCGCGCTTATGAAAATAAATAATCCGCCAATGAATGCGCTTAGCGCTGCAGTGCTTAAAGACATACATGATGCAGTAATGAAAGCCCAGTCCGATGATTCGGCAAGGGTGATTGTCTTTACCGGTGAAGGGAAGGCATTCATTGCCGGAGCCGATATTAAAGAAATAAACAGGATACAGAATCCAGCCACTGGAACTTCCTTTGCCGAAATCGGGCAGAATCTCTTTAACCTCATAGAAAACGGAGACAAGCCCTTTATAGCGGCTATAAACGGATTTGCCCTGGGCGGAGGAATGGAATTGGCCCTATCATGCCACATGAGGATCGCAGATGAATCGGCCCAGATGGGGCTTCCGGAAATCAAACTCGGCATAATTCCGGGGTATGGCGGTACACAGAGGGCCGCCAGGGTTCTCGGCAGAGGGAAGGCCATGGAGCTGATTCTGACTGGAAATTTCATAAGCGGTACTGAAGCCATGGAATGCGGCCTGGTAAACAGGGCTGTACCAAAGGGTGAATCGGTAAAAGAGGCCCTGGAGCTTGGAAAAAACATCGCTCTTAAAGGGAGGCCTGCTGTCAAATCTGCCATGCGGGCAATCAGTGAAGGACTTAAAACTGACTTCATCAGCGGCCTTAAAATTGAAAGGGATGAATTCGGAAAACTCTGCCAGACTGAAAATATGAAAGAAGGGGTTTCAGCATTTCTTGAGAAGAGGGAACCTAAAGGCCTGGACAGATAATTTTTTCATGGGCAGGCTTGTTTATACTATCCGGCCTGCAGCGCCCGGGGATTTGAAAGCCGTTTATGAAATTGAGCAGGCCGGCTCAAGGCTGTGGAAACCGGAACAATTTACACATGAACTGGATATTCCCTTCTCATTGTTTATCGTTGCAGCACACGGCATATCGATCATTGCCTTTGCCGTGGCATGGGATGTGCGGGATGAACTTCAGATTCTGAATATTGGCGTGCTTCCAGAGTACAGGAGAATGGGAATCGGTGTTGCCCTGCTTAATGATATAATCACAAGGGCTGATTCTGCAAAAAAAGTTTACCTTGAACTGAGAGAAAAAAACGATGCGGCGAATCACTTTTACAACACCTGTGGATTTGTACAGATCGGATTAAGGAAGAATTACTATCCCGATGACAATGCAATACTAATGGAAAAAGTTATAAATCATTGAAATTTAAAAATGTAAAATTTCTTAAAAGCTGCTCCGCCGTGGATCAGTTCCCGGCCTACAGTTATCCGGAATTCGCATTCATGGGAAGATCGAACGTTGGAAAATCATCCCTTATCAATATGATCCTGGGAAGCAAAAATCTTGTGAAAACCGGGTCAAAGCCCGGGGTAACCAAAACAATAAATTTTTTTCTTCTGGAGGATAAAATTTCCATAGCAGACCTCCCTGGATTCGGCTATGCGAAACTCCCGGTAGAGATAAAAAAAAATTTTTATCCCCTTATTAAAAATTACATTAATAAAAGGGAAAACCTGAAACTTGCTTTTCTATTAATAGACATCCGTAGAATTCCCGATGATTATGAAAGGGAAATTCTCTCACTTCTTGAGGAAAATGAAATATTCGGGGCAATTGCTCTTACCAAGTGCGACAAACTCACAAAAAACAAACGTATCCAGTGCGCAGGTGATATCATGAAATCACTGAACCTGTCAATAGATAACCTTTTTTTTACATCGACAAAAACCGGGGAAGGAAAAAAAGAACTGCTGCATCTGATTTCAGATTTTATTTAAAACAAACTGGATACTGCTTCATATACTGTACAGGCTGCTGTTGTTTAAAGCTGAGTCATCAGGTACATGATCCTGCTCGCCTTATCAGTGCTGTGAAGGCTGCTTATGAGAGTTATCAGGTACGGAGTAATGCTCTGCTGGCCTGCTTCCAGGGCATTGGCGTCAAGCTGCCTCAGTACATCTATGATTAACGGATCCTCCCAGTTGACCATAATTTTAACTGAATCCTCAGGGGGCATGTTTCCGATTTTTTCGGCAAGTATTCTGACATTTTTCTGATACCCGGAATATACCTTTTTGGCCTCTTCAAACTTTTTCTTCTCCAGTTTCAGCCCGTTTGCCACTTCTTCTATTTTTTCACGCTCAGATTTTATCTTCTTTTCCTCTTCGGCAAGAAGGGCTTCCCTTTTATCAAGCTCCTCCACCCTGTCATGAAGCTTCTGCTTCTCTTTTTCAAATTCCTCCCTCTCAATAAGGGACGGCTCATCACCTGCTTTTTCAAGCACGGAAGGCGACTCCTTGGCAAATCTGTTCATGTACTTATGAAGATTAATCAATCCAATAGTATCCAGCCAGAAAAGCCCGAAGACAGATAAAAATATAATAAGCAGCAGCATGTATAGTACTTTTGCCTTATCTGATACAACCCTCATATTATGCCTCCAAAAATCCTGTCATTATATCAGGAATTACCTGTTTTTCTTGAATGCCTGGATGACACTGTTCATAAATTCTACAGTATCTTTTTGCCCGGCGATGCCATTGCTATCCTCATTTCCATTATTAGTGCCGGAAACAGTTTGGATCATTGTATTAACCAGGGATAACGGCATATTATTCTTTTCAGAATATTTTTCCACGAGCCCTTTTATTATTTCCATGTTCTTCGGATCCTTCGGCGACAGATTCTTCACCCTGTTTTCATTATCCGTCTTTTTTATAACCCGGTTTTGAATCGATTCATAATTCTTTTTCTTTACATCAGTTTTTATAGCAGTTTCAAACTTATTATGTCTCATTGAACGGAATTTCTTTTTTATATCATTTATCCTGTTCATTACCTTGTACATGTCATTCATTTTATTGCTCCCCGCTGGCGCTCATTCTCTTCTGATATATCTTCTGGTTCATATCATCATTTTCCTTGTTGATTTCCCAGTTGTACTGATAATTAAAGGAATTGAGCTTCTTTTCTTTCAATTTTTCTACAGTTTTCCGCTCTTTAGATGCTTCTATAACCTTGCCGCGCCTCCTGATTACTTCTGGCTCAAGCTGCAGAATTCTTTCATCTGAAAGTTCAATGGCCCTTTGCGATATATTCACATATTTTTCAAAAAATATAGCCTCTTTCGGAGTAAAATCACCCTTGATAAGCCGTTCCCTGAAATGACTCCTGTGCCTGTCGATACTGTCCCTCAATTCATCCTGTTTCTGACGCTCCCTGTTCTGAATACTCATAACTTCAGCCAGCTCATTTTTGGCGCCCTTTTCTGCTGCTTCCCTTATGTCGAGTAATTTCTGGAGCCTGAATTTAAACTTCTTCAAAAATTCCCTCTATTAAATTACGTTTAACGTATAATCCTGGCATAGGATGGAGTCTTTTCATACACTGCTCTGCCTGCACGGCTGGCAGGAGGCTCAAACATTTCAAGAAGCTTCCTCTTTATGGAAACCAAATCATCCTTTTCATATATCCCCTGTCTTAAAAATGCATTGAACTGGTCCCTCATCTCAATGGATTTATCTATAATCGGGTTAGATCCTTTTGCATAGGCACCCAGGTTTATCAGATCCTCGGCCTCTGTATATGCTGCCAGAAGTTCCCTGAATTTTGCAGCCATAGCCCTGTGCTCCGGCGTCACTACATCCTTCATACACCTCGATATTGATGACAGGATATTGATGGCGGGATAGTGCCCTTTATGCGCCAGGGCCCGGTCAAGGACAATATGCCCGTCGAGGATTCCCCTGACAGCATCAGAAATCGGCTCATTCATATCATCACCCTCAACAAGGACTGAATAGAAGCCGGTAATGCTCCCGCCCGATGAACTGGTTCCCGACCTCTCAAGCAGCTTCGGCAGCAGTGAAAAAACCGATGGCGGAAAACCGCGCGTTGCCGAAGGCTCGCCTGCAGCCAGGCCCACTTCCCTCTGGGCCATGGCGAACCTTGTAACGGAGTCCATGATCAGATTGACATCCTTTCCCTGGTCCCTGAAATATTCAGCAATGGTATGGGCGACAAAAGCCCCTTTGATCCTGAGCATGGGCGGCTGGTCCGAGGTTGCGGCAATGACTATGGAGCGTTTGAGGCCCTCGGTTCCAAGCTCCTTCTCTACGAAATCCTTGACCTCTCTCCCCCTTTCCCCGATGAGGGCGATGACATTTATATCGGCATCGGTGTAACGGGCTATCATCGACAGCACCGTGGATTTTCCAACGCCTGAACCGGAAAATATTCCGATCCTCTGCCCGCGGCCAATGGTATTCAGCCCGTCAATGGCCCTGATCCCGACGGAAAGGGGTTTGTTGATGGTTGTCCTTTCAAGGGGGTTGATAACTTTCCCCTCAACGGGATAGAGTTCAGGGGTAAAAATAGGGCCTTTGCCGTCCAGAGGGATACCGGTGCCTGATATGACCCTTCCCAGGAGCACATTCCCCACCGGTATCAGGAGAGGTGTTGCCGAAGAAAAAACTTCAGCCCCTGGAAGAACACCCTTCATATCTCCGATGGGCATGAGAATAATCCTGTTCTTGTTAAATCCTACGACTTCGGCATGGAGGTATTCATTTTTATCAATCCTGATCCTGCACAGGTCGCCATATTTTACCGAAGGGCCGATTGATTCTATCGTAAGGCCTACGATCCTTTCAACTCTTCCTGTGAACTTAATAAGGTCAATTTCCTCGAGTTTCTGTTTGTATTTTGATAATACATCGACTTTTTCATATGGAAGAATTTTTATCATAATCCGATGCCTTTACAGCGTACTCGTATTCCTGATGGCCTCTTCTATGGCATCAAGCTGTGTGGAAATCCTTGCGTCTATGGCTCCAACATCTGTCTCGATTATGCAGCCTCCGCGTTCAACCCGTGAATCTTCATATATGTTGACTTTCCTGAGGGACTCCATCATCTTGATGAGCTCATCCTTATGCGCGGTAGTCATGTCAAGGTCGGCAAAATTTACCCGTATGTCGATCCTGTCTCTGTCCTTGACCCGCTTAATTGCTTCCTTGATATTATTTATTACAATTTCCCGGCGTTCTACAATTTCATCCTTGATGACCTTTTTTGAAATCATGAGGATCATCTCGGTCATCATCTTCTCCGAGGAACGGATAAGATCGTCCCGTATATCAACGGCTGTCGAGACCACGGTGCCAAGCCTGTCAATGAGACGCATGACCTCCGCCTGGCCTTCCTTATATCCTTCTTCCCGTCCGGCATCATAACCCTTCTTGTATGCCTCATGCTCAATTTCCGATACCTTGAGCTCGGCCTCCTTGATCATCTTCTCAGCCTCAAACTTGCCCCGCTCTATCTCCTTCTCGGAGTCGAGTTTGAGCCGCTCGAGTTCAATCTTTATCTGTTCCCTTGCCTGCTGCTGCTCCCTGAAAGCGGCTGCCTTCCCCTCGTTCTCGATGGATTCGCGCTTTTTCCTCGCATTCTCGAGCATCTCCCTGACTTCTTCTTCGGTTTCGCGTCGGTACCTTTCAAGTTCGGCCTCCATCTCCTCGATGGAAGGACCCTGGTACACATCTATCGGGTTCCCTTCTTCATCGACCTCGAACTCTTTGTATTCCTCGGCATCAATGAGATTTTTCTGGTATTTGTACGGAAGCTCAATCTGCTTGGCAATATTTGTCAGCCTGACTTCTCCCGGTTTGAAAACTAACTTAGACAATCAGTTCCTCCTCTCCGGCCCTTGCAACAATGATATCGCCGGCATCTTCAAGTTTTCTAATGATGTTAACTATCTTCTGCTGGGACTCTTCAACGTCTCTCAGCCTTATGGGCCCCATGAAATCCATGTCTTCCCGGAGCAGTGAAGCGGCCCTCTTCGACATGTTTCTGTATATTTTTTCCTGAACCTCTGTATCAACACCCTTAAGGGCCTTTGCCAGATCCTGCGTATCCACTTCGCGGAGTACCTTCTGGATGGACCTGTCGTCGAGGAGAACAATATCCTCGAAAACAAACATCCGCTTCTTGATCTCTTCTGCCAGTTCTGGATCCTCTTCCTCGAGCGCTTCAATAATAATCTTCTCAGTTCCCCGGTCAACATTGTTCAGCACTTCCACAATGGAATCAATACCGCCGGCCGAGGTGAAATCCTCGCTTGCCAGGGTTGAGAGTTTCCGTTCAAGAACCCTTTCAACTTCGCGGAGAACATCAGGCGACGTCCTGTCCATCTGAGCAATCCTTCTTGCCACGTCGGCCTGTACCTGGTGGTTCAATCCCGAAAGGATCATTGCGCCTTTCTGTGGATCCAGGTAGGCGAGAATCAGGGCGATGGTCTGCGGGTGCTCACCCTGGATGAAGTTAAGCAGGTGGCTGGGGTCGGTTCTTCTGATAAAATCGAAAGGCCTCACCTGTAAAGATGAGGTGAGCCTGTTTACAATATCTATGGCTTTCTGAGTCCCGAGCGCCCTTTCAAGAACATCCCTGGCATAATCAATGCCTCCGTTCTCGATAAAGTCCTGGGCCATCATCATCTCCTGAAACTCCTGGAGGACCGTGTCCCTGTCAGCAGGCTCAACCTTGTCGAGCCGCGCTATTTCAAAAGTCAGCTGTTCAATCTCATCTTCGCGGAGATGTTTGAAAATTTCAGCAGATACATCGGACCCGAGGGAAACAAGAAATATGGCTGCTTTCTGCCTTCCTGTCAGCGATGACTTTTTACCAGTTGCCATTTTTTTACTCCGCCCTGTATCTTCTTCTATTCAAATTCTTCATAAATATTAAGTAAATCACCTATTGAGTACTAGTCAAATCATTTTCCCGATTATTCCTCAGCAAGCCAGGTCCTGAGGAGCTGGGCCACATCATCGGGCCTTTCCTTGGCCAGAGAAATCGCTGTGTTATGGAGGTCCTTCCTGGCCCTGTCTTCCAGGGAGAGCTCAACATCAACCCCCTCCTCTTCAGCTACCCTGAGGGCAGCCTCGCGCATTCTCTGCTGCTCCAGGGCAAGTTTTTCCTCCCTTGCCCTCCTTCTCCTTTCGAGCTCCTTCTGTACAGCCCTGAAAAGAATAAATCCGATAAACAGGGCTATTACTCCTATTAAAGCCGCGACAAGAAGTTTTTTCATCTGTTCTTTGCGGCGGTAATCCTCCCTGATATCGTCCCAGTGCTTGGTCCTGTCAAACATGATGTTCTCAACAGCCACCTGGTCACCGCGTGCAAGGTTATAGTTTATTGCTTTCTTAACAATGTTCTCCGCTTTTTTCAGCTCTTCCTGAGAAAGCGCTATCTGGAGCGGTTTCTTAGTCGGATCCAGGTCATATGCACCGTCCCTCTGCCTCGGGAGGTCCTGTATCCCGTCAATAGCAATAGCTACAGAGAGTTTATTTATATTGATAGGATCCCTGTCGATTTTACGTATCGTTTTATTAATTGCATGATTTTTTATGCTCTCGTTCTTCTCATATTTGGAAAACTGATCATCACTTGCCTTGTATCCCGGGGGTTTATTCCCTTCAACACCGGCAGGGCCCTCGGGATTCCACCCGTGCCCCTGGAATTTTTCAGTAACCTTTTTTTCGGATATGGGAAGTGAATCCTGAGTTTTTCTTGTATTGTATGGCTTTGTGGGGTCCTGGGGAACAAGCTCAATGGGTTTGTATTCCTCCTGTTCCTCGGAAATTTTGTCCCAGTTGAAATCCATGTTGAGCCTTACAATCTGTATCCTGTCAGAGGAATATATCCTTTCAAGGCCGTCCCTGATATCTTTCAGGAGTTTTATCCTTGCCTTTTCCTGGATTTTCCGCCTGTTTTCCAGAATTGTGTATTCTGTCTTGGCTTTATCAATGTCATCGTCAAAATCGGAAAGTATATTGCCATGGTCATCGGTGACTATGACATTTTCCGGTTTCAGCCTGTTTCCCACTGCCCTGGAAACCAGGTAAACCATCCCTTTAATCTCCTTCTTGGAGAGCTTGTCATATCCCGGTGCAAGGTGAACAGTTACCGCAGCGGTATACGGCGTCTGTTTATCGGAATAGAGGCTGTCCTCTGAAATGGATATCTCCACAGAGGCCTTCTCTATATTTTTTAAAGATTCCAGGTGTCTTTTAATTTCATCGCGGAGGGCCCGCATGTATTTTACATCAAGTTCCCTGTCGGTCTCGGTCCATTTCGTTACATCAAAAAGTTTCCATCCGGGAATACCCTTCGGTATCAGATTCTCCTGCGCAAGCCTGGTCATTATTATGTCTCTTTCAGCCGGCTTCACAAAAATTGAGGTGGTTCCTTTGCCTTCATAGCGGTAGCCCATCTCATCAAGCTTTTTTGTCACCTGCCCGAAGTCGTTCGATGGGAGGTCGGTGAAAAGAACGGTATAGGGCTCTATGCTCGAAACGGAGAATAATACAACAAATGCTATAACGACAACAGCTGTGACAGAGCCGATAATGATTTTTTTGGTCATGTCGAGCTTTGCGAAAAGCTCCTTGATCTGTACAATTAATCTGCTTAAATATTCACCCATATGCCCTCCAGGATCCCTTTGAAAATGATAATTATTGTTAGACGGGAACCTTGAAATATTAAATCAGGCGATCCCCTCAGGGCACACATACTGGAAAAAATCAGAATTCAGAATATTTTATGTATGAAAATCCTGATCTTTGAGAAGTGCCCATAAAAACTAATGTGACATAATACTTTATAAAAGTATGATAAAAATGTCAATTAATTTACTGAAAAAATTGCAATTTTTTTTATAAAAATATTCATATTTCAGTATCGCTCTATCAACAATAATCATTTTTCAATGGTTATCTCAGATTCATGATCTCTCTGAAAGCCCTGATGGCCTCATCCCTTACCGTCTTAGTCAGGGTCAAAGCCAGTTCAGCCTTCTGGGCAGTAATCATGACAGTATGAATATCAACTGAATCGGGATCATATATCATTTTCTGGGTAAGGTTCTCCGATTCAACCTGGAGGTCATTGACATTATCAACAACTTTCTTCAGTATTCCGGCAAATGAGCTGTCTCCTTCGGCCTTTTTCCCCGTGATTTCAGAAGAATCACCGTAATGCCTGGGTGAAGAAGTTCTCATCAATACTAAATTGCCGTTCACATTGTCATTCGTTATCATTTTTGAAACCCCCTCTTGTTGTTGAAGTTCCTGTCAATTTTGGATGTATGGTTCTGGTCAGCCTCCATCCTCCTTAAATCGTCATATCTTTTTATGTTAACAACACCCGACATGTCATCGGAGATGTTTAATTCCATCAAACCTATTGTTTCCCTGTGCATAGTAGCCTCCATCTTGAGCCATGCCGCTAGCGGCGCGCTCTTTCATTATTTTACCTGCTCCCGGTTATCCGATATTTCTGCCGATTTCCAGGGCTTTGTTATACATGCTCTTTGCGTTGTTTATTATCATTGCATTTGCCTCATATGACCTGGACGCGGAAATAAGGTCGGTCATTTCAGACACCATATTGACATTGGGCATTTGTACATATCCCTTCTCGGGCCCAATCTTGATGGCATCAGGATGATTGGGGTCGAACACAAGCCTGAAGGGCGATTTATCCTTCTCAATCTTCACTACCCTGACGCCTTTCCCGTCGCCATGATCAATTTTTTCAGGAACAAAATGAGATTTGTACTTAGGCCTGTGATTTACCGGCGCAAAAATCGCAAGCTTCCTGGCAAAGGGCCCCCCTTCGGGAGTCCTGGTGGTCATTGAATTGGCTATATTATCACTTATCAGGTCCATCCTCAGCCGCTGCGCCGTGAGCCCTGTTGCTGCTATATCAAAACTGGTGAACATTCCCATATATTAACCCCCTTATACCGGTCTCATGGCTATTTTAAGAAGCTTGTAATTTTCATTAAGGCTTGTAACAAGTGAATTATATCTCATTAAATTTTTTGACGCATCAACCATTTCTTTTTCCATATCTACATTGTTTCCGTCATTTCTGTAGGTCGTACTGTAATCCGTATTGACCCTCTGGTTTACACTGCCGATATCCCTGGAGGTATAAAAGGGTATATGGCGGCTGTCAGTGAGGTGGCCCGGGTATCTGCTCTCCCTCCCCTTCTCCTTCCCTTCCAAAACCACCCTCTTCAACTCACTTTCAAAATTGACCTCGCTCCTTTTGAAATGAGGCACATCCACATTCGCGATGTTATCGGCGATTACCCTTTTCCTGAGGGACTCAACATCAAGAGCTTTCTCTAAAAGGTAATTGGTTTCCATCATTTTGCTGTTGATAAACATATTTCACCCTCACCTTTGCTTATATCTCCGGAACTTTTTCCAGGCCCGGAAAATTTAATATTGCATAAAAATGATATTTTACTGATTTTATAATCGGAATTATTGAAAATTCTATTAGATTTTTTCTAAGAAGACATAATTTTTTTTTAAAAAAAAAGCCACTTGGGGAAGTGGCTTCAGGAAATAAAACTGTTCTAATTGGAGGAAATTGTGAAATACAATAAATCAATGGGTAAAATTTATTATATTATCTTGTTTTCATCATTTAACTTGATCACATAATACATAAATTAAAAAAATTAGCAATAGGCATATATATTTTATATTTATGGGTAATAACAATATATTTATATAGGGGAAACCCCTATATAAATATATATAGAAGAGTCATTCTATTCAATGCCGGGCTGATTATTAATATCAACAGGCTTAAAATAATTATTAAAATTTTTATATATAATAATTATTAAAAGACATCCTAAAAATATTATAGTCACATATAAAATAATATCGCCAAATTTAGAATAAAATGTATCGTGATTAAATGAAAAATCGATATCCCCGATGAGATAATCCTTATATAAGATAGGCATGCTTCTCACAACTCTCCCATAAGGATCTATGAGTACAGAATACCCTGTGTTGCCGGCTCTTACATACCAGAGGCCGTTTTCTATTGCCCTGAAGACCGATGCGGAAAAATGCTGCATGTGACCATTAAAAGTATCAGTCCAGCCGTCATTTGTGATATTTACAAAAAAATCAGCCCCGATGTTTTTATATTCCCTGCACAACCTGAAAAAAATCCCTTCGTAACAGACCAGGGCGCTGAAAGACCTTCCTTTGATATTGAATAGCATGGGCCCATTTCCCGGAACAAAGTCGGAGCCGCCATATTTTGTAGCAATTTTCTTAACTGACGGGAACCATTTTTCATAAGGAAACCACTCGCCAAAGGGAACAAGATTTATCTTGGCATAGGTCTTGACAATTTTTCCGCTGCCGTCAATAAGGAGGGCATTATTCTGGGGATAAAGACCCACGGTGTCACCAGTCCTCGCCTCATGGACCCCTATCTCCCCTGTAAGCAGCGGACGGCTGCTCTGTTTTACATAATCAAGTATGGCGTCATTGAAATCGCTGGGCAATTTGTACCTGTTATTATATGAAATGGTTTCAATGGTAGCCGATTCTGACCAGACAATGAGATCCGGATTCTCCTTAAGGGATTTATCTGTATAGTTAATCAGATCTCCAAGATAAATGAACTTCTTCTCATTCCAGTTGTCCCATGGTGATATGCACGATTGTATAAGAGATACCCTCAGTTCCCGGTTAATCTCCCTTTCATTCATGACAAGGACAATTTTTCCCGAAATTGTTATGAATATAAAGATCGATAAAAAGATGAACACCCTCCTGGACTGAGGCAGCTTTATGAAATTTTTTATTGCCATGGGAATATTCAAAAAATATTCGCGTATGATATCAGAAAAGAGATAATTCCCGAGTATGAGAAAAAAATTGATTCCAAGGATTCCTGTTATGGAAGCAAGCTGGATAAAGGGTGTAAACTGGTACTGGGAATGTCCCCAGTATGTCCAGGGAAAAGCAAGGTATCCGATTGAAATAATCCAGTCAATGAAAATCCAGGCAGAAGGGTATATGAGTATCCTGAACCTCTCAAATCTTCTTGAAAGCATTTCAGCTATGAATATTCTCCCGGCAAAAAAAACAGTTATAAAGGGAATGAGCATGGAAACTATCAGGGCATACCCGCCCTCAGTTTTTCCTGCGAAATGGCCTATCCACCGATAGGTCAGAAAATTTCCAATTAAACCAGTAATGAAAGCATAGAAATATACTTCCTTCCAGCTTTTTCCCCTGATAAATATCAGCAGGGGCACGAGAGAAATCCAGGCGAAAAAGGAATATCCCTTCAATATCCATATATCGTAACTTGGAAATGAGAGGAAAATCAGCAATGCAGATAAAAGGTAGTAATTTCCCCTTGCGAAGGCGTTAATTCTGGAAAGAAATTGTATCTTCATAAATTATTGAATTATATTCCTGACCAATAAATTTTTTTTCCAAATCAGGGCCCCGGTACAGTACCCCGTTGTATCCATATATCCAGGAATGGTCAAATCATTTTTTACTCCTGACAATGGTTTTAAAAAAATCTTGACATATAACCGGCAAAAAAACTATGGTTAATTTCGATCGCGCGGTGGAGCAGTTGGTAGCTCGTTGGGCTCATAACCCAAAGGCCGCAGGTTCAAATCCTGCCCGCGCTAATAGAGGCGGAGTAGCTCAGTTGGTTAGAGCACACGGCTCATATCCGTGGTGTGGGGGGTTCAAGTCCCTCCTCCGCTAAATTTTCAAAATTCAATACTGCCTTTCCATGGTGAGTATTCAAAACCCCTTCCAAATTCAACGCGAACTGGAATTTATTGCCGGCATTGTTAAAAATCAGAATTTTTTAATTCAATATAAAATAAAAAATTCTGATTTTCCTTTTTTATTATCAATAAAAAACTCACACAGGATCAATCAGTTTCAGCGTCGGAGTAGATTGTGAATGGGAGGGTATCTATTACAGCATTTTTAAAAGATACATCGGTGAGAACAAGCTGGTATTCACCGTCAGAAAAATTTGAGAAATTCCCGTAAATTATGTTGTTCGTTTTATTTACCGTATATGAGGTTTTATATATTTCCACCCACATTAACTCTTTCTTTAAATAGATTATTCCTATATTCCTGTTCTCAGGAGGTCTTTTTATCTTGAATATCCATGCGAGTTCCGAATTTTTACGCACCTCAAGGCTGCCATTAATTTTTTTATAGTAGTCATCACTCAAATGCTTAATGGCAAATTCACCCTTTATCCCGCCGCAGGAAAAAAATAACATGCAGATAATTATTATTGTTACGGAATTTTTCATCTTATTTCTTTATAACTTTCCCTGAAACGGATTTATTCCACTTTGTACTGATCCTTGTCAAGTTCAATAACCCGGGAATTTTTATCCTCCTTCTTTCTTTCAAATTTTTCTCTAAATTCCCTGCTGCCGTTGTCATGTATATTATCATTGCTTCTTACCCGGGAATTTCTTATCAGAAAAACTACAAATCTGATGAGATTATAAATCATTATCCCCAGAAAAATCAGGAGTATGAATCTAAAAAATCCAGCCATTATTATTTCTCCAAAAATTTTAAAAACATATCAGCCCTGGAAACCCCGGATAGCCGCAACCATCGATTTAACCGCCTCAGGCAGACCGGTAAAAAGAGATTTCGAAATTATGGAATGGCCTATGTTTACTTCCCGGAGGCCGGGAATCTTCACAATAGGAATTATATTCTTATAGTTTAACCCGTGCCCGGCATTTACTCCGATGCCAATTTTCACAGCATGTTCCGCGGCGTCAAATATTCTCTTATATTCTTTATCCCTGTCACTTTCATCTAAAGCGTTGGTATATGTCCCGGTATGGATCTCTATTAGATCTGCTCCGCTCTCCCTTGAATATCTCACTGCCTCAATTTCAGGCTCGATGAAGAGGGAAACAAGTATACCAAGGGCTTGGAAATCCTTTACAGCCATTTTTATCCTGCCGAGATAACGTTTCACGTCGAGCCCGCCTTCCGTGGTAAGTTCCTCTCTTTTTTCAGGGACTATGGTGACTTGATTCGGGATCAATTTTTTTGCAATTTCCATGATATCACCGGAAAGACCCATTTCAAGATTATAGATTCCCCTGACAATTTTTTTTAATGATAAAACATCTGCGTCCTGAATATGCCGGCGATCTTCACGGAGGTGCACCGTAATGCCATCGGCGCCATTCTCCTCGCATAGTATGGCACCGGTTATCACATCGGGTTCACTCCCACCCCTCGCCTGCCTTAACGTGGCAATGTGGTCAACATTAACGCATAACTTCACAAATCCCATTTTACCCTGCCCTTCAGTGCATTCATCACTCTTTATTTGATTTTCAGATGGATCTTTTCCGGCATAACAGATAATATTTCCATGCCTTCCATATTCCCCTTTATTTTAAGGATTACAGGAAGTTCTCTGTTGAAAGAGAACTCCTCATTTCTTGATTCAGGAGGATTTATCGCTAATCCCGGATCTATATTCGCTGTTATATCGTCATCGTTTATTTTTCTTTTTACCGATTTTACCATCAATTTGACCGTTTTGGTATTGAGAACATATTCGCTATTTTTCCTTAATCCCTTTACTATAACAGGAATATTCAGCTCATAGAGATCAGTTATGTTGAATATTGAAATAACAACCTTAATGCTTGATTCGGTATATTTTATTTCGTTTTTACTATCCCTTTCAATCTCAACTTCCTTTGTAATGTCCTCATCCTTCCCATCCACCGTTATAATTTCCGTAGGGATTTCAGTAATTTTTTCTATAACGGATTTTGAACCGCGTATTTTAATAAATTCAGGGAAAACCTTGATGCTCCCTATGACCTTGCCGTCCCTGACTCTGCCGGTTATAACGGGGATGACTTTAACATTCTTTACAATAATACGCTCAACGCGGATTTTTACATCCTTCTTCATCTGGTCAACCCTTACAGGTATCGGGACATCGCTCTTTATGATATCAATGGGATAAGCTTTCAATTTCCCGATTTCCGGATTTTCAAGATTTACAACTGCTGATATGTTCTTTACGGTGATATTCTTGATAAACTCCTTTTTCCCTTCAACAAGTATCAGGAGCGACCTGTCGGACATATCGGATACGGACAGCTCAGCCGGCAGGTTCTTCACCACAATGGGGATCCGTATCTTGATCTCACTGCTTTTAAGGCTCGAGAGATAGGCCCATAAAATAATCGACAGCGCAAGGCTTAATATCTTGGGGAAGATCATTTTTCTGGTGAACATGCTTTTTATTCCGCTCTGGAGAGTCTTCATTATATATTATAACTCTCCGAATAGGCTGTCTTGGGATTCATAAAATAGAGTATCATATTCTTCAGATCTGATTCTTTGATTTTTGGGAATATTTTTCCATTTACCATGATGGAAATGCCGCCCGTCTCCTCGGAAACCAACAGTACCAGCGCGTCTGTCTCTTCAGCTATCCCCAGACCGGCCCTGTGCCTTGCTCCATACTGCTTCCTCAATTCCTTAGAATCGCTTAACGGGAGATAACAGGCCGCGGAAGCGATTCTCCCGTTCTGGATTATAATTGCGCCGTCATGGAGAGGGGCCAGGGGATAAAATATGGTTCTGATAAATTCCTCTGTGATTATGGAATCCACCTGCACCCCGGATTCAATAAAGCTTTTCAGGCCTGTATTCCGCTCTATGACAATGAGGGCGCCGGTTTTCTCCGATGACATGGATATGAGGGAATTCACGATCTCTTCAAGGGGAAAGGCATCCATGGTGGAATCCCTTGATATCCAGTTCCTCTGCCCGAACTGGGTAATAAGCCTTCGAAGTTCAGGCTGAAACAGGACAACAACAGTTATCACCAGTGAAGATGTGAGGTTTTTAATCAGCCAGTCAAGGGTATCAAGCCTCATAAGCTTGGAAACAATAGCAAAAATAATGATTATGATAATGCCTTTCAGCAGCTGAATGGCCCGGGTTTTTGTGAGAAAGGTATAAACCCAGTAAAAAAGGAAAGCAACGAGAATTATATCAAGAATATTTCTGATATAATTCCAGGTTATGGAATGGATTATTATATCATATATATCATCCATAAAAATTATGGGTTTACCTCGTAAAATTTTTCAACAGCCGTAAGCGCCAGCCGGTGCTCCTTTACATCATGCACCCTGATTATATCTGCGCCATGCATCAATGATATGACATTTAATGCGATTGTACCAGGCAGCCTGTCTGAATCTTTATCATACAGGCGCCCCAGGAGGGACTTTCGCGAAAGGCCTATCATGATCTCACAGTTCAGGGGTTTCAGCCTGTCCAGGCCGGCCAGGATTCTATAATTGTCTTCCATGGTTTTGCCGAACCCTATGCCGGGGTCAAGGACTATTTTATCCGCATCAATACCCATGTTCAAAGCCCTGTCCCTGGAATTTTCTAAAAAGGTATAAATCTCCATCATGAGGTCATCATACCGGGGATCCTGCTGCATGTTTTCGGGCGTCCCCCGTATATGCATTAGTACCGCCCCGGCTTTATACCGGGCGATTACACCGGCCATTTCAGGATCAAAGGTAAGCCCGCTGATGTCATTTACCATGGACGCCCCGGCTTTCAGTGCCGCTTCAGCAACGGAAGATTTATTTGTATCTACGGATATGGGAATTCCGATCTCTTTCCTGATGGATTCTATAACGGGACATACCCTGTCTATCTCTTCTCCTGCCGCGACTCCAATAGAACCCGGCCTTGTTGATTCCCCGCCGATATCAATAATATCCGCCCCCTCATCCCTCATTTCAAATGCCCGTTTCACAGCCTTGTCAGGATTGAAATATCTCCCGGCATCATAAAATGAATCCGGTGTTACGTTGAGGATTCCCATTAGCCTGATTCTTTTAATCATTCTAAAGCCATTATCATCAAAAGAGTATTGCAATAGAGACAATATTATTATATCCAAAATTTATGCTGTCAATTGTGAAAGCATAGGATAAATCAAAATTGAAAAGCTTGAGAGTAAATCCCGATGAAAAGTTTGAATTATGCATGCCTGCATACACCACAGCTGACTGGGTCAGGATATATTTCAGCCCGGTGTTGACCTGGTATTTCTTCTGCTCCAGCCTTTTTACCCCGGTAAAGGCGATTGTCAGTCCTGTATCACTGGTAATGGATGCCCCCACTTTAAGGCTCGGCAGGGCAAAATCATATTTTTTCCTGACTTCCCCTTGATCTCCATATGGGGTAAGGCCGCTTCCGATGTCCTGGATGACAAAGCCGACTTTCAGAAAAGGGAGGAAATAAACCTGCATTCCGAAATCAGAGCCGGCGCCGGCATATTCCACATTGCCGATTTTTTCATAGAGCCCCTTTAATGAAAATCCGATTGATGCAATCCCCGTGGACCATCCATATGACAGAAAGGATTCGGCTCCTACATATTTCAGATTTTCACTTACCAGATTTCCATTATTATCCCTCTCCTCGATGCCGCGGGAAACAAGCGAATACATGCCGATACCGAATACACCCTTGTACAGGCTGAAGGCAAGTCCTGAAAATCCGGCATCCATTTCAGCGCCAAGCTTCGCGCCGGATGCACCAACCTGGAAGACATTTTTTTCAACTGTTTCATCGGTAAATCGTATCAGGTCCGATTCAGATATTTCACCGGCCTTCCCCTTTGATGCCTTGTCCCTGATCTCTTTTTCAGTGAGGACTTTTCTCCCCTTCAATTCATTAAGGCCCGCAGGGTTCCAGTAGATGGCAAAAACATCATTGGCAACAATCTCTCCGGCCATACCCATACCCACATAACTTGAGCCAGCCCAGCCCCCCCTCGTGAAGGCTGCCCTGCTCCCTGCATCTCCGGCAAAGGAAATGCCATGGAGAAAAGCGAGATAGAATATTATTAAAAGGCATTTACGTTTCACAATATTTTCCAGATTGACAGTTTGCCGATTACCCATTCCCGATCCATGGCAGAGCCCTGACCCCTCAGTAATTTATCAGAATCCTGATTATTTTCCTGCCGAAATCCCCTGTTGAGGACTTTTCAGCGGTTACCTTTATGATATACATTCCTGGTTTTACCAAGCTCCCGCTGTCGTTCCTTCCATTCCACATGGCAGTGGACGAGGTAAAATGTCGGGCCCAGACGAGATCTCCATTAACATCAAATATCTCAATTTTCAGCCTGTCAGTATCAATGGGGGCTTTATTCGGGGCATTCCCAATAGTTAAATATTTTACCGGGCCCTTTTTGGGATTAAACGGAACAGGATAGGCGACAATATCCCCGATCTCCAGAGCATAGGGCCTTGAAGTGATGAAAAAAAGAAGCAACAGCGTTATGAGCATTATTATTCTTTTCATCTTTTTTCTTCATCTTTATAGAATTTAAACCGCCTCATCTAACCAGCTGCTTTTTCATTATTCAAATTGATAAAATGCGGTCAACTAATATTTCTCATGATGCTTGCCCATCAGCATTTTATGGGCATCCTCCACAGTCCTGTCAATGATCGATACGATTGTATCGGGTATTTCACATCCCGTAGAATTTTCACTGATGAAAACATGGAGAAGAAATTCAATATTTCCTGCCGGCCCCTTGAGAGGGGAATAGATCAAACCCCTGAAAGTCATTCCCATCTCAAGCAGCGCGGAAAGAACTCTTCTCACCACAATCCTGTGTGTTTCAATTTTTTTTATAACACCCTTTTTATTTTCATTCCTTTCAGCCTCAAACTGGGGCTTGATTAAAAAAATACCCTCCGCCCCGGGAAACAGATCCCGTATACGCGGATATACTTTTAAAATTGAAATGAAGGAGAGGTCAGCGGCAATAAATTCAATTGTATGATCAAAATCCTCATTGCAAAGATCTTTCACATTGGTCCTCTCCATTAATATTACCCTGGCGTCTTTTCTCAGATTATAATCAAACTGGCCGTATCCAACATCAACGGAATAAACAATGGAGGCCCCCTCTCTGAGCATACAGTCGGTAAAGCCTCCGGTGGAGGCCCCCAGATCGGCAGCATTTTTTCCTTTCAGATCTATGTTAAATTCTTTCAATGCCTTGAAAAGCTTTTCACCCCCCCTGCTTACAAACCTCCCTCCCGGCCGCTCAACGGTAACACTCTCATCACCCATGACAAGCCTTGAAGGTTCCCTTACTGTCTCTCCATCTACCCTGACCCAGCCCGAGAGAATCTCCCTCTTGGCCGCTTCCCTTGACCGCGAATGCCCTCCGGTTGATAAAAAAACATCGAGCCTGATTTTTTTTTTCATCATGCTCTATTGTTTAAGTGATTCTGCAATCCTGTCCGCTATGGATACAGGATCCAGTTTATATCTTTCAAAGAGCTCTTTCGCTGTCCCGTGAGGGATGATCTCATCGGGAAAGCCTGCATTAAATAGAAGCTTTGATTTATACCGCGGTTTGATGCTTGATAAAATATATTCCCCAAGGCCGCCTGATATCATGGCGTTTTCCATGGTAATAAAACCTGCCGTCCTACCCAGGACCTCCTCAACAAAATCAGGATCCATGGGCTTTATGGTCAGGACTTTAACAATCTCCGAAGATATTCCTCTCATTTTCAGAATGTCATGAACTTCCAATGAGATTTTTACCATATCCCCTGCTGCAAAGATCGCCACGTCACTGCCGCCGGCTAAAATCTCCATTCCGCCTGATAACCCGGCAGTCTTTCCGTCAGCTTCCGCCGCCCCCCTGGGGTACCTAATGGCTATAGGCCCATTATTATATTCAGAGGCATAGATGATCATACTCTTCAATTCATCTCCGCTGGATGGCGCGAGGATGATAAAATTGGGGATATCCCTGATCATGGATATGTCAAAAAGGCCGTGGTGTGTCTCTCCGTCGTCTCCGACTATTCCGGACCTGTCTATGAGAATCCGCACAGGCAGGTTCATGAGGGCAATATCATGTATCAGCTGATCGTATGCTCTCTGGAGAAAAGTTGAGTATACAGATATGAAAGGCTTTAATCCTGCAGACGCCATGGCAGCGGCAAAAGTGAGCATGTGCTGCTCTGCAATCCCCACATCGAAAAAGCGCTGGGGAAATTTCTTTTCAAAATCATAGAGCCCGGTCCCTATCTTCATCGCAGCTGTAATTGCAATAATTTTTTCATCCTTCTCAGCCAGTTCAAGCAGAGTCCTGCCTGCTATATCCGAAAAAGTATCCCGGTTGTTGCCGATGGCGATGCCTGTCTTCCTGTTAAATGGGCCTATGCCATGAAATTTTGCAGGCTCATTTTCAGCATGGATATAACCCTTCCCCTTCTTCGTGAGGAGATGTATAATCTTGGGGCCGTAATTTATTTTTTTTATTCCATTAAAAACTTCAATCATCGAGGCCATGTCATGGCCGTCAACGGGCCCGAAGTACCGTATCCCCATGTCCTCGAAAAGCTGGCCCGGGACAATCATACTTTTGAAATTATCAAAAAACCTCTGAAGAAAATCGAAGCTCACATCGCCGATAGACGGGATATTCTTGATGAAATTTCTGGAAGTGCGCCTCACCTTGTTGTACATATCGCCGGTTATCATTCTATTGAAATATTTGGGAAGGGCTCCCACGTTTTTGCATATGGAATGTTCGTTGTCGTTCAGTATGATGATTAAGTCATTTTCCTTGTGCCCTATATGGTTGAGCGCTTCAAAGGCCATGCCGTTCGTAATGGAACCGTCTCCTATCACCGCGACTACCTTGTATGATTGCTTCTGGAGATCGCGGGCAACAGCCTCGCCAAGGGCAAGGGATAGGCTTGTGCTGCTGTGCCCCACATTATAGGTATCATAGGGCGATTCTTTCCTTTTGGGAAATCCGCTCAGGCCGCCGAGTTTCCGTATTGTGGGGAACTCATTTTTTCTCCCGGTAAGAATTTTATGGGCATAGGTCTGGTGTCCCACATCCCATATAACCTTGTCAACGGGTGTATCAAAAATATAATGGAGAGCGATTGTCAGCTCAACAACTCCAAGAGACGGCGCCAGGTGTCCGCCATTTTGGGAGATTACATCAATGATATACTCCCTGATTTCAGAAGAGAGAAGATTCAAATCATCAATCCCGAGCTTTTTCAAATCTTGAGTACTATTTATACTATCAAGTAACATATCAAACCTATTGGACAAATATTATCAGGAAATGTTAAATTTTAATTTTTATAGATATTTAAGTCAAATATTTTAATAATTTATTGCCGGGCAGATACAATTAACTTGACTATGGATACATGGGCACAATATAACAAACAATAAAATTGTATGGCTATTCTTCATAAGTTTTCAACGGCTGTGACAGGAAAATCATGGAAACAGATGTAATCATTATCGGCGGAGGGGCAACGGGAACGGGAATTGCCAGGGACCTTTCGCTTCGGGGAGTCCGGTCAATCCTGGTTGAGAAGGATGATATTGCTTCAGGGACCACGGGGCGCAACCACGGCCTCCTCCATTCAGGCGCCAGGTACGCGGTCAAGGATATTGATTCGGCTGTTGAGTGCGCCAGGGAAAACAGGATCCTGAAAAAAATCGCCCGCCACTGCATTGAGGAGACCGGAGGGCTCTTTGTAACACTGCCCGAGGATGACCCGTCATACCAGGACAGGCTGATGGACGGGTGCTCTAATGCGGGTATTAAAGCAGTCGAGATATCGTGTAAAGATGCCCTGGCCATAGAACCCCGCCTCAACAGCAGCATCCTTTCTGCAATAAAGGTCCCCGACGGCACCATTGACCCCTTCAGGTTATCATCGGCAAATATGCTCTCTGCCATGGAAAATGGCGGGAAATTCATAACCCATGCCGCGGTCGGCAGCATCATCATGAAGGGGGGGGCAGTTTCGGGAATTGAATGCGTCAGCGCAAAGGAAGGCCGGTTCTCAATACATGCAAACATCATCATAAACGCGGCCGGGATTTGGTCACAGGAAATCTGCAGCCTCGCCGGCATTAAACTGAAAATGCTCCCGTCAAAGGGCTCAATGCTCATTGTAGATTACCGGATCAACAGGACCGTGGTTAACCGGTGCCGGGTACCGTCGGACGGAGACATTGTCGTACCCGGAGATACCGTTTCCCTCATCGGGACAACATCACGTTCCATCGAATATAACGGGATAGATGACCTCAGGGTTGATGATGATGAAATAGATATCCTTATCCGCAACGGAGAAAAGCTGATACCCGATATCACAAGGTCAAGGGCTCTCAGGGCCTATGCCGGCGTCCGCCCGCTCCTTGCTGTCCCGGGGAATACCGCCGGCAGGGATATCAGCAGGGGGATTGTTCTCATTGACCATGAAGAGAGGGACGGCCTCAAGGGCCTCGTCACCATAGTCGGCGGCAAGCTGATGACCTACAGGCTTATGGCGGAAATGGCCTCGGACCTTGTCACCGGGAAAATCGGGGTTTCAAAAAAATGCCTCACGGCCAGGATACCGCTTCCAGGCTCCGAAAGGCTGGAATCACTGAAAAAAAACCTCAAACTTTTCCCGGGGATATCAAAATCTGTCATCGGCTCTGCCATGTACCGGCATGGTTACCGGGCATCAAAAATCCTGAAAAATGACAAAAAAAATTACCGGCAGATCTGCGAATGCGAGATGGTGACCGAAGGCGAGATTGGATATGCAATGAAGAGCCTCAATACGGGAAACATAACCGATCTCCGCCGGAGGACCAGGATCGGCATGGGGCCGTGCCAGGGCGCCTTATGCACATACCGGTGCGCCGGGCTGCTGAATGAAATGGGGCATACGACTCCCGGGGAATCGTTAAGGATGATGGAGGAATTTCTTGAGGAGCGGTGGAAGGGAGTGCGCCCGGTCCTCTGGGGCGACGGATTAAGAGAATCTGAATTCACCTACTGGATATACCAGGGCCTCTTCGGACTTGGCAATATAAAAAATGATAATGACGGTTCTTCCGATGAAATATGACTGCATCATTATCGGCGGCGGCCTTGCAGGCCTTACCTGCGCGATCAAGTGCTCTTCGGAAGGCCTTAGCACAGCGGTAATTTCATGCGGGGCCAGCGCCCTCCATATTGCATCCGGCTCAATAGATCTTCTCGGATATTCCTCCGGAAGATACCTTACCGGTGACCTCGATACCCATCTGGACCAGTTGATAAAAAGAAAAAAAAACCACCCCTATGCAAAAATTGGGAAAAAATGCATCTGGGAATCCCTTGAATTCTTCAGGCAAATTCTGTCCAAAGAAAGACTAAACCTTTTTTCAATGGATAAAAAAAATCATTTTCATATAACGAGCCTCGGCATTCTGAAGCCCGCCTACCTTTCACAGAGAAGCATATTTAACGGAAGGCTCCTTGATTCATACAAGCTGAAAAAAGGGCTGGTTTTATTGAACTTCAGGGGATACAGGGACTACTATCCCGGCCTTGCCATGAACCAGCTTAAAAAAAACCCACTGTTCAGGGACATCCCATTAAAAACGGGATTGATAGAACTCCCCCATTATACAAAAACTGCCAGGAACATGCTGGAATTCCGATCAATCGATCTGGCCAGGGTTTTCGAAGATGAAACATACCTTTCAAAAATTGCCGAAGACATACGGACAGGGGCAGGAGATGCCGACGTTGTCACCCTGCCCGACTTTATCGGCATCCACAATTATGAAAAACTGCATGCACGGCTTGAAGAAATGACTGGAAAATCGATCATAGAAATTCCCAACCTCCCGCCTTCAATCCCGGGGATGAGGATTGAACATGCCCTCAAAACCAGCTATGCCTCTCATGGAGGGGAATTTTCATCGGGCGACAGGGTAACCGGCTGTTCAATGTCCAGGGGCATGGTGGAATACATAACAACGGAAAATTATTCTGATACCCGTTTATCAGCGAAATGCTATATCCTGGCCGCAGGAAGTTTTTTCAGCGGGGGCCTTAAAAGCGGATACAACCTGATCCATGAGCCGATCTTCAATCTGAAAGTTGCCGGCGGGAGTGATAGAACAAAATGGGCATCGGATCAATTTTTCAGCAGGGGAAGCCACCCGTTCATGGAATTCGGCGTGGAAACAGGCACCGATCTCCATCCCTTTGGAGCTGATGCCAAAAAAATAAAAAACCTCTACTGCGCCGGGGCAATTCTTTCAGGTTACAACCCTGTCATGGAGGGTTCGGGCGGGGGAGTGGCAATTTCCACAGGGTATAAGGCAGCGCTTGAAGTTATAAAAAAAATCAAAAAAAGTTCATTAGAATAACATCATGATCAACCTTAAAAATATCAGCTTTGACCAGTGCATAAAATGCACCATATGCTCAATCTACTGCCCTGTTTCCAGGGCAACGCACCTGTTCCCCGGCCCGAAGCAGTCGGGCCCCGATTCGGAAAGGCTCAGGATTAAGGACCCGGCGCTGATAGATTCATCAATAAAATACTGCACAAACTGCAAGCGGTGTGAAACGGTATGCCCATCCAATGTTAAGATTGCAGACCTCATTCAGACTGCAAAGTACAACTATCTTAAAAAAAAAATCAGGGTTCGGGATTTTATTCTCAGCAGGCTCGATATCCTCATAAGAATTCTGTCCCCCATCAGCCCCATTGCCAATACATTGATGAGGAACAGCCTTGTTAAACTTCTCCTTGAAAAGTTCCTTGGAATTTCCAGGAGACAGAATTTCCCGGCATTTGAAAGGTCGTCGTTTAAAAATTGCTTTAAGAGGAATATGCAGGAGCAGGATATCTATGATGAAAGTGTAATCTTCTTCCCGGGATGCAACGTCAACTATATGGACAAAAGGCTCGGGAAAGATCTTGTGAAAATTCTGAATGCCATGAATATAGGCGTCACAATACCGGACAACAGGTGCTGCGGTGTCCCGGCGATTGCAAACAGTAACATAGGGCGCGCTAAAAAATATGCCCGGTATAATATCAGGTCCCTCAAAAAGGCCCTTGGAGACAGGGACAGGAGGATTGTACTCTCCTGCTCAAGCGGAACCCTCGCTCTTAAACATGAATATGCCAATTTTCTGAACCTGGACACCTCCACTCTTCATGAAAAAATTGATTATATTACTCCCTACCTCTTTAACCGGTTCAGTGAAGGGAGAATGCCGGCGCTGAACCCGGTTCATGCACGGGTGGCATATCATTCTCCATGCCACCTGGAAAGAATCGGCGGTGTAATGTATACCATAGATATATTGAAGAGGGTCCCAGGGCTCGACCTCGTCATACTCAATTCCGAATGCTGCGGGATGTCAGGTACGTACGGATTCAAGAAGGAATATTTTAAAATTTCCGAAATGATCGGCTCTCAGCTTTTTAAAAAAATAGATGATGCCGGCCCTGAGGTAGTGGTGACTGACTGCGTGACGTGCAAATGGCAGATTGAAAACATGACGGGCTACCGGGTCCTTCATCCCATTAATATCCTGGCAATGTCGGTTTTCAAATACGGGCTGGATGAGTATCTATGACACAAAAAGTCCGGTGTTCATCCTGATATATCGGCACCCTCTTCGGTTTCAATTTTCTTTTCCAGGTTTCGGATCTTTCTCTTTATCAGGGTAACAATAGAAACAATGATTATGCCGGCACCCACTGCAATGATAACTCCAATCTGCCCCCGGCGGAACCACTCCATGAGCCAATCCCTCTGGGTTGCACCGTAATATCCAAGATAGACCCATATGGGCACGCTAATCAAAGCGGCAAACCCGTCGATCATGATGAATGTCCTGAACCGGCAGAACCTGGTAATACCGGCTGTGGCAAATATGACTGCCCTGAAACCGGGAATAAACCTTGCTGCAAAAATGACCCTTTTCCCGTATTTCCGGAGCAATTTCTGTACGGCAAGCACACGTTTGTGGGAGAGTTTTTTGCCCCCGAGATGGTGTTCCTGTAAAAAACGCTCTCCGTAACGGTACCCTATGTAGAACATGATGCTGTCGCCGAGCAAAACGCCTGCCATTGAAACCAGGAACATAATATGGACATTTGCAAGTCCAAGCCCCGATATTATACCACCGGATATGAGGGTAACGTCTTCGGGTATGGGCAGGCCGAATCCGCAGAGGATCAGCACGAAGAAAACCGCGCTGTAGCCATGTGACTGGAAAAAATCGACCAAAGTCTGTAATTCTATCACTCTATCCCTCAGATATTTCTTACTAAATCTAAATCTGTCATCATTTTTCTGAAAAATTACTGAATTATTCTGAACCAAATATAAAATTATCCTGCGATTTGGTCAACCAATTTGTGATTTTCCAGGCCAATAGAATCCTTTTTTATTGACAATAAACTCTTATAAGATATATTCATATTGTTCAGGAATGAGAAGTAGAGGATAAAGTGAAAAAAAGAATTCTGATTGTTGAAGATGAACCATTAATTGCTGTATCTGTATATGAGACCCTTTTACAAAATGGGTATGCAATCTGCGGGATCGCGAAAAATTATGATGAAGCACTTTCCCTGGCAGGTAATGGTTTACCTGACCTGGTACTCCTGGACATCAATATCCACGGTGACAAAGACGGAATAACCCTGGCTGAGGATATAAAAAAATTATATAATATCCCGCTGCTCTTTGTAACAGGTTATACAGATAGAACTGATAAAGAAAGAATAAAAAAAATTGTCCCGGCAGGACATATATCTAAACCGGTCAAAAAAAAAGATCTCCTGTCCGCAGTGGAAATGGCTTTGAATACTGAATAGTAACTTTTAAAAAGATGGTTAATTAAAAGGGAAGCATAGGGTAAATATACAGATAATTTTATATGCAAAATGCCGACACAATATATGATAATGCAGTATATCATGCGGTAAATCTATAATTTCAGGATATCATTTTATGATAGATAAATTCATTATGTTCGGAGCCCCGCAGATTGAGCAGGCGGAAATTGATGAAATCATATCGGCCATGAAATCGGGATGGATCGGCACAGGGCCCAGGGTTGCAGGATTTGAAAGCGAATTTGCCGTTTACAAGTCCGTAACCAGAAACAGGGTTGCGGCAGTGAACTCCTGCACCGCCGCGCTTCACGTGAGTATGATAGCTGCAGGATTGAAGGGCGGAGATGAGGTGATTACAACGCCCCTCACCTTCTGCGCCACGGTGAATTCAATCATTCATGCCGGCGCAACTCCGGTCCTGGCTGATATTCACCCTGACACCATGAACATCAACCCCGCTGAGATTGAGAAAATGATAACCCCCAGGACCAGGGCAATTGTCCCTGTGCATTATGCCGGAAGATCCTGCGACATGGATTCCATAAAACAGCTTGCCGAAAAGCATAGTCTGAAAGTAATAGAGGACTGCGCCCACGCCATTGAGACAGAGTACAAGGGACAGAAGGCCGGCACTATCGGCGATTACGGATGCTTCAGCTTTTACGTCACGAAAAATGTCATGACCGGCGAGGGGGGAATGGTCATCGCGAAAAAAGAAAAAGATATTGAGAGGATAAAAATCCTCGCGCTCCATGGAATGAGCAAGGACGCATGGGACAGGTTCAGCGACAATGGATTCAAGCACTACCAGGTTGTAGAATGCGGATTCAAGTACAACATGATGGACATCCAGGCAGCCATGGGAATACACCAGCTGAGGAGAGTAGAAGCCAACTGGAAACGCCGCGAAGAGATATGGAACAGGTTTCAGGAGGCATTTGAGGGGCTCCCTCTGACAAGGCCCATGGAGCCTGAACCCGATACCAGGCATGCCCTTCACCTCTATACAATATTGATTGATGAAAAAACTGCCGGTTTCACCCGTGACTCCTTCCTTGATGCCATGCACAGGAAAAAAATAGGAACCAGCGTCCATTATCTCAGCATACCGGAGCATCCGTTCTACCGGGAAAACTACGGGTTCGACCCGGCGCATTTCCCCGTTGCCAGGAAGACGGGACGCGAGACCGCAAGCCTGCCGTTATCGGCAAAACTGACGGACAATGAGGTGGATTACATCATTGAATCTGTAAGGGGCATATTCAGCGGGAAAAAATAAATAACCGGCAGGCAGCCTGATGTATCATATCTGAACCGGGCCATTTCATATCATCTCCCTGATTCATTCGGGATAGTATAGCCCGCATCTCCGTATATTTTTCTTAACTTCCGTAGATCTTCCTCCAGGTTTTCCCCGGGCATAAAACTTCCAATCCACAGTGTCCTCTTCCTTTCATTATCCAGATACCAGCATACGATTGGGACATTGGCCCCCCGAGCGATAAACCAGAAACCCGTGCGAATCCTTGTGACCTTTTTCCGTGTCCCCTCGGGAACCATTGCAAGGGTCATCTCATCCCTTTCTTTGAATTCCTCTACAATCGTATCAACAACCCCCCCGGACCTGTCCCTCTTCACCGGAATTCCTCCAAGCCCCTCTAACAGGATCGAAAGGGGCCAGACAAACATCTCGGCCTTAATGAGGAGTTTTGCCCTGACTCCTGCAATTTTTATGTAGGCAAAGGCCATTACCGTATCCATGAGCGACGTATGCGGGAATCCGATGACCACCTGCTTTGCTGACCAGTATTCAGGAATCCCGTCATAGGTCCAGCCCCTCAACCGGTAAACAATTTTTCCCAGGAAACCAAGAAATCTGTTCATCAAAACACATCCCCTACTTGATTGGAGGGGGCGGCTTTATCCAGTCCCCGTCTTTATTATCTTCACGCACCTGTTTTAAACTCGATATCTGATTGATAAAACGCTGCTTCATCATCCTGAGCCACTCTCCATGCTTTACTGCGTCATCCCTGGAGAGAAATAAATTATGCTCCCCCCTGACGATATCAAAGGCGAGTACCCCGTTATTCATCCTGTAGCTCCCCCTGCTGCTGCACAGGAGGCAAAGGGCCATGTTTGCATCAATGAAACGGAAGGAGTCTCCTCCGCACAGGGGACAGGCAGGCCCATGATTCACACTCCCCTGTCCGAAGAGCGCCTTCCCCATCTCCCCTGCCAGAGCCCTGTTGCTTTCCGAGAGGAGAACTTCTCCAGGGAGAGCGGAATATACAACTCTGCTCATTTTAATATCGCTCATGATAATTTTTAAAAAACTGTTGACCCCGAGGAGCGTGTAGCCCTCCTTCCCTTCAATCCCGGCCATTGCTATACCGATGGACGGCATTCGATACAGGCTCTCCTGTATCCGGTAAAAATTGAGTCCCCTGTCCAGAAGGTTTTTCAATGAAGAATTGGGGCCGAGAAAATATGTCGGAGCAGCAAGGATAATGGCATCGGCCTCTGACATGGCATCGAGAATAATCTTTATATCATCGCGTATAACGCATTTTTCTCCATAAAGGCACTGATAACAGCCCCGGCACTCCTGGAGGTTGAAATCATGGATCCTGAGAAGTTTGAGCTCATGCTCCTGTGGAATATTCCTCCCGATCTCCTTGATGAACACTTCGCAGTTACCAAGCTTTCTCGGTGAGGCAATAATTCCAAGTACTCTTTTCATACATGCACCCTTTCAATCAGGAGCCTGATTGTTTTTATTAAATGCCTGTCTGCTATTAATTTCATCTGGCCGGCTGTTCCTTCTCCTCTGGAATTTTTACCGGCATTGCCTCAATTCTTGTCATCGGTATAGATGAGGAGGGACTCATGGATGCCCTTATGTATCTCATACCAGTAATCGAAGGCAGCCTTTTTCCTGTCACTGTCGAATTGTTCTATCCATTCTTTTAACAGGGGATTATCGTTTTTTTCCACATCCCTCTGCCTTGTTAAATAGGCGTGAATAAAATCGATATTTCTATCCCCCTCCCAGAATATTGATGAATTGAGGCTCAGGATCCTGTTTACGGTCCCTTTTAAGCATTCAAGGAAGGAATCCTTCATTCCGTATAAAGATTCAATAATATCCGGCACCATCTCCTCTGCCCATTTTCTATGAAAACGGCAAATCCCCATATTATCGAGCATCAGCTCCTTGAATAGCCTCTCTGCATTCTTCTTCCCCAGCTCCCTGGGAGGCACAAACTCGGTCCCGTAGTGCATGTAATATTTCCCCATGATGGGCATGGGAGACAGTACGCCAGGCGTCCAGTACTGGTTCGGCACCATCCAGCCGTTTCTTCCATAGGAGTTATACATGAACTTATCCCTGATTTTCATGTCCCTGGTCTTTCCAAGAAACCTGGCAAGCCTGCGCGGCCCCTTGAAAAAATCGAGAATACCCCTCTTCATGATAATTGAATCCAGAATCTCAACGCCGATCCGGGCATTGCGCATGGAGTCCTTTTCAAGATCGAAATTTTCCATCGTAAATACCGGCACACCTGAGACAGAAAGATCCTGGGGGGTCAGGAGCCCTTCGGAAAGGCACTCCATGAGCCATGAGAGTATCCCGCCTACAGAGATGGCATCAAACCCGTACATGTCGGCATGGTGGTTAAGGAGCTCTGCAGCGCGCTGGTCAAAGATGCCGCAAAGCGGCCCTAATGTCTGGTAGGGTTCATAATCTTTTTTATATTCATTGTTCATCTTTTTGCAGACCGCGGAACAGGGTTCACCGCAGGTCTTCTGCTGTTTCGTTTTTATGGTCTCATCATTAAATTGTTTCAGGTAATGACCCGCGATAAAATCCTTGTGGATTTTCAGGCGGTCCGCCTCGGAAAAATATATTGAGCGGTAATTAAAGGCGATAAGCCCCCCGCCTACCGTGGCATAGTTGACACCGAAGGTCCCCCCGGTATCGAAGTTAGGGTCAAAGCGGTATTTTGTGGTAGCCTCAAAATCTTTTGCCGCAAGCTTCTGCTTGTATTTTTCCTCAAACCACTTGTCCGCCACGTTCCTGTCGCGGAAGTCCTCGTCGATGAAGGTGCCTCCATATATCACGGCAACGATGCCATGATCCCTGAGCAGCTTGGTGCCGAATCCCCCCCTTCCGGCCCAGGTATCCACATAGGTCACCTCCCCTTTTACAATAGGGACCGAGGCTATGCCGCCGATATCGGAAATTTCCGATGCAGGGCCGGTCGCAAGGACCCTGGGATCATTCTTATATCTGCCCTTATATTTTTCATAGGTATAATCTATCAGGGAGTAGATGCCTTTCCTCCCCTCTCCCCATATCTTTTTCATATCAACGGGGTCAATTTCAAGCTCAATCTCTTCGCCGTGGCTCCTGTTAAGATAGAGAATAGAGGGCGACGATGATTTTCCGATTATTGACAGGAGGTTAATGCCGAGATTATCAAAGACAAGGCCGGCCCCTCCCATGGATGATATGTAGAAACCTCCCCAGCATGGGGAAAAGCCGGTAAATATCAGCCGGTTTGAGCCCGGGAAAATTGAGCCTGCCAATAGGCCCGTGCCGATGTTGAGGCTGTTGTGTATTTTTGAAAGATGGAGCCCCATGTCCACAGGCCCGAAAAATTCACCAATGGGATACCGCTTGATCCTGTAAAAACCGCTGCCTGCATCGAGTAGAAGTACCTTGATCTGATTTTCCATAACTCCGCTCCTCTGTTTAATGTATAACTTCTCCCTTCTTTTGAACTTTCGGGGTGTCTTTACTGCCGGCATAGGTTATAGTATAGATAATACTGTTAAAGATGAAGCCTGTTACCATGAACTTGGAAAGATTCTCATTCGTTTTCGCAATATCAAAGAGCTGCTGGGTCACATAGATGCAGTTGTCCATGATTTCCTTTAATAAAATTTCATTTTTTGTTTCAGTGCCGGTTTCACCTGCCCCATGGGTCTTCATGGATTTACGGGACTCTGCAATAATCGAATCCAGAAGATTCTTGAAAAAGAGATCAAAATTCTCATCATACTCAACTACTTTACCGTTTTTCAGCCTTATCATTAATCTCTCGTCATCTTTTTCTGTATATCAATGAATTTGTTCTTCAGCTGATCTCCCAGTGTAGCTGAAGCGGAACCGGTTGTGATGCCCTGGTACTTTTCATACTCCTTTCTGTCAATCTGTGAAGACGCCCCGGATTCACTCAGGATGAGCCCTTTCGTCTCCTTCTTTATCTGGATTATGATGACCGAAATCTCCTTTCCCGACGGATAACCGCTCTGAATATCCCCGGACTGTTTCAACAGTTCCTTCTTCGGGACAAAACCGATCATACCATTTTCCAGCCTTACATTGATTCCATTATGCTGGCTTATTTCGATAATTCCTTTATGCACAGTTTCCATGAGCGCTTCGGCAGGCAGGAGCCATGGGTCCGGTTCACCGGTCACCAGCTCCAGGGAAATCTGTTTCTTCACAAGGTCAATGCTGCTCACCTTGACGTTCACCGGGTCCCCTGCAGCCAGGATGTCACCGGGGGAAGCAACTCTCCTGGACCTGCTCATCCTGGAAACATGGAGAAAGCCCTCGATGCCGGGCTCCAGTTCAATGAAAGCCCCTGCCTTTATCATGTTCACGACCCTGCCGTTGTATGTTTCACCTTCCCTGTATTTTTCTAAAGAGTCTATGGGATTGGGGCTGTTCTGTTTTATGCTCAGGGTTATTTTTTCCTTTTCCCAGTCCAGCGCCAGAACTATTGCCTCGACCTCGAGCCCGGGGGTATAGGCTTCAAGGCCAGAATTCCTGGCCCATGAAATCTCAGACCTGGGAACAAGGGCCTCAAGCGTGTCATCGATCTTTACAAAAATGCCGAAGTCATGAATTGTAATAATCCTTCCTTTCACAATGTCGCCGGGTTTGAGTTCATTTTTGAATCTCTCAACCTTGACCTTCCTGTCAGTTTCAAGGAGGGCTTTTCTCGATACTATAATGTTTCTGCCCCCTTCTTTATATTCGATGATTTTAAACTGGTATTCCTTGTTGAGGTAGATATCCCTGTCTGCCGGGACCTTGATATCGATCTGGGACAAAGGGCAGAAACATTCTATTGAGGAGACGGAAACCGTATACCCCCCCTTCTGGAATTTTCCCGGGATACCGTAAACAGGAAGAGAATGATCATAGGCTATCTGGAGGATTTCAGGGCTGATAAAGCCTCTGCCGATTTTTGATGAGAGCCTCTTTTCATCCCCTCTTGTACTGACGACAAAGGCAACAACGGGATCTCCCGCCTTTATTGTCATGTTCCCCTTTTTGTCCCTGAATTCAGAAGCGTCAATTATTGCTTCGCTCTTCCCGGAAATATCAATAAAAATATATTCATTGCTGAAATAAACAACCGTACCATTTACCCTGTCGCCCGGCTGAAATTCATATGCATTTGATATTGACTCCTCGAGCATATCGGCAAATTCATTATTTTCAGAAGATCCGGTCTGTTCTTTCATAAAGTGTCCTCAATATTAATTATAGAAAGTAATAAATCAAAAATCAATAAAAATCCTTATCATATAATTATGTAAAGAATTTTATTATTGGATCCTCGAATAATTAAATCAGGAGATTCTTATGAAGACTCAAAAAAAAGAAAAAATCAGTATTTATCCCCATATAATCTATAATTTGAATCTATTTTGTTCAGTTTCACCATGGCATTTTTTAATGTAGTATTGGGTTTTATCTGTTTTTTTATAAAATAATTGACATAATTTGGTATATATGATAAAAAAGATTACATAACGAATCATAAGTTATTTATTATCATTAATTATCATTTTAACATAAGGGAACATCGAATAACTGAAACAGGCAGTTCACTTCATGTCGCAAATTTTGGGGAAAATCACCCCCCCCGAATGACATGATTTATTGATAAAAAATACTTTCTTAAAACAAGGAGAAAAATATGAAAAAAATAATTCTTACCTTAACGGCAATAATATTATCAGTTGGACTTTACGGGCAGGAAAAACAGAAAAATGCTAAGGATTATATCGGTGATCTGGCCTCGGCAGATGAAAAGCTGATTGTGGCTGCAGCTGACTGGCTCGGCAATGCAAAAGAGAAGGATGCAGTTCAAAAACTGGTTGAGCTTTGCAAAGACAGCAGGGAAAATGTTAGGCTCCATGCAGTAATGGCGCTGGGATATATCCGTGACGAAAATTCGGTTGAGACAGTAAACAATCTCCTGGTTAATGATGCCAGCACCAATGTAAGATATGCCGCTATTCTCTCTTCTTTCAGGATAGGCTCCAAAAAATCGATAGATGCATGGCAGAAGTCGAAGGAAAAAGAGACCGACCCCTACATAAAAGACATTCTAAAAAAAATGGAAGAGAAAGCAAAAAAATAAACTTTCCGCGATACATTAAGGTAAATCAAGGTGAAAAAGCATGTTACCTTTTCAGTAACATGCTTTTTATTTGAGGTTGGCAATGAATTATGAAGAGATCAAATATTTAGTCATTGATGTGGAATCGGTTCCGGATTCAAGGCTCATAAAATCCGTCAAATTTCCCGGCGATGATATAGACGAAAATACAGCTGTACTAAAATTTCAGGAAGAGATTCTGGAATCAACAAACGGTAAATCAACATTCATACCGGTCACATTCCAGTATCCAGTTTCTGTATGCATCGCAAAAATACTGGAAGATTTCACCATACAGGAAATAGTATCGCTCGATGAACCCCTCTTCAGGGCCTCTGAAATGACCAGATTATTCTGGCACGGCATAGAAAACCTTTACAAAAATTCAGTAATCGTAACTTTCAACGGAAGGGGATTCGATATACCGCTGATGGAACTGATGGCATACAGGTACGGGCAAAAGGCAAAAAGGCACTTCAAGGATAAATATGCCGGCAGGAACAGGTTCAGCGATAAGCATATCGATCTCCAGGACTGGCTCTCCAATTACGGATCAATAAAAATGAACGGGGGGCTCAACCTCCTGGCAAAAATAATCGGCAAACCGGGCAAAGGGACAACCAAGGGTGAGGACGTCTATGAAATGAACCTCAAGGGAATGAATAAGGAAATAAATGAATACTGCATCCAGGATGTGCTTGATACCTATTTTGTTTTCCTGAGAACCAGGGTGATGACCGGAGATATATCAGTCGCCAGGGAACATGATATTGTTGAGGCGGCAAAAAAAATGATTGAGTCCAGGCAGGAAGAGGTTCCGGCATTCAGGGAGTATTACAGGAACTGGGGCGACTGGAAACCGTGGCCCTGAAATCCTGATTGTCTCACAGCGGTCAAATCATATTGAGGAGCTGCGGCAGGTATTCCCCGGACAGCAGCTCATCTACCCTCTTCTCCAATAACAAAAGATCCTCATCTCTTCTGATTCTTATAGCAAGTTCCAGGCACTCACCCTCGAAATATTCCGGGACACTAACCCTGATTTTATCATTATTGACCCTGTCCATAATTTCTCCGGCCCTTCTCCATAGGGCTGAATATTCAGGATATCTTATTCTGAATATCT
This sequence comes from Spirochaetia bacterium, assembly GCA_009885955.1. Lineage (GTDB taxonomy): Bacteria > Spirochaetota > UBA4802 > UBA4802 > UBA5550 > VFJS01. Next base: position 28,810 of record VFJS01000022.1, on the reverse strand, counting down.
CATTGAAAAGCGACTCATCATACCTCCTTTTTTCATCAAAGGACTTCACTTGGATGTCAGCAAGAACATCACTGCCGCCATCGCGTGAAAGGATATCATAATACATATCGCATATTTTTTTGAAAATATTCTGCCTGACGAGCCCCGATTTCACCCACTGATCAAGCAATTCTGCGCCTGCCAAACTCATTGTGCATAATTCCCGTATTATCCTGAAATTCACATTATTCATATCCAGATAATTTCTTAATGATTCAGGCAATGCCAGTATTTTAGGGATAATGAATGCGTCAGATATAATTTCGGCAGGGATGCCAAGACTTTTTTTTAATACTGGCGATTCTATAGGACTTTTCATCATGAAAAAATCTGAAAGTATATGAATGAATTTTATCCTGCCGATTGGCCCGATTTCATTCCTGTAATTTTTAAGCAGAAAAAACTTTATAAACATATCCGCAGTTACATCATCACAAACTTCAGAGCGGACACTGGCACTGCCCAGCTCCCTTATGGCAAGCAGCCTGTTATGTCCGGAAATTATCCTGAACATGCTCCCTTTTTTCAGGAGAACAGGAGGAACAAGTATCCCGAAATCTTCCACAGACCGGATCAAACGATCATCGCTGCAATGCCTGCTTATGTTAAAATAGGTATCGGTGAAATCAATGGTTTCTATTGGTACTGATGTATAGCTGTTCATAAAATTTTAAAGAAGACCGGCAAGGACACCGGACATCTGGTCAGGTGTGATAACCTTCACCTTGACCAGATTCTTGAGTGATGCTTCAGCAGGCCCGCTCAGGCCGCTTGTGGTGATAAAAATTCCCTCGCTGGCTTTCATATCATTTATCGCCTGGGCAAAATTTCGAAGCGGTATTTCGCCGACAACCGTATCCTTCCATCTTCTGACCCATACAAGAACGGTTTTGCCGCTAGTTGTGGCATGGGCAAGAAAATCCACTCCGTCAAAATCCTTGTACGTATTCAGAATCTCATCAACATCGTAACCCAGTTTGAGCAGAACCCTGCTTGATATAATTCTGAAGTTCTCAACATCAATATCCTGGTATTTATTTAAAATTTCGCTCTGAACAGCTTCAATTTTCCCGTCAGAATTACCTGCAGTTGATTTTTTCCCGGCCCCTGCCTTTGAAGGGATCCGGATTTTACTGATGTCGATTTCATACTGGCTCTTTAAACCGCATATTTTCCAAATGAAATCTTCAGGGAAAAAATCCCTGTGCCATTCATTCACCTGTTCTTCGATGGTGATGGCTTGAATATCAGACTTCTGCGCTGTTGCCTTATCCATCTCCTTCCTCAGCATGGTTATCAGCTTTTGCAGATTTCTGAAATTCCTGTTGTGCTGATATGCCTGGTTCCAGTACTCATAGGCCTTGTCTGTTTTTTCTCCTTTGATTGATACAAAGCCGAGATCATATAATACCGGGGCCAATTCATCATCCAGGTAATTTTTTTTGCAGAATTCAAGCAGGAACTGAAAGACCTTCTCCGATTCACTATATCTTCCGCCTTTTACAAGGATATATCCGAGGAGCCTCTGGGCTATGAAGCTCGCATTCACATCGGTAGTGTTGTCTATAACCATCCTGGTATGATTTATCGCGCTCTTATAATCGCTTTTATTCTGCTGGGCATAGGCAGCGCATATATTTCCAATATCAGAATAGGCGTTTAGATTTAATGCCTCCTTGAAATAATGTATGGCCTCGGTGAGTTTCTGCTCCTGGAAACTGGCCATTCCTGCGCCGAAAAAAATATTAAAATCCCTGCTGCTTATTTTTACAAGCCTGTCAAAATACCTGTTGGCCATCTCAAACATCTCCTGCCCCAGCGCAATGAATGACGCATGGTAGAGTGATTCCTCATCATTGGGGAATATGTTTAAAATATCAATATGGATCTGGAAGGCTTCCTCTATCTCATCTCTCTGGAGATATGACCTGGCAAGATTTTTTAATATATCAATTTTTTCAACTTCAACGCTGAACTTGTTGATTTTTAAAACCTCCTGGAGATGAAGGACTCCCTGGTCCACTTTGTTAAGGGAGAGATAGAGGTTCCCGAGCCTGTAATGCGTGGTAAAATCCGACGGATTTCTGTCCAGGGCTTTTTTATATTCTATAATTGCTTCATCAAACATTTTCTGGTTAATGAAATTCCGGGCCCTGTTCAGGGGATTTCTGCGGGGTGCGACATAATATAGATAATACACAATAAATGCTAAAATTATTATAACTGGAACCAGATATTGAAAAAGCATTTTATCTACCGTATAACCGGATAATTCATATATTTTAACAGCAGTTTGACAGCTTACAAGATAGAAACCGCAGTATAATTAATTTTCGACATAACAGATGATAAAATTTCTAAATAAATATAAAGGGTGATGAAAATTCAGATTAACTGAACTCTCTTTAATGCTGTTTTTTCAAAAAACGGACAAGAGCGGGCCAGCCATGTATGATAAAGGTATTATTGACTATTTTTTTTACTATAAAATCATCACCCTCCACAATTTCAACTTTAAATGGGAGATTTATCATGATATCAGGCGGAATATATTTCGGCAGCTTATTAAAATAAAACTGTATTTCATTGGAGGTTGTCTTTACATTAAAATTAATCCTGCCGAACCTGGATGGCGCATCATCAACTATAATGTTCACCCCGGGCTTAAACCAGCTTTCAACCGGAACAGGAAAAATATCAAGCCTCTCCTTTGTATCAATAAAGATGAAATTCCTGATCATGGAAAATATAAGTGAGCTTATAAGTTTTGACGCTCCCCTTCCCCTGCCCCCCTTCCCTGTAGACGGATTTATGAATTCAGGAAGGGAATAGTTTTCTCCGCCATATTGAAACAGCTTCCTGATAATTTCAATTGCTCTGGAGTCTTTTTGTATAATGAGATTCGTGATAAAAATGATACTCGGAAAAATATCGAAGCCCAGGGATTTATTATGCAGAAGATCTGCGTTGAAGTGTTTTATTATTCTCTCTATCATTGATTTAGTAATATCACCGGTAATATTTTCCATTCTGAAAGGATATGCCGACTGAAGGTCATAATAAAAAAACTCGTCGGGAAAATACCTGCTTTCATATTCACCGGCATATTTTAAAAATATATTTTCAATCCTCTCATATTCCTTCATGAACCTCTTTTCATCATCAAAAATGCCCAGGCACCGCGCCAGATAGGAAAATTGATAAAGGGAATAGGCCATGAGAATCAAATCATCATATCTCGGCTCTTTCATGTATCGTTCATCTATGGTATTTGTACCGAGGTCCTCCACCTTTTTTATCGTAGAAGAATATTTAAACAGGCAGGTACCGAATTTTTTCAGCCTTTCAAGATAGTTCAGCTGCAGATAGTCCAGGTCCCTTGTGTGAATAAAATAATCGGCAAAGGAATTGATGATATAAAAAACATCATTGGCGGAGCTGAAATTCATATTTTTTTCATTCACAATATATTTGCTAATTATGAGGTCTACGTACTTCTTGGATTCAGTAACATATCCCATTCTGTTAAATCCGAATATCATGTAAAAAATCTTTCTGCAGTCGAAAGAATCAATATCTTGATCAAGGAAGGCCTCCTTGTCCAGAAAATTAAGCACAGAAGATTTGGATGCATAGAACCAGGAGTTAAATTCTGAATCCGGAGTAGAAAGGTTCATCCCTGAATTAATTCTAAATTTAGAAAAATCAATGTAATCCCTTTTCAGCCTGGTGAAATCAATTTTCCCGTGGGAAAGGTCGCCATGCGAGTCAAGTGATAAACGGACATAGATGCTGTTTGCCCCTTTTTTAAGTTTGTATCCAAGGGACATGGAAGCCATCCCTTTTTTACATACTATTCCAGACACGTCATGTCCCGTGTTCAGTACTACATCTCCGGCCTCACCGTTGCCTGCATTTATAAATTCCGGCTTATCATCAACAGCCAGGGATTTTCGGTCATTTATTTTCATCACGCGGGCCGACTTATTGAATTCAATGACATTGAGCCCGCCGATTTTCCGGTTATTATAAGGCCTCACTGATATAATGAGATGGGCGTCCCTGCCTGGAGTATTGAGAGTGCATTCAGATTCAATGACAGCCTCATCAGTATTGCTCCTTGCGCCGTAAATTATCTGCTTTAACTGCATGACCTTATTTTTCCAGACAATTTCGACTATGGAAGTAGCCGGGTCCCTCTTAATTCTGACTTCCCCGGGATCTTCCTGGGGCCTGTACAATGTATCCCCCAGTAGAATCCAGAATTCAAGGGACCATGCTCCATAGGAGAGGGATATTCCCCCTGAAGGTTCTATATAAATCTCATCTTTTGATATGGAATTTGAAAATGAAAGCGAATGGCCTAAAATATTATTTATCAATAAAGGGTGGGTAATACCATAGGACGAGCCGGTTTTACCCCCGGCGTTCATCTCCACCCAGGCAGGCCACCGGTAATTTGGATATTTCTGAAATCTTAAAAAATTCTCCAGACCTTCGCTTAATTCATTCCCGGTTAAAAGAAGCTTTTCAATATTAAAATTGTCCCTGACAAAATCTGACAGTACTGCAAGATGCGATTGGGGACTGACCTTTTCATTACGAAATTTCAATTGGACGGGCTGCCGGTACTATGTTATTTCTGCAAGGCTTTTAAAGCCTGTTCATCGGTATCATAAATGTCGAACATATCAATTAATTCCACAACTTCAAAAATTTTTTTTACTGCTGAATTCATATTCGATAATTTCAAAAGCCTTTTTGTCTCTTTTAGGACCCTCATGGTTGAAACGAAAATTCTCAAACCGGAACTGCTCATGTATTCCACATCCTTCAGATTCAGGATAAAATTATCATTGGGATTTTTACTGACAAGGCTGGTTATCCCCTTTTCAACCTCGGCTGAAAGGTGTACATCAAGCCTTCCCTCGAGGAATATGATGATTGCATTTCCGTTTTTTTGTGATCTTAATTCCATAGAAACTCCCTTGACCTATAATATCTGACTAATATAATAGTCCATAATAGATTTTTCAATCAAAAAACTATTCCGTCCCTTCCCGCGCCTCTTTTTTTGTCATTATAAGTCCAATCGCATTGATAATCATTATACATAAAAAAACAATTCCAAGAATTACAATAATCGAATGGACCTCCTGCCCCGAAGATTCAACAGACGCCCTGGCAACATTTGAGCCCCCTTTTTTCCCTGAAATAATTGAATAAATAAATATAATTGATGAAAATAAAGGGAATACAAGGCCGTTATAAAAAATCAGGCCCCTGTATTTCAGGGGATCAAAAAGCGGCATTATCATGGCAAACCCTGAAGTAAAAAGGAGCGCGGAAAAGCCGCGGGTAATATTATAAAGAGGCGCCACGAGCTCATTATCCCTTACAAGATCAAGCCAGTTTTCTGATATGTTTTCTACAAAAAATTTCAATACCCAGAGTGGCGATACATACAGTAGAATCCCTATGATGATGTAGGCAAGGCCGGTAATTAAAACAGCCCCCTGCATGACATTTGTCGATCTTGACCTCATCGGATAAACCTCCAGAAAATCCGCTATGTATGAAATTTCATAAAATATTCTTATGATAACTCTTTTCCGATATTTCTATTATTTTTTCAACTTTTAATTTCTTTTCAGAAGCGTCAATAACTATATTTTTGTCTGCAAGAGTCCCCACTTTCCCTGCAAATTTCATTGCAGAGAGATTATCAATATATTTTTTATAAAAATTAAGGACCCTCTCATTCTTAAACTCCATTGTTTCACTGCTGTTTACCGACACATGAACTATTTCATCAATATCACTCCTGAACATGTCTTCAACCTGAACACTGTTCAGGGGGTAACCGGAATCAAAATATTCAGAACCCAGCTTCTGAGGCTCAAAAGCCGGATATATGAGGAATGATGAGGCAAAAATCTCCTTCAGCAGACCGGTGCTGAAAAGCCTGGATGACCCTGTTGCGCTGTTCATGAGTTTTGCCACCGGTATAGTTTTAAAATTTTCAATGCGGCTCTCACCGCACAATTCCGCGGAATATTTCATCAGCCTGTCCTTTTTAAAGATATGCTGCTCGGGAAAGACAATTTCAAGGAGGTTATTTATCCTGCGCTCGGAAAAAAATTCAACTACCCTTTTCTTGAACTCCCCGATATCCCTGCTCACGATGTAAAGCACCATCAGGATATACCCATATGACGAGGAGTAGAAATAGTTGAATTTCTGTCCGCTCATTTCAGAGGCGCTTAAAAAACCTGCATAATATACAGATTCAAGAAGCGAAGTTTCGAAAATCAGAGCCCTTTTTTTTTCAGTAATGACATGTACAAACCGGGATATGTTTTCCCCGGCGCTAATCTGCCCGAGCTGTTCCAGCTGGTTATCTCCGGGGCTGATAGTATATTTCTGCAAAATAAGGCCGCCATCATATATCTTCATCCTGCCGGTCACATGTTCATTTGCCGTATAGAATACTCTCTGGGCATCCACCAGCCTTGAATTAAACATATCATGGGCAATGGAGGCATATTTCTTCCTCCCCACAATGGAAAATATGATATCAGAAAGTTCAAAAGCCCGGTCTCGTAAACTGCTGTCATAATCCGACAGGTCGGTTAAGATATACCGGTATGACTTTGACAGGACAAAGAGGACAGGCGATAGAATTGCCGGATTGACCTTTACCTTTGACCCGAAGGAGATGTTTATAAGATGGAGGGTGTCACTCACTTCCACTATTCTGCTATGGATTAACTCTTCGATAGATGGCCCGTCAACCTGCTTCTGCGATAGGGGCGATGTTATCTTTTTATCAAATATATTAAAAATGGAACTTCCGGAATAGGAAAGGTCGAGAATTATTGTCCTGCCGGATTTTGCCATGGCCATTCCAAGCACTGAAGCCATAAATGATTTTCCGCATGACGGGGCATTGCCGTAAACGGAAATGATTCTGCTGTTCTCCCCGAAATACTTTCTCCCTGCCGGGGATACATTGAAGCCCAGTTTCTCAATGCTTCTGATATATCCCCGCAGCCCCTTCCATGATCCAAGAAAAAATCTGTAAAGCTCCTCCTCACCGTAAATCAGAAGCGTTGAGTCGCATAGCGCCCTTAACGTCCCGCGCTGTGACTGTTCTGAAAAAGGTATGGTCCCGAAAAAAGATCCCGAAGTGATATACACAACATCCTTTTTCCCGGCATTTTCCGATTCAAAAATCCCCTTTACAACGAGGTTAAAAGAATTGGTCTTCTTCAAATCAATGACCTGATTCTTCCTGATTTGGGACAGCCGTCCAATGGTGAAAAACTGGGATATTTCCGACGAAGTAAAATGTCTGAAAAATGGTATTTCGCGGATTAATTTTTCGATAGCGTTCATCTGGTCAGGAACTTTCTAAATTTTCTTCAGAATGTCAACAAGGTCGGATTTACTCAATATGTCTATGGGCCTGGTATTTGCAAATTCCACGGCCTTTGACGAATATTCTCCGGTGGTTATCATCATAACCCTTGTTGAATTCTTCAATTTCATTGATTCATGGAGTTTCCTGAGCAGACTTTCACTAACCTTCTCCGTGGTCCTGTTGATCCTGACTATCCTGTTTGTCTGCCTTGCGTTTCTCCACTTTCCTTCGCTCTCCGTGACTATCATTTCTATTTCCGTATCGCTGATTATTTCAATTTCACTGATGTTGAAACCCATAGCCTGGACCATTTTTCTGCACATGTGCTCAAACTGTGAAAGGCCTGCAATCATGAAGTCCTTGATCCGGTCATCCTGCCTGAACTCGGAAAAATTCCTAAGCTTCTCGTTGACATCCCTGAACTTGGGGTTCACCTCTACAATCCTCTCCCAGTTCACAATGGCCGAATGAATATCCCTCATCTTTTCATGGCACTCGGCAAGAAAATATCTGAGGTTGAGCTCGGTTTCAGTCCCTTTCCTCACATACTTGAGGCCCTTTTCGAATTCCTGTATGGCTTTGGGAAAGCCGCCCTTCTCCAGGTAGCATGACCCCTTGGCCAGATAGCACTTGACTTTCAGGTCGTCACTTTTCTCGGCAGTGTCAAATTCCTTGATGGCCCACTCGTAATCATTCATCTGCCTGAGCACAAGCCCCAGAAAATAGTGCGCCTTGTAATTTTTAGGATTTATTTTCACCGCATTTGTGAGCATCTGTTTTGCTTCGGGATGCATGTTATTTCTGTAGTAAATCTGGCCCAGGTAATAAAAGGACTCTTCATTCTGGTCATTCAATGAGACGGCTTTTTTAAAAAAGCCGATTGCCTTGTCATAAACATTCGTGTTAAAAAATATCCTGCCCGATTCAAAATAATTCTCAAAATTGTTCGGCTCAATCTTGGTCAATATAAGGTACTCCTTTTTTGCCTCTTCCACGGCTTTTTTATCCATGTACATTTTCGCCAGCGCCCTACGGATGTCAGCCTCACGCATCCGTTCATCAAACCTGCCGAACTTGAGGACCTGCCTGTATTCCACAATGCCGTACTGGCTGTTTCCTTCAATAACATAAGCCCTGGCCAGAAGGTAATGGGCAAAGGGGTTGTGGTCATCCTTTTCGATCATTTCGTTCAGTTTTTTTATCGCGGCCTTGGCCTGGCCGATATCAATCATTTTGGCTATTTCATCGATCTTTTTCGGCATAACCACTGAATTGATTATATAGAAAGCTATGAAACCGAGTATGATGCAAAAAGAAAAAATCATTACATAGGTGAATGTCATCCAGCTTTACCCTGCATTAAGAAAATTTATGTTAGAACGCCATTTGTATATATTTCAAAAATTATATATTAAAATAAACATTATAACTTCGAGTATTTCAGTACATTCATTATTCAGTGTCAATTAAAAAACTATAAAAATTTGAAGTCTACTCCTATTATATCTCGGAATGTACAGTAGTGTTCTGTAGCGTTTTTAACGATGTGTGAAATATGGCTCAAAGCGTGGAAAAAATTTTTTATTGAGTGCTTTATGCTTGAAAAAAAATTAAGAGCTCAATTAAATTAAATTTGTAAAAATACCATTAAACATTTGATAGTATATGAAAACTACTTCTTATATTCATATTTAATACCTCCTCAGCTGCTAATAAAGGGTAGAGAAACTGTGAAATCCACTTTAATTACAGGATCAGATTCAATGTTAGAATGATCTTTCGCATTATACACCTTAATGGTGCCATTATGTTTTAAAACAATTTTGTTCACCGTTACCAGCCCAAGGCCAAAATCCAGAGCTTGATAATCTTCGTAAACATTATTAGCCATCCTGAAAAATGGTTCAAATATGAGATTCTGATATTCCTCCGGTATACCGATTATTTTCCCGGGCCCCGGTTCAGGATCACTTATGACAGATAACTCTAAATTTTTGTCTACCATCTCCATGATAACTGTTATAATTGTGTTTTTTTTCGAAAACTTGAAAGCATTGACTAATAGTTCAGTAAAAGCAACTTCAAAATAGACCGGTTCAATCTGTACATTTTTTTCCGAAAAAAAGCTTTTTTTATCACTTATGAGTATTGTGTGATTCTTCATCTTTTTGTATTTGGAAAGCTTTATAATTGTGTAATTCAACAATTCGTGGAGGTCCTCCAGGGACATGGTTTTAAATTGAAATTTATTTGATATTATGTTGTTTATTGATGCAAAAACATCGATGGTTTTAAATGCTAAATCGGAACTGTATTTTATCATATCGAATACTTCAGCGTCAATGAGATAATTTTTTCCTTCTTTTACAGCCGTTGAAGATACAATATTTATAAGTGTCAGGATAGAGCCGAACCCGGCGCCCTGATTGAAGCTTGTGTGAAGGCTCTTAAACAGTGTGCTGTCAATTCGGTCAAAATCGCGCCTTAAAATCTGTTCATTCCATTTTAGCCAGTTCAACTGATTCTCAAGCCTTGCCACCTTTTCGTTTTCACGCACTTTTACTGTTTTCCTGAGACAGGCTGTTTCATAGGCTCTCCCAATCTTCATCAATATTTCACCCTGTTCAATAGGCTTTATGATATAATCATATACCCCCTTTTTCATTATATCGATAACCAGCTCCAACTCGCTGTGGCTTGTTAAAACAATAATAATGGCGTCCCTGTCAATTTCCCTGATCAGTGTGATAAGTTCATTCCCATCCATGACAGGCATTTCAATATCAGTAATTATAATGAGAAAGGGCTCCTTTTTGATCAGGTCCATCGCCTCCCTGCCGTTAGAAGCCAGCACAGGAATAAAGCCGTCATTTTTTATTATCTCTTTGAGTATATCTTTTGTTATTGAATCGTCATCGACGATTAAAATTCTTGTATCAGCCATAAAACCTCTTAATGATATTAATTATTCTTAATGCACTTTATGCAATACCTATTTCTGAAATTCCAGAACAACCGTTGTCCCCTTTTCAGATTCAATCTTCATTGTCCCGTTCAGCTGTTTAACCAGGATTGATATGAGCGTGAAGCCGAAACCCCCGGGTTTTTCATTACCGGTCTTTACCGGAATTCCCCTGCCGTTGTCCTGTATTATTACTGTGACGCGGTTGTCTTTTAATGAAGCAGATACCGTTATCATTCCATCAACTCCATCAGCAAAGGCATATTTCATGATATTGGTGAGGAGCTCGTTTATGATGATCCCCAGGGTGGAGAGTCTTTTTGTATCGAGGATAAAATCATCAACATTTTTTTCAATATTTAATCTCGAGCTTTCGGGGAAATTGGCCAAAATCTGATCTATGAGAGCCGGCAGATACATCCTGACCGGCATGTCGCTGTATCTTTCAGCCAGGAAGAGTTTATCGTAAAGGACCATCATGCTCTGGACCCGGCTCCCGGCATCATTGAGCGCAGCCTGTGCCGCAGGTTCATTCAACTTCATGGCCTGCAGGGCAAGGATGCTTTTTATGGTACTCATGTTGTTCTTTATGCGGTGGTGCACCTCTTTGAGGATGAACTCCTTTTCATCGAGGAGTGATTTTATTTTTTCACCGGCGCGCAAGCCCATGAGATAAAGCCCTATGGAAACTGCAACTGTATCAATTAAATTATGTTTCTCGGGGATGATAAAAGGCAATTCCGCAGTGTAGTACACCCTCAGCTCACCGGTATTTTCATTACCCAATTTAATTCCGGCAGAGAGGTATTGATGTACCTTTCCCGCTGCTGTACCTGGGGCAAACTGTTGTCCATCCAGATCAATTACCGGAAAGGCAAATTCGGGGAACTGTATGGCGGGAATTAAGAGTGCAATAACTTTTCTGCAGAAATCCTCTTCGGAAAGATTATTCTGGGTTTCAGCGCGCACTGCCGAAATACATGCCAGTTCTTTTGCCCTCTCGTTAAGCGCAGCCTCCATCTCCTTACGCCCGGAAATATCGCTCAATATGATACGGAATTGGGTCTCGCCCATTTCATTCCTCACGATGTTCCCGTCAAGGTTCGCCCAGAATAGTGTCCCGTCTTTTTTAACCATCCTCAGTTCCCATGTCTGCGGTTTGGCAGACTTAAGAAGCAATTTGGAGCTGAGGTAGTGGATGTCCTCATCCTCCCTAAAGATGAAGGCGGTCAGAAACTGCGTTACCAGCGAGCTCCGGGTCACCCCGAGCAGCGCAACCGCGAAGAGGTTAGCCTCAAGTATCTGCCCTGTTTCGCTGAGGGTGATATACCCTATGGGCGCCAGGTCGTAGAGGTCGAAATACCGCGCCCGTGAGGCATTCAGTTTCTCCTGCGACCGGCGCAGTTCCTCGTTCTGCATCTCCAGCTCAATCTGGTGCACCTGAAGGTCGTGGATCGCCTGGCGGATTTTTTCCGGAGACAGGGCCTCAGAGTCTTCTGAAAACCGGTCGGTCTTTTTCCGGGCGATCTCTTCTGCCCGCCTGCGCAGTTCTTCTTTATCGATCATATAAAAATGCCCTCACCCGCGCTCTGCGCGCCCTCTCCCGGTAGGGCGAGGGCTTTAGTTTCATATTGTACATAATTTTTTCACTTCATTTCTAATCTTTACACCATAAATATGCATATTGCATTTCAATGTAATATTAAAAAATATCTTTACACACCCCCCTCTCCCTATTCCGGGAGAGGGGACGGGGGTGAGGGCATCCGCAATTTCACCTCATCACCCTCTCCGTTGTGGCAATGGCATACATCTCCCCTGCCTCATTCACCAGGGCCGTGGAGATTACTGAAACTTCTACGATGGAACCATCCCTGGCGATCCGCTGTGTCTGATAGGGCTCCAGGATTTCAGCGCGGCTGAGCTGATATACCCTGTCCAGCGCCTCGTCCCTCAGCACAACGGGGATGAAGTCGCGGGCATTCATTTCAAGGGCCTCGGCTTCACTCCACCCGAACATCCTCACTGCCCCCGGGTTCCATGCAATGATGCGGCCGTTCAGATCGCGCACGGTTATGGCGTCATGGGCATCGCGGACCACCACTGCCAGCCGGAGGAGATCATTGGCCTTCCTTAGGGCCTCCTCTGTCTTCTTCTTCCCGGTAATATCGACAAAGGTTATTACGGCGCCCTCAATGACGTTGTCCAGGGTGCGGTAGGGATGGATGTGGAGCATGTACCAGCTCCCTTCGGCAATCTGCACTTCGGCATCCCTGGGAATAAGGGTGTCCAGCACCTCCCGCGCATCCTTCATGAGCCGGTCGTAGCCCACCAGGTTGGATAGGATGTGGGCCAGGGGCCTCCCGATGTCGCTGATGATGAGGTTGATGATCTGCGTTACCGCAGGGGTGAAGCGGAGAATCCGCAGCTCATGGTCCACGAAAACGGTGCCGATGCCCGTGCCGGCCAGGAGGTTGTTCATGTCGTTATTTGCCCGCGACAGGTCGACAACCTTGGACTGCAGTTCGGCATTCACCGTTGCCAGCTCCTCGTTAATGGACTGCAGCTCCTCCTTTGAGGTCTCCAGCTCCTCGTTGGTGGACTGCAGTTCCTCGTTCACCGACTGCATCTCCTCATTCGAGGATTTTAGCTCTTCATTAGATGTCTCCAGTTCCTCATTGGCCGACTGGAGGTATTCCTCCTTGGCCTTCAACTCCCGGGTGAGGGCGGCAATTCGCCCGTCGGTCTCCAGCGCTCCGGAACTTTCCGTCCCGGGGATGCCGTCTTTATCAGCCCCCTTCTCCCCCTCACCAGGGCCGGGCAATTTATTCGGCAGTACTGATTGAAGAGTCGCTTCCTCAAGGATGACAAGGTACAGGGACGCCTCATGTATCCCGGCCGGCACCGTGTCCACGGGCTTAACGGTAAGGTTTACCAGGGTAAAATCGCCGTTGGTTTTCACCCGCAGGCCCGGAGAGAGTATGGCCTCTCTGCCCGTTACTGCCTTATGCAGGGCAGTGGCAAGTTCGCGGCGCAGGCCTTCGCGGGCCATTTTCAGAATATTGCTGGCCCCAGCCTCCCCTGGCGCAGGCTCCAGGAACGACCCGGTGCGGCCGTGGAGGTAAAGGATGTCCCCGTGGCTGTTGACCAGTGCGGCGGCAGGGACCGCCTGCATGAGCAGGGCCTGTTCTGTAAGTTCCTTGAGCGGCTGTTTCCCGATAAATGTTTTCTTTCCTGCTGTCCGCGGAAGCGCCACGTCTATTGCCGTGAGGGGCGGAATAAGCCTGCTGATTGACAGGTGCTGATATTTGTTTATTTCATCCCTGCGCCGGTAGAGCTTCTGCTTCCGTTCTATGGCGGCAAAAAGATCGTCGAACTCCCCAATTGACTCCGATGTGCCCAGGAAAAGAAAACCGCCGGGATTCAGGGCATAATGAAAGAGGGGGATGAGTTTTTTCTGGAGATTACTCCCCAAGTAGATTAACAGGTTTCGGCAGCTGATGAGGCTGAGCTTTGAAAATGGCGCATCTCTGATCACGTTCTGTTCGGAAAAGACCAGCATGTCGCGGATCCCCTTGATGATCCGGTACGTGCTGCCGTCGGGTTCGGTGGTAAAAAAGCGGGCCAGGCGCTCACGGGAAATATCGTCGGCGATACTTGCAGGATAAATACCCGCGCGGGCCGCTGCAATGGCCCTGGCGTCAATGTCCGTGGCAAAGACCTGCACCTTGAAGATCTTCTTCATGGCCTCCTGGCGTTCGGCAAGGAGGATGGCGATGGAATAGGCCTCCTCGCCGGTGGAGCATCCGGGAGTCCATACCCGTATTACCGAGTCAGCGGACCTGTTTATAAAAAGCATGGGGATAACCTGGTCCTCAAGGACCTTGAATTCATCGGGGTCGCGGAAAAAACTGGTGACGCCTATGAGAAAATCGTTGAAGAGCGCCTCCACCTCTTCCGGGGTCTTCTGAAGAAAGCGGACATAGTCGTTTATATTTTCGATCTGGTTCACTGCCCTGCGCCTCTCAATGCGGCGGCGAATGGTGCTCAGCTTGTACAGGGAAAAGTCGTGTCCCGTTTGGGCGCGCAGGAGTATGAAGATCTTCTTAAGCGCGTTGTCGGCGCCGGGTACCGATGCGGCAGCAGGCGGATTTATGTATGCACGGTTCACATAGGCGATGAGCCGTGCTGCCATCTCGGAAGGCGGCAGCTCAAAGTCCACGAGGCCCGTTGCTATGGCGCTGCGGGGCATACCGTCATACTCCGTGGTGCCGGGCTCCTGGGCCATGGCCATGCCCCCCTCGCCCTTGATTGCGCGGAGACCCAGGGTACCGTCGCTGCCGGTTCCCGAGAGTACAATGCATATGGCCCGTTCGTGCTGGTCCAGGGCCAGTGAACGGAAAAAAAAGTTAATGGGCATGCGCTGCCCCCGGGGCGCCGAGGGTTCCATGAGGTGCAGGGCGCCGTTGAGAAAGGCCATATCGCGGTTGGGGGGGATAATATAGGCGCAGTTGGGCATGACAACCATGCCGTCCTCCACCTCGAAGACCTGCATGCGGGTGTAGCGCCGGATGAGTTCCGTGAGGATGCTCTTGTGGTCCGGCGCCAGGTGCTGTACCAGGACAAAGGCCATGCCCGGGTCGGTGTCGGCAGGCATGCCGGAGAAAAATTCCTCGAAGGCGGCAAGCCCCCCTGCAGAGGCGCCGATGCCCACGATGGGGAAAATGCAGGTCGAGGGGGTCGACACCTCACCGTTTAGAGATGGTTCATCATTAACGGAAAGTTCCCTTTTTTTAACGGGTTTACTCAACTTTTTTCCGATTTTTATTTCATCTGCCGGAGATTTATTCTTTTTTTTCATATAACGCCTTCTTTCACATTTAAAAATGCATATTAACTTATCAACTCTGCTTTCAACCTGAAAAGTTCCTGTTTCAGTTTTTCTAATAACCCGGTATAATCGGCATCAATCATCTTTCCTCCCGATTCCTCCATTTCTTTCAGTATTTCTGCACATGAAATAAACCTTAGATTTGCCACAGCACCCCTGAGCTTATGGGTGGCTGATTGGATAGATTGATAATCTTTTTTCGCAATGGCTTCCCCGATATTAGATAGATAATCATCCATCTTATTTGAAAAAAAAGTTTCAATGATCGATTTGAACCGCTCAACCGGGATATTAAAAGAGTCCGCGGCTGAAGCAATAGTATATTTATCCGAATCCCCTGGTGCTGGTTTTTTGATTGTTTCAGTTATTGTATTACCGTACGGCAGATATTTTTTAACAATGCTTTCCAGCTTAATCATTTCAACGGGTTTATTTAAAACATCATCCATCCCTTCGGATATAAACTTTTTAACATCACCAATCATCGAATGAGCCGTGAGAGCAACGATGGGCGTATGCCTTCCATCTGAAAGACGAATCCGTTTCATTGTTTCGACTCCGTCCATGCCGGGAAGGTTGACATCCATCAATATTAAGTCAAACTCTTCAGAAGCGGCTAACTCAACAGCATCTTCCCCTGAGTCAGCCAGCCGGATTTCAAGGCCAAAGGATTTAAAAATTGCTTTCATGAGTTCCTGATTAATGAAGTTGTCTTCAACAACAAGAATGTTGCCCTGATACTTATTTAAAGCGGATGCCATATATCCCGGTTCAGTCCTTGAGATAGTAGAGAATCCCTCAGTCATCGGCAGTCTTCCCGGGAAGGTCACGGTAAAACTGCTTCCCTTGCCCGGCTCGCTTGTGACTGACAACTTCCCATGTTGAAGATCCATAAGTTGCCGGGTGATAGAGAGCCCCAGCCCTGTCCCCTGAATGACTTTCTTCCCATGACTCCCCTGTTCAAAGGGTTGAAATATCCGCTTCATTTCATTCTGGCCAATACCCATCCCCTCATCCCACACTGTTATAATAACAGTATCCCCTTCTCCCCGGGCCTCAAGGCCAACCTTTTTGCCAGGAGCAGTAAATTTGATAGCGTTTGACATAAGATTATACATCACCTGTTTTACGCGAATCTCATCGGCATTAAGAAGGCCGATATCATTATGAATGTCGATTTGAAGCTCAATGTTATTTTTTATCGCGATTGATTTCAATAATTCCGGGAAAAGGATAAGCATTTTTCCAATGTCAAAGGGCTTTTTATCTAACTCAAATTTCCCGGCTTCTATTTTAGCCAGGTCAAGAAGGTCGTTGACCATATACAGCAGATGTTCGCCGCCCTCTTTTATATAGCTGATGTGCTTCCTCTGTTCTTCGTTCACGTTCCCATGACTCTCCATACCCAGAACCTGGCTGAATCCAAGTATGGCATTGAGCGGTGTACGCAGCTCATGGCTCATGTTTGTTAAAAATTCAGTCTTTGAGCGATTTGCTTTCTCAGCGGTATCTTTCGCATCACGCAATTCTTTTTCGAAAAGTTTTTGGTTAGTGATGTCGATTATGAATCCAAAAGTTCGGATTAGACTGCCTTTCTCATCAATTTCCATGGTACAGCTGTTCTGCACCCAGTGGACCGAGCCATTTTTATGAATAATACGGTGTCCGATGGCCGGCAATAACTGTCCGGCCCGGATGCCTGCCAGATAATCCTTGACCGCTTTTCTGTCATCTTCATGGATCATGGAAAACCAGAGCCCGGGATTTGCAATGAATTCCTCCTGTCCATAGCCGGTTACCTTTACCGATTGCGGGCTGTGATAAAATACAACCGGATTTCCCGATTCATAGTCTACCGTATAAATATATTCATCGATATTCTCAACGACCTTGCGGAATCTTTTATCGCTGGCATGGAGGTCTTCCTCATCTCTTTTACGCTTAATGGCGATTGCATAAAATTCGGCAAGGCGCTTTATAACGTCCAGGTCATTATCGGTATAAGGCGTAGAGGGATTAGCCAGGGCGATCTGGCCTGCCAGTTCCTTATCGACAATAAAAGGGACTGATAGAAAGGCGATAAGCGGGACATGCCCCGCAGGGGCCCCTCTCGAATCGGGATGAGACGTAATATCATTGGTATAGAATGATACTCCGGAGTTCAACGAGTGCCCGAAAAGCGAAGAATTCATGTCATTTTTATTTCCCGGGAAGACGATCCTGCCATTTTCACCCTGAATTCCGCACTCTCCCTTTATTAATTCTGAAATGGCGTAGCAGACATTTTCCCCGGTAACTCTGTCTATTGCTGAAACAAAGCAGTATTCGCTGCGGGTTAGATATTTCGCCCAGTAATGAATGAGCTTTGATATCTCCTCCATTGAAATATTCGATTTCATCATCGGCTCGTAGAGTGAAGTGAGGGTGGCGTGTATGTTGTATTCCCTCAATATTTTTTCTTCGGCCTGTTTACGCGCGGTTATATCAACAAAAGTCACTACTGCCCCAACTACTGTTCCGTCGCGCAATTGGGGGTGGGAATAGTAATCTACCGGGAAACAGGTGCCATCAGCCCGCCAGAATACTTCGTTATTCACATTGCACCCTTTCCCCTGCTTGAATGCCTGAAAAATGTGGCAGTCCTCAACAGGATAAGGGCTCCCATTGAGATGCTTGTAGTGGATTTTCAGATGCATATTTTCACCGATCAGGTCCTCCGGATTGGTATATCCGAGGAGACGGAGGAAAGCAGGGTTGTAGAAGGAGCATTTTCCCTCCATGTCGATGCCGTAAATGGCTTCCCCGGTGGAATCGAGTATCAGCCTCAATTCCTCTTCCCCCTTAATAAGCGCAGTCTCTGCCCGCTTGCGTTCGGTGACATCTGAAAAATACAGATTGAGATATTTTTTTTCAGATATCGGGACTACATTGATTTCCAGGAAACTTCTGGAATATTCCAACTCGATTTTCAAAGAAGATCTGCTTGCGATCGCCTGATCCATATAGGCATCCCACTCCACCGGGGAGGTTCCGCCTACCCTGCACCCCATTGTCTCCAATAGTTGGATGCCTGAAGGATTGGCATACAATATTATCCGCTCATTATTTATGCGGATGATGGGGTTGGGATTTTCCCTGGGGATATTCGATATGTTTATGATCTCTTCCTCTGTCTTCTTACGATCAGTGATGTCGTGGATCATCCCTATTACTCCGGTGATCTTGCCATCTGCATTGAATAAAGGTGTTGAAGTGTCAATAGCCCAGCCTGATTTTTCTGTACCCTCAAAATGGAATGGGAACTCAACTGATTCAACCGGTTTTCCTGAAAGTACATTTTTCAGCCGGTCCATGACTCCAGCTTCATTGAGGAAAGGAAACAGCTCCATGGGATGCTTGCCCAGAACTTCGCCGCCCGGGTAGCCGGTCAACTGTTCCATGTACGGATTCCAGACCTGGTACCGCAAATCGGGGCCATAGACAATGATCCCTTCCTGGGCGCCGCTGATGACCTGTCTGTTAAAGTGGTATGCCTCTCTCAGCTTTTCCTCCGCCAGTTTGCGTTCGGTGATATCGTGCCAGAAAACGCAGACCGATGACAGGCCGTCATAGGTAACCGATATGCCCTTGGCTTCCACATCCATGACGGTTCCATCGAGCCTGAGAAATTTCATCCCCTCTTCCGGAACAAGGCGGGCATCCCCATCGGTAATTTTCTTAACTCGCTTCTGTACGAACTGATGGAAGTCCGGGTGAATCAGGTCGAGGATAGGTTTTCCTACCAGGTTTTTCTCCGGGGTTGCGCCAAGCATCGTCATTGCTGCCGGATTGAAATAAATAAATTTACCGTCCCGATGAACGTTGATACCCTGAGGCGACATCTCAATGAGCGTACGGAACCGCTCCTCGCTCTCCCGGAGCTCAATCTCGGCATGTTTGCGCATGGTGATGTCGCGTACTATGGATACTATCTTCTTTCCACCCATGATGTTAACGACATGGGCGTTAATTTCCACGGGAATGTTCCTGCCGTCTTTTGCGACATGAGTGCTCTCTAAAAGAAGGACTCCCTTGGAAAACAGCGAATCCACCTCTTTCTGAATACTTTTCCTGCTTTCCAGGGAGTTAATATCCCTTGGAGACAGGGCAAAGAATTCCTCCCTGGAGTATCCAAGCATCTTGCATGCCGCATCATTGACTTCAATGAATTTTCCCGGGATGCCGTTATCGGATAAATCTATGACATAGATCGCATCATTGATGCTGTTGACTATCGTTGTGAACTTATCCCCACTCGCCCTCAGCGCTTCAACCGACTGTTTGCGCATCAGAGCAATACCTATACTGGCGCAGAGGCCTTCAAAAAATTTTATTGCATCAAGTGTGAAGCGATCTTTCCTCCGGTCATTGAGCTGAAGCAGACCTACGATCTCATTATTGGAGCGGATGGGGATGAAGGCCACAGACTGGTACCCGTCATGAACGCACCGGTTGCGGGGATTGAGCCTGGGGTCAGCGCCGGCCGGAATCTCTAAAAAAGTAAGGGAGTTATTCGTCCATGCGCTTCCGGCCTCTGTAAATAATGGATTTCCCGGGTCGGTCTTTCCTGATATGACGAGCCCGCAGGTGCATTCAAGGCTTACATTACCCTTTTCATCCCTGCAGATGCCGCCGTTACTATTGCGGGAAAGCAGAGTATTCTCGGAATGGAGAAAATCACTGGAAAAACCATCCTGAACAAAATAGGGAAAGTCGTCACCGCTTCGAATACGGATACCTGCAGCGTCGGAACCGGTTACCCGTTTGATTGCAGCCAGGATATTCTTGATGGAACCGGATAGGGTAACCGGATTGTTCAGAATTTCCAGGATTTCCGCTGTGAGCATTTGCCGGCGTTCCGATTCTTTACGCCAGGTGATGTCGCTTAAAACAACCCTGCAAACTTTCTTCCCGCCGGCCATTTCAACTGCACTGGATTCTATCCGTACCCAGATGGGGTCTCTGCCGGCCTGGGCCATTCTCAATTCGCAGGACTGCTGCGTCACTGAACTAAAAAGCTGTTTTTTAAACATGTGATAAATATTTATGTCTTCCGGGAGAATGTAGCGGGAAAAAGGTTTATTTTTCAGCAAATCCCTTGTCACATTCAGTAGAGAGGCGATAAACAGATTTGCTTCGATGATGAGGCCCTTTTCGCTCAGGGAAAAGTACCCCACCGGGGCAAGATCAAAATAATCGAAATACAGTTTCTGGGAGGTTGCCAAATTCTCGTGCAAACGGCGCAGCTCCTCATTCTGCATCCCCAGCTCAACCTGGTGTGTACGCAGGTCTTCTTTAACTGTGAACGAGAGCATATCAAGCCCATGCCACCGCAGGGCAGTGATGATTGTCGTTTTGAGGATTGCCTCACTGATTGGTTTTTTGATATATCCATCGGGCTCTATCTCCAGGGCGCGCTGAATGGTCGCGTCGTCATCGCCGGCAGTGAGGAACACGACGGGGACTGAATATTTTTTCTTTATTTCAGCCGCCGCCTCAATCCCGTCCATCTCGCCGGAAAGACCGATATCCATGAGTATGAGATCGGGTTTGAGTTTTTCGGCCTTTTTAACCGCTTCCATGCCGGTATCGGCAGTGCCGGCAATATCGAACCCTATTTTCGAAAGCTTTTTCGTGAGATCAAGGACGATTATACGATCATCTTCGACAATTAATATTTTTTTTCTCGCCGTCATTGCAATTTTCCTTCACTCTCCTCATCCCGGAACTGCTCGTAGAGCTTTACTATATCATCGATGATGCCGAGGAAAACATCAACAAGACCGGGATCAAACTGTTTACCCCTTTCCTCCCGGATGATTGCGGTCACCTTTTCAACGGGCCACGGCTCCTTGTAGGGACGTCGCGTAACCATGGCGTCGTAGGAGTCGGCTATTGCCACGATCCGCCCGAAAAGCGGGATCTCCTCCCCCCTGAGCGATAACGGGTACCCGCTCCCGGAATACCTCTCATGGTGAGACAAGGCTACTTGGGCCCCGGCAAGGAGGAATTCGCTCATACTGTCTTTCAGGATGTTAAACCCGATGCCAGTATGGGTTTTTATTTTCTGGAACTCTTCTTCTGTGAGGCCCCCGGGTTTTAATAAAATGGAGTCCGGTATGCCCAGTTTTCCCACGTCATGGAGGGGCGCTGCATGATAGATGAGTTCCTGCTGTTTATCATCAAGCCCCATGGCCCTGGCCACAAGCCTGGAAACATGGGCGACGCGGACAATGTGATTGGCCGTTTCCGGGTCCTTGTATTCAGCGGCCCTGCCCATGACGGAGAGTGTCTCAAACTCTCGCAGGGCAATGTCCCTCGTTGCCTCCTTCACCTTCTCTTCGAGGAGCAGCGCGCGGTCCATGAGCAGGAGCTGCGCTTTTCTCAGGGCTATGAGGTTCCTGGTACGGGCGGTAAATTCCGCCGTGTCAATCGGCTTTGACAGGAATTCCGTGGCCCCGGCCTCGATGGCCTTGAGCTTAATCTCCCTGTCTTCGCCCAGGGTGGTGATCATGATGATCGGCACGTCGGGATGATACGACCGGATGTGGCGGATCATTTCAATGCCGTCCATTCCGGGCATCATATAATCTACATACACAAGATCAACCGGAAAGGACTTGATGTACTCCGCAGCTATGAGAGGATCGAGGAAACCCATGAGATCAATACCGACTGTTTTTGCTATCTCAGTAAGGATCAACTGGTTAATTTCCTCATCATCGATTGATATTGCATTTATTTTCAATTAATTGCCTCTTGTCAGAATTAAACAAAGTACATAACCTGGGAATATTTTTTGTTTTTCCTCAGACTTTATATCAAATATTTCACAAGGATATTTCGCAACATCAGAACATCAATCGGCTTTGACAGGTAATCATCGAATCCCGAAGCCATGATTTTTTCCCTGTCGCCCTTCATTGCAACGGCCGTGAGGGCAATTATGGGAACCGGTTCTTTTACTATCTCCCGGATCCGGGTCGCGGCTTCCATGCCGTCGATCCCCGGGAGCTGCATGTCCATAAAAATTAAATCAAAATTATCCTTTACAACGAACTGGAGGGCTTCTTCTCCTGATTCGGCAAAACGGATATTACAGCCGAGGTTCTCCATAATTACTTTCATGAGCTCACGGTTTATTTCATCATCTTCAACAATGAGGATTAATCTTTCATCGGCGCACCATTCATTACCGGTTGCTGCATCATCAATATTCTGCACCTGCAAGGGGATATCTCCGTCAATTTTTCCCGGGAGAGTTATGGTAAACCGGCTCCCCCTGCCGGGTTCGCTTTCAATGGCAATGCTTCCGCCATGCATCTCAATGAGCTGCTTTGTGATGGTTAGCCCCAGCCCGGTCCCCTTGATACCCTTTGTTGCGGTATTTTTAATCTGTTCAAAGGGCTTGAAAATCCTCTCTTTATCGGCATCATCAATACCGATTCCTTCATCCCAGACCTCAATAACCGCCCCGTCTCCATTGGATTCAGCCGACATCCCGAAACATTTTCCATTCCCGGTAAATTTTATCGCGTTGGACAGGAGATTGTAAAATATCTGTTTAACATGGATTTCATCGGCAATAAATATCCCCAGGTCCTTGGAAATTGTATTCTTCATTTTAAGCTGTTTTTTCATTGCAAGGGCTTTGACCGTATTTACAACATTCACCAGCAACGCGCTCAGGTCAACGGGCTGAAAAATGAGCTCCAGTTTTCCCGATTCAATTTTAGAGAGATCAAGGATATCGTTAATCATCTCCAGGAGGTAATCTCCGCTCTTCCTTATATATCCCAGGTATTCAAGCTGTTTTTTATTGAGATTTCCCGATGTCTCCATTGACAGAAACTGGCTGAATCCGAGAATTGAATTGAGGGGCGTCCTCAGTTCATGACTCATGTTGGCCAGGAACGCACTCTTTGCTATGTTAGCCGATTCCGCGGCCTCTTTTGCAATCTTGAGATTCTCTTCTGCCGCTTTGATCTTAGTAACATCCCTGTTTATGCCGACTATGCCCGAAATTTTTCCATCTTTTTCCACCAGCGGTACTTTTGTCATTGAATACCAAGATTTTTTCCCGTTCCGGTCCCACAGTATTTCTTTATTAATAATAGGCCTGTATGATTCTATGATATTCCGTTCCTCCTCAGAACTCCTGTCAGCATCCTCTTTTGAAAGGAAATCATAGTCCGACTTGCCTATTACATTCGCCGGATGCCCGGCTTCGAATATACCGGCAACGCTTTTATTCACCATGACAAATCTTCCTCTGTTGTCCTTGTAGTATATCTGATCATGGATATTATCAATAAGCGTGAAAACGCGGTTCCTCTCCTTATGCAGAGCTTCCTCCTTCATCCTCATCTTAAGATGGGTCCAGAGCCCCTCTGCCATGAGCCTGAGGTGATTCATGTCTCCCCCGGTATAATCGCTCTTTTTATTGCCCACAGCTGCAATAAGCACAACCTCTTCCCTGTCAATAACCGGAATGATCATGAACCGTTCAAGTTTCATGTGGCCTTCGGGAATGCCCTTTTTATAATCCGATGACTCTTTATAATCATTGACCATGACAGGTTTTTTTTCAATTACTGCCTGAGTCCACCATCCGCCCTTTTCAATAAAGTGGCATTCTATGTCGGAATGTGCGCAGTTTAATAAAACGGATTTCGAGAAAACAAAGGTTTTGTAGTCTGATCCGCTGTCACTCAACAGGTTGATATAACCTATTGAGCTGTTCGTGAGTTCGATTGCAACCTCAACGACAAAGGTCCCGGTCTCATGTATGGGCATTTCGGACATTTCCGAGAGCCTGATAAGGGCTTCCATGCGCCTGATATTTAAATTTAAATCCATTTCATTCATTTTACGTTCTGAAATGTCCCGTATGGATGCCAGGACCCGTTCCTTCCCGTGGATCATGGTATTTTTAAGGGTAACCTCGGAAAGGAATTCGCAGCCGTCCTTTTTCCTCGACAGCCATTCAAGTCTGATAATCCCTTCAGCTTTTACCGCCTGTATAAGACGGATTGCTATATCCTGGGACTCGGGAATTTTCTCCGATGAAAGATCGCTAATGGACATATTAACAGTTTCACTGCTCATGTATCCAAAAAGTTCAGTAAAGGCCATGTTAACATCATAGATCGCGCCATCAACAGGGTCGTGGACAAGCATGGCTTCAGCGGCGTTGTTGAATACCTCCCGGTAGGTTATTTCATTATCAACAAGAATTTTTTCAACCTCGAGCCGTTCCATTTCCACTGCAGCGCGGGCAGCAGCCAAATTGAGGATTGATTCCGCAAGTCCGGTTTTTTCAAGTGGTTTTGAGCTGATAAGCGCGATTAAGCCAATGGGCTTTCCGACGGAATTGTACAGGGTTGTTCCAATATACCCTTCAGCCTTCAATGTCTGAAGGGCGGCATCATTCGGGAACAGGCTGCATACGTTCTCCGGGAAGATGCATATTGTTTTTCCGACAACATCACCGCATGGCGTATCTTTCAGGGCATAGGTAATATTGTCCTCGAATATACCGTTATAATAAACCGCGACAGTCTCTGCTGTATTCTCTTCGCCAATGAGACGGTCTATACACACATAATCCATTTGCAATGCCGAAGCGAGATATTCGGCCAGGGACTTGAACAAAGTCTCACCTTTACTGCTCCCGAGTTTCAGGAGAAATTCCCGGGTATCGCCAATGATTCTTCTTTCGGTTATATCTTCAAAAAGTGCAACAAAATGGCCCTCCTCAGGTGAATAAGCATTTATGGAGAGCCATTTTTTGAAATTTGCAGAATACATCTCGAATTTTTTTTTCTTTCCTGTCAGCACAACATCACTGAGGTTATGAAAAAGTTCGGGAGATTTGGTCATAATGTCAGGCTTTAATTCGGATATTCTCTTATTAATAATCCATTCTTTGCTTAGGCCGGTAATTTTTTCATAGGCTTCGTTTACATCCAGGTATACCCAGTCCACGGGCTGATTTTTTTCATCATATATCATTTTACAGAGGGAAAATCCGTTATTCATCGCAGTAAAGAGCGTACGGTATTTTTTTTCACTCTCCTTCAGTTTCATCTCCATTCTGTGGGTAGTAAGGGCGAGTTCAATGGCAACAAGAAGTTCAGTATCGCTGATTGTTTTAAGTATAAATCCGTGGGGATTTGTTTCCATAGCCCTTTTCACCGTGGCTTCGTCGGAATGGGCTGTTACATAAACTATTGGAATTTCATATTTTGTTTTTATCTGTTCAACAGCGGCTATTCCGTCAGAATCGCCGGCAATGGTTATATCCATGAGTATAAGGTCCGGGGAATGCTTCTCTGTTAAAGCCATGGCTTCGGAAGCTGATCTGCCGATTCCACAAACCTTATACCCTTTCTGTTCAATAATCTGCTTGATATTCAGCGCTATTACGATTTCATCGTCTATGATAAGGATACTGGGTTTGGTCATGATATTATCTGTTATGTTTGATCTACTTTCCAAATATTTTAATATTGTTGATTACTTCCAATGTCAAGATTTAAAATTTTGCAGGGAAACAATAATTTCAAGGGAATGTACAAATACTTAAAGCGCTTCTTTAATATTATAAATATTATAAAAAATTTTTCCAAAATTATTATATTTTTACTGAAATCCCTTGACAGTAAACAGTGTCCCGTCAATTATTTACATGTTTTTCGGGTTTGGGGGCATAGCTCAGCTGGGAGAGCACTTGAATGGCATTCAAGAGGCCAGGGGTTCGATCCCCCTTGTCTCCAAAATTTTCTTATCCTCTTATCAACACTAATTAACTACATCCTGAGTATTATTTGAAACAAAGGAAACTTTTATCAGCGACGATAACTCCCTCATCTGTATCGGTTTGGTAAGATATCCTGCAGGGCATGTTTCCATTGCCGATTTTCTGGTCATGTCATCGGAATTTGCCGTGACATAGATAACCGGTATCTTCCTGAATTTTTTTATCTCCCGCACAGCATCAATACCGTTCATGGCCCCGCTTAAAAAAATGTCCATGATTATCAGGTCAGGGTTATCCTTTTTAACCTGTTGTACAGCCTCTTCTCCCGATTGCACACACCCCGTGACCGTGTAACCCTCTTTTAAAAGGATTTCCCGGTAGAGCATGGCAGTTATCTCTTCATCTTCGACAATCAGTATCTTAAGCCCCATCTACGCGCTCTTTGCTTCAGCTTCCTGAATCTCCTCGGCAGTAAGAATTTTATCCACATCGAGAATGATAATCAGCTGATCATTATTATTGCCTATGCCGCTTATGAAATCTGTCTCTATTTTTGTGCTGAAGTGCGGCGTATCCTGGATGCTGTTCTCGGCTATTCCGATTACATCGGAGACCGAATCAACGATCATGCCGAAGAGCCTCCCCTTGATTTCCACGATGATAATGATAGACTGCTCGGTGTATTCCTTCTCTTCCATTCTGAACTTAAGCCTCATGTCCACCACGGGTACAACGCTCCCTCTTAAATTGATTATTCCCTTCATGTAGTCCATGCTGTTGGGGACATGGGTAATTTTAGTCATCCCTATGATTTCATGGACTTTCGTGGCCGTGACCCCGTAGAATTCTTCGCCGATAGAGAAGGTGACATACTGGGCGGAATTTGCGGTTTTGTCCGCTCCGGTACCCTTGTAGAGTAAGTTATCCATAACAGTTCTCCTTTTTCACTTTGTAAAATAAAGTTATCATATTAAGACGGGGGTAGCAACCATTCAGGTCCGCTCCCCCGGCAGAGCTTGCTAAAACTCCTCAAAACCTTCTTCGCTCATGGTCTTCTTGATATGATCGCCTTCATGTTTCGCATCTCCTGCGATTCCCGTTTTCTTAACACCGGCCTTGCCAACAGTCTTCTTACCTGTATTTCCTGCAGCCATTTTCCCAGCCGGGGCACGGTGCTCCAGGCTCTTCAGATGGATCTCCTTTTTCTGAGAGCCGCCGTCTGAATCGCTCCCAACCTTGAACTGCTGGGTAAGGGTCATGAGCTCCTGGGCCTGGTTTGCCATCTCCTCGCTCGCCGACGCAGTCTCTTCCACGAGCGCGGCGTTCTGCTGGGTCATGTTGTCCATCTCGGTTATGGCCACGGTGAGCTGGTCCATTCCCTGCTTCTGCTCGCTGCTTGCGGCATTTATTTCGCTCACGATCCTGCTCACGTTGTTGATGGATGAAATGATCTCTTTCAGAGACTCGCCGCTTTTATTGACAAGGCTTGACCCTGTTTCAATCTTGGTGATGGTATCCTTTATGAGTGCCCCGATCTCCTTGGCTGCATTCCCCGACCTCTGGGCCAGGTTCCGTATCTCTCCTGCCACAACGGCGAATCCCCTGCCTGCCTCGCCGGCCCGCGCAGCTTCAACCGCGGCGTTCAGGGCAAGGAGGTTGGTCTGGAATGATATTTCATTGATGACATTGGTGATGTCGCTTATCTTTTTGCTCACCTCATTTATTTCATTGATCCCTTTCACCGCTTCGCCCGATACCCTGCCACCCTCTTCCGCCAGCTTGTAGGTGCTTCCGGCCAGGGTATTTGCCTCAAGGGCGTTCTCGGAGTTCTGCCTGGTGGTGGCTGATGCCTCCTCTATGGTTGACGCTATCTCTTCCAGGGATGATGCCTGCTCCGAGGTCCTCTGCGAGAGGTTCTGGTTTCCGCTTGATATCTGCTCCACTGCCTGTGCCAGGTTCTGGGCGCCGAGGATTACATTTGACACAAGCTCCTCCAGGTTCTGGGCCGCGCCGTTGAGAGCCTTGCCGAGCTGGCCCAGTTCATCCTTCTGATCGAGATCGATCCTTACGGTAAGGTCGCCAGCCGCGAATTTCTGTGCAAATTCAAGGCCCTTGTTCACCGGTTTTGAAACAGACCTGGACAGGACAATGGTAATGATGAATCCGAATAGAAGGGAACCACCCATGATAAATATAGTGAGATACAACGCATTCTTCGTCATATGTTCCTGTTCCGCTTCTAGCTTTTCTCCCTCTTTCTGCTGCAGCTCCAGGAGTTCTCCGGTCTTATCGCGAAGTTTTCCGTATTCCACCCTCCACTGCTCAAGATACTTGTCGGACTCCTTGAAATTTTTGGCGCGGAGTTCCTTGGCGAATTTAGCACGGGTCTCCCTGGGAATTGCCACCAGGACTTCCCACTCCTTGACAAGCTTCTCCTCCTCCTTGGTGAGCTTCGTGGCTGTAAATTCCTTCCAATCCTTCATATACTTTTCAGTTATTTCAGCAGAATTTTTTGCCCTCTCCTCAACCCCTTTCCAATCATTGTCCATAGCCATGCGGTCCTCCTGGAGCATATTGATCCGTATCTGCATGATATTGGCATTTATCCTGTTCAGCTGCCTCACCGGGATGAACCGGTCCTTGAAGAATTCATCAAACATATCATTCCCTTTATTTATGGATAATAGAGATGAT
>VFJS01000074.1 GCA_009885955.1 Spirochaetia bacterium | reverse complement strand
TAACCTCGTTTTTTTACCTGCTACGGTATCGCCATTCTACGGCGATTAAACGAGGTTACAACTCTTTATCTTATTTCTGATAAAAAATTCATTCTAAATCTGAGTAAAATGTTTGTTAACAAACCAATGATTCATGAGGATTTTTGAATAATAGAATCTTTTTTATTCTTCATTATGATACTTTTAAAATTTCCAGCTTTTAAAATGTATCTAAAAGAAAAAACTACATATGAAATTGGTCATAATGTATTTAAAAAAAAAATCTTGACTCTATCGACATTTTATTATATTTGCCTTATAAGGATATCAAAATGTTGAACCGTCATCTGAATCTCTGCATAAAAATGAGTTTTCATGTTTATGCAATCATTTAATACTGGTTTAAGAAAATGTAAGTTTAAATCTTACTGGATTTTATAATGCCAATATACCGGTTTTCCGGTAATTATAAAACAGATGACTATTGACAGTCATTTTATTTTATTTTGAAAAATACTATTTTAACAAATATCCTTATCCTCTTAATGCCGCTAGCATTCATTGGAACAGCAACAGCAGATAAAAACCAGCTCTTTATTAAATTCATTGATAACAAACAATATGTTTCCCTGTATGAACTAATTGTGTTTTTAAACCTTGAATCAAACTTTGATTTTTTTCTGCAGAGGGGCAAAATATACAATAAAAATCACCAGGCTGCTTATGCTGTAGGGCTTCATTACATGATCATTGACGGGAAGCTCTTTAAATCTACTTATCCTGTTGATCGTTTTAAAGGTGAAATAATGATTCCTCTGAAATTTATTGAGCCCTTAATTGATTCAATGTTTCCCGGGAAGGGTGTAGTATATTTTAATGACAGGATTTCTCTTGATCATGATTCCGGAGATAAAGAAAAAATTGGGAAAAAAGAATCCACGATTGATAGGAAACTATTGACAGAAACCAGTGACAGGATCAGTTTTATAATAATTGATCCGGGACATGGCGGAAAAGATCCAGGTGCCATGGGACGTGGCGGAATAAAGGAAAAAAGTATTACTCTTAAAATTGCAAGATATGTGGAAAATTATTTATCTACAAACTTAAAAGGGATAAAAATCAGGCTATCCAGGGATAAAGATATTTTTATCGAACTATTTCAGAGGACCGAATTTGCAAACAGGTTTTTAAAGGATAAAACAAATGGCCTTTTTGTCAGTATCCATGTAAACGCAGCGCTTTCTCCTAAAATTTCTGGTTTTGAGACCTATTTTTTATCTCAAAATCCTACAAATGAAGAGGCAAGAAATACGGCTGCTCTTGAGAATGATGTTGTTATATTTGAAGAAAAAAAAGGAAAGACTTTCAGGGATGTAGATTACATCGAAGCAATGATGATAACAACCCAGATACAGAAGGAAAGCTCAATGCTTGCTGATCAAATACAGGCGGGCATTTCCGGTACGATATCCAAAAATAAGTCAAGGGGTGTAAAAAAAGCCGATTTTTTTGTTCTGAGAGGTTCGCTAATGCCTGCTGCACTTGTAGAAGTAGGATATATTACCAACAGGAATGAAGCTGCCTTGTTGCTGACTTCAGATTATCAGAAAAAAATAGCCCGCGGTGTGGCCGATGGGGTAATCAGATTTATCAAAAAGTATAATTCTTCATCAGGTAAATAGAAAAAAATTATTGACATATTTTTCAGTTAGAGCCTCAATATAATTTTAGAAATACTGCGGTAGGAATAATGAAAATTAAATTTATTAAAAACTTTTATACTTCTTACAAGGAAAAACTCGGGCAAAAAGGGAAGGAGAGAAATAGACTTGTTATACTGTCCCTGTCATATATATTTTTGCTTGACTATCTGATGTTCTCTTTCCATGCAGATAAAAATATTTTCAATATTTTCCCATCAATACCGGCTATTGAGGATAGAAGGGAGATTAATGTATACTTCCCAACACTTGACGGAAAAAATTTTACAATTGAGAAACGGTTTATCCCTAATTTTAATTCGAAGGAGAGACTGGCGGATTTTCTCATCGGGCAGATCCTCAAGGGTTCAAACTATGAAAATACAACCCAGACCGTACCCATCGATCTTTTCATAAGAAAGATTTGGATTAAAGATGATTCAGGGAATGGGGAGTGTATAATTGATATTGTACCTGCCTATCCTGAAGAAACATTGAAATTTATTCCGGGGTCGGAGGAGGTGTTCAGAGGGGCCGTAATAAAAACATTGAAGGAGAACATATCAGGGATCGAAAATGTTCATTTTCTTGTGAGGGGCATACCAGGGAAAAAACTCTGGGAAATATGATTTTCTGATCAGTCGGGCCATTCACCATGAAATACTTCAACTGCAGGTCCGGAAAGATATATTCTGTTATCATCCTCATTCCATTCTACATTCAGGTCGCCTCCCCGAAGGTGCAGAAGGAGTTTCCTTTCAGTCTTCTTTGTTAAAACTGAAGCGGCAGTAACAGCAGCGGCACCGGTACCGCATGAAAGGGTCTCCCCGGTTCCCCGCTCCCATGTCCTCTGAATCACTTCATTTTCATTCAATACCTGGACAAATTCCACATTTGTACGGTGCGGGAATAGAGAGTTATTTTCTATAATCGGGCCGTATTTCTCCACTGGAAAGTTTTTAATATCCTCAACAAAAATTATCACGTGCGGGTTCCCCATGGAGAGGGAAGTGATTTGAAATTTTGTGCCGTCGTCAAGTTTCAGGATTTCGTCTATAACCATGCCGGGGATTCCCAGCATGGGAATCCTCTCCCTGAGCAGTATGGGTTCTCCCATGTCAACAATTACTGAATGAACCCTGTCATTCTTCACATGTAGTGAAAGTTTCATAATACCAGCTAAGGTTTCAATATCCAGCTTTTTTTTATTAGTAAGTCCCTTATCAAACAGGAGTTTACCGAAGCACCTTATCCCGTTTCCGCACATCTCAGCCTCGCTCCCATCGGGATTAAATATTCTCATTCTGAAATCAGCTTTTTCCGATTTGAGGATGAGTATCAGCCCGTCTGAGCCCACTCCATAATGCCTGTCGCACATCTTCACAGCAAGTTTTTCAGACTTGGATATTTTTTCTTCCAATGCATTTATATAAATGTAATCGTTTCCGGTCCCATGCATTTTTATAAATTTAATCATATTTTATATCCTTAATATGTAAGTGAACATTGAATAATTAAATCAGGTAGTTCACTGGATTACACAATTATTTGGCACTACCAGAATTATTCATATTTAATGTTTAACAATTTATATTTTAATATGTTATTAAATTATAATCAGAAATAACATTTAAAGTAAAGCGTAAATTAAGGTATTTTAAAAAAAATAAGCTTCGATTTTGGATTTTTAAGATTTCTATCGTAATTTCATGTTTAATGGTTTGATACATTAATATCGATATATGATTAATGAACCCAAAATAATCATCATCCTGTATTTCTTATATTTATTAACGATCAGGTAAAACATTTATATAATTTTCAGATAGAGGAGTACCTCAATAATTTTTAATAGTCAAATAGGGATATTAATCTTTTTCTGATTTGAAGGAAGCAAAGAGCTAGGAATCAATGAAAAAAATAATTATATTAATAATTCTCATCGTCTTTTCGCTGGTTATCTCATTATGGCTTTTTTTCAATATCCCGGAATTTCATAATGAAGAGAATATTGTCTGGAAAAAAAAGGAGAATGAGATAAAGACCAGACTTCTTGCCATCCCCATTCTCTTATATCATAACATTGACGGAAAGGGGGCTTTCTCTATGGATCTCCCGGTAATCAGGTCTCATTTCCAGCTATTTAAAAATAAAAAAATAAGGGTGATTAAACTATCAGAACTGATAAACAGGCTGGATAAGCCAGTGCCCTTTGATGACAGAGTGATTGTCATCACCTTTGATGATGGCTTCAATTCCATGTATACAAAACTTTTACCCCTTGTAAAAGAATTTCAGTATCCGGTAACGCTGTTCATTTACTCCGATCTTTTTATGAAAATGAAAAAAACCGGTTTGAACTGGGAAAAGCTGCGGTATCTGGATAAAAACGGCATTGATATCCAGGCACATTCAAAAAGTCACGCGGACCTCGTGCACTTGTCCGGAGAAAATACGCCAGGTTCAAGGGGCAACCTTTTCAGGGAGATTTATCTTTCAAAAAAAGCAATGGAGATCTACCTCGGGAAGGAGATTTTATTTTTTGCATTTCCATATGGGAAATATGACCTGAATATTGTTGAACTGGCATCTGTTGCCGGGTATAAAAGGGTTTTCTCAACTGATTACGGTTCAAATATTATTACTAGAAACAACTATTCCCTGCGGAGACAACATATCAAAAGGAATTATACTCTGAATGAATTGGAAAAATTGATTCAGTAATACTGAATTTTTTAGAATTAGTTTACTTAATAACTTCAGTGAGGTATTAGAGATAATTTACTGGTACAAAAAAATATTTTTCTTGACAGAATTTTAACAATGCGGCCTAATATTATTGTTTAAGAGTTATCCATTTCAATTTAAAAAGAATTTTAATTATTCTACAAATTTTCTGGAGTTCGAGCTGTTCTTCAAGATGAAAAAAATATTTATCTTTTTTATTATAATATTTATTAAAGTTACGAATGTATCGGCAGAATATATAATTTTTGTAGATAATTCATATATTCAGCAGTACAGGGGTAAAATCGGCCGTTGGGAATTGATTGAATCTAAGGACCTGCTGAATTTTTTTGCTGGAAAATATAAGATCAATATTAAAGATATTTATGATGTTAACAGGGGTAACATTGTAGGTGATTACATGTTCATTCCTTATTCAGCCGATTACCTGGGCAGGCTTCAGGTTGAAGGGAAAGACAGGAACACTGCACTGACATATAATGAGGATGAATTTATATGGCCTGTTGAGGATATTGACAGAATTACCTCCACCTTCGGCATGAGATGGGGGCAGTTTCACAATGGAATAGACCTGCCAAAGACAAAGGGAACGCCTGTTCTATCCGCATCTGACGGTATGGTGGCATTAACCGGTTATGACAGCGGATATGGTAATTCTATATTGATAGAAGGCCGGAATAACCTGTTCACCAGGTATTCACATAATTCAGTTCTTCTGGTCAAAAAAGGTGAATTTGTAAGGGCAGGGCAGATTATTGCATTATTGGGAAGTACGGGTAATTCCACCGGGAATCACCTTCATTTTGAGATTTTATATAAAAATATACCCCTCAATCCTCTTCATTTTCTGCCGCACAGGGATAAAATAGAGTTCATGCCATTTTCCAAATACTGATCATCCAGATTGGATGTACCCAATTTAATTTACTGTATTTTTAATAATCCTCTTTTTTTGAATTCTATTTAGAATTATTTAATTTAAAAAAAATAATCTATTGATTTTTTTTAAATTAAATAGGGGAAATATAATGATAAATCTGTATAAAAAATCCCCCTTAGTGGGGGGATTTTAGAGTTTGTTAAAATTTTATTTTCAGTGATTTGTTAAAATGTAAAACTATTTTGTTAGCAGGAGTTTTTCCTGATCCGGTGACAGCCTGTAAATATCATCTATAATATTTGTAATTTCATCCTCCTGGAAGAATGATTTCTGAACAATTTTATCCTCTTCTTCTGTGCCATAATAAGCTTCATTTGTCATTTTTCCAATTATATCAGAAATTTCTTTCTGGGTATTTTTATATATGAAAATAATATTCGGCCCGGATTTATATCCCCAGTTGAAACCGTCGCCCATGTGCACGCAGAAAGTTTCAGTTACACCGTCGCCATCAGCATCTTCTGCATAGAACTGTTTTTCATCAATTGTTTTCCCTGAAACTGAAATAAAGAATTTTGTGGGGCCGGTATCATATACTTTTTTCGGAAGCGGGGACTTAACAACATAGAGTCCGGATTCTTTTCTGTTAATCATAAGGGTCTTGAATGTTTTTACATGTTGAAGTATCAATTTATTTCTTATATTTTTGTAAAAATTGTCGAATTTGGGGCCCAGGCTTTTTTGTCCTGAGTTCTGATCAGCCATTTTTTTTTGTATTTCAACTCTTCTTTCAGTTATTACCATGTAATCAGGGAGATTGTCGATTTTTGTTTTCCATACATCGGGTAGCAGTCTGTTCTCCATTTCGGTGATAAGTCTCTGGGTTCTGACATCATTGGGATTATCATACCCATCAATAAAGAGGTACATTTTTTTATCTTTTATAACGAGAAGAGTTGCTGCAGAATTGTCAAATTTTTCAGGGTGATACATTACCGGGACTATCTCAATTTGCTGATATGCAAGCCTGTCCTCATCATATCTCGATATATCCTGTATATTTATCTGAGTATATGATAAATCCATAGATGATACAATATTGAATGTTAAAACTACGCCTAAGATAATTAAAATGGAGATAAATCCATATTT
The DNA here is from genome assembly GCA_009885955.1 of Spirochaetia bacterium. Lineage (GTDB taxonomy): Bacteria > Spirochaetota > UBA4802 > UBA4802 > UBA5550 > VFJS01. Next base: position 46,763 of record VFJS01000074.1, on the reverse strand, counting down.
TTTCGCTGACATGTCAACCTCCATGAGGATAAGTAGTCACGTACAATACTCCTTATTGTACCTTGAAATATTAGTATTACAGTTAATATTACATATTGACGGCATTTTGTCAAATATTTTATGTTAATGAAATGTCTATTTTTTATACTATTTATGCCAAACCAGTATGATTATGTTTTTTTCATCTTCTTTCAAATTAAAACCTGAATTATGAATTATTCTTCATCACTTTCGGAATCATCAATTTGTATCATATTTTTTCTGGTTTTTTTCCATCTGGCTTTATCAAGCTTTGTCCAGCTTTCAACAACATGTGTTGTCATCATTTTTTCAATATTTTTACGATTTTTAACACTTTTTGCCCCTTTTTTATCTTTTTTCTGCTTTGCATTGAACTCTTCCATCTCCTTTTTTGTCAGAAGGGATTCAGAAATGAGGAAATCTTCAATAAAATGAGCAGTTTTTCTTCCTGAAACAATTGTTTCAACTATTGAAGCTATCTTTTTTTTATTTACCAGTTGGCCTGTCAGTTCTGGCTGGATTGTAAAATTATCAGGAAAGGCGCCTGAAACAGCGCCGGCAATTGATGTGAGAGCCGACGCAGCTCCGCCTTCTTTAGCCATTGTATGGAGAAATTTTTTCTCATCATCCTGATAACTGTGAAAAAGATACAGGGTATAAGGGAGTATGGCCAGGGGATGGTCTAATGAGGCTTTTTTCACATTACTGTTCATTAATCTGCTGATTTTTCTTGTAATCATTTCCTCGGCTTTGAGTTTATCAGGGGCATCAATAATTTCAGAAAGTATGTCAGAATAAGAATCTGCTGCAGCAGACAGCATGTCCGGATTAAGCCGTAAGCTGAATATATCCGGGGAGTTTTTTTCAATAATGGCCCTCAGCCCCCTGCTGATAGACAGGGCTGACAGGAGCAAATCTTTCAGTAATGGGCTTTCCATGGAAAGGAGATGATTCAAAAGGGATGATAATAGGATACCCCCGGAAATTGTATGATAATCCATGGTCATGAGGGACATCATGGCAGCTGAGTCATGAACAAGATCATTTTCGCTCATTCTTCCAAAAGAAAGGGAAATGACTGGCGGGAGGAGCCTGGCCGATGAATAATTCTGTGTTAACGGGCTGATAGCGCTGTTTAATATGGTATCAAGGAATTTTTTTTCAGCCATGCCGGTGTGTCTGAATATCCCCCATGGTGTATTTTCAACTTTAGGGGATCTCCTGATATTTTCAATGAATGCTTTTTTTTTGAAACGGCCCCTTTCCATTGACATCGACGAGATGAGCATCAACTGAGACATCGATGTGTAAAGGCCCGGTTTTTTCCATTTTTCTGTTCCGGTTTTTTTAACCGGCGGGTCAAAATAGCCTGGGGAATCTCTGTATATGGATGCTGTGTGTCCCCTGCTTAATCCATCAAAAGTAGAGCCCAGGGCATCACCAATTATGGAATTCAGGAGGATATTCATTATTCTATCATCAATCATACTTGAAATTAACCTGCCAGGCTTGTATATTTATAATTTCCTTTATATTCTGGAGACAATACCCATAGACATGAATATATATTTCATTTAAAATATACATAAATTAATCTTTATCTTTTAAATTTTTTTGTTTTATTTTTAATTATTTACATTATATTATTAAATATTGGTATATTTCTATGATACAATGAAAACGTAGAATAATTGTTAAGAATTCACCTGCGGGGTTAAGGGAAAGAGATAAATTCAGATTATTACAGATACCCGCAAGATGAAGTTGTATTAATAATAACGGCAAAATAGTGATTTTAGGGGGGATAAATGAAAAAATTATGTTTGGTATGCATGTGCATGATTATCAGTTCGGTTTACAGCTGCTCGAAGGAGAAGGTGGATGAATATGCCATGATCACCTTTATGATCGGTGATGTGAAGAGAAATAATGCTGCTGTAGAAATTGGTGAAATAATCAAGGAGAAGGATGAAATAATTACCGCAGCTGATTCATTCTGCGATGTTAAAATAGGAGATTCCATAATCAGAATCAAGGAGGGATCGAAAGTTGTTATATCAAATATCATTAGAAAGGATAATAGTGAGAGTACGACCCTGGGACTTGATGTGGGAAAGATGCTATGCAAACCTAAAAAGCTGATAAAATCTGAGAGTTTCATTGTTAAAACCCCAACAGCAGTTGCCGGTGTAAGGGGAACAAACTTCAGTGTTGAAGCCGACGCCATGAAAACAACCAGGATCAAGGTTTTTGACGGAAAGATACAGATAGCAAAGAGGGTGAAGCAGTTTGAAGGAAGCATAGAAAAGGTCCTTGAACAGGCGCCAATCCTTGAAAAGGAAAAAAAGGTAGTGATAACCGCAAAAGAAGTTCAGAAAGTTGAAGCTGCTGCGGATAAACTCATAAAAGAAGGTAAGGGGAAGGAGATTTCAACTATCATAACCCAGCTGAAAAATGAATCTGCTATTTCAAAAGAATCGATCCAGAATTTCAAACCCGAGGATTTTTCCAGAGAGGGGAAAGAGATAGTCACTATACAGATAAAACCCAGAGAGGTGATACAGAGGATCATTAAGGTTATAGCACAGGAAAAGGAGATGCCAAAGGCCGATGGCCGCCTCCTTGTAACAAGGTATGAGATATATTTCATTAAAAATGGTAAAGTAGTATGGGAGGGGAACGTGGTTGAAGGCCCTCTGAACAGGGATAAGAGGATCTATATAGCCTCAGGAGACTATGTATTCTGCGCAGCCAGTGACGGTCCTGTGTTGTGGAGGAAGAATTTAAAGAATGATGGAAAGCTGAAGATTATAGACAATTCACTTGTTATATCATCGGAAGGTAAAGAGTCCAAGCTCGATCTCGAGACAGGAGAAAAGCTCTGATCTGTCTTTCCCGCCCGGGTTTTTCTGGAAGGGTAACCTTCTGTTAATCAGCACTTCAAAATAGAATTCCGGACCGTTGTCCGGAATTTTTCATAAAAAAAGTTTTTATTTTAAATTTTTAGGTTGAATATAATATTTTTTAATGGTATTTTATTATTATGCGTTATGTTAAAATAAAAATTTTAAATATAAGAAGGTGGTTGTTATGAGAGTAAGAGATGTAATGAATACAAAGCTAGTCACTATTGATGAGGAAACATCCATACATGATGCCAGGAAGATCATGGAGGATAAAAAAATAAGACGGCTCCTCATTGTAAAGAATGACAAGCTAGTGGGACTTGTTACTGAAAGGATGCTTCTCGAGGCAGCGCCGTCAAAGGCGACCACTTTGAGTATCCATGAACTCCATTATCTCCTGGCCAAGATGGTTGTTAAGGATATAATGGTTAAGAAGCCCATGTCTATTTCTTCAAACATGCCTATTGAAGAAGCTTTGCATTTGGGCCAGGAAAATGGATACGGCGCGTTCCCGGTTGTAGATGACGGTAAACTCGTTGGAATAACCACGGAATCAGATATTGTCAGGATTATGACGAAGATTCTCGGCGTCAAGGATAAAGGCGTGAGGATTGATATTGAAGTCACCAAGGATTATGGTAATCTGCAGGGTATTATGAAGGTCCTTGATGATATGCAGATACCTCTTTTAAGCCTTATGGTTTTCAATTGTCCTGAAGATGGAGCAGGAGAATGCCGTATTTTCATCAGGCTTGTCAGGGGGGACAGCGCAGAAATTGCCAAGAAGTTAACCGCGGCAGGTTTCAAGGTTACCGATGCGGGGTATTAATATTAAAGTTCCCGCTAAAAAATCAGAATTTTTATATTTGAAATACTGAAGATTCTGATTTTAGAAAGTATTTGTGTCTTTATGAGAATAGCCAAAGATGATAATTTGAAGTTTTTTATATAGAAAAAGGCCTTTTTCTCCATGTTTTATTGGCGCAAAAAGGTCTTTTTTATTTATAAGATTTTATATTAATCAAGTTCAGGCTGAATATAACGGCTCCTTGCATATCATGATCTCTTTTATTTTTGCATCACCTGCTGAAAAATATATAACATGTGATTCGAGAATTTTGTATTCAGTGAGGAGCTGTATAAAGGCATCGTCCCTGGCCTGGTCATAAAAATCGTATTCCTTAAGCTTTGTGTTATCTATAAATATTGCTTTCATAATATATATATAATTCCTGTTTATAAAATATGCTGCCAGTTCAAAAATCTCTGCTTTGACTGGGGAATTTATTTATTACCAGTCAAAGAGCTGTTCTAATCGCAGACTTCAAACAAGGATCTGCGCATTGCTTATGAAACCGTTTCTGAAAACTTCCTGAATATATTAATATAAGAACATTCCCAGAAAACTATTGGATCATAATGATTAATAATTAATTTATTTGTCCACTATTTTATTATTCCGGTGATTTAATATTGGTATAAAATTTAAAATGTTTTAGTATTGACTTTTTGGTGACATTTTTTAAATTTCACATAAAATATTTGACAGTAATAAAGTCAGATTTAAGAAGATAATCCAAAATTCCAGGTTAAAATATTAAATATAAGTGATAAGAAGGTTATGAGAAATTCAAAATTGTCAAATATAAGGTTTAAAGGCACAGGGATCATTACAGCACTGGTCATTATGGTTCTAATGTTCACATCTGATGTTAATGCATATAAATTTGATTTTGTAACTGTTACCGATATTGTAAATAAAGTTAAAAAGAAATTCGGAGAAATAGACTCCTATGAGGCAAATTTTGTCATAGTGTCTGAGAAAATGGGTAAAAAGACCCAGAATAATGGAGACATTAAATACAAGGCCACGGACAAACTGCTCATGAATTTCTACAATCCGCCCGGGCAGAAGATAGTTGCAAATGGCAAGATGATGTGGATTTATATTCCAGCGCTGAATGTGGTGGCGGAGCAGGATTTGAAGTCCGATACAAGCATATTTTCCTCTGGGACTAAAATGGGACTGAAAAGACTTTTTTCTAAATATCATTATAAGTTTGATTCCAAGACCCAGCCTGAACCTCAGAAAGATGGAACCAAGATGTACACTCTTCTTCTTAACCAGAAGGAGAGCAGAAGCGGTTTCAGGACACTGAAGCTCTGGATTTCCGAGGATTTTTTTATAACAAAAGCTATGGGAACTACCTCCTCCGGGAAAAAAGTGGAAATATCCTTTTCCCAGATCAGGACAAATGTGGATCTGTCAAACGGGCTTTTTAAATTCAGCATTCCATCAATGGCCAGGGTAATTAAAAATCCCCTGATTTCCGAGGAATAGTAAATGGAAACTATCGGCGAAAAATTAAAATCAGCAAGAACCGCGAAAAAACTGACCATAAAGGATGTGGCCAAGCAGACAACAATAAGTCCCATCTATCTCAATGCCCTGGAAGATGAGGATTTCGAAAAGTTTCCAAGCGAGACCTACCTTATAGGGTTTTTGAAGTTATATTCTGAATACCTGAAGCTGGATGTAAGCGAAATGGTCCAGTCCTACAAGGGCTTTAAGATCGGCGAGAGCGCCACTCCGCTTGAAGAACTGACTAAATCGACCAAGCCCTCGCTGGCCATGATTTTATCATCCTTTGTGAATAATTACAAGAATGTGGTATTTGCCGTTTCGGTTGCTTTCATCGCACTGATCCTTTACTGGGGAATTAACTGGCTCATGTCATCAAAGGTAGATACAGGCAGCGATGAATCTGTTGTGAGTATCCAGAAAGATCATGCCATCAAGAACAAAGATGCTAAAATTGAAAATATCAGGAACCTTCAGCTCCAGAATAACAGGGGTTTTATCCTGGTGTATAAAAATGAAGCTGTACAGTTCATGGTGGACAAGAAAGAGGTTATATTCATTCTTAAAGAGGTAACCGGAAAAAGCGTATCCATGGAATTTCTGCCGCAGAAACAGAATGAAACCATTGAAATGGATCTCCCCAAAACATTAAAGATTGAAGGAACCCCGAGGGAGATAGTTTTCATCCTTAAAGGCCTTACGGAGAACAGGGCTAAAATATTTGTAATGCTGGACAAAGCAATCAAGATTGATCAGGCTGAACTTTCCGATGAAAAAAACAAGGAAGAGCCTTCGGAAAGTGTCGATGTTGTAGCCCAGAATAAAAAGAATCTGAAAATTGTACTTGAAGCCGATTTCAGGGAGAAATCTTTCATCGAAATCTACCTCGACGGTTCACTTAAGAAAAGGGGATTCATCCTGAAAGGCAAAAGAGAGACCTGGGAGGCTGCCGAATATATCCAGCTTAAAATGGGAAATGCCGGCGCAATCGGCATAAAGGTAAACGGCAAGGAATACACCTTTGGGAAAACAGGCCAGATTGCCAACAAGGTCATAACCTGGAAAAAGGATGCCAGGGACCCTAATCTTTACCATATTGTAATTAACGACTGGTAGAACGTGCTTGTATCCTCTGATTGTACTTATCATATAATTTCCCTGGGATGTTCCAAGAACCTTGTCGATTCTGAGAGGATCAACGGCCTCATGGATTCTTCCGGCTTTAAGAGGGCTGAATCTTCCGATGAAGCGGACATTGTTATCATCAATACCTGCGGTTTCATCAAGTCGGCAAAAGAGGAATCGATAGATGTGATTCTGGATGAGCTGAATGGAAGCGGCGAAAGGCATATTGTTGTAACCGGATGCCTTACTGAAAGGTATAAAGATGAAATCACCAGGGATATGCCTGAAATTGATATGGTCTACGGGGTCCTTGATGATCATTTTCTGGCTGAACTTGGAAAGAATCTTCATATAAGGATAAACAGGACTCCAGAGGATGTTTCAAGGATACCGCTTTTCGATTCTCTACCTTATGCCTACATAAAAATTTCCGAGGGTTGTTCTCATAACTGTAATTATTGCAGTATTCCGCTCATAAGGGGCCGGCATAACTCTTATCACCCTGATCTGGTGCTTGATGACGCGAAAAGAGCGGTAGCCGGCGGCGCCATTGAACTCATAATAATAGCCCAGGATATTACAGCATACCGCTGGGGTGATGAAGGCCTCCCCTGGCTGATAAACAGGATTTCCGAAATTGACGGTGTTCGCTGGATAAGGCTTTTGTATTGCCATCCGGATCACATTACTGACGATATTATTGATCTTGTCAGGAATAATCGGAAAATAGTCAGATATCTGGATATTCCTTTTCAGCATGTGAGCGGCAGAATATTGCAGTCCATGGGGAGAAAGGGGAATTTTGAAGTATACCACGACCTGGTCAAAAGGATCAGGGGAAGGATACCTGAGGTGAGAATCAGGTCCACCTTCATGCTGGGCTATCCGGGCGAAACTGAAGAGGATTTCGGGATGGTACTCGATTTTCTTCAAAAAGCAAAGCTCGACAGGGTGGGTGGATTTGTCTATTCCAGAGAGGAAAATACCGGGGCGTATGCATTGAAAGGGCAGGTCCCTGAAAAAATAAAAAAGAGAAGGTACAGGGAATTCATGGAACTCCAGGGGCGCATTTCCACGGAAAAGCTCGTAATGATGATAGGGAGTGAAGTGGACGTAATTATTGAAGAAAAGGTTGATGAGACTACTTTCTTGGGGAGGAGCGAGTTTGATGCGCCGGAAGTGGATGGCATTTTTTTCTTGACCTCCGGAAGAGATATTGATAAAATAATCGTAAGGGCAAAAGTTACAGGAGCGGTCGACTACGATCTTATGGGGGAGCTGGCTTGAGTCTATACGATTTTTCATTTAATATTCCCAATATATTATCCCTAAGCAGGATTGTGCTGATACCACTGTTCATATACCTCCTGAATCTTAAAACTGGCGAGGCTCTCATTAATGCACTCATTGTTTTCATCATTGCCTCCCTTACAGACGTTTTTGACGGGTGGAGCGCCAGAAAATTACACCTGGAATCGGAATTCGGAAAGTTCATTGACCCCCTGGCAGATAAGATCCTTGTTATATCGTGTCTTGCCGCAATTTTTGTCATAGATCCCAGCTTTGAAATAATCGATTTCTGGATGATACTGATAATCGTGGGGAGGGATGTGCTTATCACAGTCATGAGATATCTTGCGCTTAAGAGGGGGAGGCCCCTGAAGACAAACAGGTTTGGAAAATTTAAAACGGCCTTCCAGATGGTCTCGATAGTACTCATTATTATGATCTATTATATTAGAAAAAAAGGGATTTTTGTCACATATAAATCGATTCCTTACTGGATTATGGTCGGCGTTACACTGCTCACCGCCCTTTCCGGGCTTCGTTATTTAGTAACCAACTGGAGACTCTTTTTTCCCGATAAATCAGTAGATAAAACTGGGAAAACTGAAGATGAAGTTTAAGGTACTTTTATTTACCGCTTTTTATTCAGGATATTCACCCATAGCCCCGGGGACAGCCGGGACATTGGTGGGTATGCTTATTTATTTTATTGAATATCTCATATTCGGCGCAGCGAGCTTGAATGTCCACCTTGTCCTGGTGCTTGTAATGATATATCCATCTATTAAATTAGGAGATGCCGGGGAGAAATATTTTGGAGAAAAAGATCCTTCCCCTGTTGTACTTGATGAGGTTATGGGATACTGGATCAGCGTCCTGTTTCATCCATTTAACTGGAAAATAGCCATTATAGCTTTTTTTGTATTCCGTATATTTGATATTATTAAGCCCTATCCTGCGCGGACACTGGAAAATCTTAAAGGGGGCCTGGGGATAATGTTAGACGATTATGTTGCCGGACTCTATACTAATTTTTTTCTGTTCGGCATAATCTTTTTATCAAAATACCTGAATGTACCGATTTTACAATAAGGGGATCATAAATCATGATAGCATTCCGTTCCCATGGCGGCAAACATTCCGGGGAAAATTCTGATTTTGAGGTGAGCCATTGATGAAGTGTATTCCGATTAAATTCCAACTATTGAGGAAGAGATATGAATAAAAAGCGGATAATTACAGTTTTTATTCATGCGGCAATCTATCTTTGTATATCCCGCGCTCTGTTTTCACAGGGCAATACCGGTGATCCAGTAAAAAAAACAGAGCCCGATTTCACCCAGATAAAAAATTACTGCGTGGAATGCCACAATGAACTGGCGGGAAAACTGAAGGAGCCTGTAAGGCTGTGGCGAGTGAGTGTACATGGCAAAGCCGGTACGAAATGCAATATCTGCCATGGGGGAAATCCGGATTCAAATATCAAGACAGTTGCTAAAAGCAAAGCCAGCGGGTTTATCGGAATTCCAAAATTCAGGGAGATGCTTCTATTCTGCGGCAGAGAGGGGTGCCATGTAACAGAACATCAGCTATTCATGAAGGGCCCCCATTATAAATCGGTTGTTGAAACTGGTGTCCCGAATTGCTCCAGCTGCCATGGTACTCATAATATTCAGAAATCGTCCTCGGAGATCATAACAGATAAAAACTGCGCCACGGGCTGTCATACTCCTGAACATACCAGAAAGATACTTACATCGCTTACTGGGATTGAAAAAGGGGTAAAAAATATATACGGGAATATTAATTTCTTACAAGAATATCATTCAGAGATTAAGGAAATTGAGTCAAGGCTCCAGAGAACCCGTCTCCTTTACCGGCAGTTTATGCATATTTTTTCACTGACAGAGATTCAGACAACACAGAAAATAATAGAGCTTGAAATAGAAAACCTGCTCCATGATACAGGGACTAAGGTGGATCTTACGCAGAGGCTTAATATCCTTTATATCATGACTATTATTTTCGCTGCACTCACCATCTCCGGATTTCTCATCTATACTGCAGTAATGCTGTACAGGAGAAAATAGGTGTCCTGATTTACCTGTATGAGAGATCATCTTTTCAGTACAAACAAGCTATCATATATCCGGGGGGAAAAGCCCTTTATTGACTGTATATTATGCGCAATAAGGGATAAAAGCCCTGAAGTTGAGAGCCTTGAAATTTTCAGGGATGATGATTTCATAGCATCCCTGAATCTCTACCCATATAATCCCGGACATTTAATGATTTTCCCGGCCAGGCATGTAGTGAACCTGGATGAATTATCCGGGGCAGAGGCTTTGAAAATGCACACTCTCCTGGTTAAATCGATATCAGTGTTAACTCATGAATTCAGCCCAACGGGGTTCAATATCGGTTTCAATATCGGAAACGGGAGCGGGGCAAGCATATCCCACATTCACAAACATATCGTCCCCAGGTATGGAAATGAAGCCGGGTTTCTTGACGTCCTTTCCGGGACGCGAATTTTTGTCACTGACCCTGTTCAGGTAAGGAATAGCCTCAGGGCCCGATTTATTGCTTCCATGTAAAATGAACGAAAAATATTATTGATATATATGGAACCCTGTTAAAAACTGACATCATAAAAAGTAATTAAAGGTCCGGTTAATTTAATGGCACAGAAAACTGGTAAATGCACTGTAATGGTGAAGAGCGAGTCCTGCAAGGGATGCAGCCTCTGCATTGAATTCTGTAAAAGCGGGAAACTCGTTTTATCTGATAAATTGAACAAGATGGGATACCGGTATGCAGAACCGGTGGAGGATACCGCATGCACAGGCTGCATGATATGCACATCCATATGCCCTGATCTGGTTATAGAGGTATATGATGAATAAGGTATTCATAAGCGGGAACCATGCCTTTGCCGAAGCTGCCATCAGGGCAGGATGCAGCTGCTATTTCGGGTATCCAATAACCCCGCAGAATGAACTGGGCGAATATATGGCCAATCATCTTGTTAATAACGGAGGGGTCTTCCTTCAGTCTGAAAGTGAGACCGCTGCGATAAACATGGTTATCGGGGCATCGTCCACCGGTGCCCGCGTTATGACCTCATCCTCGAGCCCCGGTATCAGCCTTAAGCAGGAGGGGATATCATTCCTTGCCGGCTTTGAACTTCCTGCGGTCATTGTAAATGTCATGAGGGGAGGTCCGGGGCTGGGGAATATTGCCCCTGCCCAGGGCGATTATTTTCAGGCCACCAGGGGTGGAGGGCATGGCGACTACCGGACCCCGGTTCTTGCCCCCGGATCTGTGCAGGAGATAGCCGACCTTACCTTTGAAGCGTTCAGCATCGCAGACAGGTACAGGACACCGGTTATGATACTCGGGGACGGTATGATGGGGCAGATGAAAGAGCCGGTTGTTTTTCCCGATTTTGTCAAAGACCTGCCGGAAAAGGAGTGGGCGCTCAAGGGGAGGGGGACCGGGAAAAGCCGCTACATGGCTTCGCTCATCCTGGATCCCCTGGAGATGGAGAGGCATAACTGGAAACTGATGAGGAAATACGGGGAGATTGAGAAGAATGAGGTCAGGTATGAATCCTTTATGACCGATGATGCTGATATCATTGTCATAGCCTACGGCACAGCTGCCAGGATTGCGAAAGGGGCCATTAAGAGGGCCAGGGGTGACGGAATCCGCGCAGGGCTCATCAGGCCCATAACTCTCTGGCCATTCCCCAAAAAAGTTCTGCTTGATTTTGCATCGCATATCAGCCGTTTTATTGTTTTTGAGATGAGTACAGGGCAGATGCTCGAGGATGTGCAGCTTGCAATCGCCGGAAAGGCGGAAATTGCATTTCACGGGCGTCCCGGCGGAGTAATCCCCACGCCTGCGGAATTTGCCAGGTACATATACCGTGAAAATCAAAAATTAAAGAAATAGAATCAGTATAAGAGTAATGTATGAAATTAAAGAATGACTGGCCTAAATATTATAAAAAAGATGTCGTATCACACTACTGTCCGGGATGCGGGCACGGCATTGTGCACAGGATAGTTGCCGAGCTCCTTGAAGAGATGCAGGTAGGCGAAAGGGCTATATGCGTTAATCCTGCCGGATGCGCAGTACTTGCATACCTCTATTTTGACATTGACATGCTTGAGTCTGCGCATGGACGCGGTACGGCCATGGCCACGGGAATCAAGAGGGCCAGGCCTGACCTATTCGTCTTCACCTACCAGGGAGACGGTGACCTCTCGGCAATCGGCACTGCCGAGACAATACATTCGGCCAACAGGGGCGAACATATCACTGTTATTTTCATCAATAATGCCGTGTATGGAATGACGGGCGGGCAGATGGCCCCCACAACCCTCATAGGCCAGGAGACTACAACCTCCCCGCTTGGCAGAAATCCTGCCTTAGAGGGATACCCTCTCCATATCACCGACCTTGTTGCCACATTCCGCGGTGTCATATATGCCGAGCGCGTGTCCCTGGATGGGCCGGCCGGTGTGACCAGGACAAAAAAGGCAATCAGAAACGCCTTTCAGACCCAGATAGACGGCCTTGGTTATTCCATAGTTGAAATACTTTCAGCCTGCCCCACGAACTGGAAGATGTCTCCCGTTGACTCCTTCAGCTGGATTAAGAATGAGATGACCAGGGAGTATACACCCGGTGTTCTCACGGACAAAAGGGGGGACAAAAAATAATATGCTGATGAAAATTTTATGCGCCGGTTCCGGAGGGCAGGGGGTATTGACATTCGGAAACATCCTCGGGAATGCCGCCATGCTTCAGGACTTTTATGTCACCTTTCTTCCATCCTACGGTGCTGCAATGCGTGGTGGCACGGCAAACTGCACCATATGCATATCGGACAATGAAATCGCCTCACCCGTTGCATCGGCCCCGGACATTATAGTAGCCCTAAATCAACCATCGGTTCTTACGTTCATAAACAGGCTTGAGCAGGGCGGGCAGCTCATGTACAACTCGAGTATTACCGATACAATACCCTTCAGAGGGGATGTGGAGATCTACCCTGTCCCTGCAAACGGAATCGCCATGGAGATGGGGAATGAGAAATCCGCAAACATGGTTATCATGGGTTCCTTCCTTAAACTCACCGGTGTTCTTGAACTGGAGACCCTTTATAAAAGTATAGACATGCTCATGGGGACCAAGAAAAAGATTGCCGATATCAGCAAAAAAATTCTCACCGAGGGATATAACAGGTTTCCCTTTGCAGATGGGGGAAAATAATTGAAACAGGATAATTTCCGGAGGATGCTGATATGCCGATAACACAAATATCCGTAGCTGTGAAGAACAACCCGGGCACACTGCATGAGGTCTGCAATATTTTCGAAAATGAAAAGATCAACATCAAGGGTGTCATGGCGTCTTCGGCGCTGAGCCCGGTCCAGGTTCATTTTATTGTTGATGACCCTGTCAGGGCAGAGAGCGTTCTAAAGAGCAAGGGGTATACGCTGAGCACGAAAGAGGTGATAGCTGTTGCCACTCCGGACCATCCAGGCGGGCTAAATGCCGTGCTCCGGCCGCTGTTCCAGGCAAATATAAATATCGAGACCCTGTACCCTTTCATTAATCTTTCCGGCGAGGATGCAATCATTATACTGGAAGTTGACAAGATAAAGGAAGCGAAGGAAATTTTACAGAAGCACTGGGTAAAGACCTACAGTACTGAGATATACAAGATGTAATTTTTATTAACTCAGGAATGATCGAAATTCAAGGAAAAAACAAATACCGGGAATCATTAGAAATGATCATTCATGTTCATGAGTTTTTCATTTTTTTTTCCACTTCGGCTTTCCTGAGGTCCTTCCTTATAATTTTACCTGTGGCTGTCATCGGGAGTTCGCTGACAAATTCGATTTCCCTGGGATATTCATGGGCGGCAAGCCTCTCTTTAACAAAGTTTCTGATATTATTCTCAAGGCTGTCATCGGGAACTGTCCCGGTTTTGAGTATGATGAAGGCCTTCACTATCTCAGTGCGCGTTTCATCGGGAGCGCCTATTACCGCTGCCATTGCCACCACAGGATGTTTCATCAGGCAGTCTTCTATTTCACCCGGGCCTATCCTGTAGCCGGAACTTGTAATCAGGTCATCCTCCCTGCCGACGAACCAGAAATATCCATCTTTATCTTTTTTTGCAAGGTCGCCGGTGAGGCACCAGTCACCCCTGTACTTGTCCCTTGTGGCATCGGGATTTTTCCAGTATTCAATGAACATTACCGGGTTCGGCCGTTTGATGGCAACATTGCCGATGACCCCTCCCGGCAGCAGGTTGCCCTCGTCATCGACGATCTCAACGACATGGCCGGGGATTGCCTTTCCCATGGAGCCGGGGCGAATCTCCATGATCTCCGAGCAGTTGCCCACGACCAGGTTCACCTCTGTCTGTCCGTAGAATTCATTGATCATAATTCCAAAGGTATTTTTTCCCCAATCAAGGAGCCCGGAGCCGAGGGTTTCTCCTCCGCTGCCTATGCTCCTCATCTCGTGTACAGGGCTGCTGCCTCCAGGCCGGGCCTGCCTCATCAGTTTCAGGGCCGTTGGCGGGATGAAGGCATTCCGTATGCCATGCCTCTCCATGAGCCTGAAGGCAAATTCAGGATCAAATTTTTTTCCCCGGTAAGCGACAACGGGTATGCCGTGGTGCCAGCTTGAGAGGAGTACGTCCGTGAGCCCGCCGAACCATGCCCAGTCTGCCGGAGTCCAGAAGAGGTCGTCCTCTTGCGGAAAAAAATTGTGCGGGAATTCTATCCCGGGGATGTGGCCCAGGAGCATCCGGTGGGCATGGAGGGCTCCCTTGGGCGGCCCTGTTGTTCCTGAAGTATAGGCAAGGATTGCAGGGTCATCGGCGCGGGTTTTTACCGGGGTAAAATCGGCAGAGCCCCTTTCCAGTGTCTCCCAGAAATCCAGTGTCCCCTCCTCACTGCTGCCCCGTGTAACAAAGATCGTCTCCAGAAGCGGGAGCTTATCCTTAATCGCCAGAACCTTTTCTATGTTTGCACCGTCGGTAACCAGGCACCTGGCTTCACTGTTGTTCAGCCGGTACTCCAGCGCGTCCGGGCCGAAGAGGGTGAAGAGGGGGAGGGCTACTGCCCCGAGCTTGGAGACTGCAATATGTGCTATTCCGGTCTCAGGGCACTGGGGCAGGAGAATGGCCACCCTGTCGCCGCGCTTTATACCTTTTGCTTTCAGAGTATTGGCGAAGCGGTTGGAAATCTTTTTCAGCTCCCAGAAGGTGTATTTTTCAACGGTGCCGTTTTCGTCTTCGTAAATAAGGGCCAGCCGGTACTTCTGGTGCGCATGCTTATCGCAGACATCGACGCCTATGTTGTAGTATTCCGGGATGTTCCAGGTGAAGCTGTTGTAGACGTCGTCGTAGGTTTTACCGCGTTTCAGCATCATAGTGGCCTCCTGTGTGTACCGGTCGTTTCGGCTCCGCTCAACGACCGGACTTATGGTTTCGTGAACTAACAGCCTTCTGCGTTCCCGGAACAGATCGCTCCCTGAGCGGAGCCGAAGGGAGCAGTGCTCAATACGTCAGCACCATCCCGCCGTCGAAGAGAAGATCCCCGCCGATGAGATATTTTGAATGCCGTGAGAAGCCGAAGATGAAGAGGTTCGCCACTTCGACAGGTGTCATCATCTCCTTGATGCGGGATTTCGCCATCATGACATCGGTCACCACTTCCTCCTGCGAGATGCCGCGCTGGGCGGCCTGAGCGGGGATCTGGTTCAGGGCAAGGGGTGTCCGCACAAATCCTGTGCTCACGGAAAAGGAGCGGATTTTCCCGCCTCCTTCAGCGGATATGGACTGGCTGAGCGCCCTCAGGGCGAATTTTGTGATGTTGTATACGGGCTTGTTCATTGTGGTTATATGCCCATGAACCGATGACATATTCGCAATGACTCCTGTTCCATCGCCGTTTTTTTTCATGTGAGGAATGGAGAGCTTTGAAAGATAAAAAGGGGCTCTGAGCATCAGGTTCAGCATGAGGTCGTATTTTTCCATGGGAAAGTTTTCCACTGAATCGATGTGCTGTATCCCTGCAATATTTGCCAGGTACCGTATTGAGCCGAGGCCCGATGCCTCTTTTACAGCACGTTCAACCTGGGAATCACTGGTGAGGTCGGTTTTGATGAATACCATCCGGCCGTCAAGGCCTTCGGCCATCTTTACCGTCTTCTTTCCCTCATCTTCATTTATATCGAGGCCAACGGTAAGAAGTTTATTTGCTGCCGCAGCTATTGCAACGGCCCTTCCGATCCCGGTACCGGCCCCGGTGACTATGCAGACAGTACGGGGATTGAAATTATCATCATCAATAAAGAGGATATCCTTTTTACTGATTAAGGGTTCCTTAATGTCCACGTCGATCACCCCGTGTTAAAAAAATTTATGCCCTCACCGCGCTCTGCGCGCCCTCTCCCTGTAGGGCGAGGGCTTTTTATCCTTAACATATAGGTACCATCCCCCCTCTCCCTATTGCGGGAGAGGGGGCGGGGGTGAGGGCATTATCAGATCATCAGGTATTTTTTCTTGATCTCATCGTCTTCACAGAGCTCCTGCATGGTGCACTGGTGCTTGATCCTGCCCCTGTCTATGACAAAGGCCCGGTCTGCGGTCCTGGTGGCGAATTCAACGTTCTGTTCTGAAAATAGGATGGTCTCGCCCATCTCCTTCAGTTTCAGGATGTGGCTGCCTATGTCTTTGACTACAAGGGGAGCAACCCCCTCCACGGGTTCGTCAAGGAGCAGGAGGTCGGGATTTCCCATGAGTGTACGCGCCAGTGTCAGCACCTGCTGTTCCCCGCCGCTGAGATATCCGCCCAGCCGTTTGTCAAGATTTTTCAACAGGGGGAACACACGGTATATGCTGTCGGTTGTCCAGGGTTCCCGCTTCATGTTTTTTGGAACTTTTGCGGCAAGCTCAAGGTTTTCACGTACCGTGAGGTCCGGGAAAATCAGGCGGTTGTCAGGAACATAGCCCATTCCTTTTTGCGCGTTATAATAGGGCGGTTTTCCCTTGAGGTCCTCCCCATGGAAAATGATACTGCCGGTTTTCGGCGGGGTAAGCCCCATGATACTCCTCATTGTTGTTGTCTTACCGGCGCCGTTGCGGCCCAGGAGGCATACAATTTCTCCGGCATTGATGGTGAGGCTTACATCGAATAGAATATGGCTGGTGCTGTAAAATGTATTTATATTTTTTACTTCCAGTATCATGGTTCAACTCCGAGATATACCTTCTGGACATTCTCATCGGCCCTCACCTCGGCCGGGGTACCTTCCGAGATTATGGCCCCCAGGTGGAGAACGGTGAGCCTCTGGGCGTATCCGAATACCACGGACATGTCATGTTCAGTGAAAAGTATGGTTAAGCCGAGCTCCATGTTGAGTTTTTTTACCAGCATCATGGTGTCATGGGTCTCCTCGGCTGACATGCCTGCGGTCGGTTCATCGAGGAACAGGAGATCGGGGCGGCATCCCAGTGCCAGCGCAAGCTCGAGCCGTTTTTTATCGCCCTGGGACAGGTTACCGGCTGTCACATGGGCCTGTTCATGGAGCCCTATGGTGTCTAGGAGTTCCATGGTCTCCCTTTCTGCGAGCTTCCTTGCCGGTGTGAAAAAATTAAGCGTCTTTTTCTGCTGTGTAAGGATAGCCTGCCGTATATTCTCGTACGCTGTAAGGGTATGATAAATATTGCTCACCTGGAAGGCCCGTGCTATCCCCAGGCGTGCTATGCTGTGCGGGTGCCAGTTTGTAATATCCCTGCCTTTATAAAATACCGAGCCTGAATCCACCCTGTGAAATCCGGTGAGGAGGTTAAAGAATGTGCTTTTCCCTGCGCCGTTGGGCCCTATAATTGCCGAGAGCTCCCCGGATTTCATCTTATAATTCACATTACTGGTGGCCTTCACCCCTCCAAAGGACTTGTTCAGATTTTCAATTTTCAGGATGAAATCGTCGGGCATGTCAATAGCTCTCGTCATCAGTTTTTTTACCGATTTCATCAATCCCTTTCCATGAGAGGAGGGCCTTTATCCTGGATTCTAATATCCCGAGTATGCCGCCCGGGGCGAAAAGTACCACCAGGATGATGATGGTGCCGATTACCAGGGGCCAGTACTGGGTAAACCCCGTGATGAATGCCATGAGGAATGTATAGATGATGCATCCCAGAAACGGGCCGAAAAATGAGCGCGACCCCCCGATTACAGCCATGAATACCGGGATGCCTGAATGGTGCCAGCTCAGCAGGTCCGGCGCTATTGACCGGTTGAAGGGGCCGAACAGGCCGCCGGCAAGTCCGGCGAACATGGAGGCTATGATGAAATTGACATGCATGTAGGCCCGCACATTGATGCCGAGAAACCTGGTGCGGCTGTCATTGTCCCTTATTGAGCGCATGGTGTAGCCGAAGGGGGATTCACCAATCATCCACATTACAATGAGGGCGGCTGTGACAATTATCAGCGTGAAATAGTAGTAGGAATAGGCGCTGAATAAAAAATCGGGGGGAACGACACCCTGCAGGCCGTCATCACCGCCGGTAAAAGAATACCACTGGAATACGATATAGAAAATAAGCTGACCGAATGCCAGGGTCAGTATTGCAAAATATATACCGGTGAGCCTTACACAGAAATAACCGAAGACCACGGCAGAGAGCCCGGCAACGATCATCGATGCAGCCAGGCTGAAGTGAAGGGGGATCGATGCCTTTACAATGAGAAGGCCGGTGGCATAGGCCCCGATTCCGAAGTAGGCGGCATGGCCGAAACTGAGCTGTCCCATGTAGCCGAATATCATGTTAAAACTCGTTGCGAAGAGCCCCATGATCAGGATCTGTATGGCTATGTGGACCCAGAATTCCCCGATTATGAGGGGGAGGATGAGCGCAGCTGCAAAGATAGCCGCTATCCACAGTAATTTTTTTTTATTATTCATAATATCAGATCACCTTCATCCCTGCTGTCATTTTCTCATGGGAGTGCCGAATAGGCCCCACGGACGTACGATTAAAATAAATGCAGTGACAAGGAAAATGAATATAAGCGCTCCCTGGGGCCACAGGAGTATGGAAAAGGCATAGACTTCGCCTACGATAAGCGCTCCTACAAAAGTGCCAAGAAGGCTCCCGAACCCGCCGATAACGACGACGCAGAAAGCCTGAACCACGACTGACATGTCCATGCCCAGGGTGATGGACCCGATGGGCGCCTGAATCGCCCCTGCCAGGCCGGCAATCGCTATACCCATTGCAAATACCCCGGTGTATATCCTGGGTATGGGGATGCCCAGGGCGCTGACCATCTCGCGGCTGTACACCGCTGCCCTGATAATATGCCCGTACCTGGTCTTTTTCAGAAACCACCAGAGAAAGAATGTAACGGAAAGGCCGGTGAGTATTACGAATATGAAATATGAATCAAAGGGGATGCCGAAGAAGTCTATCGGCGTTGCCACGATTTCAGGGCGCGGAATGAGCTTGTTATCAACGCCCCATATGATTTTTATCCCGTCGCCGATGACCAGGATGAGGCCGTAGGTGAGGAGGAGCTGCTCCGAGAGATCCCGGTTGTAGATCCTCCGGATAAGAACAATTTCTATTATCATCCCGATGACACCCATGGAGAGGGTCGTGAGAACTATGCTGAGCCACATGGCAATGGAATAGTCTTGTAAAATATACCAGAAGGTATACGAGAGGTATGCGCCCACAAGCCAGAGCGATGCATGCGCGAAGTTGAGGATATTCATTACCCCGAATATGAGCGAGAGCCCCGCGGCGATGAGGAAGAGCATCATCCCGTGGGATATTCCGCTCATAAACTGGGCAATGATAAGTGATATATCCATTAAGATTTACAGCCTATTTTTTCTCAGTTTTCCTTGCATCCACTATCTCCTGTTCAGGCCTCCATGAATCGGGCCCTTTTACCTCTACGATGTCCTTGTAGATAGGGAATGGATATTTCGGATCGTCAGCCACTATGCCGATATACGACGAGCAGCTCAGCTGGTTATCGATGGTCCGGAAAGTAAGCTTGCCGCGGGTTGTCTCAATAGTCGCGCCCGTCATGGCTTCCCTGACTTTTTCCGTATCGATGCTGTTGGCCTTTTCCACGGCCTGTTTCAGGGCATAGACAGCATCATATTCCATGACTGCCCAGTCGCTGGGATAGCGGCCGTACTTGGTCTTGAAGCTGTTCACAAATGCTGCCATTATGGGGTTGTCCATGTGTGCGAAGAACGGAGCCCTGCAGAGGCCCACGGTCCCGCGGTCGATGGTCTTGGCCTGTAATATGAGCTCGGTTACGCTGATAAGCGATCCGGGATAGGGGATTTTTTTGAAAAATCCGAAATCTCCCGCCTGTTTCATCCACGATGCATTATCCTGGGATGCGATGGAGCCTATGACGAAATCGGGTTTCTGGGCCATGATGGCTGTGATATAGGTAGTGAACTGTGTCTCACCGAGCTTGGGCCAGAACTCTTTTTTCAGTACGAGATTCGGAGCGCTCTTTTTTAACAGGGCAACGGTGTTATTCTGCGTGGATCTTCCCCACTCATAGTTCGATGCGATGGTGACATATTCCTTCCAGTTGTTTTTCTTGGCAAGGGCTCCAACGCCGAGAACCACGGCCTGGGCCTGCATGTAGCTGTTAGGAACGACCTGGAAAGTGTAGGGGCTGAAATTCACCTTGGTTATGTTTTCCGAGTTGCTTATCGCGGCAATGTGGAGTACCTTGTTCTCCCTTGCAATCGGTTTTATCGCCTCTGCGCATGCGCTGGAATAGGTCCCCTGTATGACCTTTACCTTGTCCCTGAGGATAAGGTCCTTGGCCACAGTCACGGCAACATCGGGTTTGGTCTGGTCGTCGCGGATTATAAGTTTTATCTGGTGTTTGCCGAGAAATCCGCCCTTGGCATTAATTTCCGCAACAGCCAGCTCCAGGGCGTCAACGCCGTCCTTTGAATAAATGGAGCCTGCTCCGGTAATTGAAAGGATAACCCCCATGTTGTAGGTGTCGTCCTTTTTGCCGCAATTAAGCCCGGTCATCCCCTCTACAAGGAAAATGAACAGGAAAAGAAATGGCATAAACTTGAATTTTTTCAATGTATTCCTCCTTAAACTTAACTTATTTTATATGATGATTTTAAGATAATAATATTAATTAATGATAATAAGATAAAAATTTATGGTTGTCAATTATTATTTTGAACATATGTATATAAAATGGATAAATTTATGGGGCTGATTGGCTTTTTTCCGCCGAGTCTGCAGGGAAAACTATCCTGACCCTGGCTCCGTTCCCGCTGTCAATGACCAGATTTCCCTTCAGCTGTTTTGCCAGGGCTTCAATAAGCATAAATCCGAGGCCGCTCCCCTTTAATGAGTCCGGCGAGGTTTTTTGATCCGGCAGGCCCTTCCCGTTATCAGTGACCGTGAGTGAAATCATATCATCATCGGATTTATTAAGGCTGATGAATATTTCCGGTTCATTAATGCCGGAGAAGGCATATTTCAGGGAATTGGTGATAATCTCATTTACAATGAGTCCGCAGGGTACTATTTTTTTTATGCTTATCATGATATGTTCAATATTGATGTCAAATTTTACCGATCCGGCAGAAGTATAGGATTGCTGGATATTTTTTATAAGGCTGGTAAGATATCCGGATATGTCAATCTCATGGTAGTTGTCGCCTTTGTAGAGCTTTTCGTGGACCATGGCTATTGACTGAATCCGGTTAAGGCTGTCGGTCAATGCTGATTTTGTATTCATGTCATCGGTTTTAAATGCCTGGATGGAAAGGATGGAGGAGATGATGGACATGTTATTTTTTACCCTGTGGTGGAGCTCTTTTAACAGCCATTCCCGTTCGACAATGGCCTTTCTGTTTCCTTCGGCCATGAGCCTGTTCTCATAGGAGTAGGCGGATATGAGAAGCACTGAAAATATCTTGAATCCCAGGAAAATCTGGAGCGCAAGAAGAGCGCTGGGTAAGTCAGGGAGTGTTGATCCTATAGAGCCCATGCTGTTGACTGTGCCCCACACGGCAATTGAGCTTGATATAAGAAGATTTATGGCGACAATATGGAGCCTGTGCCTCATTGCGAGTATGAAATAAAAGGGCAGAAGAAGGTACGGCCTGAAAATCCACTGGGATTTAATTTCAAATATGAATGCAAGCAGGGAGATCCCGGTAATCAGCATAGTGAGGCCTGCTGCCTCACTGATTTTTGCCTTGAACAGCTCTTGTTCCTGATTGTGTATATTGATGATACTGAGGATCATGGGGGTGATAACATATACTCCGAATGTGTCCGAAAGGAACCACTGCGCATAGGACTGCCAGTAGGGCGCTCCGAATCCGATATAGGTGACCGCCGCTCCCATGAATGAAGTCGCCAGCATGACAACAGGGGTAATGACCAGGAGGCTCAGCATCCCTTTAATGGTGAACAGGGATTTTTCGTTGAATTTTTTCAATCCAATAAGGTATGCGATAAAAAAAGGTTCAATGGAATTAACAAGGGCGAATGATGCCGACACCTCAATGCTGTTTCCAGACAAACAATTGGCCGAGAGGTTTGATGCGCATATGGTGATTAGGATCTTAAACCAGAGCCTTCTATCTGAAATAAGGAGTATGGACAGGGCAAGGCCGCTGGGCGGCCAGAAGGCCGCTATCTTTTCCACCGGGCTTACAAATAAAAGCCCCAGCCTGGCTGAAAGGTAATAGGATATGGCTACAGATATGAGGAGCCCTGACTGTATGCAGAACCTCCGGAAAGGGCTTCCCTGGGGAACTTTTATGAGAATCCGGTTCATGGCTGCAGGCGGTTCCTTTTATTAAAAGTTTTTGTTATATCCATGATAATCTTTAATCTGATATTTTCCCTCTTGAATAATATTGCATGATTTCGAAAGTGAACTTCATATATGCATACCCCATTTAAGCAGACTGAAGGGGGCTCACTTCACTTCTCCTCAAATCAGGATTTTATGATGGTAATATAATAAACATGAACTTCTGATTTTTCAAGTGAACAAAAAAATATTTTGAAAATAATCTGAATTTTCATGATTTATTCCCCGCAGTATTAAATGATTATGGGGAGGATATTTAATGGAAAGCTGGATTTGCCGCAAGGGGGAATTATAAAAATTTAAGAAATCAGTTTCATATCCAGGAGGGCTGAGGCATCAATCGAGGAAATGAAGGAACAGCCCGCTCCTGAGCTTCGGCTCAAACCATGTGGACTTGGGCGGCATGATCTCACCGTTGTTAGAGACTGCCATGAGTTCTTCTGTTGATGTGGGGTACATGGAGAAGGCGGCCCTGTACCTTCCGGAATCCACGGCTTTCATAAGCTCACCTGTACCGTCCACGCCGCCCATGAAACTGATCCTGCTGTCCTTTCGCTGGTCCATGATATTCAGGGCCGGTTCCAGAATCTCCTTCTGCAGTATTGATACATCGAGGTTCCCGGTGAGGCTTGCCCCCATGGCCCCGGTGTACACAAGCCTGTGCCACGCTCTGTCCATGTACATTGAGATATGATGTTTTTGAGCGGGCAATGCCGGCCCGTTTTTCTCCACAATAAATCTGCCCGATATCTTTGCAAAAAACTCCTCCCCGGCCATGCCGTTCAGGTCCTTTACAACCCTGTTGTAGGGATAAATTTTCAGCTGGTCATGGGGGAATGCCACTGCAAGAAACCTGTTGTATTCCTCGCTGCCGGTATGGTTTGCATTCTCCCTTCTCCTCGCCATGCCCACGGAGACTGCCGATGCAGCCCTGTGGTGGCCGTCGGCGATAAAGAGGCTCTCCCCTGAAAAGGAGCTGACGAATCCGGCGATAATACCTTCATCATCCACGGTCCGCACAACATGCCTTATCCCGTCCGGTGTTACAAAGTCATAGTCCGGTTTTTTATCCATGGCCTTTTCAAAAAGATGTTTTTTGCTCCCGTTATTTTTATAGAAGAGGAATACCAGACCAGAATTGGCATTGAGGGCGCTGAGGTGCCGGGTCCTGTCGAGCTCCTTGGCCTCCAGGGTGAGTTCATGTTTTTTTATGGTGCCGTCGGCATAGTCGTCGATGCTGAAGCAGGAGACCAGGCCGGTCTGCTCCCTGCCGTCCATGATGAGCGTATATATGTAGAGGCACGGTTTGGAATCCTGGTAAAAGAGATTGTCTTTGATGTACCGGTCGAGGTTTTTTCTTCCGGTCTCGTAAACTTCAGGGCTGTAGGGATCGGTTTCGTCGGGAAGGCATATTTCGGGCCTGGATATGTTGAAAAAGCTTTTCGGATTGTTCAGCGCGGCCGCCTTCGCCTCGTCCCGGGTAACCACATCGTAGGGGAGTTCGGAAATTTCATGGGCCAGGCTGTTTTGGGGCCGGAGGGCCCTGAAGGGGTAAATATTTGCCATGGGCTTTACTTTAATCCGAATTTATCTTTATCGATTAACACAGAGACTTTGTAATTCATAGGTACTCCTTAAAGTTAAATTGAAATTAAGCGCTATATTAATCTTTCTGGAATAATTTGTCAATTAATTCATTGTATAAAATAATCTGAGTTGTAATAATCCAAAGTTGACTTTTTTATTGTCTGCTGCCGGTTTGTTTTTAATCCAAATTTTTACATTGCCTGATTTCATTATCCAAAAAAAACAGCAACCTATACAAACAGATCATTTGAGATGAAGATTTCAGGGACTTCTCAGACCCGTTTGAGATATAATTCTTCATTGGATGCAAGACCCTACTTTCCGGCAGCTCTATCCGGTGAATAAAAGCTACGATTCGAATCGTAGCTTTTATTCACCCTTTGTCTATCTTCTTTTGTATTGGGAGATAAAGATATATTAGATTGATATAAATTTTTTATATTAATCAATCTCGTTTAATTTTTTTTTGTGCGTTTTTGATATAAAACGACATGATATTCTGAACATGGAGAGTTAAGGATCGGTGGTAAACAGGCGGAACAGGCTCACAGAGATTTATGCCGATTATTACCCTGTTGTATTCGGCGCTGTTTTAACGAAAGTGGGCAACAGGGACGACACGAAGGACATATGCCAGGAGGTGTTCATCCGGCTTTTTAATAAAATGGATGATGTGGAAAATGTGAGGAGATGGCTTTTCAGCGCCCTGAAACTCGTGGTGCTGGAATATTTCAGGGAGAAGAAAAAAAATACAGGTCTGAATATCGATGATGTTTTCACCGACGTGGGCCTTACATTCGTCAACGGGTTCCGCGATGCCAGGATTATAATAAATGAAGCGATTGAAGACATGGAAAATTACAGGAATGAAGAAGAGAGGGTAATCTTTGACCTTATCGCTGTCAATAATTTCACCTATGGCGATGCGGCAAAAATAACGGGTATGACAAGAAGGCAGGTTGAATACAGGTACGGCCTCATTGTTGACAGGATCCTTGAGTACCTTGCGAAAAATGGCATTAAGGATATCAGCGACCTGTTGTGAAAAAAATCTGCCAGGAAAAATATTTGCCACAGAGGCACGGAGACACAGAGAGTAATAAGGATGATGATAAATCGCAGAGTCTCCTTGATGCAGCTGATGATTAATACGGGCAAGAACCTGCAATGAATGAAAAAATGAATCTAATCCAGAAACTTTTAGAGAAATTCAAATTTACCGGGCCTCTGGCTCCTGCCGACCAGGCTTTCATTCTCTCTTCCATGAGGGAAGCGCTCGTTTCAACCCTTAAGGTTCTCAATCAATACAGCTTTGTATATGGAATGGTTTTAAAAATTTTTTTCATGGCGAGAAGAATGGGGATAAGGATAACCGCGGCCCAGAGCGCATTAATGCTCGGGATCATAACAGTCTTTGCAGCCGCGGCAATTGCGGGGGGGATTACGGTTGCCCGGGGATTGCTGACATCAGGAAACGAACCTCTACCGCTGGAAAGAGTTTTAAAGAAAATTGAGGAACCTAATTCCAGGGACATGAGTCTGAAAATTGCGGAAAAAGAGAAGGTTGGTGAAAAGAAGATCGAAAATTCTCCGGTTATTGCATACAGGCTGGGTATAGAAGGATTCAGCAATGATAATATTGACAGAAATAAATCCCTTCTGGTCACGGAAAGGATAAGGGCCGGGTTGGCCGGATATCTTGGGAGCGGAAGTATTATCAATTTATCAGACGGGAACAGGACAAGAAATTTTAATCTCCTCCTTACCGGTTCCGTGGGTAAACTGGGGAGCCTGATTATGATCTCGGCCAAGGTGGTAGACCTGGAAAAGGGGAGCGCACTGTATATCACTGATGAAAATATAAATTCGGATAGCGAGATAATCAGCGCCTGCGACAGGATATCGGGGAGGATTGCGGAGAAAATAATGAAGAAATAAAGATTTGCCACAGAGGCTGCCCTCACCCGCGCTCTGCGCGCCCTCTCCCGGTAGGGCGAGGGCTTCTGTTTCAAGAACTAAATATTGCCAAGATCCCCTCTCCCTATTTCGGGAGAGGGGCCTGGGGTGAGGGCATGAAGTATTTAGAAAAAAAGATAAAAATGAATCAAGGAGAGATATTGTGAAAACGCGAGAGAGGATATTGTGTATCTTGCTGCTAACGCTTGCGGCATCGTTCCCGGTCACAGGGACAATTAAGAAAAGGGGCGCGGTCATGGATTTTACGGCTAATAACACAGCAAGCGCTTACGCGAAAATCGTGCGAAACCAGATCGAGGTGGCCCTTTATAAAACCGGATATTTTGAAATCCTGGAAAGGGACAAGATGGACTTGATATTAAAGGAGCAGGGGCTCAATGTTTCCGGATGCATAGACACCTCCTGCGCCGTGCAGATAGGAAAGCTCCTTTCCGTGGATTATGTTATTGTGGGAAGCATTGACAGGCTGGGGAAATTTCTTCTTTCGATAAAAGTCATGGATGTCCAGAAAGGGGTCGTTATTTACGCGGATACGGAACATGCCTTAACGGAAAATGACATCCCCGATGCCATATCAACCATCGCAGTTAAGGCATCAAAAATGCTGCAGTCAGGGGACGCTAAAGATCTGGCAGCCGAGAAAACCGAGATTAAAAAAGAGCCGGTGAAAAAAGAACAGGAAAAGCAGGATGAGGAAAAAAATGTCCCGGCCGGCCCTTATAATCCCTACCGGCTGCCTGCATTCGGACTTCTGGGCCTGTCGGCCTCGTCGCTGGGAGGCGTATACTATTTTAACATGAAGGTGACCACCCTCACCGATGATTACAACAGCCTGTCATCAAAATATAAAACGGCAACAACCGAAGCCGAGGCAAAGAGCCTTCACAGCAGAATGTCGGACACTAAAAAGGAGTCGGACAAATATCTTCTTTACCGGAACATCACCTACGGGGCCGGAGCAGGTTTTCTGCTAATCGGCGGGTATTTTTTCTATAAATATATTGTATATGTACCGTCAGCGGTCACCGGAGGCATGGATATGAATAAATTCAATGTTATGCCCCTCTTTTTTACCTGGCGCGAGCCTGGGTACAGAACCGGGAGGAGTGACGGGAACTTTATCGGAGGCGGGATCATGGTGAGGTTCTGATTCCCACACCGCTCGACTCATCGACAAAAAGCGATGAGACCCCTGAAAAGCGACGATTCGAATCGTCGCTTTTCAGGGGGGGAGACGTCGTTTTTAGAGAGGGGTGAGTAACTGTATTTTAGTTTATGATGATATTCATTTTAAGGGAGAGAGGATATGAAAAAAAATTTACTGATGACAATATGCTCCATGATACTCTCAGTCGTTTCATGCGACAGCGGGGTGAAGGAGATTACGTATAACAACCAGTATGACCCTGACGGGATAGCGTACTATAAAACTGTCGAATCTGAGTCTGTACAGACGGACAAAGGGTCTCTGGACATTGCCTATGGCGGGACAGACAGTTCCGGGAGTATAACACAGAATATAACTCTGGCAACCACCGGCCCCAATGGTACTACAATAACATGGCTTTCATCGAATTCAACGATAATCGCGATAAACGGTACGGTTACACGGCCGGCTTATGGCACCGGTAACACAACGGTTACCCTGACCGCTACCATATCAAAGGGGAGCACCTTTGATACGAAAATATTCATCATTACCATTATACAAGCCCCATCGACCGATGCCGGATCAGTTGCTGCGGACAAATCGGCCCTGGTCATTACCTATGGAAGCGGCGACAGTTCCGCGAGCGTAACACAGAATGTAACCCTGCCGACTGCCGGTTCAAGCGGGACCACCATTGCATGGGGATCATCCAATACGGGAATAATCGCGGCAAATGGTGCGGTGACACGACCGGCCTACGGCTCCGGTAACGCATCCATTACCATGACCGCGACAATATCCAAGGGGCTTTCAAATGACACGAAGCAATTTATCCTCACGGTTATCGAGAACCCACAGAGCGATGCGGGATCAGTTGCAGCGGACAAGGCCGCCCTGGTGATCATCTACGGAGGAAGCGACAGCGCAGGGAACGTGACACAGAATGTAACCCTGCAAACCGTGGGTTCAAGCGGGACAACCATAAGCTGGAGCTCAAGCAACACGGGAGTTATCAGCAACGCCGGTATAGTAACTCGCCCGGCCTATGGTTCCGGAAATGCGTCGTCGACGATAACGGCAACCATAACAAAGGGGCTTGCCAATGATACGAAGCAGTTTGTTCTGACAGTGTTAGAGTCGCCGCAGACCGATGCAGGAGCAGTGGCAGCGGATAAGACAGCTCTGGTTATTATCTACGGCGGGAGCGACAGCGCCGGGAGCGTAACACAGAATGTAACACTTGCAATAGCTGGGTCAAGCGGGACAACGATATCGTGGGTTTCAAGTAATACAGCCGTAATTTCCAACAGCGGCGTTGTGACAAGGCCTGTGTCCGGTTCTGGTAATGCCTCATCCACTTTAACCGCAACTATTAGTAAAGGACTGGCCAATGATACGAAGATGTTTATCCTGACTGTTTTACAAAATTCTGGAATTCCAAGGAATGGTCTGGTGGCAGAATATCTATTCAATGGTGATGCCAGTGACTCAAGCGGGAGTGGGAATCATGGACAATTAGGAACGGCCAGCGGAACGGATGCCAGCGATCCGGCATTGACAACAGACAGGTTCGGAAATACTAGTAGTGCTTATAATTTTGATGGACTGGATGATTACATTCAATCAGATTGGACATCAATTTCAATATCTTCATTTACTATTTCAGTATGGATAAATACATCTGAAATAGCTAATTCAAATTTCAGATACTTTTCAGATTTTAGAAGCTATTATTACCTTGCTGTTCAAAATGGCAAAGTGGTTGGTCCTGGTCATTGGGATTTTCCAAATGCATGGGAAGAAAGTACTATGAGT
The DNA here is from genome assembly GCA_009885955.1 of Spirochaetia bacterium. Classification (GTDB taxonomy): domain Bacteria; phylum Spirochaetota; class UBA4802; order UBA4802; family UBA5550; genus VFJS01. The sequence goes on along the minus strand of VFJS01000074.1, from coordinate 17,591 downwards.
GTAAATGATGGAGTGTGGCATCATGTTATTTTAGTATATGATGAATCAACTCGAAAAGCAAAATTGTATATAAACAATACTTTTCAATGGGAACTACTTAGTAGTGTTTCCAGGACATTTAATGCAACTCTATATGATATTGGTGAGCGTAATAGAGATTTAACTCCAGGTACTGATAAATCTTTTTATGGCAAAATCGATGACGTCCGCATCTACAACCGAGCCCTTTCAGCTTCAGAAATCCAAGCGCTCTATAATGAGCCGAATACTATTTCATGGGCAAAGACCTATGGGGGGAGTCTTGCCGATGCAGGTGAGTTTATTATGCAAAACGCAGATTCTTCATATCTTATAGGCGGAGGAACGTATTCGTTCGGCGCTGGTGATGAAGATGGCTGGTTGATTAAAACAGATCTTAACGGCAATATTTTATGGGAGAAAGCATTTGGAGGGACAGGTCAAGAATATTTTACATCAATTGTTTCAACCTCAAATAATGGAAGTCTAATTGCTGGCAGCACAAACTACTACGGAGCAGGTTTAACGGATATTCTCCTGATTAAATTAGATTCAAGCGGTAATATCATATGGCAAAAGGCATATGGGGGCGCTAATCATGATGGCGTGTATAAAATAATAAAGACATCTGATGATGGATATATACTTGGAGGACTTACCGCCTCATTTGGCGTTGGCGGTGGATATTATGGTAATGATGGGTTGATTATAAAAATTGACAATGATGGTAATATTCTCTGGGCAAAAGCTTATGGTATAAATTCAGGAAGTGAAAGTATCCGTGATATTAAAGAAACAAGTGATAATAATTTAATTGTAACCGGGTATTATAATGCCGGCGGTTCCGGGCCTGAATGGGAACAGTGGGTTTTAAAATTGGACAGCAATGGCAATGTTCTCTGGGAAAAAGCCCTTGGTTTCTCAAGTTCAGCTGATACTGGTCAGTCAATTGAGGAAAGTCCGGACGGCAAATATTTGGCATTAAGTAGTAGTAACAATCCTGGAACAGGAAATCAGGATTATTGGGTCACAAAATTTGATACAAATGGCACTGTTTTATGGCAAAAAGCATATGGCGGTGCGAATGCTGACTATCCAGGTGGTATGGTAAAGGATAATAGCGGGTTAATTCTTTTTGGTACTACAGGATCATTTAGTGCAAATGCTGATTTATGGTTTATTAAAATAGATTACGATGGTTCAATTATTTGGCAAAAAAGATATGACAGTTCATCATTAGAAAGTGTTTCCCAATTACCTTCAATGACTATTACAAATGATGGAGGCATCATAGTAAATGGGCAGACACAGGGATTTGGTGCAGGGGGTTGGGACAACTGGATAATAAAAACAAAATCTGACGGTTCATGCCCACCCTTTGGTACAACAACAAACGCTACTGTTACTGACACAAGCGCTACAATAACTACTACTTCGGCCACTGTAACAAATATCACAACTATGACCACAACGACAACAACTGTTACGGTTACCAATACAAATGCTACCGTCAATACACAGTCGCCTTAATGAATATTGAGATTTTTAGGATATGAGGCAAAGATATTTCTCATCAAAGATTTTGCTGATAAAATGGATGTTTTACTCTGAGCATGTTTATCAAAACTACTTATTTGCTCCCCCATCTCCCGCTCCCTGAACGGAGCCGAAGAAGGGGAGGGATTGCCTGCTCTGAGTCTGCCGAAGTGGAATGGGGGTTCCGTGAGAACAGTGGGTGTAGATGGTTCCGCATAAGCAACCTTCACGCCTCCCCTTCCCCAAAAGCGACGATTCGAATCGTCGCTTTTGGGGATGAGATGTCGCCTTTCGGGGTTGTGAGACGTCACTTTTTTGGGTTGTGAGATGTCGCTTTTCAGGGTGAGGGTTGTGGTTTTTGGTTTTTCAGATAGGCATCACACTTCTTCAGGTACACTTTTATGTATAATCTCATATAAATTTTCCAAAACTCCCCCTGTGAATCGTATATATCTTATGGAGAGAATAAAATGCCCTTTCACAGGAATTCACAGAAAAGATATTATCGTAAAAATTCAGCATATTTTATAACAACCAATACCTGTAACCGCGTTCCGTATTTCAATGAGGATATAACATGCCGTTTGTTCGTTGAGACAATGGAATATTGCCGAATAATAAAAAAATTTATGTTATATGGGTATAAAATAAATCCTGACCATGTTCACATGTTGATCAAACAAGGAAAAGACGATGATTCGAATCATCGTCTTTTCCATAATTTTTCGAATATCATGGGATCAATTAAACGTAATTTCGCGCGGGATTATAATGATTTGATCTCAGGGAATGATTTCATACGATTCCCCGAAAAGCGACGATTCCTCCAAAAGCGACGATTCGAATCGTCGCTTTTGGAGGAATGGGGATCGTTCATGGAACATATCGAAAACATTCAAAACCTGAGATTGGAATTTTTCATGAAATATGGGAACAATCATGGCTTTGCCCCATTCAAATGGCAGAAATCATTTCATTATCACATTATTGAAGATGATATCGATATGAATAATCATATAAATTATTTAAAAAGGCAATATGTGAAGCACAGGTTGCGCGAAAATAAATTTTTATTTTTTTCGGATATCCTTGTTTAATATTATTTCCGCATAGTTCATTTTTGTAAATATGACCTTGTTTTCGCAGGTTTGAGAACGGTGAGGGTGATTATTCCTATTGGTCTGTTTTAGGGAATTAATTAGTTTCAATGCATAAAATATACTTGACTATGCATATAAATTTTATATATTATGCATATAGAGGTATTGCCATGAGAACAACAATTGATTTACCGGAAAATCTTGTATCAGAAGCTATGAAGCTTGCAAATATTAAAACGAAAACAGGCGTTATTAAAGAAGCTTTGATAAGCCTGATTCAGCGTGAAAAAGTTAAAAATATTAAAAGTTTCCATGGGAAAATAAAAATAAATATTGATCTTGATACATTAAGAAACAGATGAACTTTATACTAATCGATACTTCTGTATGGGTCGAGTATTTCCGCGGCTCAAAATCAGTCAATTCCGATGTTGTGGACGGTCTTATCGATAATAATCAAATATGCATTAATAATTTAATCCTGTCGGAATTACTGCCGTATCTAAAAATTAAAAAGGAATTCAAGTTAATCGATATTCTGTTAACTATCAGAAATATTCCTATTGTTATTGATTGGGATGAAATTATCAATTACCAGGTAATCAATATTAAGAATGGCATTAATAATGTTGGAATACCTGATTTAATTATTCTGCAAAACATAGTTAATAATAATATATCATTATTAACAATTGATAAACATTTTTATCTTATGAAGAAATTTATAACTTTTAATTTATTCAAAATAAACTAAAAGTTATCCAGCAGTTTATAAAAAATTTTAAGGGTGTAAAAAAGATTGTGTAATTGGTTTTATTCAAATAATTTATTAAAATTAAATTCGGGATATATTTTTTTAACCCTTGCAAGCATGTCAAGGCTCGGGTTGGATTTTTTTTCAAGTCTTTGATAACTATAAATATTCTTCATACCGAGCATGTCGGCAAGCTGCTGCTGGGTAAAATTGTGCTTATTCCTTAAATGCTTCATATATAGAGAAAATGCGATCTTTGGATTAACCTCGATCTCAGCGATATTTTTCGATTTTAATTTTATTTTAGGCAGCGGCGCTATTCTAATGGATTCGTCAGGTTCATCTAAATAAAGATCAAGGACTTCTTTCATATTTTTATAAAGCTCTTTCTCTGTTTCAGCCTGAGTATGACAGCCGTCTAATTCAACACACTCTGCCCAGAGTCCATCGGTATCTCTATGTATTTTAAAATGATATTTCATATTGTTTTCTCCAGTTTCTTCAATAATTTTCGTTCAAGTCCTTTAGTGAGGTCTTTCGAGGATACAGGAATTGTTTCAACTGCATTGCCCTTTGACATGCAATGATGGCTGCCTTTTACTCTTTCAACTTTCCATCCTGCTTTTTTGTAAATCCTTAGCATCTCTTTTCCACTGATTGGCATTTAATAATCCTTGGCTTTTATCATTAATGTAAATTTACTAAATATAATTGGTATTGTCAAACAAAATATTCCGGATGGTAAAAAGATTGCTGAAATGTAATTTTTATATCAACTGTAACGTTGCAAGCTCAATATTTTGCTCTGAGCATGTTTATCCTGCAAATTTTCCACAATTAATTTTCGATAACTTTGGGCATGGCATTGTCATTTGGCAGCAGTCCGACGGGGCAAGGGCGAATATCATTGTCAGTCGGTTTAACTGAGGTTCCGGTGCTGAATTCTAATCCATCAGCGTACACTTTATCGTGATGAATTCCAAACCAAAGGCTACGATTCGAATCGTCGCCTTTGGTTTGGATGGATTTTTTTTCATAATCCTCTCCTGTGAATCGTATATAGAGAAAGGAGAAAATACAATGCCCTTTCACAGGAATTCCCAGAAAAGATATTATCGAAAGAATTCGGTATATTTTATAACAACAAATACCTGTAACCGTGTTCCGTATTTCAGTGATGATATAGTATGCCGTTTGTTCGTTGAAACCATGGAATACTGCCGGACAATAAGAAGCATTTATTCTCCTTATCGTTTTTTATTGTACGGGTATAAAATAAATCCTGATCATGTCCATATTTTGCTGAAACAGGCTGAGGGATTTACTTTTTCTGATATCATGGGCACTATAAAACGTAATTTCGCAAGGGATTGTAATGATATGATCTCAGGGAACGATTTCATCCGATCTCCCCAACTGCGCCAGTCCCCCGAAAAGCGACGGTCCCCCCACAAGCGACGATTCGAATCGTCGCTTGTGGGGGGATGTGGACCGTTCATGGAACATATCGAAAACATTCAAAACCTGAGATCGGAATTTTTCATAAAATATGGAAACAATCACGGCTTTGTGAAGTTCAAATGGCAGAAATCATTTCATTATCATATTATTGAAGATGATATCGATATGAATAATCATATAAATTATTTAAAAAAACAATATGTGAAGCACGGGCTGCGCGAAAATAAATTTTTATTTATTTCGGATATTCTTGTTTAATTTTGTCGCTTGGAGGATTTTTTCACGAGGCAACCGATCCTTCACACCTTGAAAAATCCCACCTTCATTTTCAGGGTTTCGGCCATGCCCGAGATCTCCTCTGAATTACCGGCCATCTCCTCCGCGCCCGAGGCATTTGTCTGTGTTTTTTCATTTATGTTTGATATTGTTTTCACAATCTCGCTGATTGCAATTTTCTGTTCGTCCGTGGCTGAACGTATCTCTTCGGAGCTTATCCTGGCCTGGGTTGCCTCGTTTATGAGCAGGGTATTGTTTTCCTGCTGCTTCTCCATGAAATCAAAAATGCTTTTCATCATATCTGCTACTGTGTTGACGCCGCGGATTATGGTGCCGATTGTATCCACGGTGACGTTTACTATGGAAATACCTTTCCCAATCTCGCTCTCATTTGTCTTTATTAAACTGTCAATGTCTTTCAGGCTCTGGGCGGTTTTATCGGCAAGTTTCGAAATCTCGTCTGCAACAACAGCAAATCCGCGCCCGGCATCGCCGGCCCGCGCAGCCTCAATTGCGGCATTGAGGGAAAGGAGGTTGATCTGATCGGATATGTTATTTATGATCTTGATGATGTCGGTCATTTTATTGGAGCTGTCGCCGATTTTTCTCATGCTTTCATTCATTGAGCCCAGGGACTGTTCTCCTGAGCGCGCCTTCTCGGTTATAGCCCCGCTTGTCCCCAGCGCTTCTTTTACCTGGCTGCTCATCCCGGTTATGATATCAGAAAGGATGTCTATCCGCTGCATGAGGGAATTCATGTTGCCCTGCTGATTTTCGGCTATGCTTGCCACGCTGTCCATACCTGCGGAGATTTCCTCAACGCTTGCCATTATTTCCTCTGCCGAGGCGGCCTGGCTCTGGGCGTTTTCCGAGAAAGCCATTGTCGATGATGACATCTCCGTGGATGAAACCGACAGCTGGTCCGCGGTGAGCGACGTGTCCCGTATCACCTCGCTGATCCTGGCCACGAATTTGTTGAAATATCCCGCAAGGAGGCCAGTCTCATCCCTGGATCGGATGTCAATCTCAATCGTCAGGTCCCCTTCCCCCTCGGAAAGGTCCCGCGTACGTTCAGTCAGCTGCCTGATTGATTTTACAATAAGGTTGCCGATAAAAAATGTTATGGCGATAATAATAATAAGCAGGATCCCGTTAAAAAGAGAGAGGTATATGGTGTTTGATGTGACAATTTCGTCTGCGGCATTCCGGAGATCTTCAATGACGAGTTCTATTGAGTTAATTGTACAGTCCGTCTGTTCTATGAAGCGGTTATACCTCCTGGCCTGAATCCCGCCCGCTATTTCTCTTGCGCCTTCGCGGTTTCCCGCCAGGATTGCCGGAATCAATACCTTGTCCCTGGTATTCTTGAACTCGGTCCAGGTAAATTGAGACGCCTTTAAGGTGACTTTGATATCCTCCTCGCTTATTGCCGCCTGCATGTTTTTGAATGAGGTGTCGATTTTTTCAGAGGACTCAACTATGCCCTTCTGCAACTGGGACATTTTGCCGCTGTCGCGCTCATATATAAAATTCAGGAGCTGATTCCGTACTATTATGAGGTCGGATTTGAGGAGGGCTATGGTCTCAAGGTTATTGTGGTACAATTCAATGTTATCGGAAAGTATGCCCCCGACTTTAACCTTGTTCAGGACGAAGAAGTTCCCGAGGAAGGAGATAATAAACAGGAAAAATGTGACCGTAATTATTACGAATAATTTTTTTCTTATGGTGAGATTTATAATAAAATTTATCAAGATTTTTTCCTTATATTTTTAATAAAATATTAATCAGCCTGTTTTATGGGGACGATTTTTTCCCCGATGATTTTCTGGCCTTCAGAGGACAACAAAAAATCAAAGAATTTTTTAATATCGCCCCTGGGATATTTTTTTGTCATGAAAATCAGCGGACGCGACAGAGGGTATGCCCCGGTGCTCACATTGTTCCTGGACGGATCCGTGTTGTCATAAATGACCGCCTTGATGCCGTCCACTCTGAAAGCCATGCCTGCAAAGGTCACTGCATTGATATCAGTGGCGACATGCTTTACGCAGTCAGCCGGCTTGTCGATCTCCTTCGTGACAATGTAATCCGATCCATCCATGGCCAGGTGCCTGAATTCCTCCATGGTGGCCCTTTTCCCCGCCATGATTTCCGTGACTACAACGATAGGGGCATTGGCGCCGCCAAGCTCCCTCCAGTTTTTTATCCTGCCGGAAAAAATCCCTTTTACCGCAGCCGCAGAAAGATTATTCACGGGGTTGTTTTTATTGACAAAGACAACAATCGCATCATACCCTGCAATGCAATAGTAATGCCTCATATTCATCTCATTCCTCGTGAGGGAGCGGCTGATGCCGCCTATGTCGGTTTTATTCTCTTGTACCGCTTTTATCCCCGAGCCCGACCCTGCAATCCCTATTTTGCTGAATTTGATACCGGTTTTTTTTTCAAAAGCAGCGCTGACGCCCGGCATGATGATTTCACCTATTGTTGATGAGCCCTCATAAGTGAGTTCAGCCGATGCAAGTGCTGGTATGAAAAGGATCAGGGCGCATATATATACTATTTTATTCATTTTAATTCCCATAATTCAGAAAGGTTTTGCTCAATAATAAATACATATTAAGTGAGAAAGTGTTACATACTGACATTTTTATAATATTGTAATGATTACAATTAGTCAAGTTAATTATTTATACAATATATCAGTTCAATAGTAAATAAAAATATTAATTGTTTGATATAATGGTGTGAAAAAATTCACAAATACTGTTAATTTATAATAATTATCAAATTTTAAGAAAATAATTGTTATTTATCTTGACTTTTTATGTGAATTATTTCACAAGTGATCCATGGGATTTAACCTTAAAAATAAGACGGCCGGGAAGATGATTCCCGATCCCAGCCTTAAAAGGCTCTGCCGCATCTATGCAATTCTTGATGAGTATGATAAAATGGGAGAGAAGGCCATATCCTCCAGGGAATTGGGTGAAAAAACCGGCACTGCCCCGCATACCATCAGGAAGGATATTTCCTATCTCCATAGGGATACCAGGGCAGGTTCAGGGTACAATGTGCCGGTCCTGAAAGAGGAGATCGGCAGCAGGTTCCGGTTCCATATTGAGAGAAGGGCCTGTATCGTGGGCATCGGGAAACTGGGCAAGGTCCTCATGGATTACGACAGGCTTCCCTATAATAACATGAAAATTGTTGCCGGGTTCGACTCCAGCATAAACAGGATAGAGACCCTGAGGACCGATATTCCCGTATATCCGGCCAATGAGATTCCCCTTATCATCAAGAAGGAGAAGATCGAGATGGCAATCATCGCCGTTCCCGGGCCCCGGGCAGTGGAAACCGCTGAGAATCTCATAAGGGCGGGGATAAAGGGGATCATAAATTTTTCATCAACCGTTCTGAACCCTGATATGAAGAGCGGGGTGAACATTGTTAATATTGATATCATCGGCGATTTGAGGTATCTCGCGGCCTTAATGACTGCGTCAGATGATGCCCTCACCCCCGTCTCGTCGAGCGCCTTTTAGACATCCATGTCTGCGCTCGACACTAAAGCGTCCTGCTTGTCGCCTCTCCCATTTTCAATATGGATCGGGGAGAGGGGGGTGTAACATGAATTTTATCGTTTTTTGTTGTTATTTATTGCCATGAATTGCGTTTAGTTTTATAAAGAGATGGGAAAATATAGGTACTCAAAAAAAGAATATAATGATTTGCCCTGCCAAAACTCCCCTCTCCCTATTCCGGGAGAGGCGATGCACTGAGCATGTCGAAGTGGGACGGGGGTGAGGGCATGGATGCAGAATAACTAATTAAGGAGAACGATATGACACGAGTGTACAACTTTTCCGCAGGGCCTGCAATGCTGCCGGAAGCTGTTTTGAAGAAGGCCGCGCAGGAGCTTGTTGAATACGGGAATTCCGGGATGTCGGTTATGGAGATGAGCCACCGCTCCGATGAATTTCTTGAAATCTATAACGGTACCGTAGCTGTTTTAAAAGAGATCATGGGGATACCGGACAACTATAAGATCCTTTTTCTCCAGGGAGGGGCATCGCTCCAGTTCGCCATGGTCCCCATGAACCTCTTCAAAAAGAGCAGGAAATGCGACCTGGTGCATACCGGCGCATGGACCGAGAGGGCCATCCAGGAGGCGAAAAGGTACGGTACGGTGAACATCATTGCCTCGTCTGAGGATAAAAATTTCACCTGCATACCGGAACTGGATAGAACAAAGTTCAGCCCCGATGCCGACTACTTCTACATTTGCACGAACAATACCATCTTCGGCACGCGGTGGACGTATGTTCCCGATACCGGGAAGGTCCCCCTGGTGTCCGACATGTCGTCGTGTATCCTATCGGAAGTCATGGACGTGAAAAAGTTCGGCGTCATCTTTGCCGGCGCGCAGAAGAACATAGGGCCCGCGGGCCTCACCATTGTCATCATACGGGAGGACCTGATCGGAAGCCCCATGGAGATGACCCCCACGATGCTCGACTACCGGACCCATGTGAAGAATGATTCCATGTACAATACCCCTCCCACCTACTGCATATACATGGCGAAGCTGGTCTTTGAGCATATAAAGGCAATGGGGGGCGTGGGGGAAATGGAGAAGGTGAACCGGTACAAGGCCGGGCTCCTTTATAATTATCTCGATAATTCCAAAATGTTCAGATCTACGGTGGTGCCGGAGTTCAGGTCTCTCATGAATGTCCCCTTTGTCACCGGGTCCGATGACCTCGATTCGAAGTTCATAAAAGAGGCTGAGAAAAAAGGGTTCCTCACCCTGAAGGGCCACCGCTCCGTCGGCGGCATGAGGGCCAGCATATACAATGCCATGCCGGTGGAAGGCGTACAGAAACTCATCGATTTCATGAAAGAATTTGAAGTTAAAAACAGGTAAGGAGACACCCGATGTTCAAGATACAGAAACTCAATAAGATTTCGCCCACGGGCCTGGCGCTCCTCCCCGGGGACAGGTTTGAATATGCCACTGACATTCTGAGTCCCGATGCCATCCTTGTGCGGAGCTTCAGCATGCACGACATGGAGCTTCCGGGCTCACTCAAGGCCATAGCCAGGGCCGGCGCCGGGGTTAATAACATCCCCGTGGATAAATGCTCGGCCAGGGGGATCGTGGTATTTAATACACCCGGGGCCAACGCCAATGCCGTGAAGGAGCTCGTGCTCCTGGGGATGCTCATGTCATCGAGGAAGATTTACGGCGGCATCCAGTGGATGAAAAGCCTGAAGGGGAAGGGCGGCGAGATATCCACTCTCATTGAAAAGGAGAAGGGAAATTTTACCGGCCCTGAGCTGAAAGGGAAGAAGCTCGGCGTCATAGGGCTGGGCGCCATCGGCGTCATGGTGGCAAATGACGCCAGGTCCCTGGGCATGGAGGTTGCGGGTTTTGACCCGTTCATATCAGTCGATTCCGCGTGGGGCCTCTCCAGGGAGGTGAAGAAGGCGCTCAGCCTCGACAGCTTACTGGCGGACTCGGATTACATTACGTTTCATATCCCCCTGAACGACAACACAAAGGGTTTCATAAACAAGGACAAATTCGCCATCATGAAAAAAGGTATGAGGATATTGAATTTCGCAAGGGGGGGGCTGATAAATAACAGAGACCTCAAGGCTGCCATTGACGCGAAGATCGTGGATACCTATGTCACCGACTTCCCCGACGAGGAACTTCTCGATTCCGATCATATCATCCCCATCCCCCACCTTGGCGCATCAACACCCGAATCCGAGGAGAACTGCGCGGTCATGGCCGTGGAACAGGTGAGGGACTTTTTACAAGAGGGGATCATCAGGAACTCCGTGAATTTTCCCGACTGCGTGATGCCGAGGAACGGCTCCATACGGGTGATCATAGCCAATAAAAATGTGCCCAACATGATTGGACAGATTTCCCATGTCCTTGCAGAAAATTCCATCAACATCGCCTACATGCTCAACAAGAGCAAGGGAGACCATGCCTTTAATATCATTGACATCGACGGCGGGATTGAAGAGAATGTGGCGGATGAACTGAGAAAGATTGCCGATGTCGTCATGGTAAGGATAATAAGGGATGCGGTTTAGGTTGTGATGAAGTCTGAAATTTATTGAATGAAAGAGGCATTACATATGAAAAAAATTTTCCCGTTGATACAAATCACCGCTATGGCGCTATTGCTCAGCATGAACATGTTCTCATGCAGTAAATCTGAGGAAAAAAAATCAGTGGAATCCCGGACATCTCCCGGTGCAATGAAGGATGAAGCAAAACATAGCGCCGGACTTGAACCTTTATCGGTGAAAAAGGAGAAAGAAAAAGATGGCGATACGCCGAAAAAAGGCCTCCCCTCGCATTTTATCACTCCCCTGGAACAGGCCAGGGAACGTCTTCTGGAATACAGAATTAATGTAACCTATGAATCAAAGGATGTGATCAAATCACGCCAGGATCTGCTGGCGATAATTTCCAGATATGGATTTATCAATTCCAGCCGCGCATCTACAGAAGGGAAGTACCCCTATGCCTCTGTGGAATTATCCATCCGGGCTGATACGTTATTTACTGCGCTGCTTGATTTTGAAAAAATCGGCGCCATGCTCTCAGAAACAATAACCGTCATTGATCATACGGAAAACATGGTTCTACAGGAAATTACCGTAAAGCGTGAACTGCTCCGGACTCTCCGGAAAAGCAATGCCATATCGGCAAGCGCGCCGGGCGCGAAAACCTGGGTGGAGCAGGACGCGTCGCTATCGAAAACGGAAGACAGCCTGGACCGCGCAGAACTGGAAAAATGGAAAATAAAGGACAGGATCAATTGGGCAAAAATACATATCTATATAAAAGGCCCGCAAATGCCTGACTCGATAGAAGTGCCGAACTATGGTAACGCTCTTGTGGGCGCGGTAAATGGTGTTCTTACTTTTCTGTATGCCGTGCTCTATGCATTGCCGCTCATCATAATAATTGGCGTCATGGTCTGGAAAAGGGGAGCGATTAAGGGATTGTTGAGAAGAAATAAATAAATCAGATATTGGGCCCCATGCAGGACTGTCCAAAAAAGAAAAAAATTTTGCCACAGAGGCGCAGAGTCACAGAAAAACAATAGTTAATTATTTAAAAGGAATAAATTGTTTATCAATTTATAGAGGTTTTTTCAATTTAATATTGATATTACTATACTCCGTGCCTCTGTGTCTCCGTGGCTGATTTTTTAGACAGCCCGCATCTCTAGAGAAATAATCTGAATACTATAATTTTATATATTCTGATTTTTTATATGGCATGAGCATATAGATGAGCCGTGCCCCCACCGGGGGAGAGTGGGCAAATTGAAAATATACAGGAATAAATTATTTCTCAGTATTTGGAAATGAATCTCGAGTAAGGGGCTTCACATATGCAGGATAGTGATTTGACATGAGAACCATGAACTATTCACAAAGCGATGCTCTGAGCTATTCCGGCAGCCGCAAAAAAATTCGAAACGCCGATATCCTCCTGTACCGGGGGACCTCCCGCCTTTCCAGGCTCATCCAACTGCTCACCAGGTCCCCCTATTCCCATGCGGGCCTTGCAGTATGGTGGAATGGCCGGCTCATGGTCATGGAGGCAGTGGGGAAGGGGATAGTGGTAACACCCATGTCAGCAAATGTGGCCCATTATGATGGGGGCGTCGAGTGGTACCAGCACAGGGACAACATTCCGGAAAAATCAAGGAAGAAGATGCTGGAATTCGCCCAGCAGCAGCTGGGAAAGGAATATTCGTTCCTGGGTCTCTTCGCCTTTCTTTTGTACAAGATATTTCCCTGGCGAAATGAAAAAGTAGATGACCTGTGCCGGTCAAAAAGGCTCTTCTGCTCCTTCTATGTGGCCCAGGTATACAATTCCATCGGCCTGGACCTGAAAAACAATAGGGCGGACCGATTCATGTCGCCCAGGGACATTGCGAGTTCTGAGAAGTTGAAAAAGGTGGCAGTGCTGAAAAAATGAGACCGGATGTTTTTTTTATTATGCCCCAACTTCAATCAAGAAGTGCAATTTAACCGGTATAAGCAGAACTAATTGATATGAAACTTCTAAAATCAATGGTACTTATTATTCTCTGCCTTTCCATGACCGCAGTTATAAGCCAGTCAAAGAATAAAGAAAAAGAAAAGGGATTCCTCGGCATCTACAGGACACTGGAAAAGAATATCATCCTCCCCGACGGCACCACGGCACCTTACGGCATGAAAATACGTGTTATGAAAAAATCTCCTGCTGAAAAAGGCGGGCTCCTCCATGAAGACATTATCATCGGCCTCGATGGAAAACCTTTTTATGGGAAAGAGGATGAAATCCTCGGCAATTTTAAAAAATCCATTGAAGCGAAAAATCCGGGAGACACGGTGAGCCTTACGATTTTAAGAGTAGTGAAGGCTGGGGATAATAAAGCCGGTATTAAAAGTGTTGTCATGGATTTCAATGCTGTTATAGAAAGCGGATTTGATGCAATCAGCAGAAAAAAAGAGATCCCTGAAAACAGCGCAATATTTCCTGAATTGACTAATTATTCAGATGATACTTCGAAAATTGTTCAAAAGCTTGTAACGCACTTTAATATCATCGATGATTACAAAGACCTTATGGAGAGGCTCAGGAAGGATGAAGAATGGAATGACCTGTTCAGACTTGGCGTCATAAGCTATATTCACCGGGACCCTTTTAAAATAGAAAAGATAACCATGGATTTCATGTCCGCCATTGAGTCTGCCGTCAACAGCAAAACTCAGGATCTCTATGCCCTTACAACTATCCTGAGCGAGAAGCTTGATTTCTCAACCGGGAAATTCAGTCCCATGAAACTGAAAACGGGAATATCAATGGCAAGCCATATTGACCAGATAAAAAAAGTCATGAAGGAGGCTAAACTCTACCGCGATAAGGCCTTCAGGGAGTTTTCCGCGGATGATAAGATTTTTTTCTTCAATAATGCCCATACAGTTTTGAAAAGCTTTATTGACAATATCTATCTCTATGAAAATGATGAATGGGATACGGTGAAGCGTCTGATAAAGCTTTCATACGCCATCGATTTTGGTTCTCTTGCCAGGGCAATTTTAATATCAGCCGGGATTGCTGACAGGGAATACCTGACCGGGTTAAAGGCTGATCTGATGAAGTCATTCAACAAGTCTCCACTCCATTCGAAAGATGATCCCCCGGGAACAATCCTCCATAAAGAGGTAACTGAATTTGGCGACATAATAATCGGCGGGACCGGGCCCAACCGGTACACCGGGAATACAGCAGTGATCATCGACCTGGGCGGGGATGACTTGTATGAAGGGAATGCAGGCGGGACATTCAGTATCCATGAACCCCTCAGTTTCATCATCGATTTCAGCGGCAATGACCGGTACACGGCCGTCGGTGAAGGCGGCATCGGTTATGGAAGGATGGGCATCGGCATGGTCCTTGACCTTTCTGGAAACGACACCTACACGGCAAAAACATGCGCTGCCGGATGCGGCATTGCCGGCGCGGGAATCATTATGGACTTCGCAGGGGATGATGAGTACAGGGGCAGTGAATATATGAACGGAGTGGGGCTCTGGGGCATGGGGATAAGCATTGATGTCAGCGGGAATGACCGCTATACGGCGCATCTGTTTTCCCAGGGGGTGGGGCTGCCGTTGGGGATCGGCCTGTGCATGGACATTGCCGGCAATGACACCTATTATGCCGGGGGAAAGCATAAGAGCACCTACGGGACAGCGGGGATGTTCAGCGGATTCTCCCAGGGCGCCGGCATCGGGTTCAGGGGAATCAGCTCAGGAGGTATCGGGGTACTGCTGGATTCAGGGGGCAACGACACCTATGAAGGAGGCGAATTCTCCCTGGGGTGCGGATATTTTTACGGCTGGGGGATCCTGAAAGATTCGGGGAACGGCAATGACATCTATCATGCATCACGGTACGGCCTGTCCGCGGCGGCCCATTCGGGCATCGCTTCATTCATTGATGACGGGGGTGACGATGTATATCAAGGAAATAGCGGTGTGGTGAACAGCGCCTCATGGGATCTGTCCGTGACCCTTTTTATCGACAGGGGCGGGAATGATGTGTATAAAACCGGCGGCGGATTTTCCCTGGGAGCTTCGGCCCACAACGGCGTCTCCATTTTTATTGATTCTTCCGGGAGGGATGAATATACCAATGGCAGCAATCCGGGAGTGGCCGGTGTCAATCACTATCATGGTGGAACCAGTTTTTCGATTTTTATCGACCAGGGGAGTGAAGGAGATATATATAATTTAAAAAAAATTGATAATACCCTTATCCTCCAGGGGAAAAATGGAATTTTTCTCGATATCAACGGGAGTTCTTCTAATCTATTGAACAATGAAATATTTAATGCATTACATTTCAAAAAACAGTCGTATTAATTTTTAACCTCAGCATCCAATAAGATTAACCACGAAAGGCACGAACATCACGAAAAATTTAAAATTTGTTTTTTATGATATATTGAAAAAAAATTGAAAGAGATAGATAGAAAAACATGGGCTTTGGCAATTCAGAATTCCTTTGATAAAGCTCCTGAAGAATGCCCGGAGTGTACAACTTTTATGTTGCCTGATACCATTTTTTCATTCCTTGCTGACAGGGAAATAAAAAAACTGATTAAAACACATGTTATTGTAAAAGGCTATTTCATTTCTTTTAAAAAGAGAACAGAAAATCAATACCTCCCTGATAGGAATTCGAGTTTCTAAATTAGCAAAAAATTGTTGACATTAATTAAATGGTTGTTACTGTATAAAAGTATACAGAAGAGGTATGTCTTTTCATTTTTTGGGACTGCGCAAATTTTAAGACAGTGTGCATAGATTTGATTATTTGTCATGCAACATGCAGTTTCTTATAATCTTTATTCTGTCTCTTGTATAAGGTTGTATTAAATACTTTCTATATTTATAACGATTTTCGGGATCTGTTTTACCCAATTACTAATGGAAATTCCTGGATATACATGGGCGAATCAAAACTCGAGTTAACTTTTCGAATAATATTTATTTTTTTATTTTTTCAACTAGGCCAATGGAATAAAGGAAAAATTATTTATCCAATTTTATTTTTTACTATTTTCTTTTTTGGGGGAATATTAGCAACCGGTAGTTATGTTAACTTAATAAGTTTTAAAAAAGAAAATTTACCTTTTGTTTTCATTGTAAGTATTATTGGAGCAGTTCTTTTATCATTTTATAATGTCAGGTTTGGGAATGGCTTATTATTAAAAATTAAAGATTGGGCATGGGTTTTGTTTATTATTGTAATTCTATTAGCAATATCTTTATTTAATTTTAAAATTCAATAGATTTGAAACGATTATGAAATCAAAATTATATCTCGACACCTCAATACCGAGCGCATATTATGATTACTCAAAGCCGGTGCGTCAACTTGTGACGCAGAAATGGTTTGAGATTGAAGCAATAAATTATGATCTGTATATGTCGCTCATCGGAATAGGAGAGATTGAAAAATTTTTGAATATAATAAAAAGAGACAATATAAAAAAATTGATATTTGATAATAATATCACAATATTGAATATTAATGAGCCTGCGGTAAAACTTTCACGGGAATATATTGAGAAAGGAGCGATTCCGGAATCCGAGCCGGAAGATGCCTTGCATATAGCGATTGCGACGGTAAACGGGATTGAATCGCTTGCGTCGTGGAATTTTAAACATGTCGTGAGCATAAATCCGATTAAAAAAATACATGAAATAAACAGGAAACATGATTATATTATAATGGAGATAGGAACGCTTGAAATATACGGGGGTTCAAAATATGGGAACTTATAAAAATGATTATTCAAAAAGCGAAGATGAGACATTATGGGAACTGCATGAAATTCGTCATAAATTACATAAAGAGTTTGAGAACAAAACTATTGATGAAATAAACAAGGAATTAATGAGTATATATGAATCATGGAAGAAAGAAAGAGATAGTGATTCGGTGCAAACTGCTTAATTGAAGAGTCCAGCCGTAACCCTGCCACTGATTCGTGCGGGATGCTTCCCATGGCCACATCGCCTAAGCGTCGCTAAACGCCATTGCCCTTTTTTCCGGCATAAAAACGATTTTTTCCCAGGTCAACAGCGTTCAGCTTGGGCTTATGCGAAATGCCCCTTTACCGGGAGCTACTTATTTTATTAAATCGACAGCCTGAATATTACAATATTTTAAATTTTAAGACAGAGTACATAGATTTGATTATTTGTCATAAATATGCAGTTTCTGATAATCTTTATTCTGGTCCGTTCTGAAGCTGTCGTCTGCTAACTGGTGAAAGTCCAGTCCCGATAATTGCCAGAAAGTCGGGTAGCTATCCTCGGATGCACCGGGCGAC